>CAVTUQ010000008.1:0-263981 GCA_963737905.1 uncultured delta proteobacterium | reverse complement strand
TAGGCTTTCTTGACGAAAGTGAAGTCGTAGACTTGGTCCAGGGACACCGGCCCTTTAATCCTGCTCGCTGCGCCGACCGCCCGCATCTGTTCGCGCACCCGCTCGATATTCGTCGTCATCACTTCTTCCGTGGCTCGCCCGGTTTTGGCGATTTCGGACGCTTGCTTGTCCCGTTCGCGCCAGATCTCTTTGGCTTCGTTGAAATCAGCGATGCGCAGGACTTCCATGATAAATTTAGCCGCTTCATTGGGATTACGATGATAGAACAGCTGACCTTTCAGAGTCGCTTTCACGACCCTGTAAACCTCGTCCGGTGAGTTCTGGATCTTGTCATCCGTGGTTTCAAGGTTGGCGCTCAGCGCCGACACATAGTCGCCGCTGTAGGCAAGAATACGAAATCCCTTCGCCTGGGCTAGGCGAGCGTTGCCGATGGTAATCATCGTCGCGTCCACGGCCCCGCCCAACAACGCTCCCAACCGCACCGACGGCTCGCCCAGAGCCCGCAATTGCACGGTTTCGACGGCCACGCCATTCTTGCTCAGGAGCTCCCGGAAGAGCAACGTGGAGTTACCGGAGGAATCGGAAATCGCCACCGTCTTGCCCTTAAGTTGTTTCATGCTGGTGATCTTCGGTGAAACCACGAGGTACTGCGACGGTTTATCCGTGCTGACCTGGAGAATTTTGAGCCGCGCGCCGCCGAGAATCGCCGGGATCGATCCCCCGTTGCTGTAATCGACGGCGCCGCTGATGACGACTTGAGTGGTTACGGTACCCCGCGTCACGATGACATCGACATCTATCCCCTCTTCCCGGTAAAAACCCAGGCGTTGCGGAATCACATAGGGAACGAGAGACTCGCCCGCCGCCTTCGACGCAATGCGAATTTTCTTAAGCGCTTCGGCGGCAAAGGCATCGGTGATTCCTAAACAAGCAAACAAAGCCACGGCCAGTATAATTCTATGCATCGCGAGTCTCCTCTTCGCGTCTCGGCGTCTAGGAGCGACCCGCCGGTCGCCCCTACTACCTCTTCGCATATTCGTAACGCATCGGATCCCATTTGCTCGCCCGGATTTCTTCGTAGGCTTTCTTGACGAAGGAGAAATCATAGACCTGATCGAGGGCCCATTTCTCCTTGATCCGGCTTGACGCGCCCACCATTTTCATTTGCTCTCTCACCCGATCGATATTCGTAGTTAAGGCCTCATCCGACGCCCTGCCCACCTTGGCCAGCTCGGACGCCTGCTTCGTCCGCTCAGCCCAGAACTCTGCGGCCTCGTTGACATGGGTCAGCCGCAGGACCTCCATGACAAACTTAGTCGCCCCATTGGCATTGCGGTGAAAGAAAAGCTGTCCCTTTAGGGTCGCCTTGACGGCCCTAAAGACTTCGTCCGGCGCGTTTTGAATCTTGTCATCGGTAGTTTCGAGGTTGGCGCTGAGCGAGGAGACATAATCCCCGCTGTAGGCAAGAATGCGGAACCCTTTCGTTTGCGCATGCTGCGCCGCGCCGTAGGACACCAGTGTTGCGTCTACGGTACCACCCAAGAGCGCGCCAAGCCGCATAGACTGCTCCCCGAGGGCTCGCATCTGTACACTTTCAATAGGCACTCCATTCTTGGTCAGCAGCTCGCGAAGAATAAGCGTCGAATTGCCCGCCGAATCGGAAACGGCGATGGTCTTGCCGGCAAGTTGTTTCAGTTGGGAAATCTTCGTAGAGCTTACCATGTACTGCGCGGGCTTGTCGGTGCTGATGAGCAAAATCTTCAGACGCGCTCCACCGAGCATGGCTGGAATCGAACCACCGTTACCGTAGTCCACCGCGCCACCCACCAGAACTTGAGTGGTGACCGTCCCTCGTGTCACGATCACATCCACGTCGAGTCCTTCGTCTCGGTAAAACCCTAGCCGCTGGGAAATCAAATAAGGGAGCAACGTCTCTCCGCCCCCTTTTGAAGCAATCCTGATTTTCCTAAGAGCTTCGGCACCAAAAGCCTCAGGAAGCCCCAAACAAGAAATTAGAGTTACGGCGGCGAGAACTCTTAACATACAACTACTCTATCGAAGTGCGTCATTCCCGCATGCATTGAGCGAGAATCCAGGCGCCGCAAAGTTCCTCGCTGCCTCTTTGATCGCGGCGACGATGTTTTGGTAGCCGGTGCAGCGGCAAAGGTTTCCCGAAATGGCTTTCTTGATTTGCTCCTCCGTGGGATCTTTTACCTTCTTGAGCAGGCCATAAGCAGACATAAGCATGCCCGGCGTGCAGTAACCGCATTCCACCGCGTCGTTCTGCCAGAAAGCTTCCTGTAAAGGATTCAGTCTCTGATCCTGCGCCAATCCTTCAACGGTAACGATCTCGTCACCCGAGGCTTGAACCGCGAACACCATGCAAGATTTCACCGCCGTGCCGTTCCAGAGAACCGTGCAAGCACCGCATCGGCCGACGACACAGCCCAGGTGCGTGCCGGTAAGACGCAATGTGTCGCGCAGAAAATGAGCCAGCAACGTGCGCGATTCCACCTCGCCGGTGCACGGCTTGCCATTGACAGTGAGAGTAATTGTCTTAACCATAAGTGGACTTCGAAACCTTCGCTTTCTCGATCAAGTCTAAGACCCGTTCGGGCGTGAGCGGTGTTTGGCGGATCTTTACACCGAAGGGACTTAACGCGTCTTCCACCGCGTTACAGAGCGCCGGCGGCGGCCCAAGCATTCCGGTCTCTCCAGCTCCTTTAGCTCCCAAGGGGGTAAACGGATTCGGCGTTATGATGTGCTCCAGTTCAAGTTCCGGAACTTCCTCTACCGACGGTAGCCGATAGTCCATAAACGTCGAAGTCAGAAGCTGTCCCTCCTCGTCGTAGCGCAGCTCTTCGTAGAGCGCGGCGCCGATCCCCTGAACAATCGAGCCCTGCTGCTGCGTGTCGACGATTTGCGGATTGATCATGTTGCCGCAATCATGAACCGTGCAGTACTTAACGATCTTGATGAAACCGGTTTCGACGTCCACGTCGACCACCGCGATGATCGCCGCGTAGGGATAACTGGAAAACGTGTTCATCCGGCCCTTTTCGTCCGGCTCATAATCGATGTTGGGATTGATAAAGTAACCTGTGGTTTCGAGCCCAGGCTCCATGTTTTCCGGCAAGAGATGAATCGCGCCATAAGCGGTCCGGACAATTTCCGTGACCGCGATGGATTGCTCCCGATTCTCCCTAGCGAAGACTTTGCCATCGCCGATCTCGAGCTTTTCCGGAACCACACCCAACTGGCGGGCGGCGATGCCGAGAATCTTGTCGCGCATCAACTTGCCTGCCACCCAGGCTGAAGGCATCAAAACCACCGACGAGCGGCTGCTGCCGGTGCCGAAGCCGTAGGGAGTCGGCAAGGTATCGCCGTGAATCACGGTGATCTTATCGAATGGGATGCCAGTCTGGCTGGCGACGATCTGTGCGATGGTCGTCTCATGCCCTTGCCCCTGCTCGCCCATGCTCGAAAACACCGTAGCCGCTCCCGACGGCTCGATGCGCAGCCGGCAGGAGGCATAACCGCCAGTGGCATGAATGCGGCTCGAGCTGGTCGGCTCCATCACCAGCGCGACGCCGATGCCGCGGTAGATGCCTTTCTTGCGTAACTCGGCTTGCTCTTTGCGAAGTTGCTCGTAGCCCGCCATTTCTGCGGTGCGTGTCAGAGCCAAATGGTACTGGCCGCTGTCATAGAGCGCGCCGGTGGCGTTGCGATAGGGGAACGCTTCCGCGGGAATGAAGTTTTTCATTCGAATCTCGATGGGATCCAACTTCAATTCCCGAGCGACAATATCCACGAGCCGTTCCAAAATATAAGAAGCGTCCGCCTTGCCGATACCGCGCAACGATCCATGCGTGGTTTTATTGGTCGCCACGCCGAAGGCGTCCACCGCATAGTTCTGGATTTGATAAACACCGGGAACATACAATGCGCTGGCCATGATCGAGTGATCGACGGTGTACGTCGAGCCCATGTCGGCAACGATTTTGTCTCTGATCGCCAGCATAGTTCCATCTTTTTTTAATGCCATTTCGATTGTGTGAATCTGGTCGCGTCCATGCCGGCCGTTGCGCAGATGTTCCACCCGTGTCTCGCACCACTTGATCGGCCGCCCGACCTCACGCGAGAGGAACGGCAACAGAAGCTCTTCCTGGTAGGTCTGGATCTTAAGCCCGAAAGAACCGCCGACGTCCGGCGCGATGACGCGAACCTTGCCTTCGGGAAAACTCAACATCTCGGCGATGCGCGTCCGGAGAGAATGTGGATTCGCCGTCGCCGACCACATCGTCAGGCTATCTTCCTCTCGATTGTAGTGGGCCAGATAAGCGCGCGGCTCTATGGGGCAGGCCGTGATGCGATGGCTACGGATTCTTTCCTTGATGACAACATCGGCGTCCTGGAACACCTTATCGATACCGTCAGTAACGAAATGATATTTGTAAACGATGTTGCTGCCAACCTCCTCATGCACACAAGGCGCACCGGGTTCCATGGCGGCTTCGGGATCCACGACTGCCGGCAACCGTTCGAAATCCACCGACACCACATCGACCGCATCCTCCGCCAGATAGCGGTTATCGGCAACGACCACCGCCATAGGCTCGCCGAAGTAGCGAATTTTGTCGACCGCCAAAGGATAGAGCTTGATTTGCCGCAATAGCGGGCTGCCGCCGACCCTCAGAGGCTTGAGTTTCTGCGCGACATCTTTTCCCGTAAACACGGCGCGGACACCCGGCATCGCGCGAGCGGCTTCAACGTCAATGCCCTTGATCCGCGCGTGGGCGCAGGAGCTCCGGACAAATGCCGCGTGCAAAGTGCCGGGCGGCAACAGGTCGTCCACGTAGCGGCCGGTGCCGGAAACAAAGCGCAGCGTTTCTTTTCTTCTGACGCGATCCCCAATGGGAGGATTGATGGGAAAATCCATATTGATGTTAGCCGTTACTTGGGTGCTTCGCCCCGAATATTCATGCTCCGAAGAAAAATCACGCTAAAGTTTCGCCCGAGGAGTGAGCCTCGAAGAGCGCGGGCAGAGATAGCGTAAAGCTAGCCGACTTCTAAGGTGCTTGATCATAAGCTCGCGTTTCTCCTTTACCCTATGCTCCACTACCCGGGTTTGCAGGCCGCGTCAAGGTAGAGGCCCATTGCCCGCGACCGGAGAGCTCTCTCCTCGGGCGCTGTCTGCGATAAACCGGGATACAGCCTCTTTAAGGTCGCTAGTCTTTAAAACATTTGCCCCACTTTTCTTCCGTCGCTTTCAGCAGTTCTTCACTGATTTTCGTCGTGCGCGGGAACTCATCGATCCAATGGTAAGGCTTGCATGCGTCGATAATCGCCACCGCACCGGTATAATCGGCGGCTTCTTTTTTGTGTTTTGGCAAACGCGGATCGATCTTGTAACTCCAGATCCGGCGACAGATGTCGACTGCCGTTTCGGGATCACAGCGCGTCGCCAACGCCCACATGACATCGTGAAGGTTAAACGGATCGATGTCGTCGTCCACCACGATGACGAACCGCCCATGATAACCCGCCGTCCCCCCGAGGGCACCATGAGCCGCTCTCATGGCGTGACCGGGATAGGCTTGCTTGATCGAAATAATCGTCATACCCCAGGAGTAATTCACTCCGATGATATTGGGAATCCCCAACGCCTCGAGCTCGTTCCAAATCAAAATGCCCCGTGAAGAGAGAATCCCGCGGCTCGCCCCCAAAAACGGCGGCGCGCCAAGAATGATGGGATCGTTCCGATGGAGCACGCTTTTGATCACGGTTACCGGCGCGGGCCGCGCGCCGCCCCCGTAGTAACCGGACATTTCGCCGAAGGGTCCCTCGACCTGCATTCCCTCTTCGGGTGGCAACATTTCGCCTTCGAGGACGACCTCCGCGCTTGCCGGAATCGGCAGATCCGTGGCAACTCCCTTGGTCACTTCGACAGGAGCGCCGCGCATCCAGCCAGCGAATCCGTACTCCGACACACCCCAACTCAGATTCGTTCCGGATGCTTCGAAAAGCGCGGGTTCTTGACCGAGGGAAATCGCTACCGGACAAGATTTACCCTTGGCCCAATATTTTTTTCGGATCACGTCGCCGTGATGGCCGGAACCGATATGGGCCACCATCGTATTCTTACTCAGCAGCATATAGCGGTAGGAACCGACGTTGATATATCCTGATTCCGGATCCCGCGTGACGGCTGATGTGGCGCAGATATAGGGCCCGCCGTCGCGCTGATGCCATCTTGGCCAGGGAAACTTCGTGAGATCGACGTCGTCACCCGCCATCACGTTCTGTTGGACGGTACCGTTCTCGACGTAAACCGGCTCGATGAGCTTTACTTCTTTGAGCTTGTTCTTCCAAAAACGAACGGCTTCCGAATCAGTGAGGTCCTCCGAAACACCGTACACCATCCGTTCGCGCGTTTTATGGGCGAGAAAGTTGGTCAGAATTCGAAAGCCCTTTTTGTGCCCCTTTATTGAGTCGAAAAGCACTGCCGGGGAATTGGGCTGGGACGTGGCCATTTCAGTGATCGCACCGATCTCCAAATCGCAACTCGCGCCCTCGATGAGTTTGAGTTGACCGAGTTTTTCTAATGTCGCGATGTAATGCCTTAGATCGGTAAAAATCACTTACTTCTCCTGTCGTAGGTTTTTAACCCCAGATTTTTATCGTTGTGCAGGATCGTTACTTCGATGGGTATGCTCCGTGCCGCCGAAACGAAAGCCGGACATCGGCGCGTTGCCGCTTCGACAATCGATTGAATCGCATCCACCGAATTGGGGCTTTCGATCATCACCGTGTACTTTATGAGATCGAATCCGCGTTCGACTTCCTTGCCCGCATCCCCACCTCCTCCCTCAACGAAGCCAGAAATTTCGCCTTCGAGCCGATCGAGTTGCACGTCTGACACGGCCGAGCTTTTCACACACCACACCTGGTGACACATCATGATGCCGGCGAGAAAATATCTCAGCGGCGCCGGCCCGGCGCCATGTCCGCCGGCTTCTTCACCCTCGTCGGAAATAAAACTATGCCCCTCCACCGTGGCGCGGAACTGCAAACCATGCAGCGCTTTGCAATGCACCGTCGTCACCGGCCGCCGCGGCTCGCCTTCTTTCCGCGCGCGACGCTGGCTGAGCTGACGGGTCGCGATTTCTTTGAGGTTGGCTTCGACTTTGAACATCGCTACCTCCGATTCCGTTGGCCGCAGGAATACCGCCGTGAACCAATTGTTTTCATACCTATAATCACGCTGGGAAAAACACAAACCTACGTCTTGATCAGGAAGCTCGACATGACGTCGGCGCAAGCCTCAGGCGCTTCGATATGCGGCAGATGGCCGGCATTTGGAATCATCTTGAATTCCGATCCGCCAATTCCTTCGTGGTACGCTTGTCCATGCGCAGCGGATACAAAGCCGTCGTGCTGACCCCAGAGGATCAAGCTCGGCGCCTCTATGCGATAAAGATATCGCAGCAACCTCGGATTGTCGGGGAACTGCCAGGCGAAGCGCGCCAAGGTTTGGCGGGCCAAGAGAACACTCACGATCTCTTCTGGCTTGGGCATGTCCGGAATGACTTGCAATGCCAGAGCCGAAGACGGATCAGCAAAGATCGCTTGGCGGCTGGCTGCAGCATCGAGGCTCAGGATGTCTGGCGTCGGCGCTTCGGGGACACGCAATCCCAACGCATCGATGAGAATCAAGGCTCGCAAAGTTTGGCTGTGCCGTATCGTCCATTCGGCTGCGATCCAACCGCCAAAAGACGCGCCAGCCATCACTGGATGATCAAGGCGAAGAGTTGCGCAGAAATCGAGGTAATGAAATACAAGGTCCTCCATTTCTTCAAACTGAGCAAAGCCATGCTCCGACCCCGCGCAGCCCGGATGCAGCGGCACAAAGACCTCATAATGCTCGGCTAGGATTTCGTGTATCGGCAACCACGAAGGACAAAACGTATCATGAAGAAAGAGGAGCGGCGGCCCCTCGCCGCCACGAAACAATCTCACATTTCGTCCTCGAACTTTGAGGATTTCTTCTTTATGACTTGTCATCGTTTGAACTTAAATCTCTGAACTCCAAGGCATTGCTTCGCGGTCTCGGAAGGCCTCACACGTGTTATCTGACACAACGCTTAGATTATGTGCAAAGGTAGCGAGGTCTGGATTGATTATTGTTATTCCGAAAGTCCACGACGCCATTTGTCTCATCAAACGTGATACGGAATCTTTCGAAAACATCCATCCTTCCCAGCAACAGGGGAACCTCTTCTGTCATTGACCACGCGACTCTAGCAGAGATTTTGCGTCGTCCGAAAATAAAAGTCAGACGCTTAATAAGATATCGAACACTTCGCCCGGAGATTCCTCTAATCCTTCTAATACGGTCTTTTGAATTCTGGTCGAGCCGTAATGCCTTTCCGAAGCGGTAAGGGATCATCGAGATATCCGCACCCGAGTCAATGTACAACGGTAATTCAACAACAATCTTTTTATGTTCTACAATGACGGTTGCGACGGGGCGGTATATTGTGCCGAGGTGAACGCTCAGGGCGGTAGCGAAAACGAGTCACAAAACAAGCACCTCATCCCCTGTTACTTTGCTACAATGGGCAATTTGTGTCGGGTAAGATTTCCGGACATTTCTCAAGATTTTCTCTATGGATTTCCCTTTCGCAACTAGCTTTCCGTCCACCAGGACAACGTATTGGTCTTTATACCGTGCTTTATTCAGTCGCAAATACGCTTCTAGATTCTTGCTCATTCTTTCTCCTCCTGCGGGTCTACGTCCCCTGCGTAAACTTACTTGGTTCTAAGAGTTTGGTCAAATAATCGAGGCGGCACCCGCACAAGTCGCCGCCGAAAACGGTATCAGGAACCTTCTCGATGTTACTTGATTTCACCGAATGATTTTGGTCGCCCGCGCTAACACGTCCGGTGGGATTGTCACCCCGATTTGCTTCGCCGTCTTAAGATCAATCACAAACTCAAACTTCGTTGGCTGTTCCACCGGCAGATCCGCAGGCTTGGCTCCCTTCAGAGTCTGTCCACGTAATATGCGACACGCCGATAACTGTCCGCAAGGTCCGCGCCGTAGTACATGAGCCCGCCGGCATCTACATATTCTCTGTTGTTGTACATCGACGGCAAGCGGCTCTTCAAGGCAAAGTCCACGATCCGTTTTCGGTTAGCAGCCATTAAGCGCGATCCGCCCGGCACGTAGAGTCCATCCGGGCGCTGCTTGTTTAGCGCAGCGAATACCTTCTCGAAATCGTCCTGCAGCTCGTACCTCCCAAGACCGAAGAGTCAACCCCAGCACACGCGCCGCGGCTGGGAGATCCTCTTTCACCTCGCGTGAAGTGCCCGGAGCGGCCGGGTCGTAGAGAACCGCGACACGGGCAAGTTTGGGAACGGCTTCTTTGAGTAGCTCCAGCCGCTTGCCGCCGAGTTCTGGGGCAAGGTTTGTAATTCCGGTGACGTTACCGCCGGGACGGGCAAGGCTTTTAACTAAGCCTGCTTCAACAGGGTCGCGCCCAGGGCCCACCATAACAATGGGAATCGTCTTGGTCACATTCTTGGCTGCCTGGACCACCGGGTCCGCTCCCGCTGCCACGATGATATCAACTCCGAGACGCACCAGCTCAGCGGCAAGCTCAGGGTACCGATCGCGCTTGCCCTCCGCATATCGGTACTCGATGGCGATGTTCTGTCCTTCTATGTAGCCAAACTCGCGAAGAGCTAGCCGAATTGCCTCTCGACGGGCGGACTCACGAGCCGGCTCTTGCGCCGATAGATACCCTATCCGCGGGACTTTCTTCAGCTGCTGTGCCTGGGCGAAGGTGGCAGTCATCAGCAATAGAATTGGCACTAACCAGAGAAAGATTTTTCTGCACATCTTCATTTCTCGCGCGTTTCCTCTACCCTCACCCTTCCCTCTCCCACTTCGCTGGCCGCCGCAGAGGGTGATCACGCCCGCGGGAATGACATTTCTACAATCATGCATTCACCGCATGGCCTCCGTCAACGTTGATGCCCCGCAACTTCGGCATCACTTTCTCAGCGAAAAGCCTCATGCTCTTCTCCGTGTATTCACGCGGCGCATTACCGACCGAGAAGTTTGCGATCATCAAGCCGAAACCCACTTTCTTGGCATAATCCTCCAGTCGCTGGCGGACAGTCTCCGGACTGCCCACCACGACGTAGCCGGCTTTATCCACCTCTTCCCAAGTAGAAAGGTTGCCCGGGCGCGACTGAAGCCGCCGCTGCATCATGCCCATGACACTCGAAAGCGACGTGTGCCCAGGCGGCAAAGCCTGTTGCGGCGTCGTCTTCAACAGGTTACGCGCGTAGTACCAGTAATGCGGCTCGTACTCGCGCCGCGCCTCTTCATCGGTCTCGCCGACATAGATCCCGATGCCCCAACCGATCTGCGAGTGGCGCACCGTGTAGCCAGCTTTTTCACAGCACGCCGAAAAATACTCGGCCGCTTGGCGCCGCAACTCAAACGGCGCCAAAGTAGGCAGCACCATATAGGTGTATTTCTTTTCGGCGACCCATTCCATGGTTTCAGAGCTGCCCGACCCCGGAATCCAGATCGGCGGATGAGGTTTTTGATAAGTTCTCGGCCAAACGTTGACGTAGCGAAAGCGGTAGTGCCTCCCATCCCAGCTAAACGGACCGTCGGTGGTCCAGCTCTTGATAATCAGATCGTGCGCTTCGTGAAATCGCTCCCGCGCGTAGGTTGGATTTATTTTGTAAGAGAAATATTCCATGCCGGTGCCTACGACCATACCCGAGATCACTCGGCCCTTGGTAATGACGTCGAGCATAGCGATCTCTTCCGCTACGCGCTGTGGATGATCGTAAAGCGGCAAGACGTTGCCGAGAATCACTAGCTTCGCTTGCTTTGTGCGCCGCGCCAGACAGGCCGCCATGATGTTTGGCGATGGCATCCCGCCGTAGGCGGTTTGATGATGTTCGTTGACGCAAACACCGTCGAAGCCTAGCTGATCCGCCAGCTCCAACTCATCCAAGTAACGGTTGTAGAGCGGGTGACCCAACTCGGGATCATAGAGCGTGTTGGGACAAGTCACCCAGGCGGTTTTGTGCGACTGAGAAAAGTTCTCCGCCAGATAGGCCCATGGCATCAAATGAAAGCAATAAACTTGCATAATAGTCCTGACAGCGTCCTTAAAAACTTTGTCTACAGGCTTCACTCGGCTTAGAGCGTATGGCCTGTAGCGTATGGTTCCTTGGTTTTATCTATACGCCATAAGCTATCAGCCATATGCCAATTAACGTCGGCTACGGTTTCCATCCGGCTTTTTTGAGCTGCGGCCTCCACTTCCGCTGCCATGCTCAAATCGAAGACTTCTTGGATCTCCACTTTGCGTTCCATTTTTCTCGTTTCCCGCGCCCGATCGATCACCTTTCGCATAGCGGTCTGCTCAAATCCGCCGCCAGGATTATACCGGCGCATCTCATCTTCATAAGTTTCCCGCGCCACCTTACGATCGTCGATGCGCAATACTTTCTGGATGACATTGAGCGTTTCCTCCGGTCTTTGGCCGAAGAACAAATGCCCTTTGAGCAATGCCCGAAGCAGCGACCGCGCAAGCGCCTTGTCGTTATTCAACAATTCATTCTTGGCGATTAACGGATGAGACAAATAAGGAGGCGGATCGTACTCCAGATTCCGATAACCCTCCTGCATCGCCGCCAAAGCTTGCTGGGAAGGCAAAAGCGCTGCTTGCACATTCTTCGACATCAAAGCCGCAAATCTCACTTGCGTCCCGCCGGTTTGCAGTAACATGACATCCTGCATCGGCTTTAATCCCCGATCGATGAGTATTTCCCTGGTCAACATATCGGTGAGCGTTCCGAAAGCGCTGATCGCGATCTTTTTTCCCTTGAGATCCTCAAATCTCTTGATCTGCGGCGCCACGATGAAGCGATGCAGCAAGAATTTCTCCGCGACGTAAATCACCTTCCCCTTGACGTCGCTGGCAACCACCGCGTCGAAGGTGCTCGGGGAGTAAGTGAATTGAAAAGAGCCCGCGATGAGCCCCATGGTGCAGAGATTACCTCTCCCGGCGATCACTTCGACGTCCATTTGCTCTTGCGCAAAGTAGCCGTTCTGCTTGGCGATGAAAAACGGCATCACTCCGACCGAATAATCCGGCACGCAAATTTTCAATTGGCGTGTTTGCGAGCCGGCCGGAGTCCACAAGAAAACTATACTAAGAAAAACCAGCGCGAAGATGGCGCAACGCGAGGGGCATATCATACAAGCCTCCTATCAAACTCGAATATTTCCAAAAGCCTTTCCTACCTTCTAGTGTTGGATTCGTACGGCTTGGCAAGTTGCCGGTGACCTTCCCCCGTCGAGGGGGAAGGAATTCTCAAATGGCAATATGACGTACCAAATGTTTTCCATTACCCGTCCTCTCCACCACTTCCTCGAAACCTAATCAAGATCACTTTAGCCGCTGAACAACTCTTTCCACTTTTCCTCCATTGCTCGGCGCAACTCGGCAGAGATGCCGACCTTTTCGGGGAAGTGCTCCTTCCAGTGATAGGGACGAGTCGCATCGATGATCGCTACCGATGCCGTATAATCCCCTTTTGCGACCTTCTCCGGCTCCAGCCGCGGATCCACCCGCGAGCTCCAGATTCTTCGATTAATATCTACCGACGTGCCGGGATCACAGCGGCTGCCCATTGCCTCAAACACCTCACCGAGGTTGTGGGGATCGACGTCCTCGTCCACTAGAATGACAAATCGCGTGTGATATCCGCCCGTGCCGCCCAACGCTCCGAGCGCGGCCCGCATCGCGTGCCCTGGAAAAGATTGCTCGATCGAGAGAACCACGATTCCCCCGCCATAGCGGACGCCTTTGATACCCGGGATACCCAAAGCCTCAAGTTCTGCTCGGACTCGCAGGCCGCGAGCACCGAACAAATTTCGTGCCGTGTTGGGAAAAGGCGGCGAGCCCATAATGATCGGGTCATTGCGGTAAAGGACCGCATGGATTTTGATCAGCGATGCTGGACTGGCATCGCCATAATACCCACCCATTTCGCCGAACGGCCCTTCGATGGCGACGCCCCCCTTCGGCGGAAGAATCTCACCTTCGAGCACCGCTTCCGCAGTCGCGGGAATCGGCAGGTCCGTGTAAACACCTTGGGTTACTTCTACGGGTGCGCCGCGGAGCCAGCCGGCGTAATCGTATTCAGAGTGACCCCACGCGGCATTGTCGCCGGCGGCGATGAGAATCGATGGCTCCTGTCCCAGTGAGATCGCCACCGGGCAGCCGTTTCCTATGGCCCAATACTTTTTGCTGATGATGTCGCCGTGATGGCCCGAGGCAAGGTGCCCGACGCAGGTATTCTCATCGATTAACTTGAATCGATAGGAGCCGACATTGACGTAGCCGCTTTCCAAATCCCGCGTCACCGTCGAAGTGGCGCACATATAAAGTCCGCCATCCTTCTCGTGCCAACGCACCCAGGGGAATACTTTGAGGTTGACGTCTTTGCCTTGCTTGACGTTTTCTTTGACGGGCGCGTCGTTTACGAAGACGGGGGGCAATGGCTGAAAGGTTTTCACTTGCGCATTCCACCAACGGGTGGCTTCGCTTTCAGTCAACTCGGGCGGGCAACCGTGAATCAGCTTCTGCCGCTCGGCGTTATTGAGCATGTTGGTCATTAAGCGCATGCCGCGCGGATAACCTTTGATCGCGTCGAACAACAAGACCGGACAATCCTTGCGCGCCCCAATCATTCCCGTCAGCGCGCCGATCTCCAGCTCCCCATCCGCGCCTTCCACCACTTTGAGATGGCCCATCTCTTTCACCGCAGATAAATATTCCCGCAAATCGTTAAACGGACGACAATGCCGTCGCGCACTCTGTATGAATGCCATTTTCCTACCCTCTCTGTGACGCTCACGACTCAGAAGTTCACCACGAAGATCACGAATCACGAAGTAGAGCGGCTTCGAAACCCGGCCATACATCTTTTGCGTCCTTTGCGCCCTTTGCGGTTAGATTTTTCTTACTTCGTGGTCTTCGCGTCCTTCGTGGTTAACATTTCCTAAATCTTAAACTGACCCTTCTCGCACACCACCGCGTCGATGGTAATCGTGATGTAATCGGTGCTCCCTTCAAGTCTCAAGATGCTGTTGATCATGCCCCGGTCAGCCACGTTTTTTACGCGCGACTTAGGGTTTTTCCGCGACACCGCTTGGCGCCTGGTCGACGACGTTTTCAAGACACGCGGAGAAAAGTACCCACTTCGTTGTTTCGCCATATCACCCGGCTGTTGTTTTGCCTTTTCGATCAAATTCAATAAACTTCCGGACTCACCGGAATCCGGTCCACCTTCACTTTTAAATCCGCCAGAGCATCTTCGATCGCCAGCGCCACGGCAGTCGGCGAGGGAATGGTTCCGCCTTCCCCGGCCCCTTTGCAGCCCAGTGGATTTAGCGGCGTCGGCGTTTCGATGTGCGCCACGTCCATCCGCGGCACTTCCATTGCGCCGGGCAGATAGTAGTCCATATAACTAGCGTTTAACACCTGACCGTTCTCGTCATGAATCACCTCTTCGTACAGCGCATTGCCGATGCCGTGCGCCACTCCGCCGTGAATCTGCCCGTCCACCAGCATGGGATTGATGATGGTGCCGCAATCATGCGCGACGGCATAGCGCTGCACTTCCACATGACCGGTTTCTTCATCGACCTTCACCACGGCAACGTGAACACCATTGGAATGCGTCGAGCGGCGCGGCGAATAATAAACCGTCGCCTCTAATCCTGGCTCGACGCTTCGGTCTACCATGAAGCCCGACACGCGGTTCGCTGCTTCATGGGCCAGCATGCGCAACGAAATCTTCTTTTCGGGTGTTCCCTTGACGAAGATCTCACCGTTGACTAAGTCCAAATCTTCGCTGCGGCACTCCAATTTGTGCGCCGCCAATTCAAGTGCCTTGCTTCGCAATTGCTCGGACGCCTGCGCAATCGCATTGCCCGCCGTGACCATCACCCGGCTCGCAAAGGTGCCCACACCGTGGGGAATCGCCGCGCTGTCACCGGTGATTACGTGCACATTGGCGAAGTCAACGCCAAGATAGTCGGCGCAGATCTGTCCGAGCGCCGTCTCCTGTCCCTGCCCCTGCGACGCCGCGCCCGTAAAAACATAAATCTTGCCGTCGGTCCCGACTTTGACGCTGCCGCCTTCATAGGGACCGAACCCTGTTCCCTCGACGTAGGCTGCGATGCCGACACCAAGTCGAACACCGTGACTCCGCGATTTCAACTGTGATTTGCGGAAATCTTCGTAACCGATCATTTCCAGCGCCTTCTCCAGACAGGCCGGATAATTGCCGCTGTCGTACTCCAGCGGGATTATTGTCCCGATAGAGAATCCCAACGCTATAGGGATATTCATTTTTCTGAATAAAGTTTCGCCGGCGCACTTCGGCCGGGTCCATATCGATCTCCCGTGCAATCCGGTCCATGACTTTTTCCATCACATAGGCGGCCTGCGGTCTACCCGCGCCACGCACGACCATGGCCGTGACTTTATTGGTGTAGACCGCTTTGAACTCGAGTTGTAGATTGGGAATCTTGTAAGGTCCCGGAATCGTCGCCAGAGTGATCCAGGGAACCACGAGGCTCGTGCTGTAGGCGCCGGTATCATAGAGGAAATAATTCTTGAGCGCCAAGATTTTTCCGTCCTTGTTGAAGGCAGCTTCGACCCAGTGAATTTGATCGCGCTCCTGGCGGCTGGCGATGAAATGTTCGTGGCGGTCTTCAATCCACTTGACCGCATTGCCCAAGCGCACAGCCAGCCAGGGCACGAGAAAATTTTCCGGATAAAAGCCGCCCTTGGGACCGAAACCGCCGCCGACGCGCGGCGCAATCACTCGGACTTTGTATTCGGGTATATCCATGAGCTGCAAAAGCGTGCGGCGAATCCGGTGCGGCCCCTGGCACGAAGCCCAGATCGTCAGAAACCCTTCTTTGGGCTCGTATTGCGCGACGATGCCTCGGGTTTCGATGGCGTGGCAACCGCCGCGATGAACCCTCAAAGTTTCTTTGATGACGTGGTCCGCTTCGGCGAATGCCTTATCCACGTTGCCCGTCGATTGTTTCATGAATCCCCCGACGTTATCAGCTTCGCTTTCGTGAACCAGCGGCGCGTCCGGCGACAACGCTTTCTCGACGTCCACGCAAGGCGCCATGGGTTCATAGTCCACTTGCACCAGTTGCGCCGCATCCTCGGCGAGTTGCCGGCTGGTAGCAACGATGACCGCAACCGGCTCGCCGACATAGCGCACCTTGTCTTTGGCCAGGGGAAATTCCGTGAGCGGTTTCAGATTTGGATGCGGAATGGTCAGAGGAAACTTTCGGACGGCGCCGAGATCGGAGAAGGTAATAACATCGACGACTCCCGGCGACCGTTTGGCCGCTCCGGTGTCGATGTTGAGGATCTTCGCGTGCGCATGAGAACTTCTGACAACATAGGCGTGCAGCATTCCAGGAAAATCGATGTCATCGACGAACACTCCTTTCCCGGTCAACAGTTCGCTGTCTTCCGCCCGCTCCACCGGCGCGCCGATAAACCGCGCAGGCGCAGCTATGCGATTGCTGGCCCGAAGCTCGTTCAAGGATCTCGCCACCGGAAGCCTCAACGATGGCGTCAACGATATTTTGATAACCAGTGCAGCGGCAGAGATTTCCCGCAACCGCTTTTCGCACCTGTGTTTCATCGAGCGGGCCGCTCTTGCGCAGCAGCGCCGTGGCAGTCATGAGAAAGCCGGGAGTGCAAAAGCCGCACTGGAGAGCATGATGTCTCTTGAAAGCTTGTTGCAAAGAATTGAGAGCGCCATTCTCAGCGAGACCTTCGACGGTTATGATTTCGGCTCGGTCCGCCTGCACTGCGAGCAGTAAACAGGACCGAACGGGCTCGCCGTTATAGAGCACCGTGCAGCTACCACACACGCCATGCTCGCAGCCGACGTGGGTCCCGGTCAAAGATAAATCGTGACGCAGAAAGTCGGCCAGGTTCTTCCTCGTCTCGACTTCTTTCTCCACTGGTCTACCGTTGATTGACAGTTGTATTCTTTGCAACGTCATCGTTGGTTCCGATATAAAAAGCCCGCTCTCAAAAAACCGTGTTCGAGCAAATCGTTTCCCCTCTCCTCTTGCGGCGAGAGCGGTCAGGGTGAGGGGCTAAGAAAGAATCACCCTCACCTCATTCCTCTCCCGTCTCAGCCTATTATCCCCCTTTGGCGGAAAGGGAGAGGAAGTTTGCTAACCGTCGAATTCTGCGCTTTGCCCCACGCATCAGTCAACGCTCGCCGAGTCAGCACTCTTGCGAGAGATCGCCTGTAAGATTCGCTGGCGTGTATGTCAGCCACCGGATTTATTCGCGCGGCGATCTCCGTCCCAACTTTTCCGAACAAATCCGTCGACGCCTTTTGGCCGACGAGCATTTGTTCAACATTAGACTCGCGCCACGGTTTATCGCCGACTCCCGTCAACGCAATCCGGGCATCGGTAATCTTCTCCTGATCACGCACCAGCAGGACCGCGACGCCGACAATGGCGAAATCGCCGAACCTTCGAGCGAATTCCGTAAACGACCAACCGGCGCCAGGTGGAGATTCCGGGATTGACGCTTCTAACACCATCTCGTCGTTGGAAAGGGATGTCGTCAGGTACGATTTGAAGAAGTCGCGCGCGGCAATTTCGCGCTTCGTCTTGAGGTTCTGAACCGTAACAAAACCATCCAGAGCGAGGAACACGGCCGGCAGCTCCGCCGCCGGATCGGCATGCGCCAGGCTGCCGCACAAGGTGCCGCGATTACGGATCTGCTCATAGCCTACATAGGTCAGCGCCTCGGCCAGCAACGGACAGCGTTCTATAATGATCCGACTATCGAGCAGACGGGATTGGCGCGCGAGGCACCCGATCCTAAGGACGCCCTTGTCGCGTCTCGTGTAGTCCATCCCGTCAATGAAGTTGATATCAATGATATGGGCGGGCTGAGCTAGCCGAAAATTCATTAGCGGCATCAGGCTCTGGCCGCCGGCCAGAATCTTGCCCTCATCGCCGAACTCCTTGAGCAAAAATAGCGCTTCGTCGATCTGGTGCGGTCGGTTATATTCAAAATCCGCGGCCTTCAAGAAACGCCTCTAATTTCATCTCTATCAATCAATGGGCTCCAAGACCCTCAGGATTGACCAAAAGCCGGAAAACTATTTTCTCAATCCAAGCTCCCGTTGCACTTCACCCAGCAGAGCGATATCGGCAACTTCATTCAACGAAACCTGCCGCGTGATGTTCATCGATCTTTTAAAATTAGCGATGACGAGTCGGAGGCCGTCTTCCGGAATGCTCCCGTCCGCGCTGAAAGCGCCCACTGAGGAATCGTAAGCGGCTGCGGCGAATTCAGGCTTTGTCTTTGCCCAGTCAACCAAGACCTGGACAGTTCCTTCTTTGTTTTTGCGAATAAAACCGTTGGCTTTGATCATGGCGCGGAGAACTCTTTTGACCTCGTCCGGGTTTTCACTAATTTTTCTGACGCTGGTACCCAGACCATTGTAGGGAAACCGGAAAACCTCTCCGGCCCGGCTGAGAATGTTAAAGCCCATCTTCTGTCCCTCGAAATCCACGGGTGGCGCGACGATGATTCCGTCGACTATCCCTTCTTTGAGCGCGGCAAGCCGGGCGGCGTCTGAACCGAGAGCGAGCACTTTGATCTCTGTTTCAGGGTCAACGCCAAAATGCTTGACGATCATGCGCGCGACTATGTCAGGGGTTGAGCCATAAGAACCTACCCCGATGGTTCTGCCTTTCAGGTCTTTGACAGACTTCAATTCCGCCTTGCCCACCAACGACAAGGGCGTCCGATCTTGGGAACAGGCGATCATTTTCAGTTGTGCGCCCTTGAGGTTAGCGCCGATGACGGAGCCGATCAGGGTCGTGTAGCCGACGTCTCCGCTGACCAGCGCCATCGTCGCCACGTTGGGGTTCATGCGAATGATTTCGGCGTCAATGCCCTCTTGTCTGAAGAAATCCCGTGTCTGAGCAACACCGACGGTGAGGTTCGAGAGATTGTAGTTGGACACCCCGATTCGCACGCGATCGATGCTGTGGGCATCGCCGGCAACTGCAACGGTTGCAAGCATGACGGCAAGCAGCCATAGGAACATTAAATACCTCCTGTCTGTCCACTTTGTTATTCCACCGGCCATCCCCTCACTGACACATCGACGCCATTTCCATCGGGGTCGTGCACCCGGGTCTCCGCTTGGAAAGGTCGGCTTTCCACGTCAGAGGCGGCACCCAACTCCTTACAAAGAGGTTTCAGGGCTTCTATGTCGTCAACTACAAACCCGAAGTGATAGAGCCCCTGCTTGTTGTGGGGTCTTTTCTGGATAAGCGCCAGATTGATGTAACCGTCCGTCAAGTATATTGCCGGGCCCGTACTTTCGATCTGTTTCATGCCGAACGCCTTGGTATAGAATTCTACAAGTCTCTCTCGATCCTCCGAAACAATAGCCAGGTGACGAATCCGCGCCATAGATGACCCTCCTTTTAACTTATTTACAGCATTTGTTCCTTTGCCACGACCTGTCGGGGAAGCAGGTTCTTGACACAATGTAAAACCATATTGTATTGCACGCCAGTAACGTTGAGCGCTATCGACAAGGGTTTCCATATACTAGATCAGCTTACGAATGGAAAGTCCCAATAGGAGTTTGACTGCCCCGACTACGCGACACAAGTTTAACTATGGCCTATTCTGATTTACAAGATTATTTGCGGTGCTTAGAAAGCAGCGGAAAACTCCACTGGGTCGACAAACCTGTGGATCCTTCGTGGGAAGTATCCGCCGTCACCAGGCATCTGTTTGATTGGTATGGTTGGAACGATCGACCGGCGTTGGGATTTCGCCACGTAGGGGAGAGTCCCTTTCCGTTGGTGATCGGCGTGATCGGCGGTTCGCCGATGATTTATGCGCTCGCTCTGGCGACCACCCCAGACAAGATTTCTGAAGTTTGGGAAAAAGGGCAGCGACATCCCATCGATCCTGTTGTCGTAGAGACGGGACTTTGCAAAGAGGTCATCGCGCGCGGCGCCGAAGTTGACCTCGGGATTTTACCGCACGTGGTCTGGACTCCGGGCCTAGATCCCGGCCCCTACATAACCGCGCCGGTCATTATCACGAAAGATGTTGAGACCGGCCAGCGTAACGTCGGCACTTACAGGCTACAAATCAAAGGCCAGCGACAGCTCGGTTTGTACGTCGGTGCCGCCCAACACGCCGCCAAACATATCCGGCAGTACGAGGCACAGAAGCAAGATATGCCGGTGGCCATCGCCATTGGCGTAGATCCTACCATTGTGTTGGCGTCCATCAGCAAGTTCCCCTACGGCACCGATGAGCTTTCGATAGCCGGAGGACTCCGTGGCGAGCCCGTGCCTTTGGTTCGATGTGAGACGGTGGAGCTTGACGTTCCCGCCAACGCTGAGATCGTCATCGAGGGATTCTTGCGCTCCGGCTATCGTGAACAGGAAGGACCTTTCGGGGAATTCTCAGGATACATGAGCCCCGGCGGCCAACAGCCAGTGATTGAAGTTGCCTGCATCACGCGAAGGCGGGCGCCGGTCTATCACTCTTTCTTGAGCCAGATGCCGCCGAGCGAATCGAGCTGCATCCGGAGCCTGAGCCGTTCCGCCGCGCTATTTCACCATCTCCGCCATGTCATCGGCTTACCGGTGCGAGACGTCCACTTCACTGAAAGCGGCGGCGCCAGCAGCATGTTGGTTATCTCCATGGCTAAAGAATATCCGGAACAGGTCAAAGAGGTCGCCTGGGGGGCCTGGTCGTTGATGAATAAAGAAGGCAAGTTCACCGTCGTTGTCGATGATGATATCGACGTGCGCAATCCATTTCAGGTGGAATGGGCGATGAGCTTTCGCGCGCAGCCTGAGCGGGATACGTTTCTAGTGAATGGCGTTGTGCCATCGGGCGTCGACCCTTCCACCGCACCGCCGGACATTCCTCAACACGATCCGAGACGGCGAGCGGGAAGCAAGATTCTTATCGACGCCACCCGCAAGCATGCTTATCCCCCCGCCGCCCGTGTTCCCAAACAACACATCGATGCGGTGCAAAAAAAGTGGAGTGAATATGGTTTTAAATGAAGTCACTGACGGCACCCCATTGCGTGAAGCGGAGAAAGAGTTGGGTCTAAAGCCGAAGGAATCCGCGCACCAACGAGGCCGGACGGTCAACTCACCTTGAACGTTGAACTTTGAACTATAATAGTTGGGAGAATTGTCATGGTTAATTTCATGGATTTTTACTACACAGGGCCGGGCACGTTGGCGGGCCATTACATGAGAAAATTTTGGCACCCGATTTATCGCGCCGAAGATCTGAAGCCCGGTTGGGCCAAGCCGATCAAAATCATGGGAGAACAATTTACGCTCTATCGCGGCGATGATGGCACGCCGCACGTCGTCGACTTTCGCTGCCCGCACCGCCAAACGCAATTATCCGTCGGCTGGGTTGAGGGCGATTGTATTCGCTGCAGATTTCACGGTTGGAAATTCGATAGCTCCGGACAGTGCGTCGAGCAGCCGGCAGAGAAAGAATCCTTCGCAGAAAAAATTCACATTCGCAGCTGTCCCACCCAAGAATATCTCAAGTTGATCTTCGTCTACTTCGGCGAAGGCGAGCCGCCTCCCCTGCCCCGTTATCCTGATTTCGAGAAAGAGACGCTCTGGGCGGAGACTTACGTCCGGCCGTGCAACTACGTCAACAATCTGGAAAACGATCCGATTCACATTCCGTTCACGCACCGGGAGTCGGAATTCTACATGAACCGCCCGCCCGAAATTCCGGATATCACGGTGGAGGAGAGCGAGTGGGGTGTACTCCTAACCTCACGCTTTCCCAGCGGACGTCTGTATATCACCCAACATGGATTACCCAACATCCTGTGTTTCCGGGAACGTGATCGCGATCATCTGGCTTGGCGAGTGCCGATAGACGACGACAACCATGCGAGTTTCCAACTGGACGTCACACATATTTTGGAGGGGGACGAAGGCGAGGCCTACAAGAACCGGCACAAAGCGAGAACCGGAAAACTCGGCCGTTCGCCAACTGAAATCGGCGAGGCGGTCCTGCGTGGTGATATCCGCATTCAAGACATCGAAGGTCCGGAACGTTCGAACATCGTTTGGATACAGGACTATGCTACGCAAGTCGGCCAGGGCCCGGTGGAGCTGAGAAAAAAAGAATGGCTGGGGCGTTCAGATCGCGCTCTGATCCTCATCCGTAAAATCTGGGAGCGCGAGCTTCAAGCCCTGGAGGACGGCAAACCTCTGAAGCAATGGGTGCGCTCGGAACAGCTTGCGGCAATACACTCGCATGCGAACGACTGAGAATCCGTCAGTCAAAGCCCCCGCACCGTTTAGACTTCCAACAATTTTGGTCTATAATAATTTCCTTGCACCAACAGTGACCGAGATGGAATACAGAACCGACGATTTACGGATCCGGGAGATCAAAGAGCTTTTGCCGCCATCGGCCGTACTGCGGGATTTTCCCATCACGCAAAACGCCGCCAAGACCGTGTATGAAACGCGGCAGGCGATCCACCGCATCCTGCATGGTGCCGATGACCGCTTGCTGGTGATCATGGGTCCGTGCTCGATTCATGACGTGAGAGCCGCTAAAGAATATGCCGGCAAACTCAAGGAAACAAAGGACCGGCTATCCCCGGATCTATTGGTGGTGATGCGCGTCTATTTTGAAAAACCGCGCACCACGGTTGGATGGAAGGGACTGATCAACGACCCCAAACTCGATGGGAGCTTTCATATCAATGAGGGGTTGCAAATCGCGCGTCACTTGATGCTCGATCTTAACGAAAACGGAATGCCGGCGGCCTCCGAATTTCTCGACATGATTACACCCCAGTATCTCGCCGACCTCGTCTCCTGGGGGGCCATCGGAGCGCGCACGACGGAGAGTCAAGTTCACCGGGAGCTCGCTTCCGGTTTATCTTGCCCGGTTGGGTTCAAAAACGGCACCGATGGCAACATCAGAATCGCGGTGGATGCCATTCGCGCCGCCCAGGCGCCGCATCATTTCCTTTCGGTGACAAAAGACGGTCATTCGGCGATCGTATCGACCGCCGGAAATGAGGATTGCCATGTGATCTTGCGCGGCGGCAAACAGCCGAACTACGACGCAGCCACCGTAAACTCGGCGGCCAAGAGTCTTGCGGAAGCCGGCATCCCAGCGCGCATCATGATCGACTTCAGCCACGGCAACAGCGGCAAAGAACCACAGAAGCAGGTCGAAGTCGGCCGCAGCGTGGCCGGTCAGATCGAGAACGACGAGGGACGGATTTTCGGTGTCATGATCGAGAGTCATCTAAAGGCCGGTCGGCAAGATCTTTTACCCGGCAGAGAATTGGTTTACGGCATGAGCATTACCGACGCCTGCATCGGTTGGGAAGAGAGCCGCGCGCTGCTTGATACCCTGGCGGACGCTGCGCGCAAACGGCGCCTCAAGGCTGAGGTAGACGCCGAAGCTGAATGAGGTTAACGGCGTACCGATAGCCGCTCCCCTCGATAAGGTCATCGCTACGCTTGCGACGAGCGTGCGGATTCCTCAGGGACCACTTGCAGCATCGTCTTTTCCCCGCCGCGCAGAACCGTCAATCCGACCTTTGCTCCTACTTGCTCTTCCGTCAAGAGCCTATGAAGATCGTCGATGCTCGAAACCGGGTGCTTGCCGTAAGCAACGATGACGTCGCCTTCTTTGAGGCCGGCGCGCTCGGCGGGGCCCTTCGATTCCAAGGAAGCCACCAGGACACCGCTCGCGACCGCGAGGTTGTTTGCCAGCACCTGGCGGCGATGGAGCACGACGTTTTGTCCTGCGACGCCGATATGTCCTCGCCGGATCTTGCCATCCCGTATGAGCAAACCCGCGACAAACTTTGCGGTATTGATCGCGGTAGCGAAACACAAGCCCTGTGCGGGCAGGATCACCGCGGTGTTCACCCCGATAACTTCCCCGCGGGAGGTTACCAGGGGGCCGCCGGAGTTACCCGGGTTCAGCGCCGCATCCGTCTGGATGACATCGTCGATCAACCGGCCCGATTGCGACCTCAGCGAGCGGCCGAGCGCGCTGACCACTCCAGCGGTTACTGTGCACTGAAAGCCATAGGGATTTCCTATGGCTACCACCAATTGGCCCACTCGGATCGATTTCGAGTCGCCAAGGGCAGCGGGCACGAGATTATCCCCGTTGATGCGAATGATCGCCAGATCGGTGTCCGGATCTTCGCCGATCAGGCGCGCTTCGAAGTTGCGTCCGTCCGAAAGCGTAACTCCGAGCTTGCTGGCTCCGTGCACGACGTGGCTGTTTGTCAAGATAAAGCCATCCGGGGTAAACACAAAGCCGGAGCCGCTGCCTCGCACCTCCGCAGGACGGCGCGACGGGGACGCCTGGCGGCTATTGGGACTATGCCTGACCTCGATATTGACTACCGACGGGCTGACTTTCTCCGCCGCCGTCGTGACCGCGGCGGAATAGGCGTCAAGCAAGCCGTCATCGGATGGCCAGACCGGTTGGGAGCCCGAATTTTGTGAGTTTTCGTTGAGTACGAGCCGAAGAGCCGGCTTCATTTTCTTCTCCTTAATAAAAACCACACAATCGTAGTGAAATTTAAGCACGGCCTCTGGATTTGTAAAGTGCATGATTTGCTACCGCGATCAGTTGAAAAACAAGGGTAAATTCAAGTTTTTCCGGCAAGGCTCATCCCGATTGCGGTTTCGCCACAGAGACGACATCCAAACTTCATCAGGAGCAGATCTCCCTGCTTGATTTTGTGTTTGATCGGGTAGTAAACGTTTTAGTAGCTGTCTGAAAACTTGCCTCGTTCCAGCGTCCATCGGGTAGGATTCTGAAAAGAGGCGGAGGATTGCTGATGAAGAGACTCTTCTGGGCGTTTTTTTTAATCCTCGTTTTTCTTTGCTCCGCAGGACTGATCGGCTACTCGTGGCTGGTGTTTCAGATCTCTCGAGGAGTCGCCGCAGCTCGTCACGGCGAGATCGAGACGGCGACCGCTATTTTCGAGCAGGCGGAAACACCTTTCCGCACGGTTCCGTGGCTGTCATGGATTCTAAAAGACGACTACGAAAAGCTGACCTTTGATCAGGTCAATGTGCTTTTTGCTCAGGGCGAGCCTGAGGTGATCTTTGACAAGTTTGAAGAGGCGGTCAGAAGTTCTCCCGCGATCAAAGACCAGGGAGAATTTTCCTTCTGGATGGGCAATCTTCTCTTTCGCCGCGCAGTGGCGAGCCAGGACGGCGAAGAAGCACTCGGTTACCTAAAGTCTGCGCTCGCTGAATATCAGAGGGGATTGACCGTCGCGCCAGAGGACTGGGACCTGAAATACAATTACGAAGTCATCAAACAGATTTTCGCCCAAAAGGAGCAGGACAGTAAGAGGCAGGGAGAAAAAGTCAAATCAATTCTTGATAAGATGCGCCCGACCCAGGAGAAAAAGCAGGAAATCGCTCCGGAGAAACTAGGGTAATACTTTCATGGTCTTCTTACAGCCGGAGTATTTCAAACTTTTTTTTCTTGTCGGCTTACTTGTGCCCCTTTGGCTGTTCTATTTTTTCAGCAAGCGCAACGCCCGCAGACGCCTGGGCGCCGGTGGCCCGCTACAAAAGATCTCTCATCTCCACTCTTTGTGGCGCGACGGGACCCGTTATCTGCTGATTAATCTGGCATTGATGGCTCTGGTGCTCGCGCTGGCGCACCCTCAACTCGTACGGGAAAAACAGGTTAGCCAGCCTGAAAAGATGGACGTGGTTTTCCTCCTCGACAATTCTCCTTCGATGCGCGCAGAAGATGTTCCTCCCTCCCGTCTTGAGCGGGCGTTAGAGATCGTGGGCCGCTTTGCGCGTAAGAAGCCCTCTCAAGACCGTGTGGGCCTCGTTTCCTTTGCTTCGGGAAGCTTGATCCTTTCCTATCTCACTGAAGATCCTGCGAACGTGCTCTATTATCTGAATTACCTGAAAGACGATGCATCTTTTAACCCGGGAACCAATATCGGGCGCGCGATTCAAAGCGCGCTTACGGTTCTCTCTCGAGACGCCGAGCTCTACCCTGAAGCTGCCCGCAAGAAAAGAGTGTTTATTTTGATCTCCGATGGCGAGGATCATGGAGATGAGCTGGAAGGCGCCGTGAGAGCGGCCACCCGGCAAGGTATCAGGATTCACACCATCGGCATTGGTTCCCTGGAAGGGGCACCGATTCCCATCGGGCGGGAGAACGGAATGGTCCGATACGTGGAGGACACGAAAGGAAACAAGATATTGAGCCGCTTCGATGAGCGAAGCCTGAGCTGGATCGCCGAAACTACGGGCGGCAGCGCCCATCGATCGCTCACCGGGCAGGAGCTTGAGGGCTTTTTCGATGGAATTGTCAGGCAGGAGCGAAAGATTGAGGGCTTCAAGAAGGTCGTCGAGTACGAAGACACCTATCGCGGCTTTCTGCTAGCGGCCTTCGGTCTCTTATTAGCCGGGATGTTAGTGTAGTGTGGACCTGATGGATCAGAATAACCAAATCAACCAGGAAAAAGTTTTTGCAGCCATCCAACGGGTGGAGACAGAAGTCAACCGGGTGGTCGTGGGGCAAGACTGGCTTATCCGGCGCTTATTGATTGGGCTTTTCTCTGAGATTCCCTACTCGTTCAGGCGCGACGGAGAAGACAAAACCGGATACGGACATGTTCTGCTCGAGGGAGTCCCCGGGTTGGCCAAGACCCTGACGGTGATGACCCTGGCAAGCACGCTGAGCGCAAAATTTCAGCGCATTCAGTTTACCCCCGACCTGCTTCCGGCGGACATCATCGGCACGCGCATTTACGATCGCCTGGTGAGTTCGTTTCGCACCGAAAAGGGCCCGATCTTTGCCAATTTGATCCTCGCCGATGAGATCAACCGGGCGCCCCAGAAGACCCAGAGCGCTCTGCTGGAGGCCATGCAGGAACGGCAGGTCACCATCGGTGAAACAACGTATGCCTTGGAAGAGCCTTTTTGGGTTCTGGCGACCCAGAATCCAATCGAGCAAGAGGGTGTCTACACGCTCCCCGAGGCTCAGGTGGACCGTTTCGCGCTGAAGCTCCAGGTCGACTATCCTTCGCACGGCGATGAGACCGCGATGCTCAACCTGAAACTCGGCGAAATCTCGGTCAGCCAGCTGATCGCTCCCGGCGATGTCGTTCGCTATCGCAAAGTGATCAGCAGAACCCATGTCAGCGACGCCCTACGCGAATATGTGGTGCGCATCGTCCGGGCCACTCGCAATAGCGAGCCGACGAGCCTACCCGTTATCAAGGAAATGATTCTTCATGGCGCTTCGCCCCGCTCGGCGCAGCATCTTCTGGCGCTGTCGCGCACCACGGCTTTTTTTGCGGGCCGGGACTATGTCCTTCCGGCAGACGTCAAGCGCATCGCTCCCGATGCGCTGCGGCACCGGCTTATCCGGACCGTGCGCGCCGAGGCCGAGCGAGTTTCGGCCGAGGAAATCGTGGATGAGCTTTTGAAAAAGGTTGCCATCCCGTGAGAGGACCGCCCGCCCATGATCCCCGCTGAACTCGTCAACCGCCTCCAGTACATCGAGATCTATACTCGCAAGGCGGCACGGCATCATTGGGTCGCGGACTACCGCAGTCCGATCCGTGGACGAGGATTTGAGTTCGATCAGCACAAACCCTATCAGCATGGGGACGATTATCGGCAAATCGATTGGAACGCCACGGCACGCATGCCCCAACCCTATATCAAGAAGGCCTACGAAGAAAAGGAAATGAACGCCATCATTCTGGCGGATCTTTCCCGCTCCATGGAATTTGCCACCGCGGACCAGTCCAAGCGGCAACTCCTCCTCGAAGTGACCGCAACTCTGGCTTTCTCCGCCATCAACGACGACATGAAGGTGGGCCTGCTCGGTTTTACGGACAAGATTGAAATCGACTTGCCTTCGAAAAAGGGGTTGGCACAGGTATGGAAGATCTTGGAGATGCTTTGGGATGTCCGCCCCAGCTCGCAGAGGACGGATCTTCTTCGGCCTTTGGACCACCTGAATACTCGGCTGCAGACCGCAAGCCTGCTGTTCTGTATTTCGGACTTCATCGCCCAGGATGAGATCCTGGCCTCGCACTCGCTGCAAAGACTCACCCGCAAGCACGACTTTATTCCCGTGATCCTTGATGATGAGCTTGAAGAGGCACTTCCCCAAGCCAGGGGCTATCTCAGACTGAGAGATGCGGAACGGGGAGGAGAGATGCTGTTTCGCTTGTCGGACAGGACCCGGGGACAATACGAGAGTTTACTTCGCGAAAGAAAAATCACGCTGCAGCGGTCGCTTTACAGGTTGAGCCTGGACCATCTTTTTCTCCGCACCGGCCGGCCTTTTCTAGATGCCATCATCGGCTTCTTCTTTACTCGGAGAAAATCGCGATGAAGTGGACTGCATTAGTCGCGATGCTTTTGTTTGTCGCCGTCGAGTTGGAGGCCGCTCCGGCCAGCCAGAAGCCGCAGCTTCCGTTCTCGGTGACGACTCGGCTCGACCGCACCGCACTCTGGGTCGGCGACTCCTTGGAATATACCATCCAAATCATCCATCCACGAAGTGTCCAGTTCGTAATGGACGATCTCAAAAAGGAGAATCTTTCGCTGCCTCCCTTTGTCTTGCGCGACGTCCGGGCAGAGGAGCGGGACTGGCGGGACGATAGGAAGCTTTTCGAGGTCGTCCTACTTCTGACTACCTACGAGAGCGGCAAGTCGGAGCTCGTGGTCCCACCCGTGGCGCTCTATTATTTCAGGCGGGAGGGCACCGTTTCAGAAAAGGAAGCCCGCGCCCAGGCGATTCGGATTCCGCCGCAAAAAATTGCGCTGAGGAGCACTCTCCCCGGGGGACAACCCAGGCTGAGGGAGTTCAAGCAGATCCAGCCCGTGGATCTGAGTTTGGCGATCGGAGCGCTGGTTTTGGGGTTGATCGGGATGGGATTTGTCGGGTCGCGCGCGGCGGCCCGGTTATGGCACGCCGTTCATCGGGACAAAGCCATCAAGAGACCGGTCAGCCGGCGTGTGCGTGAGCGATGGATCCATGAGGGCCTCCAGCGCATCCGGCAAATGGTGCAGGATCCGCCCCAAGATCCGAAAGCATTTTACGCTGAAACCGGCCAATTCGTGCGCCAGTATCTAACGGAGTGGCTGGACGTCGAAGCGCGAGGACTGACCCCCATCGAAACCGAGGAAGCGCTCAAGGGCGCCGGCTACAACGGAGCCTTCGCGCAGCAGCTAAGTGCCCTCCTGGAACAGTGCGAGGACGCTCAATACGGCAAAGAAGACGGCCGGTTGGCAGGCCCAGAACAGGCATCCTTGCTCGATTCACTGGAGCAAGCGATCAAAATGACCCCGAGAACGAGATGATTTTTACTCGATTGGATACTTTGTACATCCTGCTGCCTCTCCTGCTGCTGTTCGTTTTCTTCAAGTGGCGGCGGCGCGAAAGTTATCTCTCTCTTTCCGTGTTTCCTTACCTGCGCGATCGAATCCGGCCGGTATCACGTTTCGTCTATCTGCCCAGGGTTCTTGAATTCTTCGCGCTCCTGGTTTTGGCGATCGCGCTTCTCAATCCCGTTCAGCCTTCCGCTGAGCGCACGATCGTCAACAAAGGGCTCGACATTCTTTTGGTTTTAGATCTCTCGTGGAGCATGCAAGAGCCCATCGATCTGGAGGGGGCGTTGGAAAGAAGAAGAGCGGGGGTCGCACGCAAGGAGGTCACACGGCTCGAGGCGGTCAAGGAAGTCATGCTGCGCTTCGTGCAAAAACGCCAGGGAGATCGAATTGGTCTCATCGTTTTCTCCGAAAATAGCTACGTCGTCGCTCCCCTGACGCAGGACATAGGCTACCTGACAAATTATCTGCGCATGGTGGATAACAAGACCCTGTCGAGCGAAGGCCAGACTGCCATTGGAGAAGGGATCCTAACCGCTCTTAATCTTGCGGAGCAGCAAAAACAGGGGAGCGGAAAAAGCTTAAGCAAGGTCATGATTGTTCTAACTGACGGGGAGAACAACACCGGTCGCGATGTCTACGCTGCTATCCAAAAGGCCGCTCAGACGGGGTTTAAGATCTACTTCATCGGAGTCGAGGTCAGAAGAGCGGCGGAGACTCCGCGCCTGATCGCTGCTGTGCGAGCCGCTGGGGGGAATTATTACGATGTCAGAGACGCCGACCAGCTCGGCAAGGCGTATATTGAGATCGATCGATTAGAAAAGGGCACTTATCTAACCAAAGCGCAGGTGGCACACGTTCCCCGCTATCATCCCTTTGCCTTCGCATCGCTCGCTCTTCTTGTCGCAAGCATCGGGCTGCGAGCGATCCCGTATTTCATGGAGGTTTCTTAGGCGTCGTCCGGATCTGACATTTTTGCGATGCAGATGATTTAGCCCTTGAAGTCTTTCAGACAGGTTAACAGAATGAGACACAGGTCGATTTATTTCCAATGTCTGCTCGAAGAAATCCACTCACCGCCATGGTTCTTTCAGTAATCGTCCCGGGCTTGGGACAGATCTATAACCAGGAAATCAAAAAAGGCCTGGTGATTTTTGGCTCCTGCTTGAGCCTCGTACTACTTACTTACTGGATTTCTGGCTTAAACAAATTCAGCACGGCGCTCGCCCTTTTGCTTCTTTGGGTTAGCACCGTCACCGATGCCTACAAAGTCGCCAAGACGTCTGGCCAGGCGCTGGATTTCTATTATCGAAGACCCTATGTCGTCGCCATGTTATTGCTCGTCGGCCCACTCGCGCTACCGTTGCTGTGGCAAAGTCCGCATTTTTCACGGACCGCTCGTTGGATTTGGACGGTGATAGTTGTCGCCGCCGCGCTGCTATTTATCGCGACGCCCTATTTGATGAGGCTTCTTATTAAGTAGGCGTCGCGGATGCGGAAGGGATGGCTTACCGGCGCCTGCTGCCGTAACCGAAAGACCAGCTGCCGCGGGGGCGTCTGGCGCCAAAGGCCGGCGGAGGATTGGCGTCAAGCAGACGGGTGTATTCGTACCCGAAGCCTTCGAGCTTCACCCGTGGAATTTTCTGGCCGATGAAGCGCTCGATGGCGGCTACTTCCTGAACATCTTCGCCGGTCATGATGGTAAAGGCGTCGCCGACGCTCAGCGCGCGACCGGTGCGGCCGATTCGATGGACATAGTCCTCGGGGTGATGCGGCACGTCGAAATTAATGACGTGGCTGATCTGCTCGACGTCGATGCCGCGCGCGGCGATATCGGTGGCCACCATCACTTCGTAACGTCCGTTGCGAAAACCGTTGAGTGCCTGCTCGCGCTCGCGCTGGGTGCGGTTGGAGTGAAGCACGGCGACGGCATGATCTTGCTGATGCAGCTTGCGCGCCACACGGTCGGCGCCATGTTTGGTGCGGCAAAAGATCAGCACCTGGTCATAATCGGTGCGCCGGAGCAGCTCCTCCAGGAGCGCCTGCTTTTGCTCGCTGGCCACGGGATACAGTGCGTGGGTGACGGTCTCCGCGGGCGAACGGCGCTGGCCGATCTCGACGGTTTCGGGGTTGCGCAACGCCCATTGGCAAAGCTGCTCGATCTCGGGCGGAATAGTAGCGGAGAATAGCATCGTTTGGCGCGTGCGCGGGCAACGTTCGACAATGCGACGCACGTCGGGCAGAAAGCCCATGTCGAGCATCCTGTCCGCTTCGTCCAGGACGAGAATCTCGATTTGATTGAGCCGAACCATTCCTCGCTTCATTTGGTCGAGCAAACGGCCGGGCGTCGCCACGAGGATATCTGTGCCTTGACTTAGCGCCTTGTCTTGCCGGCCATAACCCGTGCCCCCGAAAAGAACCGTCGTGCGCAGGTTGGTGAAGCGGCCGTAATCGTGGATGGCGGTCTCGACCTGCGCGGCAAGCTCGCGTGTCGGTTCTAGAATGAGAGCCCGCAATGAGCCGTGCTGGCCGAGGCGAGAGATGATCGGCAGTGCAAAGGCAGCGGTCTTGCCGGTGCCCGTTTGGGCGGAGCCGATGACGTCGCGCCCGGCCATCACGAGCGGAATGGCACGGAGTTGGATCGGAGTTGCGTCGGTGTAGCCGGCGGCTCGAACACCGTCGAGTGCTTTAGGGGAAAGACCGAGGTTGGAGAATGGCATACCCTGTTGTTATAGGCACGGGGCCGCTACGTTCACAAGCTGATACCTTGAACAGTCTCGGGCGAACCAGATAAAGCCTGGCAAGGAATGATTTAGGAGGCTGCCTCAATCTTGTCGATGGCTTTTTCCAAAAGCGGAATCACCTTCCTGTAATCATACCGGTGCGGGATATGAATGAAGCCGAAACGGATAGGAAGCCGACGGCCCTTGATGAAATCGAGAATGACATACATCGAGTAATTACAGACATACTCCCCGGCTCTGTTGGAAGATTCCCCTTGCCGTCCGACCGCCAATTGGAGATGGGTCCTGAGCCTTGGAGACCCACCCGAAAGGATCGGTCTTGCCTTCTCCTCTTGACTATTTCGCCTCCTGTTGGCCGCCTGGGTCTCAACCCGCAAACGTTGGCCGCGGGAGCACTGTCCTAGGCCCAAGATGACATCCGGTCTGTATTCTTTGATGGCGTTGAGAAACTGGCTCTTGTGAAATTTGACCGGAAAAACGATTTTTTTGAGCCCGCTTCGTCGCGGCAACCGCCGAACAATTTTCTCAGTAATGTTATCTCGAAACTGGCGGTAGGGGCCAAAGCCGTAGATGAGCAAACGCATCACAGTGCAAAGGATCGGGGCATCAGCCACACCCCGCATTAGTCTAAGTCACCTTCGGTTAGCCCGTTGTTCTGAGGTTCGTAGCTTCGGTCCGTTTTGCGTCTCTGTTCTCCGTATTAGCACCTCCGACATCACAGTGGGCGCCGACCCACCGCCGTGGCTCCATGGTTTGGCCGGGCTTCGTCGACTTCGGATTCCAAAGACAGGTATCATGAGCTCGCTCCTGCGCGGAAGGAACCGATGCCCATGGCGAGGGCGCGCACCTGGCGTCGAATCTCTCGCTCGTCGGCGGTGGTAAGTATGCCGTCCCGCAGCACGATGCGCCCATCGACGACGACCGTCCGGACGTCGGCGGCCTCCACGGCGTAGGCGAGATGGGACACCGGATCGTAGAGCGGTACCAGGTTGTCCTCGTCTAGGTCGATGATCACCACGTCGGCGCGCTTACCCGGCTCAAGGGAACCGATCAGGTGATCGAGCTTGAGAGCGCGCGCGCCGCCGATGGTCGCCATATCAAGTGCCGCCGCGGCGGAGACCGCCAGAGGATCGAGCCGGACGCCCTTGTGTAAAAGCGCGGCCATCTGAATCTCCGCCAGCAGGTCGAGCGCGTTGTTGCTCGCGGCCCCATCGGTGCCGAGCGCCACCAAGACGCCGGCGCGCAGCATGTCGGGAACCGGGGCGACGCCGCTCGCGAGCTTTAAGTTGCTGCGCGGGTTGTGCACCACTCCCGTGCGGGCCCCTGCCAAGAGCTCGATCTCCTCACCATCGACCCAGACACAGTGGGCGGCGACCAGCCGGCTGTCCAGGAGACCGAGATTTGCCAGGTGGCGGACGGGCGAGCGACCGTAACGCTGTCGGATGTCGCGGTCCTCCTCCTGGGTCTCGGCCAAGTGCGTGACGATAAGGGTATCGAGCCGTTCTGCGAGCGCGTGCAAAGAGCGGTAAAGCTCGGGGCCCACGGTGTAGGGCGCGTGTGGTCCCAGCGCAGGTACGATGCGCGAGTGACCGCGCCAGCGCGCGACAAATTGCTCGGCCTCGGCCAGGCTGCGCTCGCGCTCGGTATGGGTCGCGTTAGTGACGTCGAAGTGGGCGTTGGCCAGAACCCCGCGCATCCCTAGCTCATCCACCACCACCGCAACCTCGTCTTCATAGAAATACATGTCGCACAGCGTGGTCACGCCCGAACGCAGCAGCTCGGCAACACCGAGGCGGCTGGCCCACCGAACGGTTTCGGAATTGATGAACCGATGCTCCGCGGGCCATACGTGCTGCTCGAGCCAGGTGTGGAGCGGCAGGTCGTCGGCGAGGCCGCGGAAGAGCGTCATCGGGATGTGAGTATGGGCGTCGATCAAACCGGGGATCACCAGGCATCCCGTTGCGTCGACAACGGTTCTGCCACGGTAAGCCGCAGAGATCTGCGCGCGCGGACCGAGGGCAGTGATGGCATCCCCGCGAATCGCCAACGCGCCGTCGGGTAGAATACTGCGGCGCTCGTCCATGGTAACGACGATGCCGCCGAGCACGAGGATATCGGCTGTGGCTCCGTCGGAAGCGGAGCTATCGGTGTCACCCATTGCAAGACCTTACTTTACATGCCATCGAACGAGAGGGTGATCCAAACGCATACCTTTTAGACAGCCGGCGTCACACGAGCTCTTTCCTGGTGGTTGACAACACCGGCCTCCTTCGGCGTCGTCTGTGGGCCGACGCCGCCGACGACGCGCATCACGGCGTAGTCGTCAGCCGCGAATGCGTTGATGATCGACTCGACTTCGTCTGGCGCGACACCAAGATTACTGAGGACCGACCGGCTGAAACGCAAGGTGGCCTCCGGCATCAGTGCAACCACTTGCCTCGCACCCATGCGCCGCAGCTCGTCACGCTGAACCAGATACTGGACGGCGGTCATGACCGGAACACTCGGATAGAACTCCCGCAGATTACCGATCATCCGTTTAGTTGCCTCATACCCACTCGTTGTCAGGATCACGGAACGGGCGCGGGCGATGGAGATTGTACCCATCATCATAGGCTCCGTAACATCGCCATAGTGAGCGTTGTGGTTCCATTTCTTCGCCTCGGAGAGACGCTCGAAATCGATCTCGAAAGCGATGTAGGGAACCTTCGCCAGCTCCAGTATGGCGCAGATCGAGCGGCCAACGTAACTGTAACCGACAACAACCACACGATTCTCGATCGACTCGCCTAAGGCTTTGAGCGGCACGTCGGGTTTCGGCGCGCTCGCCAGCCGGTCGCTCCATTTGTAACCCAGATTAATCAGCACGGGCGAAAGGACAAAGGAGAACGAGATCATCGTCAGGCCCACCGTATAGGCCCGGTCGCTCAGCAGGCCGCTTCCATGCGCGCTGGCAAAGATAACATAAGCGATTTCGTCTAAAGGCATCAGCAACAGGCCGGCCAAAACGGCGGAGCGGAGCCCGAGGCCAAAGACCAGTGCCAGCACGAAGGCAACGGCAAACTTGATCAACAGCAGGGCCGGCAAAGCGAGCAGGAATTCCCCTCCCAGCGCGGCCACTTCCTTCAAATCGATTGCCATGCCAACGGCGATAAAGAAAAGCCCGAGCAACAAACCTTTCATTAACGACACGGACGCCTTGATCTGTTCGGCAAAATCGGACGTAGAGAGGAACATGCCGATCATGAAAGAACCCAACGCCATCGATACGCCAACTCTGTCCATGGCCCACGCGGCCCCCAAGACGGCGGCGACGATGATCAAGGTGAAGGATTCGACACCAAGCTTCAGAGCTGCCCACGTGAGCATCTTCGGCAGCGCGTAACGGCCCAAACCGTAAACGGCCGCGACTGCGGCGATCACTTGAAGCGTTTTGTCGAAGGTCGGCATAGGAACGCTGTGCGCAGGGCCCGCAGCGAGGATTGGAATAATCGCCAACACCGGGATCACCATAAAGCTTTGATTGATCAGCACGGCCATCACTGCCCGGCCGTGCAGGCTCGCGCCTTCGGCGCGCTCCTCGAGAGTGGAAACTGCGACCGCGTCCGAGCTCATCGCTAGCCCGAGGCCAACGATGAGTGCCCATTGCCACTGCTCCACAGCCACCGCTATCAGAAGGCCGGCAATGGCCGCGGCGGTGAGGAGAAGCTGTGCGGTGCCCAAGCCAAAGACGAGCCGGCGCATCGACAAAAGTCTCTCGGGCTTGGTGCCCAGCCCGATGACAAACAGCAGCAACACCACACCGATTTCGCCCACCGCCTGCAGCTCATCGATGTGATCGGTCAAGAGCGGCCTCGGCGAATGCGGGCCGAGCGCCATACCGACGGCCAGCAGCGCCACGATGGAGCCCAGATTCAACTTCTTCGCCACGCCGCCTGCGATCACGACCGCTGTGAGCATCACAACAACAGCCAGCAATATTTGATCGGTGTCCATACCCCTTTCCTCCTGACTATGCCGTCAGGCTCAGTCGACACCCATGCAGCTAATCCGATACCATTTCGCTGGAGCGCAACGCTGGGAACAGATTGCGACATGACGATCGCCATCGCCTCGGATGCGCCGAGGGCCCATATTTAGAGCCGTTTGCCGGAAACACGATTCACTTGGGCCTGTGTGTCTTATACAATTTTTCATGTATAGAGTCGGCAAGTTTATGTCAATGGTAGAAATCATTCAGCATGTTCAGTGAGTACGCAAGGGTGGAGGCGAATACGACTCGATTTAGGAGACCCTAAAATCATTCGTAGCGCAACGCGTCGATGGGATCGAGACTGGCTGCTTTCTGGGCGGGATAGAAACCAAAGAAGACACCCACAGCGGCCGAGAAGAGAAAGGCGACCGCGACGATCACCGGACTTACCAAGGTCGGCCAGTGGGCCCAAACCTTTAAAATCTCCGAGCTGCCGATGCCGAGTAGAATACCGATCGAGCCACCTGTGGCCGCCATTACAACCGCTTCCACGAGAAACTGCAGCATGATGTCTCGACTGCGTGCGCCGACGGCCATGCGGATGCCGATCTCGCGGGTCCGCTCCGTGACTGACACCAACATGATATTCATGATCCCGATGCCTCCCACCAAAAGTGAGATCGAAGCCACGGCACCAAGCAGAATCGCCATCACCTGAGCCGTGCTCGAAGCCGCTTCGGCGATATCGGAGAGATTGCGAATGTTAAAATCGTCGTCGCGGTCTTGGCCGATCCGATGGCGCTGGCGCAGGAGTAAGGTAATCTGCTCCTTCGCCTCCTGGACACGTTCGGCGCTGACGGCAGAGACCACAATGGTTTGCACACTCGTGATGCGCAGCAACCGCTTCTGCATGCTGGTATAAGGAATCATCACGGTATCGTCCTGGTCCGCGCCCTGGCTACTTTGCCCCTTCTCCGTCAATATGCCGACTACACGAAAAGGAATATTGCGAATGCGGATCACGCTGTCGAGGGGTTCATCATTACCGAAGAGGTTTCTGACGACGGTTTGACCCAGCACGGCCACCTTAGCGTCGTTTTCGATGTCGCCGTCGTGCAGAAAACGCCCCTCCGCGATCTCCCACTCCCGGATCTGTTGAATCTCGGGAGCGACGCCCTGAACCAAAGTACCCCAGTTGAGATTGCCCGCCACCACCTGTTCCCCACGACGCAGAACCGGTGAGACAAACGAAACAGACCGGACCTCTTCCCTGATGGCCTTAGCATCCCCGTCCGTTAGCGTATTGACGCTGCCAAAACCCACTCTGACCCCCCCCTGCGTCGTAGTTCCCGGCAAAATGATCAAGACGTTCGTCCCAAGGCTAGCAATCTGGGAGCGAATCGTTGCCTTAGCGCCCTCGCCAATGGCAACCATCGCAATCACCGCGCCGACACCGATGATAATTCCGAGCATCGTCAGAAACGACCGGAGTTTGTTCCGCGCCAGCGCGCGCAGGGCGATTCTAAAAGTCATGAACCACATACGATTTTGGATTTTCGATTTGCGATTTTAGATTCGGCCCGCGAGGCAATCATCCAGATGTCTTGGCTTCGTTTTGTCCACTCCAACGCTCCGGATCGCTTAACCTTTCAGCCTTTCGTTCATCCGAGACGATTACGCCGTCACGGAACATCACTCGCCGCTGAGCATAGTCGGCGATGTCCTGTTCGTGCGTAACGACGACAATGGTGATGCCCTGATCCGAGTTCAGTCGTTGAAACAAGGTCATGATATCGGCACTGGTCGCAGAGTCCAGATTTCCCGTCGGTTCATCGGCAAGAATCAATGAGGGACCGTTGACCAGAGCCCTGGCGATGGCCACCCGTTGCTGTTGCCCGCCGGAAAGCTGATTGGGCGCATGGTCAAGCCGCTCGCCGAGTCCCACCAACGAAAGAACTTCCACCGCCCGATTGCGCCGCTGCTTGCCCGCAAAGCCATTATACATCATCGGCAGCTCCACATTTTCTAGTGCGGTGGTTCGGGATAGAAGATTAAAACCCTGAAACACGAAACCAATCCGTTTGTTGCGGATGTGAGCCCATTGGTCCCGAGAAAAAGAACCCACCTCCTCTCCCTCGAGAAAATATTTGCCTCCGGTGGGACGGTCAAGACAACCCAGGATATTCATAAAAGTGGACTTGCCGGAGCCGGAAGAGCCCATGACGGCGACGAACTCACCACGATCAATGGCGAGGTTAATGCCTCGCAGCGCCGGCACCTCTATGTCCCCCATACGATAGGTTTTATGGAGAGCCTCAACGCGGATGACTTCGCTCATCGAAAACCAAACCCACGCGGTTGACTTGGCTGGAAAGGGTTCACAACCCCTGTTTGACCCCGTGCTCCCGCGCTTGCCATGCCAATGATCACCGGATCATTCTCCTGGAGGTCGCCTTCTCTCACCTCGGTTTTAGACCCGTCGGTGATGCCGAGCTGGACCTCAACCGGCTCGGCCCTGCCGTCTCTGAGAACATAAATAGAAAGACGCCTCCCACCGCGGCCTGTGCCGCCGGAGCCACCACCGGCTACGCGGCTCGTTCGTTTAGCGCCGATAGTGGGGGCCGCCCGGCTTTGCTCCCGACGCAACAGCTCCTGGGCTTCATCTTTCTGATCAGGCGGCTTGAAGCGGATAGCCATATTCGGGATGGTCAAAATATTTTCCTTTCGACTGACCAAAAACTGCACGTTCGCGGTCATGCCTGGCTTGAGCAACAGTTCCTTGTTATCGATGCGGACGACGGCATCGTAGGTCACCACGTTCTGCACTATGTTAGGCGAATTGCGCACCTGATGTACTCGACCTCGGAAGCGGCGCGCTGGAAAAGCATCGACGGTAAAAGTCACTTCCTGGCCTTCGGTCACGTTGCCCACATCGGCTTCATCGACGTTAGTATGTACTTCCATTTTGGCGAGGTCGTTAGCAATCGTAAACAAGATCGGCGCCTGGAGGGAGGCGGCAACGGTTTGGCCCACATCCACGGTGCGCGAGATAACGATACCGTCCACGGGGGAGCGAATGACCGTGTTGTTGAGATCGACTGTCGCTTGACTCAATGCGGCCTCGGTTTGCGCCCTCTGTGCCTTGTTGACTTCCAGTTGAGCCAGCGCCGCATCATAAGTGGTCTGCGCCGTGTCAAGCTCGCTTTGAGCCATTAAATCCCGCTTGCGCAGCTCTTGACTCCGGTCCAAGGTTCGCTCGCGCATCGATAACGCTAACTTTGACTTTGGCCAGATTGGATTCCGCGGCGAGGAGATTGGCCCGAGCTTGATCCACGGCAGCCTTGAACTTGTCCTGATTCAGCTGGGCGACCACCTGCCCCGCTTTCACTTTGCTATTGAAGTCGGCGAACAGCTTGTCAATAGTTCCGGAAACCTGGCTCCCGACTTGGACCGTAACTACGGCCTGCAGGGTGCCGGTCGATGAGACCACTTGAGTAATATTCCCTCGTTGTAACGGCATCGTCACATAGGGAGACTCTTTGGGGCTGTTCCCCCAACGCCAAAAGCCGTACCCGGTGCCCGCCAGCACCAGGATCGCAACAACGAGGAAAAAGACCCGTTTGCCTTTCATGGCTCGCCACGTAATCGGTTAAAGACTTCTACGGCCGGATCGCTGGCTTCCCGCGCTCTCTGACGCCTATAGGTCATGCCGCTCGTGATCTCAGCGTTGGGCTCCTGGTCTTCCAGCAGCTGCTCCGCGGTAACGCGAAACCGGGACTGTAACGGGATACCTGGTATCTCTGTCTGCAACTCTTCAACGCTGCCTTTCAGGTAATAATTAACGCCTTTATCGCAGATCAGAAATGTGATCTTATTCGTCTGCCGGAGATTTTTTGCGGTGGAACTATTTTTCCATAGGGCGATGTCAAGGGTCGTCGAGTTCTTGGCTATGACTTCGTAGTAGGACAATAATGCAGGATGCGGCCAGCCCGCTTCATCTAGCGTAAAAATGGGAATGATCTTGCCCTCATAGGCCTCGACCTCGTATCCATTGAGTCGCTTAAAAAGTGATTCCGTCAGTTCTTTTCCGAGCAGTCGTGACATCGTAAATCCTACATCCTTAGACGCTTCGCCTGCTTATTCGATCTACGCATCAATAGCAAGCTCCTGCCGCTTGCCAAACCCCTGTTCATTGTCGATGAAAAAAAGCTTCTGTGGGATCACGCAATAGAATTTGACCTTGAGAAAAGCCTTATAAAACAGGCCGCTGGCCGGATTCGTGAAAAGTTTAATGACGTCCGGATACTTCCGCGCATAAACCGTCATGGCCTTGGCCTTTTCAACGATGGAGTCCACCAAGACTGCGGTGCCCTCCAGCTGAATACCTTTGATCTTCTGCCAGTCGTGGTAATCTTCTTGAACGGTCACGGCAACCCGTGGATTGGCGGTCAAGTTTTGACAATGGCGGGAATCCGGCACCGAAAAAAAATACAGGCGCAAGCCTTCGCTGGCATAAAAGACCGTCGCCGTCCAGGGAACATCGCCCGAACAAGTTCCCAGGGTCATCGTATTATGCCCTTCCAAGTAACCGAGGACCTTCTGTTTCAGGGAGTCAGACATGCGTGCGTCGCTCGATTCGAGTCCCTGGGTTTCACCTCGAAATTCGAAACTCGGGAGAGCCGTCAGGGTCGCCGCACAATAGGCATCTTTTTGAGGGCATCCAGGTCCCTTGCGCCGACGCAAAGCATGGTGACTTTGATCTCATGGATGATCCCGCCGATAAATTCTACCACCTTCTCCGACGACTCCAAAGCTGCGGCCAATAACGGCTGACCAAAAGCGCTCATATCCGCACCCATGGCCATACATTTGGCAATGTCTAACCCCGTGCGGACACCGCCTGAGGCAACGATTTGAAGATCGGGGACCGCTTGCCGCACCGCGACCAGGGCCTCTTCGGTCGGGATCCCCCAGTCCGCGAATGTCCTCTCAGCCGCTTGCCCCTGTTTTGCCGCCCGTTGAGCTTCCACCGCATACCACGAGGTGCCACCTCTGCCGGCCACATCAATGGCTTTGACGCCGGCCTGCTTTAGCCGCACCGCCACATCGGCGGAGATACCGCTGCCGACTTCCTTGACCATAACCGGGACTTCCAATTCCCGGCACACCTCTGCGATCTTTGCGCCCACACCCTTAAAGTTACGATTGCCTTCTGGCTGAACCGCTTCCTGCAACACGTTGAGATGGAGAATCAGCCCATCGGCGCCGATCATCTCGACGGCCCTTCGGCAATGATCGACGGTATAGCCGTAGTTGAGCTGCACGGCGCCAAGGTTAGAGAGCAGCAGAATGTCCGGGGCTACATCGCGAACCTTGAAAGAATCCGCAACCGATGGCTCTTCGATGGCAACCCGCTGGGAGCCGACGCCCATGGCCAGACCCAGTCGCTGGGCTGCCGCGGCCAGGTTACGATTTACCTGCCGAGCGAGGTCAAACCCACCGGTCATTGAGGAGATAAGGATCGGCGCTTGAAGTCTTTTCCCCAGGAAGTTCGTGCTGACATCGATCTCGTCGATGTCGAGATCCGGTAGGGCATTGTGGACGAAGCTATAACGATCCAGCCCGGTGCCGAAACGGCCAGTAACGCTTGTGGTGTCAAGGCAAAGTTCGAGATGTTCTTTTTTGCGTTGCTGGGTCTTGGTAAGCGCTTTTTGGACCCTGCGGCGTGGCATGAGCTGGCAGAAGGACGGCTTTCAACGTTGCTTCTTAATTTGCTGGCGCTCTTTGGCGGCGGCGAGTGGCGTGGTCTTTCCCGCATCCGGATGGCGGCTCATCCCCTCGTCGTCCCAACGGTGGAATAGTTTCACATCGATGTCGAACTGATCCAAAATGCGCGTAACCGTCTGGTTGATCACTTCATCCAGGGTTTTAGGTCGATGATAGAAAGCAGGCACCGGCGGAAACACGACCGCGCCCATGCGCGTTAGTGTCACCATGGCTTCAAGATGTCCCAAGTGAAGCGGTGTTTCCCGGACGACGAGAACGAGTTTCTTGCGCTCCTTCAACACGACGTCTGCCGCACGCACCAACAAGTCGCCGCCAATGGAGTGCGCAATACTACCCATTGACTTCATCGAACAGGGGGCGATGACCATGCCCTCGGTCCGAAATGAACCGCTGGAGATACTCGCGCCGATGTTGTTAATATCATGAACCACGCCAGCCATAGCCTCGACGTCTTTCACAGAGTACGTAGTCTCAACCTGAATGGTCATTTTGCCCGCTTTGGTCAGGACCAAATGAGTTTCCATATCCTCGATCCTCGAGAGGATCTCGAGGATTCGAACTCCATAAACCGCTCCCGTGGCCCCGGAAATACCAACGATCAGTCTTCTTTTGTTACTCAATTGACAAACTCCAATGTAAGTTGGTCTCCGTCTTCTACGCCCAACGCCTCTTTCAACCGCATCGGCGCAATAATTTCGATTTTGTCCTTTGGATAATCCCTGACGTCAGGCAGCAATACCGCGCCATCCATTTTGTCATTGGAGTTCGCCGGCCGATGGATGCGAACTTGATAAAGCCGCGCGCTACAAAATCCGCCATTCACCGGCGGGAGCGCAACACCCCTAGATGCATTTTGAACAGCTTCCCAAACCTGCGCATCCTCCCACGCCCAGGGTCGCAGATTGAGTGTCGCCGGGAAGGGTGAAAACCCCAGGCTTTTCTTTAGCGCTTCTTGGACCCAATCCAACCCCATAAAAGAGGCTGCTTGACCCAGATCCGAAAAGATGACCCCATTAAGTCTTTGCGCAGCTTTCACGTTTCGGTCTCACGCCGCCAGTTGAAGGCAAGCAATTTAGTTTTGATGGCCGGAAAGCGACGCGGCCTTGCCGCCCCTTCTCACTTTGATGATCTCGCCGAGAATGGAAAGCGCGATTTCAGCCGGTGTTTCGGTCGCGATATCGAGACCGATGGGCGCGTAAACCCGATCGATGACCTCCTCGGCGATTTTCTCTTCGTCACGAAACCGTTGGAAACAGGCCTTAATCCGTCGCCGGCTGCCGATCATGCCGATATATTTCGCCTGGCTGTGAATGATCTCGCGCAAGCAAGGCTCGTCGTATTTGTGCCCCCGGGTGATCAGGACGATATAGGTCGAAGGCGTGATCGACATCTCCTTGAGCATCTGCGCCATATCTCCGACCAGGACCTCATCGGCGTCCGGAAAGCGCTCGCGATTGGCATAGGCCAGCCGATCATCGGTGACGATCACATGGAAGTCCAAAACCTTCGCCATCTTCACCAGAGGCACGGCAATATGACCGGCGCCGACCACCACCAGTTTCGGCGGAGCCGGCATGACCTCGAAGAAGACTTCCAGCTTGCCTCCGCCCTGGGGCAGATTCAGTGAAACGAGCTTTGACTTTTCTTCTTGCAGATGGACGGCGCTTTCCCGGAGAATGGCCTCTACGATCCCCGGATCGCGGATCGTTTCGGCTCGGATATGGCCGTCGCGAATCAAGCATTTGGCGCCGGCAGCCACCCGATCATTGCCTTCGACTTCGATCACTGTGGCCAACACCGCTGCGGCGCCCTCCTCGACGGCCCGGACGAGCTCTTCAGACAGGGAACTCATTTGCCCGCGGATGCCTCCTGGTCGCGCTCTTTCCACCACGGATCGATGAATACGTTCATAATCCCTCCGCACACGGCCGGGCTATCCGATGAAATGTCGTCCAAGAGATCGATCCGAACCATTCTCGGTTTGCGCGTACGGATCACTTCAATGGCTTCGCGCTTGACATCCGCTTCACCACAACCACCTCCAATCGTGCCGAGGATTTCTCCCCATGCGGTCACCACCATCTTGGCGCCGACCTCTCGCGGGGTCGAGCCTTTGGTCGATACAATGGTCGCCACCGCCATCGTTTCTCCTTTGTCGAGAAACTCTTTCACCTGGTGATAAACGGAATCCTTTTTTCTAGCTTCCCCGTTAGGGTCTTCAAAACAAGTTCCTTGACCTGGCATGGTTCACCTCCAACTACAAGTATGTTTGCTTCTTTATGCCACCATCTTCTGCAGCGTGCGTCCCAGTGCAATGAGGCTATTGACGTTATGCACCGACAAGAATAGGTCCAGATAGGGAAGCGCCGCCTGCATCCCCTTACAAAGGGGCTCATAATTGTCACTCGCCAGCAATGGATTGAGCCAGATGATCTTCTTGCATCTTCGCTTCAGGTCCTGCATCTCCCGCTCGAGCAAACTCACGTCGCCACGGTCCCAGCCGTCACTGATAATGACGACCACCGTGCGATGGGTGACCATGCTGGGCGCAAAGTTGCGGTTGAACGTATGCAGGGAGCGGCCGATGTTGGTTCCACCCGACCAACCGAGAATGCTGCCGGAAATTTTTTCCAGCGCATTAGCGATGTCCTTGGTGCGAATCAGATGGGTAATGCGGCTGAGAGAAGTACTGAAAACAAAGGTCTCGACTCCCCAGAGCTCGTTCTGCAGCCCATACATGAATTGAATCAAGAACCGGCTGTAGCAATCCATCGAGCCACTCACGTCGCAAAGCAGCACCACCCGGGTCTTCTTGATGCGTCGCTTGCGATTCACCAGGTCGATGATCTCGCCACCATACTTCATGTTCTTGCGCATGGTCCAGCGCGGATCCACGACGTTGCCCTTTCGCCCGACCTTCTTGCGCCGGCTGATCTGCGTCGCAATCTTGGTGGCAATAAGCAAGATGGCTCGCGCGATGGCGCGGCTTTCCTCCACGCCCATTTCGCTGAAGTCTTTACGATTAAGCAGCTCTTGCGGACTGTAGGTGGGAACGGAAAACTCGTCGAGGTTTTCCAGCGGAACGTTTTCCGTGGCGACGCTTTCCGCGGCCGCCTCTTCTAATCCTTCTTCATCGCCTCCCTCTTGCGCTCCGGATTCGGTGGGCGTTCCCTGAATTTCCAGTGTCTCCATGGGCACCCGTTCGTAACTCTGTTCCCGCCAAAAACAATCAAATAACATATCGAAGACCGGAAAGTCTTCCTTTTGCAAAACCAAATTCGAGCGCAACAGGGCCCGAAAGTCCCCTTTGTCCGCGATATCGACGAACTCGACCGCACGCGAAACATCGATCATCTGGCTCAAGCTGACCTTGACGCCGAGCTGCTTCAAAGCCCGCCCGAAGGCCAGGAGGTTGGGCAGGGTTCCCTGGCCACGCGCCAAGGAAAAGTTGCTGACGGCGGTGGCGACTGCTTCCGGTGTAATTTCCATCTTTCGCTAACTTACCAACTCAGGCGACATCCTGAGCAAGGCCTCCAGATTAAGCTGCTTGCCTTCGACCTGTTCTCTTAGATGGTTCAGGTCTTCGCGATATTTGAAAACGCAGCCCATGGTCTCCACCACGGTCTTGTCGTCCAATTCCCTACGGTTAAGAGCAATCAAAGCCGAAGCCCAATCCAACGTTTCCGCCACGCCGGGCCGCTTGTAGAAATTCATCTGGCGAACCTTCTGCATGAAGGCACAGATCTGTCTCGCCATGGTTTCCTCCACCTCAGGGAACTTGGTGGTAATGATCTCGTGTTCCTTTTCGAAGCTCGGGTATTCAATCCAGTGATAAAGGCAGCGGCGCTTGAGTGCGTCATGAATCTCGCGAGTTCGATTCGAGGTCAAAAAGACATAGGGCCGATGCCTGGCCGCGATGGTGCCGATCTCGGGTATGGTAATCTGGAAGTCCGAAAGCACCTCCAGCAGGAACGCTTCGAATTCCATGTCGGCGCGATCGATCTCGTCTATGAGCAGCACCGGCGGGCCGGCGCCATCGGTTTGGATCGCCTCCAGCAACGGCCGCTTGATCAAATAGTCTTGCGTGAAGATTTCGGTCTCGACGGCCTCCCTATCGCCATGCTCCACCTCTTCCAGTTTGATGCGCAACATCTGTTTGGGATAGTTCCACTCGTATAGCGCCGTGTTCGCATCTAATCCTTCGTAACACTGCAAGCGAATCAGTTTGGCGTCCAGAACCTTGGAAAGAACCTTTGCGATTTCGGTCTTACCGACCCCCGCCTCGCCCTCCAGAAGCAAGGGTTTGCCCATGACCAACGAAAGATAAACAACGGTGGCTAATGAGCGATCGCAAATGTAACGCTCAGCCCGGAGAATATCCTGTACCCGCTCAATAGTCAGATCTTTTGGATTCACAATCGCCTCACCTATCAATTAGAAATCAAATGCCAGACACCGTAATGCGACCGGCGTGCTGCGGACTAGTGCCGCCCGCGTCGCCTTCAACCACCCTAGCTTTGTCAAAATCGAGCCACCATAACCTCTTTTGACCCGGGGATCAATGTGGCCAGTTCTCATGCCGCTCTCCCCTCCACCAGTGAGAGATGGAGACCGTACAACTTCAGCGCTATCCTTTCCATCATAACAAAGCAACGCCTCTTATGAAAATCCCTCGCGAAACACGCAAGCAACCGCGCGCCCGGAGGCCTTTCACGACGGCTGCCGGTCTCTCAATTGACAGTGGATGAACGGCCGGGAACAATTGCGGCCAACGATGACAGACCGCTCGAAATGCGCCTGCGAAGAAAAGAACGCGGGAAAGACGGCGCTCCGCTAACTGAACTGAGGAGCGTTTCAGTTATCGGAGCGCGATAAATGCTTGGTCAAAATTTTCCTTGCCTTTGAGTCTGGTTCGAAGCTCGAAGGCTTCACTCAGATCGATGCCCTGGCCCACGCGGACGCGATGCCAAAGCCTAGACCTCACCTCAGCCGGAACCACATAAGCATCGTAACCCTTGACCTTTAGCTTATCGGCAATGCCGTCGGCATCGCGAGTCTGGTTCAGCGAGGCAACCTGGACTGTCCAGACTGGACCCCGTCGAGAGGGCTCGCGCGGTGAGTTCGTCGCCGTACGGGTCGCCCGAGGCGGCTCCTTGGGCGAGACCGACGAAAGCTCTGCGGGAATTTTTTGTCGCTGCACTGCTTCACCTGTTTTATCTTGCACTAGGGTCGACGTTGGCGAAGGTAAGACACGGCTCACCAACAGGGACGACACGGGGCTTCCATCAGCCGAGCCCCGTAAATCTTGGCTTGGAGCCGTCGAAGGCAATTCAGCAGGACCGATATTTATGTTTCGCAACGGCACCGCCGGTGGGACCGGGCTTGCCGGGCTGCTACTTGGCGACGGGCTTGGCGGTTCGCTTGGCGGTTCGTTTGCGGGCGCCGGAGCTGCAGGTTTTTGCTGCTCTTGCCACTGACGCTTCATTTTTTCCAAATCGCGCTCCCGGTCCAACCGCATCCTTTCAAGCTCGCTGCGTAGGGTCGATAGTTTGCTTTTGAGTTCTTCAGTAACCACAGTGCCTTCGGTCCTACTTCGAATGACATGGGGGGTAATCAGCATGATGAGCTCGGTCCGTTGGATTCTATCTGATGTGGTGCGGAAGAAACGGCCCAACACCGGGATATCCATAAGATAGGGGACGCCGTTCTTATCGTTGTTCCTGTTTTCGCCAATCATCCCACCTATCGCGAGGGTATCGCCGTCCTGGACGACGGCAGTGGTTTCAGCTTGGCGTATATCAAATGAGGGAAAGCTATCTTGCCCTACCGTAACATTCAATCCACGCTGGCTCACCTCTACCAGTGCTTGCAGGTTGACTAGCCCTTTAGAATTGACTTGTGGAATAATGGTTACGATTCTGCCGGTGTTTCGGTACTGGACCGTCGTACTCGATGCGAATCCAGTTCCTGCTGTTGTTCCGGTTGCGATTGGAGTGCTCACTGCGCCTGTCGCTATCGGCTCTTCACTGCCGACTTGAATCCGCGCAGGCCGATTGTCAGTCGCTAACACGCTGGGCGTGGACAAAATCTTGGTTCGGGAATCTGACGCCAGGGCGTTCACTAAAATCCGCACATTTCCGGGCCCGAAAACGCCGCTCACGCCCAACGGAAATGGAGTAAGGCCTCCAGCAGCAGCTGCGCCTGACAAGCTATTCAAGAGGCCGGTCAAGACACCGCCCCGCGACGGCAACGTGCGATCAAAAAATTGCGTATTACCGGGCCTAATTTCATAGTCGAGACCCAACTGTTCCTTGTCATCTAGAGATACCTCAAGCACGAGTACATCCAGCAGCACCTGCCTGGGCACCGCGTCCAACTCTTTCAAAATATTCTTGATATTTTGAAACTCCTGCGCGGTTCCGTAGACGATCAGCGAATTGGTGGCCGGATCGGCGACGATCCGCAATTGCTCTTCCGGTTTGGCCGTGGGAGCGCCGGGAGCACCAGGTGTGGGCGCTCTAGGAGCACCACCAGGCAGAGGAACAAGCCCGGGAACTCCGGGAACCGTCTGTGGCACGGGTGCAGTGGGTTGGCCAGCCGGGGCGGGAACTTGCGCAGCCGCGTACGCACCCAAAGGTTGTTGCGAGCCAAAACCGCTACTCCCAAAGCCGCTGCTCGAAGTTCCAGGTGTCCCGGTCGTCGAGCGACCCCCGCCCACGCCTGATTGACTTCCAGCCCCCGTGGTCGAGCGATGAAGGTCCTCCAAAGTCCTCCTTTGCCCACCACCGGCTGGGGCAGGTAAACCGAGAGCCGCGCTCAAAACATTCGCCAGATCTTCCGCTTTGCCATTTTCTACGGGATAGACGAAAATTCTTCGCCCTGGACCTTCCGCGATCACGTCGATCCGGTCCAGCCACCTTTTGGCATAAGTCCAAGCCGCCTCGCTGTGACTGATCACCAGGAGTTGGTTGATTCGTGGCAGAGCGAGAAACTGCGCGGTAAAATTCTCCGTCTGGGGTACCGATGCGGCATACGCCTGCATGACTTTGGTCATCTCGGTGGCAAGTTCTTCCGCGCTCGCCACCTTGGGCTGATAGATTTCCATGCGTGTGCCGGCAAAAACCTGGACATCAATGAGATCGGCGATCTCCACCAGCCGCTGGATGTTCGAGGGCAAATCCATAATGACAAGGAAATTTCCCCTCGGATTTTCGATGATCTCACCGCCCGGCATGACAAAAGGGCTCAACACTTTTTTCATTTCGGCGACGGCGAAGAACCGTACCGGCACGATCTGTAAGGCAAAACTATCTTCTCGATTGGAGCCCACCGGCCGCGCCAGACCCTTCCCGTCTTTGATAGGCATGATCCGATAAATATTGCCTGCCCGGACCGCTACCGCGCCGTTCATGCGCAGTACTTGGTGAAAAATCGGCAGTAGATCCTCCGTTCTTAGGGGCTCAGCGCTGTTGATGGTAACCGTTCCTTTTACCTCAGGATCGATTGTGTAAGTAAGCTTCAAGTGCTGAGCGAGGATGTGGATGATTTCGACTAAATCCGCACGATTAAAATTAAGCGAAACCATTCCACCGGAAGTAACGGAGGGAGGCGGTAGTAGTGTGCGCTCGGGTCGGCTGGGAGGACCACCGGGCTGCGCTGGTACTGCCCCTTGGGGCCCCGGAGCGACCGGAGGCTGAACCGGCGGCACCACCCCTGGCGCCGGCTGGGTTTGCGGCGGGGTTATTGGCTCTGCGGCCTGAGCCTCCCGAAAGACTTGCACATTCAAAGGCAAGGCAATGCTCGAGACGTATGAGAAGACAACGAACCACGTAAAGCATTTTCCTAGCATTATTCCTCCCGCGTTCAACTACGGCCCGCTTATTCTCCTCCGGCGGGCGCGCGATCTCGCCGCGGCAAGGCGGGAATCGCTCTGGGCACTCTCTGCCCTGGCACGTTTGTCTGTCCTGGTGCAAGAATTCGCGGCGCCGGTGCCTGCCCTGCGGCACCGGGTTGTGCCGTCGCCGGCCTTCGCGGCTGAGCGATGTCGGTTTTTCGAAAATAATCCAGTGGAACCTCTACCGTCGAGGTACCCCTGGCGAAAACAACTCTTTTTTCGGACACTTCTGACAACTTGAACCCTTCGACCATATCCCCGAGTTTGATCCGCATTGGCGCAGCCACCTGGCCAGGGATTCCAGGTGCTCCAGAAGAAGCCGCTCCGTCCTGCAAGATGGCAAATCGGTTATTACCAAGGATGGCAGTACCCAAGAGGACCATGCTTTGTATGCGTTGAAAAGCCTGCGAATTCGACTCCGCTGCCCGGGTGAAGCCCGCCCCGCGTTCCGGGTCAAAAATATTCTTGCTGACAATGGTTTCGGTTCCGGTGATCGCTAGCGGATTCGTAACTGCTTTGGAGTTGTCGACGAGGATCGGCGATTTGGCCTTTCCCGAATTCGGCAGATCCCAAGGGCCGGTCGTCCACAGCCAATAGGTTTTCGTGAGCACCAATCCTGTGGCGATAATTAGGAAAACGCTAAGCAGTGAAGATCGCGTCAAAATAACTTAAGTCCTACCCATTCCGGTCTAAAAAGACCCCTATTTTACTTTTACCTAACTTGCGCGTCAAATCGATCCTCGTTTGTCAAAGATATGTTCTGAGATTCGAAACGGGTTTCCTGCTAATACCGAATCAAACCCCCGGCCATTTTCATATTTTTGTGTCTGCACATCTATTGCCCGGCGACCACAAAAAGACCATTACTCTCAGGGCTGGCTCGTCTTGCCCGAGTTACTCTTTGATTGACTCGGCAAAGACTCCGACTTAGTAGCCGTCGGCGTCAGGGAGCGTGCAAGTCCGGAAACCGTTAGGCTTACGCGTAGGTTTTGCGCGGCCAACTGAGGAACGCCTTGGGGTTGAGGAAACCCCACTGGGCGGAAAAGGGAGCGCACATTGATTTCGTCAACCATCAAGAGCTTTGGGGAATTTTCGATGCCGCGAATTAAGCTCGCGAGTTGGTCGATTTGACCTCCAATTTCCATCTGAATTGAAATCTTGGCAAAGCTTCCGGCAGCCTCAGGGTTCAAGACCCGAGTTGTTATCACCTGCGTGCCTTCCTTTGTCGCCAGGCCTTGGATGACATCTTGCAAGTCCGACGCGCTAACCGATGGCGTGTCTCCGGTGAGGAGCCGCGGCTCCCTAGCTTTCAGCTCATTTCGCGTGGATTCGAGCATCGCGACCATGTCTTCCTTTTGAGCGAGGAAGCGGAGGTTTTTTTCCAGAAGTTGCGGCTGGATCTCCAGCTGACTTCTGACCCACTCCCATCGCTCAACAAACGGACCAATCAGCATATAGCGCGCTAGCGCGACAAAAATAATCAACAAGCTGCAGAGAACGAGGCTCCGTTCTCTTTTGGAAAGTCGCTGCCAAAATTGATTCATGGTTTGGTCGCCCTTTCCTTTGGCTTCTCGACATCGGCTTTCAGTGAGAACGTCTCGCGGTTGTCTCGCCCCCGGTTAGATGGTGCATTAAAACCTACGTTTTCGAAGAGCGGAGAGCGCTCGAGGATAGGAATCAATGCGGAGGCGTTTTCGGCACTGCCCTGCATCTCCAAGTTCCCAGCACGATAACGCAGGTTGGAAAGATAGGCATTGGTCGGAACCGTTTTGGAGAGTTCGTCCAAGACGCGAAGAACCTCGCCCTTTTTTTGGTCGAAATCCGCGAAAAAGCTCATTTCCTTGCGCGCCCTCTGGAACTCCGTCTCCTCGCGACGGAGCGCTTCGACAGAAGGCGCGAGCTTTTGATTTTCCTTTTGCAGCTGACGCAGGCGAATTTCGTCTTTGATGGGATAACTAACTCCCCACGCGACGGAGCTAATCAGCAACAAGCCCAAGAGAACTGCATTAATACCTGAGAACGCTTTTCCGCCCCCATCGACAGCGCCCTCCTGTCGTAGGAAGTTTACCGTAAAGGAAGCTTCACGAAGTCCTCGGAGCGCAGCTCCAAAAGCAGGAAGAACCTGCGGATGAGCAATATTCCCGCTACCCGCAAGCCGCTGATTGCCGGCGGCTACCAGGTCTTCGTATTTTAATGAGGTTGCGTCGTGGGACACGGTGCGAAAAAAGCCCTCCACCTCGCCCCAACCAAAGAGCATTGGCGATTTGGCAAAACACTCCTGGAGAATTTCCTTGCCCGGACCCTGAGCCCAGTCCGCTTGTGGTAAAGAGTGGGAAAAAAGTAACTCCGCTTGGCGCTTCCATCCGTTGACACCACTACGAATTCCGAACATTTCCCAAGCCTCATTTTGTCTGCCGACGACGACCGCCGGATCATTTAAATCCCCCCGACAGAACAAGAGATAGTTGGCCATCGCCGTGACCGTGGTTTCAATTCCGTTGGGTTTTATGCCGAATGAACCCAGCACTTCGAGAACATGGACCAAGCTTTTTTTCGGAATCGCGAAGAGATATACGCCGATCTTGTCCCCCTGCTTTCCAATCGGCAAAAAATCGAAATAGATATCGTCGCGACGAAACGGGAGTTGGCGTTCGATCTCGTATTCCAGCACTTGCCGCAGATTATTCTCTGCCGCTTGCGGCAAGAAAAGCTTCTGGACTACCGCCTGCTCCTGAGGAACACAGATGTACAAAGAGTCTTTGCCCGCACTAAAATGCGGCAAAAGGCTCACAATGGCTTGCCTGAGCGCCCGTTCACGGGAATCGGTTTCGGCTCGTAACGCGATTTCTCTAATGTCTTCCGCGATCCAGCCGGTCAATTCGGATATGGCCTGTTGGTTTTCTCCCGACGGCAACTCTCTAGCCTCTTGTTCGGCCAAGGACAGGCGTAAGAAGTTCTTGCGCAGGCGAACCAGCACAAGGTGGTCGCGCATGATATAGAGACCGACACTGCGAAGAAAATCCGCGCGATAGAGATTCTGCGACCATGGAGGGAAATTCATAGTTTTATGATCCTCATTTTATCACCAAACCTGTTCCCAGTAGCACCTGATTTTACGCATCCGGCTTACGCCATCCCATTAGCGCGCTGCCAGCGCGACTTCGCGGTCGATCCAACGCACCAGTTCAAACTCGCGACCTCCTCCGGCTGCGCGCACGACACCTTTGACCCGCCGCGACACGAGCGATTCTCCGGGATGTCCTTCGGCTTCCACGGTGACCACAGCCGGATTGGCAAACACAAACTGCTGCAAGGCGGCATCGCCTGCGCCAATTCCCAATAGCGGCAGCAAATCGGCTAGCGTCTTATCGGAAAGCTTTTTTCTTTCCTCCACAAAACGGCGACTTTTCTCCAAGGGTATTCCCGTAAGCGCGTGAATAACATCCGCGGACGCGGTTCGAAGATTGACGCGATCGATGGGGCTATCGACGGTAAAAATCTCGCGCAGAGCTACCCTTTGTTTGTTCTCCTCTTGATCCCCTTTGGCATCGCCGTAACCGTAAAAAAGCTCCGAGGTCATGCCTCTTACCCAAAGAAGATCTTCCACCGTATCGAAAGGGCCGTTCTTGGCTGTATAAGACGGGGTCAGGGATCGATAATACTCATTCTCGGCGCCGCTCAATCGATGGAGATCATCAGGGTCGCGCCAATCCATAATCGAATCGACCAGGATCGCCCTACTGGGTTCCGCAACGTCCAAGTTCGTAAAAACGCGCCGGAGGGTCTCTTCGTCTGCGCGATTGATATTGATCTTGCCTCCCTCATCTACCCAGCGCACTCGGAAAGTCCCGCCGCCAAGCGCTTCTTCATGCCAATCGCCATCGAAAATATCCGCCTTTTTTTGCGTTCCCAGCGTATCGCGGCCCGTCGACTGTTGGAGAAATTCATAGACTCCCCGCTCGAAGCCAGCTAGCGCAATGTAATACCCCTGGGTCTCGTCACTAAAGCGATGCGCAGCCGTCGCCTCTTCACGTACGGAGGTGCTGAAATCAAAGGCCACCACGAAGAGAAAAATAAAAATCCATAGGACAACCAACAGGGCGACACCCCGCTGGTTTAGACAACCTGAGGTTTTTTCTTTGCCGCCCACACTCACGGTCGCTGGCCCAGTAAGTTCATCATCACTGGGAAAACCCACTGAACCTTCCGGCCTTCCGCCGTGAGATAATTGAGCCGCACCGCCCGCGGCAGCACGTTTCTTTCCCTGGCATCCCAACGTTCCTCCCATTTCTCCTCATCGCTCTGCGAGTCCAAATAGGTGATGCGAACCTCCTTGACACCTTCGCGAAGAACCAGGCTGTTGCTGAGGCCTTGATGCCCTTGATTGTCTTTTTCGTCTTCTTCGCTCAGAACACGCACCGGTGTTTCTTCTTCCAAGCGTAGCACGCCGGCACGATTTTCATCCCCTTCCCAAAAAAGATGCACCTTTGCCATACCGCGCCCGCCCATGGCGAGCGAAAAAGACGAAACGAAGGTAAGATCGGCTTGCTCGCCCGCAAAGAGAATCGTCGACCCCTGAGGCGAAGAGCGATAGGGATAGGCAGATCGGATATAACTCCCCAACAGCTCATCCACCGCGCGCAGCTTCTGATTCCTTTCAAAACTCCTCTGGGACTTCTCCACGGCGCTGTGACCCAGAGAAAACGCTCCATAGAGTACAGTGCTCATGAGAGCAAAGATCGTCATCGCAAGCATCACCTCGATCAAAGTGAACCCCGATTGCGACCGATTGGCCTGAGTAGGGTCGAAGGCAGATCGTCCAGTCACTGGTTCTTCCTTCGCACGAGACGATAGGTCCGCAACTCCACGGTTCGATCCCTTCCCGCTTCCGTCACACGCATGTCCAAGGTAATTTCCTTCAACTCCCAGGCGGACGACAAGGACAGTGTATCGGAGGGCTCCTTTACAGGCTCAATCCCGACTTTCCAGCGGGTCTTTTCATTGAGCGAGCCTTGCTGCGCGCCCTCCTCGATCTTGCGCCGCAACAAAATCTCGTCCATCGCTTGACGACCGTAGGTCATGGCTTCCGTCGCGTCGGAACTCCTGGAGCCCAAATGAAGTCCCGTGGAAAAAATTTCTAAAAGCGTCACCACGCCGATGCCCACGATGGTCATCGCTACGACAACTTCCAACAGCGTGAATCCAGCTGAGAGCGAAGGAAAGTTGCGCCTGATAGTCACGATTTTTGACCCTTGATCACATCAATTTTGCCGCTCAGCGGTTCGAGGCGAACCGAATACGAAGTTGCGTTCTGGCCGCCCATCAAACCAATCTTCCCTCCTAGGTTGCTCCCGTTCGGAAAAAAAACAAACTGCCGTACGCTCCTGTCGAGGGTCTCTCCGCCCTCGACCTGAGAGAAGTTCACATTCGACGGCAAATGCACTTCACGATCGCGAGCCACGAGATAACTATTGTCAACAACGTTCAAGACAAGGCGTTGCGGGATTCCTTCGTATAAAGCGCGGCTACGGAGCTCGCGCGCGACCGCAGCGAGACCTAGGGCAGAGCGTCTGACTTCCCGCTCGCGCAGTCCACTATCGATGGCCGGGAGTACGATTAAGCTACTCACACCTAAGAGGAGCAAAACCAGGAGCAGCTCTAAAAGTGAAAATCCTCGGTTATCGCTCCCAGCTCGTAATATCACGGTTATCCTCTTCGCCGCCGGGCGCTCCGTCGGGACCGTAGGAAACAATATCAAAGGCACCATGTTCGCCCGGACTCTTGTAAGCATAGGCCTTGCCCCAGGGATCCAGAGGCAGATCCTTCTTGAGGTAGGGCCCGTCCCATCGTTCGAGACCGCCCGGTTTGGTCCTCAAGGCCTCGAGCCCCTCCTGGGTGCTCGGATAGCGCCCGACGTCGAGTCGAAAAGTATCCAGAGCGGTGCCCAGGAGCTCGATCTGCGCCTTCGCTGCTTTGATCTTCGCCTTTTCTTCTTGTCGGATGAAGCGCGGCCCCACCAGCGCCGCGAGCAGCCCGATGATGACCATCACCACGAGCAACTCGATAAGTGTGAAACCGTCGCGGTTTCGCATTTTCTTAGAATGGCAAATCATTGATGCTAAAGATAGCCAGCAGCATCGAGACCACAACCACCCCGATGATGAGTCCCATGCCTAGAATGAGCGCCGGCTCTAATAGCGCAGTTAATCTCTTGGTCGTCCGTTTGACTTCTTGATCGTAATGCTCGGCGACCTCACTGAGCATGCCTTCCAACTTTCCGGTCTCCTCACCGACAGCAATCATATTCAATGCGAGCGGTGGAAACATTCCGCTTTCCCCGAGTGGTTGTGCCATCCCCTTTCCCTCACGCACGCGAACTTGGACCTGCCCAATGGCCCGGGATAGCAAACGGTTCCCGACAATGGCCTGAACTGTACCGAGGGCTTCGAGCAGAGGCACCCCTCCCTTCAATAAGGCCGCCAGCGTTCTGGCAAAGCGAGCCGTTTCGAACTTTCTGAGCAGGTCCCCCAAAAGCCAAACACGAAGAGACTGGCGGTCCCATTCCGCCCGCCCTTCCGGGCTGCGAAAATAATATACTCCGCCCACGGCTCCCATGACCAGCAAAAGCAAGATAAGCCAACCGTACTGTGTCAATAGTTGGCTTAAATCGAGAACGACCTTGGTAATCCACGGTAAGGCTTGGCCGACGTCTTTAAAGATTAAGGCAAAGCGCGGAATCACATAGATGAAAAGTACAGTCAAGGAAAGTCCTGCGGCCGCCGCCAAGATCGTCGGGTAGACCAAAGCCGATTTTATATCCTCTTTAAGAGCCACCGAGCGCTCCAAATATTCGGCGAGATGGCGAAGAACGCCTTCCAAAATCCCTCCGGCCTCTCCCGCTCGAATCATGTTCACGTAGATCTTGGGAAACACCTCGGGATGCTCCCCCATGGCAGCGGCCAGCGATTTACCGGCGCGCACCGCCTCCAGGAGAGTCCGCATGACCTTGGTAAAATCCTCCCCTTCGATCAAATTGGCGAGAAGTGAAAGGCTACGGTCCAGCGGCAGCCCGGCCCCCAGAAGCGTACTGAGCTCCTGGGTGAATTGGAGTAGCTGCTGTTGGTTGACCTTGCGCTTCGGAATCAGCGGTCGTCGCGCCTGAGAACCCGCGGCCAATCGGTCCCCCGGCATCGCGATGCGTAGCGGAATGCAGCCCATCTCATGGAGGCGAGCCACGACACCCGGTTCCGCATCGGCTTCCATTACACCTTCGACGATTTTGCCAGCTTGATCGGCGGCGCGATATTGGAAAAAGGCCATGGGAATAGTAAAGCAGGCCAGTCGAGCGCTAGAGACGATTAGACTCCGGAGGATAGCGGCCTTACTCGTTTCAAGCCCGACTTAAGCTTCCTCTCTGGTAACACGCAGCACTTCGGCGACGGTTGTGACGCCGTATCGGACTTTGTGCCAGCCATCGTCCCTCAACAGACGCATGCCCTGCTGGACCGCCAGGCTACGGATCATTCCCGCATCCGCGCGTTGAACGATGACTTTGCAGACCTCAGAAGTCACGGGTAATAGCTCATAGATTCCCACGCGACCGAGATATCCGGTGCCGCTACACCGATCGCAACCCACGGCGTCCCATACAGTTTCCAGTCTCTCCGTGCTTGGAAGCGTCAATTCGGGCTCGTTTCCGTCAAAGCCTGCGAAGGAAACCTCTTTCCGGCAATTGACACACAGCCGGCGCACCAGTCTCTGCGCTAGGACACCCAACAGCGAAGACGAAAGGAGATAATCCTGAACTCCCATCTCCAACAGGCGTGAAATCGCGCCCGCAGCATCGTTCGTGTGCAATGTGGAGAAAACCAAGTGACCCGTCAGCGCGGCTTGAACCGCGATCTCCGCAGTTTCCGCGTCGCGAATTTCGCCGACCATGATCACATCGGGATCCTGGCGCACGATCGACCGCAGGCCGTTGGCGAAAGAAAGGCCGATTTGCGGCTTAACCTGGATCTGATTCACGCCGCTAAGTTGATATTCCACCGGATCTTCGATGGTAATGATCTTTTTCCCCGGGTCGTTGATTTTTTGCAAAGCTCCGTAAAGGGTTGTGGTCTTACCACTTCCCGTGGGCCCGGTAACGAGAATCATCCCATGAGGCTTGGAGATCATTTCATTGAAATGTTGGAGGATGGCAGCAGGAAAACCCAGAGCATCCATCTGCGTAAAGATTTGCGCGCGCTCCAACAGACGAATGACCACGCTTTCTCCGTACAGCGTTGGAACGGTGGCAATGCGGAGATCGACATCCTTACCCGCCAGCCGGATCTTGATTCGTCCATCCTGCGGCAGCCGGCGCTCTGCAATATTGAGTTGGGCCAGAATTTTTAGACGCGAGATCACGGCGGCTTTCAACTGACGAGGCGGTGGCTCCACTTCGTGAAGAATGCCGTCGATACGATACCGGATCTTCAGCTGATTCTCAAAAGGCTCGATATGAACATCCGAGGCGCGGCTCTCCAGCGCCCGCACTAGCATTTGATTCACCAGACGGATGACGGGTACTTCGGACGCCATATCGCGCAGATGAGCGACATCTTCCTCGTCCACCGCACCTTCGATCTCACGGGCAGCCGAACCCGTGTTGGCTTCGGTTGAATAGGAATTGCCGAACAGGGCCTCGATTCTCGCTGTGATGTCTTTTTCCTTGGCCAGTACGGGTTTAACGTGCAATCCGGCAGCGAGCTCCAGCGCATGGAGACGAGAGATATCCATCGGGTCGTTAATCGCAACGACTAGATCCCGGCCTTCGATTTTTATCGGTACCATGCGGGCCTGCTTGAAAAAATCCCCGATCGTGGGAGAAAACTCCACGGCGAGCGGAGCGGCGGGCAAATCCTTCAGCGTGATCATTGGAATCTCGAAATGATCCCGCAGCACAGGCAGCAGATCATCCTCGGAAAGAAATCCCAGCTCGACAATCAGTCGGGTGAGCGGAGCCTGCTGTTCCTGCTGAAGTTTGGCTACCCGCTCCATCTCTTCGCTAGAGAGAAGGCGGCGCTCGATCAACTGCTCAGCGAGACTCAAATGGACATCCATAGAGGTGACTACTTACACCGGATCTTTATCTTTTGTATCCGTTCTGCCATAGCGATCTTCCAACCGCACCACGTCATCGAGCTCGGGGGTCGATACTTCCAAGACATCGCATTCTTCGAGGCCCGTCATCCTGTGCTTCATCCCGGGAACTATGTGAAGGCAGTCACCTGGCTTGAACTTGAGTTTTGTTCTCTCGCCCCCCAGCTCTACCTCCATCTCCAGGCTTCCGCTTAGAAGGCGGACCGTTTCGTCCTTGACTCTGTGGTATTGATAGCTCAGGGATTCTCCTTTATTGATGTGGAGAATCTTTCCCACATAGCGCGGTGTATGAGCCCATAGGAGCTCATAACCCCATGGCTTTTCGACAATCTTCCCCTGATATGCCTGATGTGCCATTTTGAAACCGGCCTCATCATACCAAATTTTCCAAAAGGTGGAAACTAATTGCAAACGGATGGGGCCGAAGGCTGACTATAGAAATGCGTCAGCGCTAAGAGACTAAAAAACAAGATGCGAATTTCGTGATGATAAAAGGGGACATCGCCGAAGCCGGTTACGCCAAATGCGATCCAAGCTGCGGCGATTCCGAGCGCGAATGCTCGCTCCGAACCCTTGAAACGACCTGCGTTGTTTATAGCCTGGCAGAAAGCCTGACAGAGCAACCACAGGAAGGCGCTGAGTCCCAGCAATCCGGTTTGCGCGAAGAGTTCAACGTACATGTTGTGGGTATGCGCTATGTGGCCAATCTTAGCCCCGGTTTTTTTCTCTTGTTCTCGAAGACCTTCCCTGAGCCGCCCACGCCCGTAGCCCACGCCTAAAACCGGATGATCTAAGCCCACTTTCAGGCCAGCCTCTATCGCCTGCATCCTTTCGTTGATCGAAAAGTCAGTCTGCGGGTTGACCAGCGTAAATAAGCGCTCGTGTAGAGGTGTCGCTAGAGATAGGAGCAGCCCAACCATTGTCAAAATGATCCAAACTTCTCTCCACCGCTTTAGCATGACGCCAAAGGAAAAGATCGAGACCGACCATCCCAACCAGGCACCCCTCGAATAAGTAAGGATCAGCGCCAACAACTGGGCGCCACCGGAAAGCAGCGAGAGCGCACGCACCTTCCTTGCTCCACCGACTGCTATCGCCAAGCAAAGTGGAAGAGTCATGGCGAAAAGGTAACCGGCAATATTGGGATGGGGCAAGGGGTAACCAAACCGCCGCATCTGATCCAGTTCAAGCACCAACGGATCGTATAAAATGCCCCGCACCGCAAGCAGACCGGGCAACAAAGCCAGCAAATGAAATATGAGACGCCATCTTTTTTGATCTGAGCAGAGATCCAAAATCATCAGATAATGCATGGATCCCAAGAAAAAATAGCGATAGTCACCGGCCTGATGATAGTCCGGTAGTAAGGATATCGTGACAAGAGTGAAGAAAAGAAGGAGAGGAATCGGTATAACGAGCTTGCGAAAACCGAGTTGGGAACTGCCGTGCCGGACCCAAATCAACAGTTTCCAGATCAGCCAGATGAAAAAGGTCGTCCGGGAAACGCTCCACGCACTGACGCTCAAGCCGGGCGAAGACGAATCCAACGGTCCAGTGCCCAACAGGACAATCGTGAGGCAGAGCGAAACAAAAATCCCCTTGCCCCACCATGCGATAACTTTATCCATGCGTTGTCGAATATGGAGGGGCACTCCATGGAGCGCAATAGGATATGATTAAGGACACCGCGAAACGAACAAAATCAATTGCGCAGGCTTCCCGTCCCTCGGTTTCGAAAACCGCCAAAGACGGTAAGAGCAAGGATCTTTATATCACGCCAGATTGACCAATTCCCGATATAATCCAAATCGTGCTCGATCCGGGACTCCAATGAAGTATTTCCACGCCATCCGTTAACCTGCGCCCAGCCGGTCATGCCGGCTTTCACTTTATGCCGCAGCATATATCCCGGAATTGATTTCCGAAAGTACTTGATCAATACCGGTCTTTCCGGTCGAGGACCCACCAAACTCATTTCACCCCTGAGCACATTAATCAACTGGGGTAATTCGTCCAGACTGGTCGCCCGCAATATTCGCCCAAGCGGGGTCACCCGGGGATCATCGGCCACGGCCCAAACGGGTCCGGTGGACTGCTCTGCATTTTTGACCATAGTCCTGAACTTGAGAATCCTGAATTGTTTTCCGTCCAAACCCATGCGTTCTTGTCGATATAGAATAGGTCCGGAGGAAGTCAGCTTGATCATAATGGCGATCAGCAGCATTAAAGGCGAAAAAAACACCAGCGCCAGTCCGCCGACCGACAGATCCATGATCCGTTTGAGGCAAGAGTTCCATCCGTGTAACGGCGAGCTTTGTAGACTGATGATGGGTAATCCGTCAAATTCTTCCATGCGTCCGCGAAGCTTGGCAAGATCTCCCACGTCCGGAATAAAATGGAGCGTAATGGGCTCATCTTCCAGCCACTGCTGGATTTCGACCAATTTGCCTGCTTGCTCTAAGGGTAACGTGACAAAGATTTGATCGATGGTTCCAGACTTGACCAATCGATTGAGTTCCCCGGTGTCCTTGAGGCATCCTGCTGAGACTGGCGTCATCTCCGCCGGTGGTTGCTGGGTAAGGTATACCCCAGCGATGCTAAGACCGAATTGGCGGTATGCTTGTAACTTTTGCGCGAGCTGGTCAACCTGCCGGGGAGTTCCGATAAGCAGCACGTGCCGCAGATTATAGCCTCGTCGTCGCAAAAACCTTAACCCTTCTCGAAAAACGACGTGACTGATATTAAGCAAAATAAAGCTAGATATCCCAAATAGGATCACAACGATTCGAGAAAGAACGAGATCGCGAAGCAAGAACACGAGTCCCAAGAAAATAAGCATCGCGAGACTGCACCCCTTGAGCACCTCAACGATTTCGCGGTTTTGACCCGACAGTCGCCGGGGACGATAAAAATCCAGCCGGTGAAAAACTGCTGTCCACACGAGCAGGATAAGAAGCCAGGCGATGGTATAGTGTCGAAAAAGATGCGGTTCGGGCTCCGGGAAAAAATCTGTTTCGAAACGGATCAGATAGGCGAGCCACCATGCGACGCTCAGAAAAAGGAGGTCGTGTAGCAGCATCAAACTCTGGAAGAACTCGCTCCGTTGCTTCAGCACGGATGGTCCACTCCCCACCGCTCGGCCAACCGGGCCTGGATGTATTCGTGAACTTGATTTCTGAAACGCGCCGTCGAAAATTGCGCCGCGTGATCCCGTATCTTTTTTGGGTCAAATCGGCTTTGCATCTTCCGATAGTGCTCCACCGCTCTCATTAAGTCCTCTGGTGTCTGCTCTGAAAAAAAAATCCCGGTGGGCGACACGCTTGGAGTATTTGCCGTCACTGGAATCACCGTCTCTAGCACTCCGCCTTTCTCGTATGCGATGACCGGCCTGCCACAGGACTGAGCCTCCAGCGGAACAATCCCAAGATCTTCTTCACCCGGGAAAATAAGTGCTCGACACGAGCCGTATAGCGCAGCCAAGACCGAGTCGTCAACCCAGCCAAGGAACTCTATGGTAGACCCTGCGCTCCGCTCGAGCGAGCTGCGCAAAGGCCCTTCTCCGACAATCTTCAGCGGAAGCCGCATTTCGTTAAACGCGCGAATGGCGATGTCGATTCTCTTGTAAGGAACCAGAGCCGAGACGATAAGATAGTAGGGTTCTTGCCCTTCTTGCCCATCGCTAATGCGAAACTTTTCTAGATCAACTGGAGGGTGGACAACCGTAGCTTGGCGCCCATAGAGCTTCTGGATCTTCGCAGCGACATTCCAGGAGTTTGCTAGAAAATAGTCTACCCGCTCCGAAGCCGCAACGTCCCATCGCTGGAGATAGCGGCGCCAGACGGACATGCCGGCCCGAGCCAGAAGCGATGCAGCCTGGCCAAAATAAGCGTCATACATATCCCAGACATAGCGCATGGGGGCATGGACGTACGAAATGTGGAGCGCACGGTGCGGAAAGACTCCTTTGGCTACGCAATGGCTGCTCGAGACGATGAGATCGTAGTTTCTCAAATCAAACGATTCGATGACCCGTGGAAATAGAGGGAGACAGTAGCGATAGACTCGTTCGATGTGTGGGACATTGTTCAGTCTTGAAGCGTGAATGTTCATCGATTTGATCAAACTCGAAACTCGATCTGGCAAATAAACGAGCGTATAAACATCGGCTTGGGGGTATAGCTCACAAAAAGCCTCCAGGCACTTCTCTCCCCCGCGTGTCGTAATAAGCCAGTCGTGAATAAGGGCGACCCGCATGTTAGTTGAATTGCAAATCTACACCGTACGGGTACCAAAGAGATGCCCTTATTTACTATAAGTTTCCAAGCTTTGCGACTGTTTTGGTGACGGTCCGGCCCACGCCGGCCCCACAAGATGCTCAGCATGGGTCTTTGCCGGCTAGGTATCTATAAACCGTAAAGTTGCCTGAAAGCGATGGCTGGCCGCTATCGGGATTCCCCTGATTTATCCCTTCTAAATTCCTTAGTTTAAGAAAGTACGATCAGAGCAAAGAAAGGCTATCCTGCTCTGAACAATTACTTTCGCTTTTGCCCCACTGAGATCGGTATTAAAATTTGGCCGCCATCCTTTTCTGAAAACCACCCGACCCCTTCCTGAAGCAAACTCAGGTGAAGCAAAAACTCTCCGGGCTTTTCAGGCGCGCGAATCGTTGCTTTTAAGCTAGTTGATTCTCCAGGATTGAGATCCCGCAGTAACGGACTTCTTAATCCTTCAAAAACCACGATTTGCCGCCTACGATCTAGCCAATGGTACGAAAGATACACGGCGTAGTTTCCCTTTGGGTCCGGTTTGCTTGGCCAAGTCGCGGAACTCACGTTTTTGATGCTGACCTCAGCCGAGACGGTTTGTCCCACCATCATTTCGGTTGGAATTTCATGTTTTACAAACTCGACCTTGAACCCTCCCAAGGGAAGCTTCGAGGGGCTGTCGCCACCGCACCCGAAAAACGCCAGCAAAACTAACCACAGGAGCGCGGTTCGAAGCAATGAGAAGCGTTTCATATTCTGCGCTATCTTCTCCCTCGAATAGGTATGCCAATAGTCTCTCGACTAGTCGATGGCTGCAGGAATGTTTGAAACTCGGTTGAGGCTATCCCTCTATGAGTTGCTTCATTTTCTGCCTAAAGAAACTGAAAGTGAGCATCGACGTAAGCACTGCGCGCACACAACGGTTCGAGACTCTCTTTTTGGCTTGGATCTTTTCGCGCTTTTTTAACATGACAGGCAACATCTTGAGCGCATCTCGCTTTGCCCGAAAAAATGGACGCCATTTCCCATGCCGGAAGCAAAGGTAAAAAAAAGAGCCGAGTTCTTGGATAACTTTGTGATGCGCGAAGCGAAGCATCAGTCCGAAAGGCATATTTTTGATCCAAACGAACTCGAGATTCCGCGTGTGATAGTAGACGTGCAGGTCACTCAGACGCTTGCTCGTTGCATTGGCCACGTGGTTGGCAACCGCTGTGGGCACATAAATACATTTCCAACCGGCAAGTTGCGCACGGAAATTGAGATCCGTGTCTTCATCATAAAGAAAGAAGTCTTCGTCCAAAAATCCGATCTCATCGAGCATGCGCCGCCGATATAAGACGGCCGCCCCGCAGGCGCCAAACACGGGTTCTGGCACGTTGAAGTTGACAGCATCGCTCCCCAGCCCGCGATTGAATCCGACCGCTGCAGTCGTCATCCCGTCGCCGGCACTATTCACCCTCTGGGTATTTTCGAAAATGAGCTTCGAAGCAGAAATTCCAACGGCGCGGTCCCGCAACATCGGCTGGATCAGCTTTTCAAGCCAGGTCTCATCCGGGCGGGCATCGTTATTGACCAGCGCTATGTAGGCTCCTTGAGAGATCTCCAACCCGGCTGCATTACCTCCCGTGAAACCTGTGTTCTGACTAAGCACAACGATTTTTACCTCGGGAAAATACTCCCTGGCAAAACGGACGGAATTGTCAGAAGAGCCGTTATCAACCAGGATGATTTCGCAATCAGCATAGCTTTGGTTGGAAAGAGCGCCGAGGCAATCTTTGAGAAATCTCTCGCCATTCCAGTTAACGACGATAATACTGACTTTGTGGTGATCTCCAGAACTCATCCTATGCCAAGATGGCACTCGCTCGGCCTATCCCTCTTGCTACTTCACCACCCGCAGATCTTCTTTTCCCGCCGCAGTCCTCAACGTAGATTTTCACGAGAGCAGTCATATCCAAGTAAAGAATCACCGTCGCTCCTCAAGGACAATATCTCCTACCGGTTTCCCTTTAACCACGACGGACCGAGAAGCGCCTTTGGGCTTTCTCCCCCGCCAGGTTCCTACACCGCTTCTGGCCAGTTCTTTGAGCTCTCAGCATCAGGATGCTGTTGGACAGGAACGATCGTCGCAACGATTTTCCCTCTTTCCGTGATCATGATGGAACGGCCTTTCTTGACCTCTCCAGAGAAGCCGTTATCGACAAGAATGATTTCGCGTGATTAACATAGCTTTGGTCCGAAGGGCGCTGAGGCAATCTTTAAGAAATCTTTCACCGTTCCAGTTAACAACGCTCATGCTGCCGAATGCCATAAGCAGGCAGGCTACCAAAGATTGAACCAAAGCCCGAGCTGCCCGCCATAGTTAACACACGGCCACATCACGCCAGGCGAGAATGTAGAATAGCTCGTGGTAGGGCGAGGTCGCTGCTCCGTGCTCGATGTCCAGCAAATATTCATTCCATCCCATACTGGCGGCTAATCCAATCGCGATAATCATCCCGCATCAAACCACGCCACCATGGCTCGTTCTCAAGATACCAGGTGATTGTTTTGACCAGGCCCGAATCCAGCGTCTCTGCCGGCATATAACCAAGCTCGTGACGGGCTCGGTCCGTATTGATCGAGTACCGACGGTCATGGCCGGGCCGATCGGTAACAAAACTGATCAAGGTTTCGTTTTTCTCTCCAAGCGCGGCCGGACAATTCGGGAAACGTCCCCGCAATTGTTCATCCTCCACAAAGAACTCGTCCACCAGACGGCAAATCTGTGTGACGATCGCGATGTTACTACGCTCATTGCCACCGCCAATGTTGTAGGTTTCGCCGACGCGCCCGCGCTCGAGCACGAGTTCGAGGCCGCGGCAATGGTCTTCTACATGCAACCAGTCACGGACATTCTTGCCGTCGCCATAAAGCGGTAATTTCTTTCCGTTGAGAGCGTTAATGAGCACAAGCGGGATGAGTTTCTCCGGAAACTGATAGGGGCCGTAGTTATTCGAACAGTTACTAATTGTAACCGGTAAGCGGTAGGTATTGTGATAGGCACGGACCAGGTGATCTGCTGCCGCCTTACTGGCTGCATAGGGTGAGTTTGGTGCGTAGGGATCGCTTTCGGTAAAGCCGGGATCCGTCGGACCGAGCGAACCGTAGACTTCGTCCGTCGAAACGTGATGAAAGCGACAGCCAGCGAAGCCGTTGACGCGTTTGAACCAAACATCGTATGCGGTCTTGAGCAAGTTATGGGTACCGACGACGTTTGTTTCGATGAAGGCATCAGGGGCTACAATCGAGCGGTCCACATGAGATTCGGCGGCGAAGTGAACGATGGTATCGAGACTGTGCTCAGTCACTAAATTCGTAACCAGCTCCCGGTCGAGAATGTTTCCATGCACAAACTTGAAATTCGGCTGCCCCGCGAACGGCTCTAAATTTTCGCGATTAGCAGCATAGGTCAGGGCATCGAGCACTACAACGAAATCGCCACGATGTTGTCGGATCCAGTAACGGACGAAGTTCGTGCCGATGAAACCTGCGCCGCCCGTGATGAGCAATCTATGCATGGGTTAACCCGGCAAGCATCTGGCGCAGCGCCATACGCCAGTGGATCGGCGTGAGGCCGAAATCTGCGATGGTCGCCGCCTTATCCAGCACAGTGTAGGCAGGTCGCCGCGCGGCGAGCGGGTACTCTGCCACACGGATCGGCCGAATTCTGATAGGACGGGCGAGCAGTCTCAACGCAAGCGCCTCCTCCTGAATCGCGATGGCGAATTCATATCGGCTGGCGACTCCCCCATCGCTCCAATGGTAGATACCGTGTAATGCTTCGCGCCCCGCCGCGAGCCAGACTGCACCTGCAAGCGTTCTCGACCACGTTGGCGTACCGAATTCGTCTGTAACGACGCCAAGCTCTTCCCGCTCACGCATAAGTTTAAGCATCGTCATCACGAAATTCTTCCCATGGGCATCGTATAACCACCCGCTCCGCAAGATGAGTGTCCTTTCGGGACAAAGCGACCGCACCCGCTTTTCACCCTCTAGTTTGCTCGCCCCGTAGACATTCAGCGGCTCAGTCGGATCCTCCGGCTGGTATGGCCGTGATGAATGACCATTGAACACGTAGTCTGTCGAGATGTGAATCAGGCGAGCGCCGATCGTATTCGCCACTTCGACCAGATACTGTGGGCCGTCGGCATTAACTGCATAGGCTTCTTCCCGCTGGGTTTCAGCTCGGTCTACTTGAGTGTAAGCCGCCGCGTTGAGAATGAGTTCAGGATTATATCGGGATATCGCCGCGCGGATTGCTTCCGGTGCGGCGATATCCAACTTCTGTCTGTCTAGCGCGGTGACGGCAAAGCCCGATGGCGCCGCAGCACAAAGCGCGCGGCCAAGTTGGCCCCCCGCACCTGTAATCAAAACTTTCATAGCAGGAACTGTCGTAACTCACGGAGCATCAGTCCTTTGGCGTCCCTCGCGGACAACGCCGGAAGCTGCCCGCCCGATAAAGGCCAGCGGATGCCGACGTCGGGATCATCCCAACGTAGGGTGCGCTCATTTTCAGGGGAATAAAAGTCCGTGCACTTATAAAGAACGTCGGCGATTTCAGAAAGGACGTAAAAACCATGCGCGAAACCTTGAGGAATCCACAGTAGACGCTGGTTCTCTTCTGAGAGAATATGCCCGGTCCATTTACCGAAATAGGTTGAATGGGCGCGCAGATCCACGGCGACATCAAAGATTGCTCCGCGGGCTACACGCACCAATTTGCCCTGACTCTGTCTCAGCTGGACATGCATGCCACGCAAAACACCGCGCGCCGACCGGGTGTGATTGTCCTGGACGAATGTCTCGTGAATGCCAGCATCGGCGAACTTGTTTGCGTGCCAGGTTTCCATCAGGAAACCGCGCTCATCTCGGAATACCTGCGGTTCAGCAATGATCACGCCAGGCAGATCGGTGGAAACGAATTTCATGAGAGCAGTCGTTCTTGGAGGATACTCAACAAGTATCGCCCGTAACCAGTTTTTTTATACGGCTCTGCTAGACGTTCGACCTGAGCAGCATCGATATAACCCATGCGGTACGCGACTTCTTCCGGGCAGGCAATTCTTAACCCCTGCCGCTTTTCAAGGGTTTCGAAAAACTGCGAAGCTTCTAATAGCGTCTCGTGAGTTCCTGTATCTAACCATGCGACACCTCGACCGAGAATGGCGACATCAAGCATGTTGGACTTGAGATAGGCGGAATTGACGTCCGTAATCTCTAGCTCGCCCCGTGCAGAGGGTTGGAGATCTCGCGCAATGCTCAGCACCTGGTTATCGTAGAAATACAGACCGGTAACGGCATAATTGGATTTTGGTTTGACAGGTTTCTCTTCAATGCTGATCGCGCGTTCATTCGAATCGAACTCGACGACCCCGTAAGCCTCAGGATTGTTAACCCGGTACGCGAACACGGTGGCGCCCTGTGTCTGCAGGGCTCTCTCCCGCAGCATTAGAGTCATGTCGTGTCCGAAGAAAATATTGTCTCCCAAAATCAATATGCAGGGGTCATGACCGATAAAATCCCGTGCAATGATAAACGCCTGAGCAATTCCATCGGGACGCGGTTGAGCAGCGTACTCGATGCGCAAACCCCACTGCGACCCGTCGTCCAGCAATTGTCGAAATCTTGGTAGATCTTGCGGTGTGGAGATCAATAAGATTTCGCGTATGCCCGCCAACAACAAGGTTGTCAGCGGATAATAGATCATTGGTTTGTCGTATACCGGCAGGAGTTGTTTGCTCACGGCTTGGGTGATCGGATACAGCCGCGTCCCGGAGCCACCCGCAAGTAGGATACCTCTACGAGCCATTGGAGCAGTCGCTATAGTCGTCGCTCTTCAATATTCGAACAGATTTTTCCTGTCCGACGCATTTTTCTTGCAAACTGGTTCGGGATCTCAGCGCGTCGAGGTACGGCTTCAACCGCGGCGGTGATTGGGTTCGCCCACCACGGGTTAGCGCTACCGTCTCGTTTAAGATAGCAATCGTGCCTCTTTTACTTAGTCCGACCTTGCCCGTTTCCACTTGGGATTTCAAACCTAGGCAATGAAACACTCGCCATCATGTTCGACAATCGCGGTAAATTCATTGGTTCGTTGAAAACCTCCAACAAACAAGAAAATAACGCATTAACTGTGCTCTGTCTAACTTCCGAAATTCGAAATGTTTTTCCGACGAGTAGCACGTGCCTCAGATAGTAGCCTCGGCGAGACGATGAGATCGATTCAATGACCCGTGGAAATAGAGGGAGACAGTAGCGATAGACGCGTTCGATGTGTGGGACATTGTTCAGTCTTGAAGCGTAATGTTCATCGATTTGATCAAACTCGAAACTCGATCTGGCAAATAAACGAGCGTATAAACATCGGCTTGGGGGTATAGCTCACAAAAAGCCTCCAGGCACTTCTCTCCCCCGCGTGTCGTAATAAGCCAGTCGTGAATAAGGGCGACCCGCATGTTAGTTGAATTGCAAATCTACCCGTACGGGTACCAAAGAGATGCCCTTATTTACTATAAGTTTCCAAGCTTTGCGACTGTTTTGGCGACGGTCCGGCCCACGCCAGCCCCACAAGATGCTCAGCATGGGGTCTTTGCCGGCCGGGTACCTATAAACCGTAAAGTTGCCTAAAAGCGATGGCTGGCCGCTATCGGGATTCCCCTGACTTTGTGGTGATCTCCAGAACTCATCCTATGCCAAGATGGCACCCGTCTCGGCCTATCCCTCTTACTACTTCACCGCGTAGGCAATTCTCGATGTCGCGAGACCTTCAGCTTTTCTCGCATTTCCCTGACATCAGCACTTCTGGTTTCCTCAACGTAGATTTTCACGAGAGCAGTCGTATCCAAGTAAAGAATCACCGTCGCTCCTCAAGGACAATATCTCCCACCGGTTTCCCTTTAACCACGACGGACCGAGAAGCGCCTTTCCTATGGCATCGCCTTGACCAGATTGTCGCCGAGGCTTTTCTCGGCGCTTATCTGGATAGAGGGATTCTGTCGCAACTCCAGCGCCTCCAACCGCGATTCCAGCGCTTCAATCTGTGCCTCCTTCTGTTTTAGCTCTGCCGTGCGCTTCTCCAGCGCCTGCACGGCGATCATAAGAATTCCCGCCAGGTCGCCTGAATTGATCGTCGTGTCCGTGCCGATCTGTCCGACTCCATCGTGGCCGAAAGCCCCAAAGAAGTCTTGCGCCATGGGACCATAGTGACGAAACTGTTTAGGATCGTGGCCAATGAAGTTCCAGCTCGAAAGCTCAAAGCCGCGAATCTTTTCCAGCACTTCTTCTCCATCCACCGGCTGGAAGTTTTCCTTCTGGGTCTTGTCCGAACTGGCAGTAAACGCCACCTGCCCTTGGATCACCGTGACAGCAGTATTTCCCAGGCGGATCTTATTGTTAGCATCGACGATCGCTCCGAAGCCGATAGCCGTAGCGTTTTGCAGATTCGCGGTAGACACACCGGCGAAGGCCCCTATGGCGGTGTTGTCGAAGCCCGTGGTATTGCTAAAGAGCGTACCGAAACCGATGGCGGTGTTGGTCGTGCCCGTAGTGTTGTTTGGCAGCGAACTTTCTCCGATAGCCGTATTTGCGCCACCCATCGTATTGTCAGACATTGCCTCGATCCCGATGGCGGTGTTTTGGTTGCCAATGGTGTTGCTAAGGAGCGCATCGCCTCCGACGGCAATGTTGAGCGAGCCTGCAGTGTTAGCAGACAGCGCACGGAATCCGATAGCGGTATTTGCGGCACCCCCGGTATTGCTAAAGAGCGCATTGACTCCGCTGGCGGTGTTCTGGCTGCCCGTGGTGTTGCTAATGAGCGCCTGGAATCCGCTGGCGGTGTTGTTGCCACCCGTGGTGTTGCTAAAGAGCGTATGGACTCCGGTGGCGGTGTTCTGGCTGCCTGTGGTGTTGCTAAAGAGTGCGTTGACTCCAGTGGCGGTGTTCTGGCCGCCTGTGGTGTTGCTAAGAAGCGCATTGACTCCGCTGGCGCTGTTCTGGCTGCCTGTGGTGTTGTGAGTGAGCGCATTGAGTCCGCTGGCCGTGTTGAAGCTGCCCGTGGTGTTGCTAAAGAGCGCACTGTGTCCAGTGGCGGTGTTCTGGTCGCCCGTAGTGTTGCTAATGAGTGCGTTGACTCCGTCGGCGGTGTTGAAATCGCCATTGGTGTTGCTAAGGAGCGCGTTGACTCCAGTGGCGGTGTTCTGGGTGCCCGTGTTGTTGGTAAAGAGCGCGTTGAGTCCGATGGCGGTGTTAAAGTTGCCCGTAGTGTTGTTCTGAAGCGCGCCGGCCCCAAGACTGGTGTTGCCCTGCGCCGCAGCAACCCCCGCCAGAGACATCGAGAAAATGAGCACAAACACAAGGACGGAGAAAAACGAAGCACTGTTGGTAGAATGGCTAAGCATAGGAAACCTCCTATTGTATTTAAGGCACGCGACGAGCCGAAGGGAACTTTAATTATTGACGCATTAAAAAGTCAACCGGCAGGATAGGACGCAACAGCGCGGTTCAGTTGGGCATTCGTGGGTGGGTGAAGCGCCCAGCGCCGGCCTCGCCCTGGTGAATTTAGTCCAAAATAATTAAACACAAAGTTGACGGTTTTCTAACTGCGGGTCTTCTCTTTCCGGGCTGTCCTAATACAAGAATGGAATCTGGATCCTTTTCGCACTGCGGATTTAAACAAAGTACTGTTGCAGCGTCGCAGTCCGTTATGTTTCCTGGGGTCATGACCGTCCTGGAAGTCGGTCTAGAGGTAACATAGGCCATTTGTTAAACTCAACGTATGGCCGAAAAGCAGCGAGACATCACAGTTGCGGACATTCCTCTCTCCCTCTTGCGGGGCTACGGTTTCTGATCCTTCACCTGACTTTATTCAATTTGGCGGTACGTCACTTGCCGCTCCTAGCGCACTGTGGCAAAACTGGGGAATCAGCCACGCGGGTTGAAAATGTACGGCTCTAGCCCTCGCGATCCTCGAATGCGCCACCCTGGAGTGCAAAAACAGAATCCAGCCCCTCTAGCTCTAGCGCGAGTCAGGCGCCCATTTAATGACTCGTATCTTTGGCGTTACTCAAATGATCATGTGTCTTACGAGATTGAGCATTTCTTTTGGCTGGCACCGCGGTTTGACGGGCCGAATCTTGTAGTTTCCAGTGGGCCATCTCTAACATTTGCCGGAGCGCGCGAAGACCTAGGACGGCTCAGAAACCTCCTTATCGAAGGTGCTGTCGTACACCTGCGAAATATTATCGACTTCATCTTCTTACCACCCACCGGACCTACCGACGTGGTTGCTGCAGACTTCTGTGTCTCTGCGAATGTTTGGGAGGATCTTAGAGGTCCCATCAGCGACAGCTTGAAAAAAGCCCGAAGGCGGGCCAACAAGGAGATTGCCCATCTCACCACAGACCGACAATTCGGAGATCCGCCGGAGAAGAGCTGGAATTTCTTAGAGCTAGCCACAGAGCTCAAGGCTTTACTTCTTCTGCTGCCTGACAACGCATTACCTAATAGACTGGCGCCAAGCGTAGCGACCGCCGTATATCTCTGGGACCCGAGTCTACCAGCGAGATAGCGATAGCCGCCCAGTTTGATTTCATAGATCCAGGCGCCATCTTGAGAACGCTCTTTAGGGGAGCCGACTTCCAATCGCGGTTCGACAAATCCACCGCACAAGTCCAGGAGATGAAAGAGGGGGCGCTACGCCTTCTGTGATAACATGACCGTCTTTAGAAGACCTCGGGATGTCCGAATCCGCAACCAGAGAAGGTAAGCAAAGAGACATCAAATAGGCCATGTGGCAGGCACTTTAAAAACGCTCCAAAAGCTGGAGTGCCTAGAGAACAAAATCAGGCTGTTTTTGACTATCACCAATTATTTACGGCGTCACGTCTACCATATTGTCGCCGAGGCTTTTCTCGGCTGTTATCTGGATAGAGTGATTGTTTCGCAACTCCAACGCCTCCAGCCGCGCCGCTACGGTCTCAAAGTAGGCTTGCTGCGCTTTTAGCTCCTCCACCATTTTGACGAATGCCTCCTGTTTCGATTCCAGCACGGCGATCCTTGCTTCCTTCTGCTTTAGCTCCGCCGTGCGCTTCTCTAGCGCCTGCACAGCGATCATAAGAATCCCCGCCAGGTCGCCTGAATTGATCGTCGTGTCCGTGCCGATCTGTCCGACTCCATCGTGGCCGAAAGCCCCAAAAAAATCTTGCGCCATGGGACCATAGTGGCGAAACTCTTTAGGATCATGGCCAATGAAGTTCCAGCTCGAAAGCTCAAAGCCGCGAATCTTTCCCAGCACTTCTTCTCCATCCACCGGCTGGAGGTTTTCCTTCTTGGTCTTGTCCGAAGGGAAAGTAAACGCCACCTGCCCTTCGATCACCGTGACCGCACCGTTTCCCAGGCGGATCTTGTTGCTGGCATTGACGATGGCACCTGTCCCGATAGCCGTAGCGTTGGTCAGATTCCCAGTAGATACATCGGATGAGGTCCCGATGGCGGTGTTGTTGCTGCCCGTGGTGTTTGAAAGGAGCGCATTAAGTCCGCCGGCGGTGTTGGAGTTGCCCGTGGTGTTAAAAGCGAGCGCACCGGGTCCGCAGGCGGTGTTGGAGGTGCCCGTGGTGTTGTCACGGAGCGCCACGGTCCCTACGGCGGTGTTGAAGTTGCCTGTGGTGTTGCTAATGAGCGCCTGGTCTCCGCTGGCGGCGTTGCGGTCGCCCGTGGTGTTGCTAAAAAGCGCGTTGAATCCGCTGGCGGTGTTCTGGTCCCCAGTGGTATTGCTAAAAAGCGCCTGGAATCCGCCGGCGCTGTTGTTGTTTCCCGTGGTGTTGCCAAAAAGCGCGTTGACTCCGCCGGCCGTGTTGTTACCGCCCGTGGTGTTGCTAATGAGCGCCTGGAATCCGCTGGCGGAGTTGTTGTTTCCCGTGGTGTTGCTAAAGAGCGCGGTGACTCCGCTGGCAGTGTTCTGGCTGCCCGTGGTATTGAAAGTGAGCGCATTGACTCCGTTGGCGGTGTTCTGACCGCCCGTGGTGTTGCTAAAGAGCGCGTTGACTCCGCTGGCGCTGTTCTGGCTACCAGTGGTATTGAGAGTGAGCGCATTGAGCCCACTGGCCGTGTTGAAGCTGCCCGTGGTGTTGCTAAAGAGCGCACTGTGTCCGTTGGCGGTGTTCTGGTCGCCCGTGGTGTTGCTAATAAGCGCGTTGACTCCGTCGGCGGTGTTGAAATCGCCATTGGTGTTGCTAAGGAGCGCGTTGACTCCAGTGGCGGTGTTCTGGGTGCCCGTGTTGTTGGTAAAGAGCGCGTTGAGTCCGATGGCGGTGTTAAAGTTGCCCGTAGTGTTGTTCTGAAGCGCGCCTGCCCCAAGACTGGTGTTGCCCTGCGCCGCGGCAATCCCCGCCAGAGACAGCGAGAAAATGAGCGCAGCAATAAGGACGGAGAAAAACGAAGTCGTGACGGTAGAATGGCTATACATATTAAAACCCTCCCTCAACAATTATAAAGACTTGACGATGACCCAGTTTAAGCCCCACTAAAGTGTAAAAATCAGACTCAGTAGAAAAATCTATCCAAGAAAAAGGGGGCTACCCAAGTTGTGAAACAGGCAATAGCACTAGTGGGAATGGGGCGTCAAGAAGATAATCCGTGGCTCGCCGGAATGTGTAGGGCGAGCGCGTCTCCGGCGATCTTCGGCGGATGTTCCCTCTTCAAGTGAAGTGCGGTCTAGCTTTAGATCCAAATACCACAAACTTGCAATAGTCTTGTGTCCGAACACCTCACCACTCCCCACATGTTGACGTAAGAGCCGCAGTCAGATAGCTTTGCACCACGGAGATGGACTCTGTTTGTATCCTAATTTCTTTACAAGAGTGCGTTAAACCGAGCACCCAGGAGCTTTGGATTAGTAGTTAGGACGCACTCTCGTGAAAACGCAAAATAAGACGGCTAAAGATTTGAACAACGCCTATGGCATTCATTAGTGAATGTCTCGTAAGCGCCTCTGCCTCGTGCACACCTGCGGATTACGGCGACGGGCGAGATTCAGCGAATATGGGTGTATGGGAGAGGATAACCAAATGGCGGTAGGACGACTGCCCACGAGCCGCATGGACATCCCTGCTGGGGACTATGTGTCTGACGGGCTATCAGTCGTTATGCCCGACTCGTGCTTTCCCAACATGATAGTCGGTGATAAAGCCAACCATCCGTGGCCCTACTTGCGTCGTGAAGTCGGACATAACTGGTACTGTGACCGTCGCGCCCCCGAGGTTGGTTTCTTGAACCGAGACGAGGCCATCCTCCTTTACAATCTTGCCCTGCCCTTTCGCGGAAAGCCGGCCCTTGAGATAGGCAGCTGGATGGGCTGGTCCACCTGCCATTTAGCTTTGGCCGGTCTCGCGCTTGACGTCATGGATCCGGTTATGGAGAACCCGGAGCAGGTAAAGAGTGTCCGGGAATCACTGGCCGCAGCCGGGGTTTTAAGCAATGTGCGTTTGTACGCGATCGCAAGCCCAGACGGAATCCGGGAGATTGCGAGAGTCACCGGCACCAAGTGGAATTTCTTTTTTATCGACGGAGATCATGAGATGCCGGCTCCTGAGCGAGACGCTCGCGAGTGCCTGGAGCATGCAGACAATAACGCGATGATGGTTTTTCACGATCTCGCATCACCTGACGTGGAAGCCGGATTACATTTTCTTTGGTCTCAAGGATGGCAGGTATTGGTATATCAGACCATGCAGATTATGGGAGTAGCGTGGCGGGGAGATGTAAAACCAGTAAGCCACAAGCCTGATCCAACGATCGCCTGGTCGCTACCGCTCCATCTAGCCAAGTATCCGGTAAGCGGTTCTTCGCTCGAGGAAGAAACGCGTCGTCTGTCTCAGGGCATCGCTCTTCGTGATCAAGAAATCGCCTCACGGGATAAAAAAGTCGCGGAGCTTGAAGCAAGCCTAACATCTGCGGTCACTCAAGCTGAGCAGACGCGATTTGAACTCGGTGCGAGAGATGCCCAGTTAAACTACGTGCAGGCGGAGCTAAAAGCGGAGCGTGATAGGTTGTCCGTCCTTGCGAATCGAGCGGGGGCTCAAGAGGATGAGTTGGCGGCTAGCCGCGATAAGCTGGCCCACGTGGAGGATCAAGTTCAGCGGCAGCAGTCTGAACTGGCTTACCTGCGCGGCCTGTTGACTGCACAGGAGGCTGAACTGGTGTCTCGGAAGGAGGAGATTCACCACTTAGAGAACGACAAGGTCCGATGCAGCCGCGAGCTTGACCGCCGCTCCACGGAGCTTCAGAAACTACAACTAACTCTCGGCGCTTTTCAAGGTTCAGTTTCATGGAAGATCACCCGGCCCTTACGCGCCATACAACACGGCGTCAGATTCGTGAGACACGCACCTGGCCGCCTCTCCAGCTCCGTTCGTAGAGAGATGGAGTCGCTCGCGCCGAAGACACCCAGCCGCCTGCCGGTCATTAGCGCCACCAGCGTTGTTGTTCCACGGTTGTCCCGACGCGCTCTTAGAGCCGCCCGCAGACTGTTCACTCGGCAATACGATCTGGGCCATAAGGCCGCCCTGATCACTAGTAGCGGATTATTTGATGCCACCTTCTACTGTCAGCGAAATCCCGATGTGGCCCAGGCCGGAGTTGATCCTCTAGTCCATTATCTCACCAACGGCGCCGCTGAAGGCCGCAACCCTCATCCGCTCTTCGATACCTCTTTTTATCTCGAATCAAACCCGGATGTAGCCCAGGCCGGCGTCAATCCCTTGGTCCACTATCTCACCAACGGCGCCGCTGAAGGCCGCAACCCTCATCCGCTCTTCGATACCTCTTTTTATCTCGAATCAAACCCGGACGTAGCAGAGGCTGGCGTCAATCCCTTGGTCCACTATCTCTCCAACGGCGGCGCTGAAGGCCGCAACCCTCATTCGCTCTTCGATACCTGCTTTTATCTCGAGCAAAAGCCCCACTTGAAGGGTCTTGGGATCAATCCGCTCGTTCACTTTCTCACAGAAGGACCGACGTCAGAGTTCGACCCCTTCTCCCCTATCCCGCGCCCCCCCGAAACCGGCATTTGTATTGTCACGCCTGATATCGTTGGTCCTGTAAAGAATGGGGGGATAGGTACCGCATGTTATCATTTTGCACGTGTCCTCGCGGAGGCTGGACGTCCTGTGAGTGTATTCTTTACCGGCGATGTGACCGATGGCCAGAAGGCACATTGGCGAAATGCATATGCGAAGATGCGGATTAATTTCATCGCCCTCTCAGACGCTCCTCCAGTGACACGATTCGTTTTTGGCTCGACGTGGTTTCTCGAACGTTCCTGGCGAGTCTTTGACTATCTCCGCAACGCTAAATTCTCCGTGGTCCACTTCCAGGATTGGCAGGCCAACGGTTTCTGGTCGATCAAAGCAAAGCAAACCGGCATAGCGTTCGGTCGTACCACACTGACGGTCATGACGCATTCGTGCACCAAGTGGATTGACGAAGGTATGCAACAGTTCAGCGCTAATCCTTTCGAGACGGCCAAACTGATCTGGGCGGAAACTTATTGCGTGAGTCATTGTGATCTTTTTCTCAGTCCCAGCCACTACATGCTCCAGTGGGTGCGAGAGAATCTGGTTCATTCTACCCAACCGGCCCGGATCACCCCGTATACTTGGGCGGGCAAGGTTATCACAGCACCTCGGGCCAGCGTGGCAGTCGATAACGATCATCTGATTTTCTTCGGGCGTCTGGAAACACGGAAGGGATTGCATATCTTAGGCCAGGCGCTTCGCCAGTTAGCGCAGGATGGCGTCGGCTTGCCCCGGGCGGTCTCTTTCCTTGGTAAGCATGCGTCAGTGCTCGGCCGGGACTCCGCCGAATACCTGGAGGAGCTGCGGCGCGATCTGCCGACTGTGACCATGAACATTATCAATGATTTTGACTATTCGCGGGCGCTCGACTATATCCGCCAGACGCGAGGGTTAGTTGTCATCCCGTCGATCGTGGATAACTATCCGTTGACGGTCCTAGAGTGCATACAGAGCGGAATTCCGTTTATCGCGGCCGCTGCTGGTGGCATACCCGAGATGATCGATACTCGGGTGTCCTTCGAGCCACAGACCGTGTCTCTGGCAGAACGGCTCCGGCATCGCCACGCGATTGACCACAGCAACCTTGAGCATAAGTATTCAGCAAGCCTCGCGGCGAGCGTCTGGTGTGATCTGCACGCCGACATTGAGGCAGCGTCCCAAGCGAGAACGGTTGCATCAGCGCGGGAAACGGCCCGAGCTATGAGCGTCTCGGTGTGCGTCCCATTTTTCAACCATCACAGATATCTGGAAACCCTGGTAACCGGCCTGGCGTGCCAGAGCTATCCCGTCTTCGAAGTTATCCTGGTAAACGACGGAAGTTCCGCGGAGGCGTCGCAGCAGTTTGAGCGTATAGCAACTCGCAATCGTGACCGTCGCTTCCGCTTTCTCGTCACGGAAAATGGCGGGCCGGGGGCCGCGCGCAACTTCGCCGCCGAGCAAGCGTCCAAAGAGCTCTTACTTTTCTTTGATGCCGACAACCAGCCGAAAGGAAAGGATTTTATCGCGGCTCTCGTCCGCGCCTTACAATGCTCTAATGCGGATTGTGTTACCTGTCCTTACGACGTGGTAAACGCGGATAGAATCCTGGTATTCGAGCGAGACGTGCTGTCCACCTATCGACCGATCGGCGGCTGCACCGAAGCTGGGTTTTTTGAAAATACCTTCGGCGATGCTACCATGGTCATCAAGCGCTCCGTTTTCGACAAGCTTGGAGGCTTCCCGACCCAGCGCGCGTCCTGGGAAGACCACGAGTTTCTGTTGAATCTGTGCTTTAAGGGCTACAAGCTCGAGACGTTACCGGAGGCGTTGTTCTATTACCGACAAAGTGCCGTGAGCCGCCATCGGCAAGCGAACGATTTCCGGAACTATCAGAGCCTGTTTGAACAACTTCAGGTAGCACCCTCAGCCGAGCTAGCGCGTATTGTTGCCGCGATCAGTGGCCCGATGCTAGCGGGGCGACCGGGAAGCCCGGCTGCCAATCTGATCGCACGGTAAGAGTACCGGACCGGGAAAACAGAACAGAAACCATGGCCCTAAGAGACATCTTTAGCACACGTCGGCCACTTGATCTTCCCGTTGGAGTTCCCCGGGATTTCATGAAGAGCATGATTGAAGATCCAGACCTGGCCAAACTCGCTGCGTCCGCCACCATCGAAGCCATACTCGATCGGGACACGATGCCAATTCCTTCCAGCCGGGACCGCGAAGGTTACTATGGGGAGCATCACTTCGAGTATTGGCTCTCCGGTCTTGGTGACTACCTCAAAATCAAAGAAACGTGTTCTTCAGTGGAATGGCGCGGAGGAACGTTACTTGATTTTGGAGGTGCCACGGGTCGAGTTGCGCGGCACTTTTACGCTCAAGACGACGATCTGGCCGAGATCATGCTCTGCGATGTCAACATCAACAATGTTGATTGGGTCATCGAGTATCTGCCCTCGGGATTCTCAGCATTCAAGAATAGCGCCATGCCGTCGCTTCCAATCCCGGATGATTATTTCGATATCGTGACCGCATTCTCTGTGTTCACCCACATGAGTGAGTATGAGCTCGGCTGGTTATACGAGCTACGGCGTATCCTCAAGCCAAACGGTGTTCTCTACGCCACGGTTCATAATGACGATACATGGCATATTCTCCCTTCCACGTGGGTATACAGCAACGTCCTCATGCAGTCGGAGGAGTTCCGTGCCACCTATCAGGTTGGAGGGGATCTCAAGGATCGGCTGGTCTTCGACTACTCGTCGGAATCAACCTATAACTGTAACACCTTTCACCCCAATGCTTATCTGCATCGAGTATGGGGCAGAGTGTTTACCCTGCTTGACATACGACCTCTTTGCCATAGCTATCAGTCCGCTGTCGTGCTACAGAAGGTGCCCCGGCGAGTAGGATCCTACCGGGCTCACCAGATCGCTGAGAGATAACCAGGATGCCGTCGAGCGTCGATCACCACACCCAAGCCCAGAGCCTCAAAGCCATTCTCGCCGAATTATCCGAGGCGGAGTTGATCGAACTTATTCCTCAGCTGGCCGAGCTGCTACGGCGGACCGGGACAGAATACTGGTGGATGAAGAAAAACGTGTTTGACGCCTTCGAAGCGCACGGGTTTCATGTCACGCAAGACCACTTCTACTCGCCGCAACCCACGGTAGCTAGCCTCGCGCCGAACTTATGGGAAGGTCTTCGCTACCTCAATCCGGCCTTTATTTTCGACGCGGAAGGAATGCGCACGCTCTTCAAGGAGCTCGCACCATTCGCCTCTGAGCTCGCCAACGTCCCTGGGACCGGTACCGCCGGGTTTTACTGGAACAATAACTTCTTCCCGAACTTCGACGCGATTATTTATTACAGCCTGTCTCGTCGATACTATCCAGCAATTGTATTAGAGGTTGGCTCGGGGTTTTCGACGCACATTGCACTACGCGCGGCCGAGCGAAATGGCGTGACCCAGGTACGCTGCATTGAGCCCTACCCTACGCCTACGCTCCAGGAAATCGGCGGTCGTCTTTCACAACTATTGGTGCAGCGCGTGCAGGACGTACCGATGGACGTCTACCGGGATCTCAAACCGGGAGATATTCTCTTCGTAGACACCTCCCACGTCTCCAAGCTCGGCAATGATCTTCATCACCTCCTGTTCCACGTGCTGCCGGCCTTGCCCGCAGGTGTCTTTATTCACTTCCACGACATCTTCCTTCCACGCGAGTACCCCCGCGAGTGGGTTGTGGGACGGAACTGGTTTTGGAATGAACAATATCTTTTGCTGGCTTTTCTGATGTACAACAAAGCGTTCCGTGTAGTTTTTATGAACCACCACTTTCTGTCCACCTTTCCAGAGATCGTGGAGAGCGCCCTCGGAGGACTTGGTCTAGGACCCCTGCAGGGTGCGTCGATGTGGCTTCGCAAGGAGCATCCTTGACTGCGCTGGTTGGGGGACCGTTGAGGACACCGCACTATTTTAGGAAATAGTGTCGGTAACCCACGGGCAGGCGAGATGGGTTCTTCCGACAGTCGTAAAAAGTAAAGAGAGACAAGGAGACAAATGTTCGCAGGGTTCAGCGTAGGCGGGGTGGACTGGCCTAAGCCGGAGCTCATCGGCGTCACAGAAGCTCTCTTGCGGCGTCAGATTCAGCGGCAGGTAGCGCTTCAGGAAGCCGCCATTACTCGTCAGCGCGGGGGCAACCTGATCCGGGTTTTTTTCGGGGCCGCTTCTATTCTTGGCGAAGGTCCGGGCAGTGAAATCAGGACGATTCTGGGCTCCCATTTGTGGCAAAAGGGCGAGAAACCCGTCTATCTTCATACGGCGGCCGAACGAGCGGCCCGGCTGGATCAGTGCGACAATCTGCTTGACCGGTTGCTGGCAGGCCTGGCACAGGATCGCAACTTCGCCGGAGCTCCCCTGGATTTCGAAGCCATCGACGATTACGTAACTGGGGTCGAGCAATACAACGCAAGCGAGTCCGATCCCCACCACCATGTTCGGCTGTTGTTGACCATGGTCGAGTTTCCACCGCGCTGGCTCATCGAGGCCCCGGCAGCCTCAACGCTCCAGGCCATGGGGCGAGGGTACACATTCGCCAGCCTGTGGCACCGCTATCTCTTGGTTCATATTCACTTGCTGCGCGTCATGGTGCGCCGCTACGTCACGCAACAACCAGCAACTACTCCAGCATCAAATCCCGCGGTCATGGCCTTCGAGATTTGCAACGAGCCGGACTACGAATGGATACCGGACGAGATGCGGATTGAGCGAGCCGCCAATCCCGATGCTCATCCCCTGGGGAAGTATGTGACCGAGCTTCATCTCCCCCAGATCCCGGAGACTGACGTAGCCTCGGCAGAATTCGAGACTGCGCCGTGGGGCTATCAGGAACAGGATGGGGAGTGGCAACTTCTTCACCCTCCCGTCACGCCCGTCCTCGACTTTCGTTGGGGACGCAAGTTCGATTGGTACGTCAAGTGCTTTGCCGAATTTCAGGAGCACATGTCCTACGCGCTCCGCGATGAAGCCCGGCAAGGAGCAGCGCCCTTGTTGATCGTGTCTGGTGGCGTAACCCACAACAATCTCGACTACCTGATCCGAATGGCCCGCGCTGTCCCTAACGCGTTTGCCTACGTAGACAGGATCGGTCTGCACCCCTATCATTGGCCCTTTCATGATATCTGGGATGCCAACTTTGTTTCGGCTGCTGACAAGTCGGACTGGACGCGGGCGTCGCCTCGGGAATTCGCACGGGCCTACTTCAAGCGCTTTGACTTCCTGGAGGAGGTTGCAGCTCTTACGCGCGATCCTGTCCAGGGACAAAGTCTTTTCGGTAAGAAGCTTTGGCTCACCGAGTTCGGAATCGGTACTAAAAAACTTGGCAAGCACAACACCCCAGTCAAAGAGTTTACGCGTTTCATCCGCGAGCGCAGTGAGCCTGAACTCCCTGACGACCTTCCGAGCATCGTCTGGGAGGATCTGTGGGACGCGTTCTTCGATCAGGTCGATGCTGGTTATCTGCGCCGGCATGGAGTAGAGGCCATTCTCTTCTATACTCTGCGTGAAGCAGGGATGCCTGGGTTCGACAAGCATGACGACGACCGGAGTAACCTGTCCATCACCAAGCGTGATGGGACACCCCGCATGGCTAAGGAGACGTTCGAAAAATTTGCGCGCTTCATGGGAGAAGTTACCGGCCAGCCTGCAGAGTGGAAGGGGGTTTCCAATATCAACACGCGCTCACTGCACGCGGCTCCCTGGCGTGCTGCGACAATTCCGCTGGAAGTGCTTAACGTTACGACCATGCTTTCCACTGCCGAGCGCGCGCTGCTTTACTGGTTGGCGCGCGACTACTACACCGGAGCCGGCGAGATCGTTGACGGCGGCTGTTTCCTAGGGGGCTCAACCTTATCGCTCGCACGAGGTTTGATTGACGGTGGCCATGCCACGGAACGCGCGCACATCCACGTTTACGACCTGTTCGCAAGTGATCCCTACATGATCGAGCACTACCTGAAACCGCTGGGCATAAACTGCGCGAACGGTGAGAGCTTTCGGCCCGTCTTCGATGCCAATACGCGCGCCGTGGCGTCACTCCTACGAGTGAACCAAGGAGATATCTGCCAGATCGGGTGGACCGGCGAGCCCATCGAGATCATGTTTATCGACATTTCCAAGCACTGGTCCATCAATGACATGCTCCTGACGGACTTTTTCCCCTGCCTTATTCCCGGACGATCCGTGGTCATCCAGCAAGATCTTGTCTTCGAGTGGTGCCCATGGCTCGCGGTGACCATGGAATATTTGGCGGATTACTTTGAGTACGTCGCGTTTGTCGAATACAACACGACGGTGTATCTGCACACTCGCCCCATTCCCCCGCATATACTCCGGGTAAAGTTATGGGACCTGCCGGTTGAGCACAAGATCGAACTCATGGACCGCGCGATTGGGCGTTTCTCGGGATACGCGAAGGGCATGCTCGAGTGCGCCAAGGCCGCGCTCCTACTCGAGTGCGGACGAGCACACCAGACAATCGAGATCTTGGCTCAGGTGCGACAGCATAATCCGGAAGACCATCTCGTCCTCCGCGCCGCCAGCGGAGTCGAGGCCGCCGCGCGGCGAGTATTGAGGTAAACCCTGCATAGGCGGGCTGGGTGATCATCGAGCGCAGAAATGCGATCGACCCCAACGACGGACGGTTTGGCGTTCGCCGTGTTGTAAGCTCGCCTGCGGCGGTGTAATGTATACGTAAAAAACGGCTCGATCAACGGGGGATTCCGGCACAACGCTTGGTGTCGATACGCTTTCAAATCATACTTTTCCTCACTGCTTCCTTCACGTCCCTAAGTCCGCGGGAATGAGCATTCACGTAGCGCTTGAAACGGCGCTGCCCAAGGGGTCCATCGCGCCGAAGCGCTTCGACGTTTCCTCGTTCTGTGACTTTACCGACTTCGACCGTCTGCGGCCCGAGGCGCGGGCACTCATCGCTACAAATGAGACGGAGGTGCAATCCCTACACAACTACGGCCTCGTCAGTGGTCACTTCTGCCTCCCGACCCTGCTGAGGCTCGCGCCGTCCTCTGCCATAGCCACGGTTGTTCGCGAACCACGCTCCCGCATACTTTCACTCTACGCGTACTGGAGGGTTACGGATCTCACTGTCTGGCACCCATACGATGTTCATCGCTACGCCCAAGGAACACTAGAGACATTCCTGGCCGAACCGACCATTGCACCAGTCATCGACAATCAGTTGTGCCGACTATTGCTCGATGGAGACCCCCGTTTTCCCAGGAAACGCTTCATGGAACCCACGGACGCCAAGGGCCTTGCAGAGAGCGCCATAGAGAAAATCAATACGCTGGGATTAGCCGCAGTACATCAGCTGTCGGAGGTGACTTGGGCTGACTTGTCGGAATTTTTTGCCACGATCCTCAGTCGCCGGTCGATCAATGTGACGGGCAAATTTGACGGTAGAGTTTTGTCGCCGCGAGGGCCTCATTTAATCAACGCGGAGGTACTCGAACTGCTAGACTATCGAACCGCCGCTGATTGCATCGTGTACCACCACGTCGCCACTCGAGTCTCTGGCGACCCGGATGTTGCCACTCGTCTCGCCAACACAGCCTTTGCTCGCCAGCTCGTGCAGCTCGGAACCAACGTGGCCTTTTGAGCGCTCGTGCTGGCGGCCATCGAAAGTCTGGAGCAGTTGGTCGCCCAGCGCGACGAGATCACTACATTGCAGACTGAGCTACAACGGTTGCGAGTGGAGCGACCAATTGCGAGCACTTAAATGGTCCTCTTTGAAACGTCAAGGTAATTCGCGCGTGAGCCCACAACTCGAAATGCGCTGCTTCCCACCACAGCAACAGCGGTCATGAGAAAAAATCCTTTTTTGCGAAAACAACAGTTGCAAGTATTTGATTTCGTTGGAGCCAAATTCACAATTTTAATGATTTTTGAATTTTTTCTCATGACCAGGCGCGTGCGGTTCAACTCGGCAGATGCCGGCGGCGAAGCCAACCCTTGGGGGAATGCGTGATCAAGAATCGGGTGCAGCGTTCCGTATCCACCTCGAACTCCGGGTGCGCTTTCAGAAATCCCTCAATCGCTGGCAGCGGCCCCGGCCTTCCGGCAGCGAAGATCGGCAGCGTATCGATGACGCCATCTTGTACTAGGAGAAAACTCCCTGGAGTTACGAAGCGATGGTAGGCTTCCATCTCATGTCGAACATGTAATTCGTTGTGGTCACTGTCCAACAGCACCATGATAGGACCCGAGGTCGCGTTCGCCGCCGATGCGATCTGTTCCAGGATCTCTGGCGCCACCGAACCACCGAGTAAGTATGTGATGCGCGGGTGGGACAGATCGTGCAGTTTTTCGATATCAATAGTAATGACCCGCCCGTGGTCCATCAGGTCGAAGAGAGTAGCAAAAAAATAGGACGATCCTCCACGATTCGTTCCGCATTCGAGGAGAAGGGCTGGTCGTATCTCATAGATCGTCTCCTGGATTGTCCATAAGTCGAGAAGGTTCTGCCAGATAGGCGTGCCCAGCCACGTGAGACGGCCGAAGTTTTCCGTTTTTTCGATGAGTTGCGTGAAGAACTGCTGGTCGATGGGCATCAGCGATGCGGCCTCTGTCGCGGCCCGTTTCACGAACGGTGAGAGCAATCGTCGTAACATCGTACTTTCCAGATGTCGAAGTCTTCGTTGAATGGAGCGCTTTCAGCCGGATCGATGACTGTCAGCGCCTTGGATTAGAAAACCATCATGGCACTCAAGATTCATGTTGAAGTGAGACCTATTCTCAGATAATTTCGCTTCGACGTACTTATTAAGCAGGGCAAGGATTGTTACCCCTGCTGGCAACCATACGCTCACTCATTTTTACATGTATTTTGTCTCAAATGACAATCGCGGGTGATCTATAATATGCCTTCGGTCGCGTCATCGACGCCCACGTGGACGTCTTGGATCAAGTCCGACGTTTACTTTAAGGTTAGCTTTACCCGTGGACTATTGGACCAACTTCGCCGCGACAAACCGGACCGCGTAGCTCTCCTGGTTTCCAGCGAATATGAAGGCATCTTTCATAACGGCGGGGTGGGGACCCATTATCGGACATTGAGCCAACACCTGGCCGAAGATGGCTGGCATGTCATTCTGCTACTAACCTATACGGACCGGACATTCGGGGGGCGCTCGGAACTGGCCGCCGTCAAGCATGTCTTTTCAACCAAGGAGGCTCGGGATGTGCTGGAGTTACAGTCGGTCCACGAGCGCCTCCTCGCCGAGAGTCGCAACGACTACTATGATTATGAGGGACTCTGCTCACTTTTCTTCGCCCAGGCGATAACGGATTGCTTCCCTGACACGCCCATTTACATTGAGTTCCCGGAAATGATGGGCACCGGCCATCGTACCATCCAGGGGAAACGCTCCGGTCTTATCGGCCCCACTTGTGTCACAGCGGTTACTATGCACAGCGGTCACGAGTGGGTCTTCGAGGCAAACGAGAAGTACACGGCTGAAGACCCAGGCCCGCTATGGCAGGTGTGCTTCTACGAGAGGGCCTCGTTCGAAAATGCCGACCTGGTCTTCTTCCCGTCGCACTTCCTCAAAAATAAAATGGGGGCTTTTGGGTGGAACACAGGCCATGCAGTCCACATGCCTTACTTCGTCCCCCTGATCGACTTATCCGGCCCTGTCCGTAGTGATCTACCCAAGGTGGCCGAGCACCGGATTCCATTGATATTTTTCGGTCGACTTGAAGAGCGTAAAGGCCTTTGCACCTTCGTCGAGGCCGTGAAGACCCTTGAACCTCAACTCCAGCGGGAAATAGAAGTGGTCTTTGTTGGAAAGGTCGTACCGCTTTACTCGGCGTCGTTGCGGCACCTGGATAGCCGAGGTTATCTCGACCGCGAGTTATCGGGGGTCGTGCCGTACATCATCCTATCGGATCTGTATAGCGTCGATGCGATCCGCTACGTGAATAGCCTGGAAAGCCCCGTGGTCTGCCTGACCAGCCCGCAGGAGAACTTCCCGAACAGCGCGCTGGAAATGGGTCAGCTTCCGCTACAGTTGGTGGTATCAGATACCGGTGGATTTCGCGAAACTCTCGACCTTATCGGACGATCATACGGCCTCTATTGGTTTGAGCCGAAGAACCCGCGTGCCCTATCGGATGCGATTGCCCGGGCGCTGGAGACACGGGGGAAGCCTCCGAAAGCTCCCACTCAGCGGGAGGTAGTCGAGATCAACCGAGCCCTCCTGGCTCGCAAGCTAGGCTACATCCGGGACGCCCTCAACCACACCGCGCTCACTGTCGCAAAAAGACCACGAATTACGATCGGTATTATTTGGAACGAGCGGCACCGCCACTTCCTGGATACCGTTAATAGCATTAAAGCTCAACATTGCTCGCCTATGGAGGTATTGCTCCTCGACAACCGGGACGTGAGCAACGGCCAAGAGAGTGTGGTTGCTTGGTCAGCCACCTTTCAGCAGTATCGTTGTCTTCGGCCAGAGCGCGTTTTGTCCACAGGAGCCGCTAGAAATTTACTGGCTGGACACGCCGGCGGCGACTATCTACTGACTATTGATGCGGATAGTATCCTCGCGCCCTTTGCCTTAGAGAAACTATCGATGATGGCGACGGATACTGGAACCGCTATCGTCTGCTCCGCTGAACTCCGGCACGATACCAGCGAAACAATCACGAGTCCCGTCGGCACATACGTACCGGGACTTATCCGCGAAGGCGGAAGCGCTAGGGGATTTTTGCTGGTCTCCCTCAAGTTTTTGCGAGAGTTTCCATATCTGGAAGACGTAGACGCCGACGCAGAAGGCGATGAGATCATATGGGCCGCGATGGCCACAGGGGAGCGCATAGCCTACTATCCGTATCCGCTGGGTGAGCGCCGGCGAGCGGCGTCAACGACTGGCGACTCGGACCACGCATCGCGATTGAAACGCCAATACCGGATGCGTCAGTTTCTGGCCCAGATACCCCCGTCGCGGTGGTCAAGACGGCAGCTTCATATGCTGCTGGCGGCCTTGCAGCACCTACAGTCTCCCACATCGGCTGCCGAGATGCTCCGGTTGCAGACCGAGCTGAACTGGGCTCGTTGTCGGATCGCCGGCATGGAAAGCAGCAAGTTCTGGAAGCTGCGCCGCATATGGTTCCGCTTTCAGCGCGCACTCGGCCTCTCGAGGTCGGCAATTGAATGAGCCACTCGGATCGTGATGGTCGCCGGCGTTTGAGCTAGCGGCCGGTGATCTACGGTGATATTTTATATTCTTGTCTGACTTTCGTAAGTGACGCCGTGTACCCACGGTTGCTGAACGACCAGAAATAATCCATGTATAGCATGCTGACCGATCGGGAAAGGGAATACCTCCGCACTTTTGCGTTCAAGGAGTATGCGGGTCAGGGTGCCATTGTTGATCTGGGCTGCTGGTTGGGCTCATCTTCGATCGCGCTGGCAAAACGACCGTCCTCGTGTTGACCGAGCTTTCTTCCAACTGTCAGACTTCGCTCTTGGAACAGTGAACCACCTCCAAAAAGTCGAGGCAGACCTTCGGCCGGTCCGGGATGACCTCTCACAGGCACGGTCCGACCTTGACCTGGCCCGCTGCCGCATCGCTGGCATGGAAAGCAGCAAGTTTTGGAAACTGCGCCGCCACTGGTTCCGCCTCAAGCGCGCCCTCCATCTCCCGGGGCTGGGACAGGGAATGAGCCGAGGAGATAGCTTTTACCAGGAATAGGCAAATCGGACGCAGGATTTCAACACTGCGCCTCCCTCATCCATTCAGAACAGCGCGTGACGAAATCCGCTAGCATCTGATCTCTTTTCGATTCGGATAATCCCAGCTCTGTAGCCAAATAGTTTATGATTCGTGGTCCCTCGTTCGATTCCATAACACCGGCGCCTGAGTCCGAGCATTCGATGAGTACTGCCTCCAGTAATTTAGCTTCTTCGCCACATACCCGATATTGGATTGCAGCAGTATCTTGATCCACATAAGCCAGTCGCCGCATAATTTATAACCATCGTCCATTCGATCGATCGATTTTAGCACGCGGGTTCGAATCAGAACCGCGCTAGCATTCGGAATGGTGTTCTTTTTCGATAAGTAATCGAGGACCTCCGCCCGTCCGCTATTTTTAAAATTACTCCGCCAACGAAAGCGATCTAGATCATCCGTCCACTGCACAGCATCTCCAAAGACTCTACTGCTCGGGTCAACTAGATAGGACTGACAATAGACCAGCCCGAGAGACTTATCGCTTTCAAGTATGGGTAACAACTGACTTAAGAAATAGGGAGAAGAGCAGTCATCGGACTCGGCAAACCATATATATTCTCCCCGGGCACTTGCCAAACCCTTCTGCCATTGCTTGAACGCGGATCCGCTGCGGGTTTCGTTTAAACAAAAATCGAAACGCCGGATAGCGCGAATAGGATTGGATGATTTCCCTGCTGTTGTCCGTTGAAGCATCATCCAAAACGATCATTTCAAAATCCTGAAACTCCTGGTTGATGATAGAATCCAATCGCTGCTGAAGATAAAGCGCGTGATTGTAGTTCGGGACAACCACTGAGACCTTAGGACTCGGTGTCATGCCGAGCCGCTGTGGCATGAAATCTGCTCGGCTAAACATTTTCCTGACCTCGCTTGACAGCAAATTTGTCAATAATGCGAAAAATCTCTTCGCCCGCGATCCATATATCATGACGAGCTCGGACCCTCTCGCAAGCAACCGCTCCCCGCCGGACTCTTTCTTCCCGATTAAAACAGAGGACCATGAGTTTTTCTGCCATCGCCTTTGTATCTTCGAATGGGACAACGTATCCTGCGTCGTCCTGAACAAAGTCCGGCATACCTCCAGCCTTATCGAAACAGATAATGGGCAATCCGCAATCGGCTGCTTCCAAGCAAACGAGCGGAAAAGGATCTTCTCGAGAGGTCAAGAGAAACAAGTCCCCCGCCGCAAAATAGCTCCGAGCATCCGAAGCTTCTCCGAGAAAACGCACACGATTTTCGAGACCCAGTCTGCGAACTCTTCCTTCGAGTTCTTGAACTTCCCCAGTATCGACTCCGATCCAAAGAAAATAAGCGTCTTCTAGGCCTAACTTTTTGGCCTGATCGGCCACTTCAATGAATAAGTCAGGCGCCTTTCTCCAATCCGTAGTACCGCACCCAAAGATGATAAATCCCGATTTGGGCAGTCCTTTTTGTTTTCTTATGGCAGCCCTGTCGAGGCGAGCCGCACTTTGCATTTGGCACGCGATGTACTCATAGATCGTCGTTATTCTCGCGGGGTCTACATCATGAGCATTCTCTAAATTTCTTGCTACTGGCGGTGAAGCTGCGATAAAGTGATCGGTTAGCCTAACCAGCGCCTCGAGATGTTCTTTGACGCACCACCGCTTTATCGCGTTTTCCAATTCATGCACGTGGGTGATGATCGGAATGTCCAAGCTGGCAAGCTGCTCGGCTACATCACCGGGTACAAGCGTATTGACATAAATTAGAGAGTTTGACTGACCGCAAAAGCGAACTAGTTTTTCCTTAGTTCGTTTGGTGTTAAACGAAATCGTATCCATTTCCAAGACCGGGCCAAGTCTGTAGAACTCCGCAACCAAAGGCCCACCCTGCCTTAAAATAATCTTGGGTTGTATACCTTTGTTGTCACGGAGCCACTCGATCAGGGTAATCAACAAGCGCTGGGCTCCTGCATTGGCTGCGTCATGAGACACAAAGATAACGTGTAGGCCTCTTTGAACTTGAGAGTTGGCGAATCTCTCTAAAGCATTCGCGGTCGCCTGAAGATAAGCGTATCCGTATCTCCTGTCCGGCTCCAGGTAAGCGCCTTCACTCCATTCATTCCAAGCATTGATGAATACCATCCGTTTATCTGGATCGGGTTCCCTAGCGGTATACCTACAGGCCTCAGCAAGCCATTCCTGGTAGAGTGCCGGGGTTGAATTCTGGTAGGTTATACCCCTTCCAGGCTTCCTTGCGTCGTTGTCCCATGAAGGACAAACCCCTCTGAACAAGGTAAAGTCCGAGCGATGAATCTTCTTCGCTGACTCAACCATATACGAGTAGTCAGAAATCACCCCTTGGTACCCGGAGTTAACGACCTCCATCTGCTTATTCAGCACAGGCGCGCCCTCTGCTAACTTGTGCGGCGGAAACTCTACCGCCGCATCAAAGCCAAGTGGTCTCGGATCGACAGTTTCAAAGGCCTGTACTGCAACGAGATATAGACCGCCGAACTTACTTTTCGCCGCGTAGTCACGCCATCTTTGAACGGTCTGCCGTGGATTGGGAAGTAAAGACGGTCGGTATACGATCAACAACGGTCGACCGTTGACCGTGATATATCGCTTATCGCCAAGCATGGGCTCCACACTCTCAATGAATGCGAGGTCATCTTGCGGGGAGTGAGCTTGAGCGATGAGCACCTCGTTGTCCAATCCATCCCATCTCCTGGTCCAGTTCTCGTTTGCCCAGCAGAGGCAAAACGGAAAATCAATATCGGGATTATCAAGGAACTGCTTTAGAGGCAGGTCAAGAAGACGCTTTCCACCAAACCAGTAGTAATGAAAACAGAAACCAAAAATACCGTATTTTCTGGCAAGCTCTACCTGGCGCCTCTGAACGTCTATAAGGCGAAGATCGTAGAAACCGAGCTCGTCCGGTAACCGCGGCTGGTAGTGCCCCAGAAACTGCGGAACCGCCCTTGCGACGTGGGTCCATTCTGTGAACCCCTTTCCCCACCATTCATCATTTTCAGGAATGGGATGAAATTGCGGGAGATAAAATGCGATCAATTTGACTTGCGGTTCCGTGACTTCAACATCTTCCTTCCTGATCGGGAAATAGTCGGAGCGCGGCCCAGAGGATCGAGCAAAAAGTTCCGTCAGATAACGATCTCGGCGAGTCTTCTCAAAAATGGTCTCTGAAAACGTTGTTCCTAACTCGGAGCTTCCCTCGGAGAGAGAAGCTCCGGCTGGAACGCCAAAAATAATCTTTTTGATAGTTCCGACGAATCCGTGGGCCCTTAACTTGTTCCTCGCAAGGTCGATGAGATTGGCGAAGGACGCACGAAACAAAACCGTTGGATCTCCCCAGATTGCCAACGCTTGAGATGGATTCTTATGATCAACAATAGAGATAGAGAGAACAATCTGAACCTCTCGGTTGGCCAGGCGATGTAATCCCAACTTGAATTTATTCCATTTTCCATGTCGATGGAAACTTTTTGGATGGATCAGCTTCGTCCGCTTGATTTTAACTTTAGCGTCGCCGTCCAATACCTCCACTCGAAAAACAACACCGTGTCGATTCTTTTCCAAAACATCAGAGGTTAGAGCGATATCAGATGAGAACTTCGCTCTCGCTGGGATATAAAGGCGATAAGAAATCGAACAACTTGGATGCATGTACAGAGCATTCTTCGACCTCGCTCCGATTTGACCATCGGGCGTCCATCGGATACTTTCCTCGGGTGTTAGTTTGGTTGTGGTTTGAGAGACGGGGATTAAACCACTGAGAGGAATTGAATGATAGGCTTTCTGACGCCAGATTTCTCCAACCTTCAGGAAGGAAATTTTCTTCCATCCAGTATTCAAAACGAGCATCTCACTTAATAATTGTTTCACCGCTTTCCAGTTTTCCAGACGTCTTGATCTCGCTATCTAGCTAAGGGGAATATCCGCGGGCAATCCTCCCCAGCCCGTCACCGTCACCCCTCCATCCGACGAACGAAGAATCAACCACAACCCGCCTCGGTACACCGCGATGTCCGCCTTTCCGTCCCCGTCATAGTCCGCCGGCACAACCACGTCCTGTCCTCCCCCCCAGCCCGTCACCGTCACCCCTCCATCCGACGAACGAAGAATCAACCACAACCCGCCTCGGTACACCGCGATGTCCGCCTTTCCGTCCCCGTCATAGTCCGCCGGCACAACCACGTCCTGTCCTCCCCCCCAGCCCGTCACCGTCACCCCTCCATCCGACGAACGAAGAATCAACCACAACCCGCCTCGGTACACCGCGATGTCCGCCTTTCCGTCCCCGTCATAGTCCGCCGGCACAGCCACGTCCTGTCCTCCCCCCCAGCCCGTCACCGTCACCCCTCCATCCGACGAACGAAGAATCAACCACAACCCGCCTCGGTACACCGCGATGTCCGCCTTTCCGTCCCCGTCATAGTCCGCCGGCACAGCCACGTCCTGTCCTCCCCCCCAGCCCGTCACCGTCACCCCTCCATCCGACGAACGAAGAATCAACCACAACCCGCCTCGGTACACCGCGATGTCCGCCTTTCCGTCCCCGTCATAGTCCGCTGGCATCGAGAGATCCTGAACCAACCCTCCCCATCCCCTTATTGTCGCTCCACCGTCCGAAGACCGAAGAATGAACCAGCCTCCGTTCCGATACACTCCAATGTCACTCTCACCGTCTCCGTCAAAGTCAACGGCGGTTGGCTGACCCGAGATTACGAAGATTTTGCCTAGCCCGAACGACAAGACATAAAGTAAACCATCAGGCCCAAGTTTTAGATCTGTGATGCCACCGAATCCTGTGCCCAGCAGAACTTCTTGAAACTCCACATTGCTGTCAGCCACCAAATCTGAAAGTCCCGGGCTTGTAAAATCAAACCCATCCCGCGCGGCATTCACCCTAAACCGATATAGATTCCCATTTTTGATATCTCCTACAAAGAGATCATTTTGGTATTCAGCGCCCAATCGCGCAGAGTCTAAAAACACTAAGGCTGTGGGCCCTACGGTGTCCAACCACGAAAACTTCGGGTCAGCGTAGTGCGATCCAGAGAATTGAACCAGATTCCCAACGCCTTGAGGATCTCGTGAGTCCGGCCCCATGATTTGCTCCCATCCGCTATTGAAGCCGGGGAGTACGAGGTTTATCTCATCGTAATTGTCTGGCCCGTTCTCTGTGTCCCACAGTTCGCCAGTGAGCGGATCGAAAGCGAGGCCAAAGCCGTTGCGAATTCCATAGGCGTAATACCTTGCCAAATTTCCTCCGAGAGCGAAGAAAGGGTTATCGTTAGGAGTACTGCCATCATCATTGACCCGAAAGATCACACCCGTGTCGTCCGGCGCCGGACCGGTGGAAAAGTTTTGCAACTGCCCGTCACGGTTCAGTTCACCGATCACGACATAAAGCTTGCCGTCAGGACCAAAATTCATGGTGCCACCATTATGGTTTGGACCAGGCATCGCCGGCAGATCCAAGATCAAACTAGGACTAACCAAAGCGCTCCCATTCCATGTATAACGATAGACGCGATTTGCCAAAGGAGAGCCTGAGGTATCACCTGCCGTGCTGCTCTGGGTATAGTAGAGATAGACAAAAGGGGTTGCCGGAAATTCTGGATGGAGAGCTATTCCTACAAGTCCGCGCTCGGACAGACTGTCAACTGCCACATCGAGGACCTGACCAGGTTGAAGCACTCCGTTTATGACACGCCGCACACGACCGTCGCTTTTCTGCAGTACTAAGATGTCCCCTGGAGCGATAAAAGCCAGCGCCGTCGGCTCAACTAGCCCGGAGACTAACTCTCGAACGTGAAGCTTAGGATCGTTGAGTGTCTGCCCAATGGCTGAAGGTATTGGGACCAAAATATGGCTCAAGAACAGAAACAGCAGCGGCCTTGTCGGAATCATTGGATAGCGGCGGTGATAACAGCTAGCTAACAGGTTGCTAGCTTTATGTTATAACCGCCGAAGATTTTAAAGTATCGTGCCCGCGATCTGGATGTCAAACAAGCGAGCCGGTGTAATCGAGTTCGCGCGAAGGGCTCTTTTCTTATTCGGGTCGTCCCAGCGTCAGTAAAGTCGGCGGCGCAGCTAGTTTAGCGAAGGCGGGTCCGTCACCTCGGCGTCGGGACACGGAAGGCAAAGAGAGCAATGCTGATATTCGAATCACCTACAAGCGGTTCCAATTAGAGCAACAAGGGCTCCAAGGTACTCATATTTTAAGGGATCAGTTGATCGGTACATCCCCTGCTGCTCCCCAATTTATCACTACCGGAACACCATCGGAGGACCTCAATATGAACCATCCTCCGTCTCTATATACTGCGATATCCTTCTTCCCATCTCCATCGTAATCCGCCGGCACCGGGATATCTTCCGTCATTCCACCCCATCCCCTCACTGTCGCCTCTCCATCCGATGACCGAAGAATAAGCCATAAGCCACCTCGGTACACCGCAATGTCGGCCTTCCCATCTCCATCATAGTCTGCCGGCACCGGTACGTCTTGGGCCAAGCCCCAACCCCTCACTGTCACACCCCCGTCGGTTGACCGGAGAACGTACCACATGCCATCGCGATATACCGCGATATCTGCCTTTCCGTCTCCATCATAGTCTGCCGGCACCGGTACGTCTTGGGCCAAGCCCCAACCCCTCACTGTCACACCCCCGTCGGTTGACCGGAGAACGTACCACATGCCATCGCGATATACCGCGATATCTGCCTTTCCGTCTCCATCATAGTCTGCCGGCACCGGCTTATCTTCGCCCAGGCCCCACCCCACCGCTGTCACCCCACCATCTGATGATCGAAGAACATACCACATGCCATCGCGATATACCGCAGCGTCTACCGTCCCATCCCCATCGTAATCGCGTGGCACCGGCACATCCCCTAACGTTCCGAACGCGAAACAGGCATCCACTCCACATCCGTCCCAAGCACCATTACCGTTATCCAGATACCATCCACTAATACTGGGACGAAAAATACCGACCCGGGCGACCTGGATGGCTTGGCTGTTGAACACCGCCGTGCAGGATCTACTCCCACTCATACTAACCGACCCGGTGCTACAACCACTGCCACTCCAGCCAGAAAAGACCGAGCCGGCCGCAGGGATGGCATTTAGAACGACTACGGTGCCGGTCGTGTAAGACTCCGAGCAGTCGCTGCCGCAGTTGATACCGGCGGGACTGCTGGCGACAGTCCCAGTGCCGGTCCCTGCTTTTTTTACAGAAAGGCCAAACGTCTGCACAGCTACAGCGTTGAAGGTAGCCGTACACGTTCTATTGCCGTTCATGGTCACCGAACCAGTGCTGCAACCACTACCGCTCCAGCCGGAAAAGGTGGAGCCGGCTGCCGGGACGGCATTCAGAACGACTGCGGTGTCGGCCGTGTAAGACTCGGAGCAGTCGTTACCACAATTAATCCCTGCGGGATTGCTGGTCACAGTGCCATTGCCGGTCCCAGCGCCGGTGATTGCTTTTACTAGTTTGACAGTAAGTGCGAACGTTTGAGATGCAGCGTTAAATGTCGCGGTGCACGTTTTACTCGAATTCATAGTGACCAAACCATCGGTACAATCGGAGTTGCCACTCCAACCGGCGAACACGAAACCCGCTGCACCAGTGGCGCTCAAAGTGACTATCGTGCTGCTAAGGTAAGGCTCCGAGCAGTCGCTGCCACAATTGATACCAGCTGGACTGCTGGTTACCGTTCCGCTGCCGATCTTGGTTATTGATAGCGTCGATTTTACGGTGGCGCATCCCTCAGCGCTGTAGGCTGAAGTGCCGGCTGAGTTAAAAGCCGCCAGCCGATAACAGTAAGTAGCTCCATCGGTGAGATTTGCATCAATATAAGAAGTGACGTTGACTCCCACGGTGGTAATCTGACTAAACGTTCCCGTTGTGCCCAACTTTCGTTCGATTTTGAAACCATCTTCATTATTGGAATTATCGGTCCAAGCTAGTTGGAGTTGGCCGGCGCTGGCTTGGCTCTGCCAGGTCAGAGCCGTAAGAAGGAAGAGGAAAATCAGGATAAAATATTTGAGAAGTTTCCGATTAAAACTCACTTTGTCCTCCTCAGGCTGCTGCGTATCACGAAGCCTAAAGAAGACTCGTGCTCGCCTGGCAACCCTGCTACCGTAGCCCGATACTCAGGCTTTAGGCCAGTGGCTTTGCGTCCCACCTTTTCAGGTGGTTTGCCTTTGTCAGCCGATCAACGTGTTTCGATCTCGCGAGGAATTATTTCGCTGCTTGAAGTAAAGGACGCGCGTGATCCCGGGAGGGTCACGCAAATACTATACCGTGCGGTGACTGCCTCAAAACCTCATAAATCCATAATGATTCAGCAAAGACAAACACAGTTCGAAAAGGCTCTAGCCTACAAACTTGATCAACGATCGACGAAATCGTGCTTTCCCAAATCCAAGACTTAGGGCCGTAGAAGTCGCTCGACTCAGTCGGCAACAATCTTCCCCTGCCTCGAGACCCGTGAGCCGGTGAATTTCTAGTGCCGGCCGGACAATGCTAGATATAACGAGAAAGAAGCCAACTGCGGCTGATCCCGATCTGCCCGGTTTGATATTACTAACTGGATTAAATGGATGATAAATTGAAGCTAGTCTGCTGGCTGGGAAACGTGAAAGATTTTCAAATTAATCAGACTGTCGCACTCATGGCAAGATGTTCTCAAGAAAAAAACATCCTCGAATAAATTGAGTGCTATTCGGTTTGCCACAGCGGTCTGATTTTGACCGCCCTGTCTGGATAGTTCATTTTTCTTGTCCCGCACCGTTTGGGGGTCAGACAGACTAACAATAGCCCCTGGGATCTCTGCGGTGTTAACGACGCGATGAACAAACCCGAATCCGAGTCCTAAGAGGACAAGCATCATGGTGATGATGCCAGTCTTGGAGCCATAAAGAATCTTATTGATGTCCGGTCTTCGCTGCCGCGGGCATACGGACAGACTAATTCAGGACGCAGCTTGGATAGAAATAATTACACTTAGTTAGTGGTATGTCCTGCGCTAGTCCTCCCCAACCCACTACGGTCTGCATCCCATCTGAAGAACGCCAGATAAGCCACAAGCCGTCTCGGTATACCGCAATGTCTGTCTTGCCATCCCCATCGTAATCTGCCGGTACCACCATGTCCTGTACCCCACCCCATCCCATCACGGTCACTCCTCCATCCGAGGACCGCAGGATAATCCATAGTCCTCCTCGATACACCGCTATGTCGTTTTTTCCATCCCCATCATAGTCCGCCGGCACCGGTATGTCTTGCATCGTCCCTCCCCAACCCACCACAGTCTGCACACCGTCTGAAGAACGCCGAATAAACCACAAGCCATCTCGATACACCGCTATGTCTGTTTTTCCATCCCCATCGTAGTCTCCAGGTACCGGTATATCCTGCGCCAACCCGCCAAAACCTATCGCTGTCACCCCACCGTCTGAAGATCGTAAAATATACCATCCACCGCCTCGATACACGGCAATGTCCGCCTTCCCATCCCCGTCATAGTCCCCAGGTACCGGTATATCCTGCGTCAACCCACCAAAACCTATCGCTGTCATCCCACCGTCTGAGGATCGTAAAATAAACCATCCACCACCTCGATACACGGCAATGTCTGTCCTTCCATCCCCATCGTAGTCTCCGGGTACCGGTATGTCCTGCGCCAACCCACCCCATTCCGTTATTGTTACTCCGCCATCCGAGGATCGGAGAATATACCAGATTCCATTCCGGTAGATTCCAATATCGCTTTTGCCGTCTGCATCAAAGTCAATAGAGGGCTTGGAAATGAAGGCAAGCCCTTTTGAAACGTGATCCATATTGCCCACAAAAGTCACGACACCCGTACTGGTGATTCTATAGAAATTTTGATCGATGTCTGCGAGTAGCAAAACATTGCCAGAGTCATGGGTCATCGCTGATATTTCGACATAATTTTCCGACAATGGCGTGTAATCACCTGAGAGCGGGAGATTCGTTACTGCAAGAGTATTGGGATTTATCGATTCAAAGATCTCTACACAGATAGACGGATTAAACGGCTGACAGCCATCCCCTCCTGTATCGTTTCCGGATGCGTGATAGATGAGACCGTCATTGGGATTAAAACCAATTGCTTCTCCGTCGTTACCACGCCCCAAAACCAACACTTGTGTGGGCGCAGCGTTCGAAGTGTTCAGCATGAACAGAGTCTCGGCCGGTAAGCCTCCCCCAGCAGCGTTTTTCTTGTCACCTATTACGCCATATAGGGTTCCGCTTGAATTGAAGGCTAGTCCAGCAAACTGATCCCCGGTATCACCAATACTTGTGGCAACGCCGGTAGTAGGGTTGATCGTCACCAACTGCCGTCCAGTTTGACCATCCAATTTGAGCAGGGCGAAGAGCTTTCCGGTCATCGGGTGAGTGGCAAGCCCATTCCCAAATGAGACCCCTCTTCCCGCCAACGTGATTGCCACGCTCGATATTGTGGTCCCGGTTGAAGGATTGACTCGCCTAAGTAAGTCATCATCACGAGAAATAGAGTACAGAATGCCCCCCGCATGAGCGGGCGAAATTGCGAAGACTATAATCGATACAGCGACGACCCACGTCCAAGCCGCCAGTCGCTCTTTCATAAAAGACTGATCCTCCGGTCTACCTGTAAAAGATTAATGATTCATATTTTACTTTACACCTGCAGATACGTCTAGGAAAAACTATGTTTTGTGTGTTAGAACTATGCGAGCGTTACACCTTTCCCTCTCTCGACTCGATACGGTACGTGCCGTTGGTCACTGATCCTTTGAAAGGACCATTTTGTTTCGGAAGCTTTTTACTAAAACTGGGAAGGCGACACACTCGCGGGAATCAATCGCTCTGGAAATCCGGATTTAGCAGAAACCTGGTTTGAACGAGTTACATTAGTTCTTTGGACGCCAATACCAATTTAACGGTATATCCTGTGGTGCTCCGCCCCATGCTATCGCCGTCTGCACACCGTCTGAGGAACGCAAAGCATACCAGATCCCATCCCGGTACACCGCGATATCCGTCTTCCCGTCTCCATCATAGTCCGCTGGTACCGGTATGTCCTGGGCCAGCCCTCCAAAACCCACAACGAATACTGCTCCATCCGAAGATCGAACAATAAACCAACCCCCACCGCGATACACTGCAATGTCCGTCTTCCCATCCCCGTCATAGTCCGCTGGCACCGGTACGTCCTGTGCTAAACCTCCCCAAGTCGTCACGGTCGCTACCCCATCCGAAGAGCGCAGTATATACCACGTGCCGTCCCGGTATACCGCAATGTCGGCCTTCCCATCCCCATCGTAGTCTCCGGGTACCGGTATGTCCTGGGCTAGCCCTCCAAAACCCACAACGAATACTGCTCCATCCGAAGATCGAACAATAAACCAACCCCCACCGCGATACACTGCAATGTCCGTCTTCCCATCCCCGTCATAGTCCGCTGGCACCGGTACGTCCTGTGCTAAACCTCCCCAAGTCGTCACGGTCGCTACCCCATCCGAAGAGCGCAGTATATACCACGTGCCGTCCCGGTATACCGCAATGTCGGCCTTCCCATCCCCATCGTAGTCTCCGGGTACCGGTATGTCTTGGGCTAGCCCTCCCCAACCCGTTACTGTCGCTCCTCGATCCGAAGAGCGAAATATAAACCATGCCCCGTCGCGGTAAACTCCTATGTCGCTCCTGCCATCACCATCAAAGTCACCCGCGGGGTGATTTCTAAGAGATTCAAGGGCTGCGTCCGCTTGAACGAGACCAAATCCCGACTCGCTGTCGAAACCCGGTGGCCCCGCATCGATGGCCGTTTTTTCGAGGGCCGCATAAAGTTTGAACGGAGCCAGGGTCGGCTTAGCTTCCAAAAGCAACGCAGCCACGCCTGCCGCATGAGGCGCCGCGGCGGAGGTCCCAAAGAAATTCGGGAATCCAGTCCCATCGGTATCGGAGCCGAAGAATGTCGTATCGACACCATCCGGAGCTACAATTTCTGGCTTTGGGGAACGGGAATCAGGCGTCGCAAGCCGGTTGCCCGCTAGGTCAAAAAGAATGGGAGTCGCCCCGGATGAAGAGAAGGACTCCAAGATCGGCGGAAAAACACTAAAGGCGGGGGTGTTAGAGTATCGAGCAGCCCCCACCGCTTCGGCACCCACAGCGTTTGCGTGGCCAAAGATCGTCCCACTCCGCGTATCAAATTCGTTTATCGTAGCAGGCCCGAAGTAGACATATTTTATCAAGCCCGGGTCTGCGCCCGAATGCTTCACAATCATGAGCTTGACAGTAACCGGAGCTGTCCCATTGTTACGCACTCCAAGGACCTCGACTGCATCGCCTCCGACATTATTAAATGCGCTACCAGCAAGGACTTGGGTCGCAGAGGCATCCAACAGGTAGATGTCCAGATCATTCTCGGTTCCTGGGGAGCCACTGACCGAGAAAAACGGCGAGTCCCATTGAAGACTGAAGCGAAGGGTAGTCAGCCCGGGAATCGTGATGCTTTGGAAATGATTCTTGCCGCCACTGGAATTGAAATTGTGTGCAATACCACCGAGGAAGGAAGGCGCGCCGAGAGTCGAAGGAAAGGCACCATCCGCGAAAAAATCACCCGCCCTAAAGACGCTTTGATAGCTCTGCCGTGCTTGATTTCCTGCCGCAGAGAAATAAGCAACGCCCCCAGCGACAACGCTGTTAACCGCCTGGGCGATGATGCCATCCTGGAACATCGGCTCGGCGAAATACAATACGTCATCAACAATCACCTTCGCTCCGGCTGCTGCAAGGGCCTGAATGTTCGCAGCGAAAGAAGCTATTCCGTTGAATGCTGTTGCGTAAGAAAGATTGGCGCCCGGGGCGATGTCATGGACGATTTGCAGCAGAGCCCGAGCTTCGTCGGTGGCGTCAGCGCAGTTCGAAATCTCCTGGATGACAGTTACTGGCGAAAGGTCGTTACTGGCCACGTCCGCCGCAGCGCCGCCCAAACAATTGAAGCTATCTGAAAGCGCCCCGACGTTAATTCCGGTCCCATCAACTCCGACCATCGTTCGGGCTATGTTAGCGCGCATAGCTTGGTCGCCTTGGCTTGCCACTATCCCCACATTAGTCATTGCCGCCGAAGGCTGCGCGAATCTTAGGCTTGCGAGTCCCGCCGCGGCAGGAATGGCAGATATAGGCAGCTGACCGGAAACAATGCGGCCAAAGGAGACGACCTGTTGCATTCCGAGGGAAACCAAATCGGATTTGAGAACGTTTACGTCCCCAGACGCCACGGCATCAACCAGGACTCGATCATCGACCAGTGTGACCAAAGAGTCATTGGAGCTGAATGGCGCCGCGCTACGTTGTGCCAGAGGAGCAGCATGCTGCGCATATAGAAGGACCAGGTTGTGGGTTAGTTTGGCCATGGGTCCATCCTTGCCGGTCTGCGCGTTTGTGGAGCTCACAGCCAGAATATGAACCGTAGCAAAAATAAAAACCCAGCGTCGTATCATTGTCCTGGACCGCACTCTAGAAATCCGGATTGAGCACGAATTGGGTTTGAACGAGAATCCTATCTGAGTTGAGAACAAACTGCGTCACTAGCAAGTTTCCACCTCCGTCAAAAAGCTGAAACGCCGGCCCTCTCGCAAGTCCTGCTGTCTCCCTGCCCGACACTACTATGTCCTTGCTCCCACCACATCCAGTACCACAAACTTCCTCTCTCTAAAATCCGGATTCAACACAAAGCGGATGAGTCTGATTGATCCGCCAGACCCGAACCCCTGAAACGCTGGCCCACGGGGCAGCCCTGTCATCTCCGACCCTTACAATCACTCATATCCACCTACTTGTCGATTGGTCCCCATACAGCTATTATCCGCCGTAAAGTCAGGATCAGTACAACTTGTGTTCCTACCAGACTTCCCACTCCGCAACAAAGGCAAAGGCTTGATACTCCGTCCCGCAGGCAGACTCGCTGATCTCTTGTCCACACGCCAACACCCCGTTGCTCCCAGTTCGGGTAGTGCGCAACTCGCAGGTAGATCATTGATGGAAATGATTTGACTGTTAGGGGTTCCGACGATCCACGAGAAGAGTTTAGCTTAGGCTACCTTCTTCCGATGGCTTTCACGGTAGCAAACCCAGGATATTGACCCCCCGAGTCAAGGTGGTCCGTTTCTCAAGCCTTCTGTGGCAGGCTGTTGCACCCGCTTACGTGGCCAGCCCCAAACCTCCGCAATCAAATCTGCGACTCGTCTGGCCATGATCTCATTGCCTAATTCATTGACATGGGCCTGGTCTTTGTAGATCTCTTCCTTCGTGCCTCGAAACACGTCGAGCAGGCTGTACACTGGGATCCCAAACTGCGCGCGCAGACCCACCAGGTGGTCGGTCATCTCTTTGTAAAGTGCCTGGTCAGTGCCCCGAGCGAATGTCCTTTCGCGCTCCGTGAGAGGCTTTCCCCAACCTGGGATCGGTTGAATGAGAAAAAGGCTCTTAATGCCCAGGGTCTCGGCTCCCCCATGCATCAGGCGAATATATTTTTCGTATTGCCGCAGAGACCAGATCTTGCGTTCCTCCCGCGTCATTTTATCGTGGAAGGCGAACATCTGTGCATACGAGGCCTTGACCCAGTCGTCTTCAGCGGTGATTGAAATCTTTGGTGTGCGCGATGCGTAGCGCCGCAGGGCCGTGCGTAGGGCATCGACCACTATGTAAGCGAGATTGGACACCTGGAAGATGGCATGACGGGAGGCGAATCGGTAAAGGTCGGCGTCCAGCTTGAGCGCGGCCATTGTGAACGGAGCTGTGGTCACGCGGGGATCTTGGCGCTCAACGGCTTGGAAATAATTGCTGGCAGGCTCTTCGAATCTCTGCCGAGAGGCGATCCGATCGTGCTCGTTGACGCCGTCGAGCGTGATGACTCCGGTAAGAATATCCGCGTAAAGTCCAAAAAAAATGTACTGGTTGGGTTGTTTCCATGCTCCGTGCCCGCCGTTAAGAACGATGAACCGGTCGAAACGATCACCGGTGAACTCGGCATTGAGAATACGTTCGAGAGGACTTTCTTCTTGCCGGTTATCCCAGATAAACTGGGCGGCTACCGAGCCACCGGTGAGAAGTATGATACCGGTTCTAGGCGGCGGCCTGTCCGGAAACTCCTTCCCGATCATACTCTTGCTGTTGGCATAGCCAACACCACAGGGTCCCACAGCCGCCTGCACGTAAGCCAGATAGGGATGGACGATAAGGCTATCTCCATAGCCGCAGCCTTTGCTCGGTGTCTGCGCCCGAGCCACTTCGACGTAAGCGTTCCTTTCGGCTGCAAGCCGTTCCCCCGGGGAAATATACTTGCCGTCGCGAACGATATAATAAACCGTGACACCAAGCTCGCCGACAAAGAGCGGCGCAACAAAAGCAAAAACTGCGAGAATCAAATAAAAACCGAATTTGCGAAGTTTCGAACGCATACCCGGACCCCTACGAAGACCGGCGGCCACGCGTAGCCGGCCCGCTCTGGTTATTCGGTTGCGATGGGGAAAAAACTACGGAGCCATATCTGAGATTTCTAAAGTGGCGGCTATAGCGTCGTATCAATGAATTACCTAGGTTGAATGCGAAACAGCGGAAACAAGCAATAAAGTCCAGAATCATTTGCCGCGTTGCCAGGGCTGCATACCCTATCATTTAACATTGAGGTGCGGCTCTGCTGTGGCAGGTTTTTGCCCTCGCTTGCGTGGCCAGCCCCAAACCTCCGCAATCAAATCTGCCACTCGCCGGGCCATGATCTCATCACCTAGGTCATTGACATGAGCGTGGTCTTTGTAGATCTCTTCCTTCGTGTCTTGAAACACGTCGAGCAAGCTGTAGACCGGGATCCCAAACTGTTCGCGCAGACCCACCACATGGTCGGTCATCTCTTTGTACAGTTCCCGGTCAGTGCCCCGAGCGAAAACCCTTTCATTCTCCGTGAGAGACTTTCCCAAACCAGGGATCGGTTGAATGAGGAAAAGGCTCTTAATGCGCAGGGCTTCGGCGCCCCCATGCATCAGACGAATGTATTTTTCATATTGCCGCAGCGACCAGATTTTGCTTTCCTCTGGCGTCATTTCATCGTGCAAGGCAAACATCTGGGCATACGAGGCCTTGACCCAATCGTCTTCAGCGGGAATCGAGAGCTTTGGTGTGTGGGAGGCGTAGCGCCGTAGCGTTCTGCGTACAACATCAACCACGAAATAGGCAAGATTTGACACCTGGAAGATGGCATGACGGGAAGCGAATCGGTAAAGGTCGGCGTCCAGCTTGAGCGCGGCCAAGGTGAGCGGAGCCGTGGTCACACGAGGATCTTGGCGCTCAACGACTTGGAAATAGAGGCTGGCAGGCTCTTCGAATCTCCGTCGAGAGTTGATCATATAGTGCTCGTTGAAGCCGTCGAGAGTGATGACTCCGGTAAGAATGTCCGCGTAAAGTCCGAAAAAAATGTACTGGTTGGGTTGCTTCCATGCTCCGCGTCCGCCGTTAAGAACGATGAACCGGTCGAAACGATCACCGGTGAACTCCGCGTTAAGAATTCGTTCGAGCGGACTCTCTATTTTTCGGTCATAGCCGACGAACTGAGCGGCAACAGAGCCACCGGTGACAAGTATAATACCGGTTCTAGGCCGTGGCCTGTCGGGAAACTCTTTACCGAGCAAACTCTTGCTGTTGGCATAACCGAAACCACAGGGTCCCAGAGCCGTCTGCACGAATGCCAAATAGGGGTGGGCGATAAGGCTATCTCCATAGCCGCAGGCGCTCGGTGTCTGTGCACGAGCCGCCTCGACGTAAGCGTTCCTCTCGGCTGCAAGCCGTTCGCCCGGGGAAATATACTTGCCGTCACGGACGATATGATAAACCGTGACACCAAGCTCGCCGACAAAGAGCGTCGCAACAAACGCAAAAACTACGAGAATCAAATAAAAACCGAATTTGCGAAGTTTCGAACGCATACCCGGACCCTACGAAGACCGGCGGCCGCGCGTAGCCGGCCCGCTCTCAAACCTCAAACTCGATGCGGTGTTCAAATCACTAAGCATTCTTAGAAAGGGGTATTCCAAGTGCGTTTGAAACCTCGCAATAGTTCCCAGATTGGTGCCAGCGTTGCCTTCTTAACGGGCGTCGGGGCCGAGAAGTTGTTCCCCACAGATCCATCGTGATTCTTAACCGTGTCAGTAAATAAGTAGTCCTTGTACGGATTTGTGAAAAGAGAAAGGAAACGTGTTAAAAATTTGTAGAGAGAGTATACAAGGGCTATTTGGATATGCAATAAATGGAAGCCGGAACGGAATTTTATAACAATCCTATGAGGACGAGCGGCCTCTTGGTCTTCACTGTTGCTTATTGGCTTGCCATTCATCCGGAGAGGCCAAACGTGAACTGAGGTGGATATATGAGGTCCATGTGGCGAAGACTATTCCGAATCGATCCTGGGATGCTCTTGAAACTTTCTTCGGTGTCGCTGGACAGAGTGCGCTCCATAGAGCAGCTGTCCCCTAATCCCTTGGTCTACGAGCGCACAGCGTTTATGGAACATATTCGCCGATACGACCGAGAGGCGCTGCGCGCACACTATCTGGGCCAACCGGTAGAGGGCGCGGAAGTTTGGGCCAACTACGCGGTGAATCTCTGGGAGTACGAGCACGGCGTGGAGGAGCTTACCTCCTATCCATGGAACATCACGATTCCTATGACGGAGGTGTGCAACGCGATATGCACCTTCTGCAGCTCACCTCTGGTGCCCAGTCCGAAGGCGTTCGCCGTGCATGAGGTGGAACATTTTGCTGACGCGTTTCGCTATGCCGTTTGCATTAGCTTGCAGGGTCTCGGCGAGCCTTTGGCCCATCCGCAATTCGAGGAAATCGCCACGGAGATTAAAAAGCACCTGAACCCGGTCGCGCACTTGGAGATTATTACCAACGGCTGGTTGCTGTCCGGCCATCGCTGGGAGTTGTTGAAGTCATTGCGAATCAGCCATATCCAGGTGTCGGTCAACGCCGCCACGGACCAAACCCACCAGATCGCCATGGGCTCTAAACCAGGCACATTTGATCGAGTAGTGGCCAATATTGAAAACATATTGGCTGATCCGGACTGGCGTAATCTTCCCGAGACGTCACCTGGTCTCCTCAAGGTGTCAATGGCGATTACTCGACACTCCTTGCCGGAAGTCCCGCAGTTTCTTGATCTCTTCGTAAAAAAGGGGATCGAGAACTTCCAGCTTAACGCGCTCCTGCCACTTACGAGCCCAGACTGGGGTTTCGGTCGAACCGATCAGTACCTCGACCTTTGGTGTGGTCGTCTGCCCAATGCCCGCGAACTCGTGGAGAAGGCTACGAAGGCCATCGTGTTGTATCGCAGGATGGGTTTTCGTATTATCGCTAGCCCCGATCAGTGGCTCTTACCCGTCAGTCCATCGCTTCGCTCCAACCCGATCCAGCTTTCGACAGATGAGCAGAGCGCGGCAGTTTTCCAAGCGGGTTCGGTCCCGACGACCTATAATAACCCGAAGTGGGAAGCGCTTTGTATCCGGGTGAACAACCGGCAAGTCGTATTTGTGCCCCATGAAAGGTACTGCGAGGCTACCGGAAACGAGAGCGAGGGGGTGAGTTTTCGTGGGACTCCGCAATCATGTCGCTGGGCCTATCTTCTTCGCACCCCTCGCCTTGAGCTCCCTGGCGGCGAATACATGTTGAACTTGCAAATCGACATCTCTTCCGGCCAGCTTTACGGCGGGATATTGGATATTGAAAAAAATGAATTCATCGTTCAACAGGAACTCCAGTCAGGAAGCACTCGGTTCCAGTTTGCCTTGGCAAAGGACCGGTTAATTGACGTCATCGTTCGACAAGGTGCGGACGATACGCCCGTAAGGGCCATTTATCGGTATGGACAGCTGGGCCTTTCGGCGGGGCTTGAAGAGCCATCAATAGGAGAGTCCGCAGAGAAAAATCAGGAGGTTACACAAACGGTGCGGCCGGCGGTGGCGCCCGAAACAATATCCGGGAGCGTGGAAACCTCATCGCCGCAGGCGTCCGGCCTTGACTCGGAGAAAAGTGGGACCCCTGGGCTATACAAGCCAAGCCGAATCTACTGTCCCATGGTCTATACTACCTTGAGCGTGTTCCAGCACTCGCTTGACCTCTCGATCTGCTGCTATATGGAGAATGTGCCCGGTGAGAGGCGGTCAAACTTGAAGGATATGCCGGTGCAGCAGGCGTACAACGCCGACGGGTTTAAACTAGTCCGGCGTACACTGAACACAGACCAGCATCTCCCTGTGTGCAATTCGTGTCCTTACGGAGCCTTTCGCTCCTAAAACAAAATGCCGCAACGACTCTTGACGAGACTTCGCGGCGTGGTATTCAAAAACTCGGCCCCGAGCCGAAGTGAGCGATGGAAGGAACTGCCAACTACGTACCGGTAATCGGCTACCTGTCCGAGGCACCTTTGCTAAGCGAGTTCATGCTGATCGACATCGGTTGTAGCGGAGGGATCGACGCGGTCTGGAGAGGTTTTGGGCCACGGTTGCGAGCCCTGGCAATCGACCCGAATGTTGACGAGATCGAGCGGCTCCGAAGCTTAGAAACACATCCCGGAGTCCAGTATCTGGCGGCGTTCGCCGGTCTGCCCGCAAACCATCCCTTTAGCTTAAGGAAAGCGGGCCGCGACCCCTTGGAACGTAACCCGTGGACTCGTCTGAGCGTTGTGAAGTCGCTTGAGCTGATGAAATCTCGCCGGCAAACATTGCCCCCGGAGATGGGCGCGCTGAACGCAGGGATGTTGGCGCCCGACACGAAGATTTCCAAGGAAGTGATCGCGGTGCCGGCGTATCTCCAAGACAGCGAGATCCACAGCGTCGATTTCCTCAAAATCGACGTCGATGGGCCCGACTTTGAGATTTTGAATTCTTTTGATTCGGCCCTCGAGACACTGGGAGTACTTGGCGTTGGTATCGAAGTGAGCTATTTCGGTTCGGCCGCGGATACCGATTACACCTTTCACAACGTTGACCGATTCATGAAAGCACGCGGGTTCGAATTGTTTGGTACAACCGTCCGCCGGTACTCGCTCGCCGCCTTACCCTCTCCCTATGTGTCGAACTTCCCCGCCGAGACCGATTTCGGTCGCCCCCTTCTAGGGGATGCTCTTTACGTCCGGGACCTCGGCAGGCACGAGCACGATGAATTCGCCGCGCAATTGCCCTTGGCGAAGTTACTGAACCTGATCTGCATCTTTGCGGCTTTCAACCTGCCGGACTGTGCGGCGGAGATCGCTCTCCGGTTCAGAGACAGGCTGGGCGACTCCTGTGACGTGGAGCGCATCCTGGACCTGCTTGCCGCCCAAGCCCAAGGTCCCATCGAGCAGCCGCTCACTTACCGTGAGTATCTTCGACGATTCGAATCCCATGATCCGATGTTTTTCCCGCCAAGCTCCGCATGCACAGCAGCCGAGTACGAGCTTGCTTGCTTGCGGGACGCCGCCGCTGAAATTGAGCGCGAGCGGGACGAATACGCAGCCAGGGAGCAAGCCGCACAGGCAGAGCTCGAACAGACTCGGCAGACCCTGCGGACGACCCTAGAGGAGGCGAGGCAAGCCCGGGAGGATCACGCCGCCACCTCGACAGAGCTCGAACAGACTCGGCAGAGCCTGCGGACGGCGCTGGAGGCGGCGAGGCAAGCTCTGGCAAGGATCACGTCCATGGAGAGCAGTAAGTTCTGGAAGCTACGCCGGATCTGGTTCCGCCTGAAACGATGTGTGGGTTTGGGAATGAACGAGTAAGCTGAATACGTGGCGGGGAGGTCCGTGCTCACCGTGCCGCAGCTCATGCCGCGGCAAATGTCATCCTCAGCCGTGAAATCACGTTGGAGTTGACACCATGCATCGTTATTGGATACTGTCTCCCTCGATCATGATCTGACCGTCCCGAACTACACCAACTATGCTCTCCGTCATTCTCTACGGACGTAACGATTCGTACGGCTACAACCTCCACAAACGCGCGGCCATCAGCCTGAACTGCATCGCCGAAATGTTGTCCGGCGAGCACGACGAGATCATCTTCGTCGACTACAACACGCCGAACGATCTGCCCACGTTCGTCGAAGCGATCTACGACACCCTGACACCCCGTGCCAGGTGGGTCTTGCGGGTCTTGCGTGTCCGTCCCGAAGTTCACCATCGCCTGTACGGCACCCGTACCCATCTCGCCGCACTCGAGGCGATCTGCCGCAACATCGGGGTCCGCCGGTCGAACCCCCAAAACCGTTGGATTCTTTCCACGAACACGGACATGATCTTCGTTCCGAGAAACAGGGAGTACGATCTCACGACTGCCGTGAGCGATCTTGCCGACGGCTACTACATTCTTCCCCGGTTCGAGCTACCGGAGCCGTTCTGGGAATCGTTCCCCCGAATGGATCCAGCCGCGATCATCCGCGCCTGCAATCAACTCGGGGCTGCGCTCCACCTGAACGAGGTCACGCTCGCGCACCCGTACATGCGCTTCGACAATCCCGGGGACGCCCAGTTCCTTCCTCGACAGACCCTTTTCGACATCTTCGGATTCGATGAGCGGTTGATCCACGGCTGGCACGTGGACTCCAACATGTGCAAGCGGCTGTTTCATCTGTATGGGGTTACCGGGAGCCTGGCGGACCGTCTCAAGGGATACCACTGCGACCACACCCGTGAGCGCACCTTGGCCCATCGACTTGACTTTCGGATCGAGAGCGATCCCCACGAGTTCGTGTATAACATCGACAACCCCTACGCTTCGCACCAGTCACACTCCTGGGGTCTGCCTGAGGATGCCATCGAGGAGATCGATTTCGGTGGCGGGCCACCGGCCCGGTTCGTGTCCGTGGTCCAGCGTACGCTAGGGGTCCGGCAAGATCGCGACTACCACTCCGACTCCAACGACGGGCGGAACTACCTCTTCTATCACCCCGAGCACGTCCTCCCTTACGTCGCGGCCAACCTCACCGTCTACCCGCGCGACGTGCGGCTTCTCTACATTGGCAACAATCCTCGGCTGCTGACCTTGCTCGCCACCTGTTTCCGCGATCTCGGGTTTAGCCGGCCCCTGGGCTGGATGCCCGACCTGATGTGTTCCCCCCTTCCAGAACTGGCCGACGGGGTGGCGGCTGCAATTGAATACGGACCGGAAGACCCGTCCTTCAGCCGCTCGCTCATCATCAATCACGACGTCCTGATCTTTGACTTCGGCCTCGACGCCGCGCGCCTCCCGTCGTCCAACGTGGCCCGAATCACGGACTGGCCGCGGGACCAGCGCTATCGCCTGGGCGCAATCGCTCGATGTTTGGCATCCTGCGCCGAGGAATGTCACACGGTATCTCGATCGACGCCAAGCTCGTCTCTGCCGGATTTCCTCGTGGTCAATCCCAACCATCATCCCTTCGATCAATTCGTGTCGCAGTTTCTGCTCACCACCAAGACACCCTACAACACCCGCGTGCGCAAAGGACGCGCGCGGGTTGGCGATGAGCGCTTGTATCGGTCGCACCGCTGGAAGCTCACCGAGGAGGCGATGCAATCCTTTTTCGGCTACGACGTACAGGACGGGTCGGCCCATCCGCTCGCTCCCGGAGACTCGATTGACTTTACATCGCTGGCGAGCTCGAGCCTGTACAAGGATGGAAACTGGGGCGTCGCCGACCACACGGGAACCTGGATCGATGGGCCGGAGGCCGTGGTCTTGTTGTCGATCGACCCGGCGGTGGAGGCCGATCTAATCGCCCACGTCTACGTCACGGAGACGTTTCTGGGCCCCGAGGAGTTGCCGATTCGTGTGAACGTGTGGTTCGAGGGCGAGCACATAGCGAAATGGTTGTCCGTATCTCGCTACGCCTGCTACACTTCCCGGCTGATCCTTCCGCAGCGGCTTTTCGCAGGCAAGCCGCTCACCCGTCTCGTGTTCGAAATCGAGAACCCCCAGTCGTGCGCGGCCGTTGCCCGGCATCGGGGGGAGGAGATGATCGGCGAGGACCCGCGTGAACTCAGCATTAAGATCCAAAGTTTGAGTCTCTACGAAATTGAGAACGCCCACTATCATCTCGGTTCTCCCGTCGACTTTACCGCCGAGGGGCGCGGAGCTTTCTACATGGATAGCTGTTGGGCCACGCCGGACAACTATGGAGCGTGGACTTTAGGCCCTGAGGCCACCCTCATCATGTACCTCGGAGAGGTGCCGCTGGACAAGCTCGTGAGTGCCGTATTCACCATCTCGGATGCTGTCGTCACGGAGAAATTCCCCAGTCTCGAGGTGGATGTGCTGTTCAATGATGAGAATGTCGGCAAATGGGTGCTCGGCCCTACTCGAGAAACTCAGGAACGAAAGGTCAAAGTGGAGCCCGAGGTCTTGAAGCGGCGGCACCCTTTGAGCATCGCCTTTCATATCCCGGCACCCCGATCACCGCGGCAGCTCAACTGGTCGGGCGACACCCGGCTACTCGGCTTTCGGCTAACCGGCTTGCGCATCGAGCCACTGGTGATCCCCGTCTATCGCATGGGCCAGATCATCGACTTCACCGAGAAAGGCAACGCCGCCCCGTACCTCGAGGCGGGATGGAGCGCGCGCGATGACTACGGCTGCTGGACGGAAGGCACCGAGGCCACGCTCACCTTGCGACTGGACCCCCGCCCCGACGGACCCACGTCGCTCTCAGTGGTTGTCTCGGAAATCATGGTGGATGCCACGGCGCCCACTCTTCCGGTCGAGGTCGTTGCCAACGGTAAGATGCTGGCGGAATGGACCATGGGACCGGATCGTACACCGCACCAACGAACCGTGGAGTTGCCGGCTGAAGTGATCCCCCCAGATGGATCCCTCAGCCTGGCGTTTCGAATCGCAACTCCTCGGACCCCTGCCTCCATGGGTTGGTCTAGCGATCTCAGGCCGCTGGGCATCCGGCTGACCAGAGCCGTGATCGGAGGACGTGGGCTGCTCGACTTGGTGGCTCGTGGATGGGCGGCACTCCTAGGCCGGTCTCGCACTGAGACTTCCCAGTCACAGCCCGAAGACAAAGATGTGAGCCTGTCTAAATGAACAGCAATGGCAACGATCGGCCGGTTTCAGACGGCGGCTTCGCCAACACACCAAGCAAAGCCCCTTTCCGAGCATTGAATCTGCCCCTGGCGGGACTCCGCATTGTCACAACGCGTCCGCCTCTCGACTCGTTCGGTGGCGTGGACTTCGATTTTGCCACCGAGATGGCGGAGGAATTGCGCGCTATGGGCGCCGCTGTTTTCGAGCTGGACGTTCGCGGCTTCATATTTCCGAACCGGGACTATGTAAAAGCGGTCACCCAGGAGCTCCGGTCGTTTCACCCGGATGTGGCAATGGCGCTTCCGAACGCCCTGTACGCCCTCCTTTGTTGCAGCGCCCAAGGTCAAAATATCTTCCGCGACATCCTGCAGATCCCCGTCATTATGCTCTGGGACCACGGCCTGCTCCAGTTGCCGAAGTGGTGCCTCAGCCCCTTGCCGGACACACCGTCCCAGTCCACTACAGGATCGATCCAGAAGCTTCGCGAGGCTTTGAATCATCCCCTGTACCATCACTACTCGCCCGATAGCGGTCACATGATGGCCTTCGATCGGCTAGGCATCCTCTCCCGAGACAAAGTCAAGGTGTTTCTCCAACCGGCCTACCCGAACTTCGTCAAACATGGATACCGCGTGGTCGATCGGAGCGCGTTTCGCGCTAGGGTCGCCTTCGCCGGCAACGTCTACCTCCAGGCCAGCCAAGAGCTTCCGTTCCGGGACGAGCCTGTTTTGACGGAGATTGAGGAGCGCGTGCTCGCCCGTAAGCAAGAACGGCTCACCGATTCGCTTTGGGATCTGATAACAGCGGAAATCGACCAGTTGAACCGCCCCGTCCGCGAGCAGCTCCGGCTTGCGCCGGACTGCACGTTTTTCTGGAGTTTCGTCCACGACGAGATCGAAGTGGTCGGCAACACCCGCGTGCGCCTGGCGGTGCTCGGCGGCCTCAAGCACGAATACGATTTTTTCGGTAACTTCATCGAGCCCAAGAGCGCCGACACCCTGCGCAGCCATTATAATATTCGCGTGCGCAAGAGCCTCGATTACTTCACTGAGCTACCGCTTCTGTTTATCAACAGCGATGTCATCGTGGACGTCATCAACCTGGGGTACAACTCCGGGATCTCCCCCAAGGTCATGGGCTGCCTGGCCTGCGGTGGTCTGATCCTCTTTGATTACAAAGAGGACTTCCACCGGGCGCTTGGCGATGTCGGCAACCAGGTGATGTACCGGAACATCGACGAGCTAAACGGCTTGGTGGATCTGTATCTCGGCGACGGCCGCCGACGGCGCGACGTGTCGCGTTACCTCCAGCATCGAATCTCGACCCAGTACAGCTTCGGCAAGCTCTGCCGGCGGATACTGGTCGAGGAGCCGGTCTGGCGCGGTGTTGGCTAAATTTCAAAAGTAAACACCGAGCTTTCACAAACTCACTTGCACCGCACTACTCACCACAGATCCTCAGCGACAGGATCTGGGCTGTCGCTGCACCTGGATTCTGCCAGTTCTGCAGGATGAATCGACTGACGTTAAGCAGGTCCGCAATCGGAATATGCACTTCCTGGATACGGGAGCTTGGCTGGAGATTCTTTCTCATCAGGAAGTCCCGTTCAGACATGTCGAGGAGGCCTATACCGATCTCGCCACATTCCACAATAACCTCAGCGATGAGAAGGTGGCCAGGCTCAGTGGAGTGCGGGAGATGTAAGCAGAGTTCAGCTCCGTAGGCCCATGGCTCTTCCGGACATTGGACCCAAGCCGAACCCACGGATGAGTCGCGGACATGGGAGCCAACGGAGAACTTGCTCCCGTTCAGGTCAAAACCCGTGCTGACGCATTCGCGATCCTTTTCCGGTTCCATGGAAATGGGACAATCGAGAACACGATAGATAATGCGGTCCGGCGTTTCCAGCACGGCCTCTTTCCTGGGCCGATTCTTCCAAAAAGAAGATATCTCATCCCATAAATCGATTACCGAGCGCGCAGATATCTGCCTACCGCCGAGGCGTATGTGAAGCGTCAATTCATCTTCGAACCGGGTGGGGTGCTGATGAAAATCTGACTGATCAGAACGGCCACGCTCATGAACACTGGTAGCCGCATAGGAAAAGTGTGATCGGGCTTGTTCCAATAGGGAAAGAATCAGAAAGCTGTCCTCGGCGGTGGACATGTGGGGATCACAGAGTAGCGCTGGGCTCAGGAGATCCCGCGAAGCCACGAAGCTGTTAGAGGCAAACATCGAGCCGACCGAGCTGAGATCCCGAGTGTTTTTTTCAAGATAGTTTTTTTCAACATATAAGAGACTCCTATGATCTTCATGACCACCCTCGATGGGCTTGGGCTCCGCGTAGTGGGAGATGGAGCTCGAGTAAACGAAAAACCGGCTTTTCGGCGCCTGAGGGAAAGGCTGAAAGAGCTTTTCAAAGTGATTGGAGAAGAGCCAGTCGTCATCGTCAAGCATAGCGAAATAGTCACCCGTGATGGCGGACAGTCCAGCCCATAATGCAGCGCTGCGGCCGCCCCCTAAACAGTCTACGACTTTCATGGAGCGAACATTGGCATGCGGCTCAGAAAGCAAGGGACTCAGATCGAGGTCTGTGTAGCGTACGAAGATGACCTCGAACTCGCCATACGTCTGTTGTGATAGAGAGAACAGACCTCGCCCGATCAGGTCGATAGGGCGGCCGCCGCAGCGGATGATGACGGAAATGAATGGTTCATAGGAGGCTTTCCCCTGAGAAAGCTTGGCGTGGCGGGTAGCGCTGACACGTTCATGGTATTCGACGGCATTATTGATTAGCAGTTCAGCAGCGAACCGCCGTTCGAAGATCTCGCGCGCCCTCCGGGCTTTGTCCAGCGCGGTTTCTGGCCGGTCATAGATTTCGTCCCAGCAGCGGAGAATCGCCCGGACGAGGGATTTGTCGGCAAGATTCTGGTCAATGTAATATACGCTGTCGCCAAAATACTTTCGGATCCAGGGCATGTCACAGCAGATGGCGATGGCGCCGACTGAGGCGATCTCGAAGATCCGATTGGAGATAACGTCGTCGCGGCAGTGGAGCTCTGAGACAAGACATAAGCCGAGGCCGTTGGTCGCATAGCGTGCCTGGACCGCATCGCCATCGAATTCCAAGGAGCCACCATAGGATTTTCGGTGGATTTCTGGCCAGGAGTGGGTGGGACCGCAGATCTGGACGTTGTCGATCTCGCTTAACATCCGAAAAAAGTTCTTGCGCCGGTGGTCCCAGTTTGTGCCAAAATAGGTGAGCAGCAATTTCCTGTCGCGGAGCAAGGAAACGAGGTCGGCTGAGCGCTGCTGGCGCTGACAGGTGTTATAGTAGAAGCCAATCTCCTCTGGCCGACCCATGCGGCAGGAAATATCACGGAGGAAACGCTCCAACGAATCGGCGATGGTAAAATAGCCGTCATAGGAAAGCAGGTTTTGAAAGTACGCCCGGTTGTCAAGGAATCGATCCCTTGGCTCATGGATCACACCGTAATGGGGACAATCGCTTAGCTTCGGCTGTGTGGAGGCGGCAGCGAGGACAAAATCAGGGGCGCAGGCATCGACGTCGGCACTGTTACAACAATGTATGAACTCATGTCCGACGCGCCCGGCGGCAATCTGCAGAGACCGAAACGCTTGATTCTCGGCAGCATTTTTCCAGGGATTTAGGAAAGCGATTTTCACGTGTTGCCGACTCCAGATTTAAATCACGGCGGCTTCAATTACACCGATACACTCCCTGATTCCTGAGTTACCGAGGGGTGAGCGATTTCGGATTGATAGCACGCAACAACCTCTTGCGGAGACCCGAGCGTAACGATACGGCCTTTGTCGATCCACACCGCGCGATCGCAGAGCGTCCCTACGGTGTTCAAATTGTGCGACACCAATACGATGGTTACGCCTGCTCTTTGAAGATCCGCGATGCGGGCAAAACATTTTTCTTGAAATTCTGCGTCCCCCACCGCCAGCACCTCGTCGACAAGAAGGATATCGGGCTGGACATGGATCGCGATCGCGAACCCGAGGCGAATCTGCATTCCAGAGGAATAGGTCTTGAGGGGTTGGTCGATGAACGAACCTAGCCCAGAGAAACTGATGATATCATCCAACTTAGCTTCGATTTCTTTTCTGCGAAGTCCAAGCAAAACTCCATTAACAAGAATGTTTTCGACGCCGGTAAGCTCTAGCGTAAAACCAACGCCCAGTTCGAGCAGAGGCGATATGCGCCCATGGACTGAGATTTTGCCGGCAGTCGGCCGCAAGACACCGGCAATCAAACTCAGCAAAGTACTTTTTCCTGCTCCATTTCGACCCAGGATGCCGAACGTCTCTCCACCGTAGACGGCGAAGGAGACTTCGTTGATAGCTAAGAACCTGTCTCTCTCTCGATCCCGCGTTATCTGACGAGGATCTAACACAAGTGCTTTCAGGCCAGCGTGGTAGTGGTGATAGGTCCGGAACTCTTTAGTAACCTTCTCAAGAATTAGGACTTGCCTCATACGAGCTCTGCCAGCTTCCACTCTGTTCTTCTGAAGACTGGAATGGCGATAAGGAGAGATAGGCATGCGTGGCCAACGGCCACAATAATATAGGGGCTTAGGTCATTGTCCATCATTAACGCACGCCACGAGATCATTAAAGAAGAAAATGGATTGGCAAACAGAAGCCATTCGAGATTTTTGGGCACCATTGACGCTGAATACAGCACTGGAGTGACGTAAAACAAAAGCAAGAGCAACACCCGAACCAGTTGGTCGAGATCGCGCAAGAGGGCGTTTAAGGTAGCGATGACAATGACAATCGCCAACGTCAGTAACGTCTGAGTGGCTAGGAGAATGGGTATGCCCACCAGCCAATTTAGCGAAGGACCGCGGTCACCCGACATGAAGAGAAACACTGCGAAAAGTGGGATCGTTATGCAGAAGTGGATCATATCGTTCAGGACCAGGGCAACCGCGAGCGCGGCTTTGTTAAACGGGAGCCTTTTGATAAGTGCGCCATTCGAGATAAAAAGCATCGACGCGCTACCTACAGAATTTGAAAGCCACTGCCATGGGAAAAGTGCTGAAAGGATAAAGAGTGGATAGTTCTCGATATTGACCTGGAGAACGCGTCTGAACGCGATGTAAAGGACGGCGGTAAAGGCCAGAGGATTGGCTAGGGACCAGAGAATGCCGAGAGTCGTTCCCCGGTACCGAAGTTTGATTTCCTTACTGAGCAAGACAGAAATGACATCCCAAGTTTGGTAGAAATTTGGATAAATCATCATTAGTTTTTGGAGCCGGTCGACGTTTGTTGGCGCACTGTGGGGGTAGCGCGCAGCGACTGGCTCCGCCGTTTTTTCTTCCGCGGCCGAAGTCTCCTCCACCAGGGCGCTAGCAATCTCACCACTGGGGCGAGCGGGCGAAGCCTTGGATGAAGGGCCGGCAGGGTCGCAAGCTGTCGCAGCAAATAAGGAGGAAACCAAACCCGATTCTGACGAATGCCAGACTCCGTAAGGACATGTGTCGCGTTGAGGGAGGTAAAAATGAACTCGTCCCCCCCGAGGAGAGATTGATTGCGAAGAGCCTCGGGGCCTTTAAACACGCCCGTGGTGTCTTGCGGACCGTGGGAGTAGCCATGGTTTGGGTGGACCGCAGTGACGACCCTGGTCGTTTCGATCACAGGAGCACGCAGCTTGCGCGCTTCATAGATGAGAGCGCTGTCCCACCGTGTGCGCCCGATCGCAAAGGGTTGCAGATGTTTCCACAAGCCACGACGGTAAACGAAAAGATCCACTCCCCCGTAAGAAGGCTCGATGGTGCCGTGCTCACGAACATAAGCGCGCAGCTTTGCTTCCCACGAGGGAGACTTAAAGTCCCAATCGTCCGCTAGCTCCACATTCCAGCGCCGCGCTATCATCAGAAAACGTTCGAACCGATTTTGCACAGCTTCGACCGCCGCTATGAGATCGCTTGTCAGCATGATGTCCGCATTGACAAAAGCCAGAAGTTCGGTCTGGGTGGCATGTTCTACCGCTTCAAAAAGATAGCTGACCAGCGGGGTTCCGAGAGGGGTTCGGTCGACGGTTGCAACCTGACGAAAGCCAAACTCTTCACAACACTCCCGAACGCCGGGTTCATCACCGAAAACAACGACCTCGCAAGCCGGGCCGAGCGCCCAACTGCGAAGGGCGTTGCGTTGGACACGGGCAGCCTTCCCTTCGAATGGCTTACAGGTAGTGAAGAGGGTTAAGGACACTGTCATGGCTTTACAGCCGTAACGCACAAATGCCAGCCGAAGTGAGATTCGAGCCAACGGAAAATAGGTCGCGGAACAATTCTCAAATGCCAGACCTTTTCATACCGGTACTGGACGTAAGCCGGTATTCGCCACGGAAAGATATGATCCACGAAGAGTTCTTCAATACGGCACCCTGCGCCTTCAATCAATGCCTGGAGCTGTCGCTTCGTATAGGCGTAGGTCACCGGGCAACCTTCCTGGGCCTCCGAATGCTGCGCGATAATTCGATCCACATCCCAGAAGGCTCCGCGGCCATAGCCCATGACCACGGAGCATACTTTCCAGGAGTAACGATGATACACCATTAACTTTAGAGTTCCCCCAGGCGTCAGGAAAGACAGCATCTGCCTGAGGGCTGTCTCCGGGTGTGGGGTATGGTGAACGACTCCAAAAGAGTACACAAGATCGTAGCGTGTTGCAGGTAGGATGGCTGCCAACTCCTCCACGTTGGCGTGAACGAAGCTAATGTTCGTAAGCTTGTAAACCGTTGCGCGCTTTCGGGCGATTTCAAGGGATCGCTCCGAGAGATCGATCGCCGTGACTTCGGCGCCCGCCCGGGCAAAATTTATGGTGTCCGTGCCGATCCCGCAACCCACTTCCAGGACCCGTTTTCCGGACCATTGAGGGAATGCAGCGAACCCAGGGATGTGAGGCTCGACAAAGTATTTTCTAGCCTCCACTTCATCGAAATACTCTCGCTCGCCGATCGGTCTTGAGGAATGGCGGATGTTACACGGACGGGAGTTCCAGAAATCTCGCACATGCGCAATCGGGACATCTCGGAAGTAGCTCATCTTGCGCCCGTTTGGCGAGAAAGTGCTTAACGCTCGGTGAGCATGGATTGCAATTGGCTGCGCACTTCGTCGGGATTTCGGTTATTCACATACCAATCAATTGTTTTCACGATGCCTTCGCGGAACGGAACCCGGGGTTCCCAGCCCATGAGCTCTTTGGCCAATCGATTGGCCGCGACTCGGTTGTAAGGACCCGTGGGCATATGCGGCAAGAATTTGAGCGGCACTTCCACCCCCATGCGGCGGAGAATCATTGCAGCCGCATCAACGACGCGAATTCGTTCCATCGTACCCAGATTCACCGCCGTACCGTCGTCAATTCCCTCGGCGGCTAAGATCGTTCCCTCGACAATGTCATCGATGTAGGTCCAATTGCGGATCTGTTCACCGGTTCCCCATACCTCAAACGGGTTTTGCTGGATGAAGGCGCGAGCGATCATAGCGATGACGGCGTGGTCCTCCTTTCCCCGCGGACCGTAAACGGTAAAGTAGCGACACGATGCCGCCTTGAGTAGACCTTGTTTGACGAAGTGCCGCAGGGTCAGCTCGCCCATGAGCTTTGCCCAGCCATACATGTTGTCGGCGTCGTAGGGCGGGCCGACAAGGTCTTCCGTCAAATAAACCTCCTTTGCAGGGTCACTCTGAAGGTGATTTGGGTAAACACATCCGGAAGATGCGAAAAGGATCTTTTCGACATGCGCCTTCACAGCCTCGCGGAAAAGTTGACCGTCCAGAATGAGATTCATCGAGCACTCGACGTTGTGAAGGTCGACGTAGCCGCGGCCGCCGTGGATAGCGGCCAGATGAAACAGATACTCAATACCTCTGACCGAGCGGGTCGCGATTTCTGAGTCTAGAAGGTCGCCTTTGATAAATTCCACGCTTCCCGACTCCGCCAGGCGCGAGATATATTCATACCTCCCCGTGCTTAGGTCATCGACCACGCGAACGATGGCTCCTCGTGACACGAGCGCGTCAACGAGACTTGAGCCGATGAAGGAAGCGCCGCCGGTGACGAGAACGTGTTTACCTTTCCAATTCACGTATCCGAGTCTCCTTTGGGGGGTAATTCTCGCCAGAACTTGTGATGTCGGGCTCGATTAATTGGCTTTTGCCCAATCGAATCACGCGCGGGGATTGCGTTACTTCTTCGTCTAGCATTCCCCAGCAGTCGATCACAATAGGGTCATTGGAGCCATTTAAACCTGAATACTCAAGTCGTTTGAACTCATCCCACGGCGTGGTGATCAAAACTGCATCCGCCTCCAGGATACAGGCCTGAGCTGATGCGGCATATTCGATGCTTTTTCCGAATACCTTGCTTGCCGCCTCTATGGCGACCGGGTCATAGGCCACGACCTCGAAGCCGCGCTCCAGTAGAATTTTCGCGATGAGAATGCCCTGGGACTCCTCGATTACCGGCGTGTTGGGTTTATAGCTCAAACCCAAGATCCCCATGCGAGAGCCTATTGGCACCTTTGAAGCAACTACGTCGGCGACGTGTCCAGCAATTTCGCGGTTGGCTTGGTCAGTCGCCATGGCGAGGGGAAACGACACGCCGAGCCTGTCGGCCAGACAGAGCATCGCCTCGTTGTCTCTAGGAAAACATGGACCACCATACCCGAGGCCTCCCTTGAGATACTTGGCGCCGATGCGGCTATCCAAACCCAAGGCTCCGGTTACGACGTCGACATCGCCTCCCGGGAGCCGTTCACAGAGGCGAGCCAAAAGATTGGCAAAGGTGATTTTCATAGTCACATAGGAGTTAACTGCCAGTTTGGCCAGCTCTGCATTCACAAGGTTCATGCGAGCCGTCTGGCGTTTGGTGCTGAGCAGGCGCGCAAAAATCTGCACCAGCCGATCCCCGGCTGTCTCATTCGATTCACCGATCAGGACGAGATCAGGATTAAAGATGTTATGGATCACACTTCCAAGAGCAATGAATTCCGGGTTATAGCAAAAGCCGAAATCACTCCCGCATCGCTTTCCGCTCCGGGCTTCCAGTGTGGGAATAATATCGCGGTCGCAGGAACCGGGCAGCACGGTGCTCTTCAGCACCACAAGGTGGTAAGCGTTTTTGTTTCGAAGCGCATCCCCAATGGCCTTACACGCTTCGAGGACATAACGGAGGGAATAGCCACCGTCGGCATCGCTCGGTGTGGGAACGCAGATAAGCGTGGCCTCCGACCTTTCTACGGCGGAGGCGCTGTCCGTGGTCGCTGTGAGGAGTCCTTGGCACGAACGGTAGAGATCCTCCATTCCTGGTTCTTGGACCGGCGGCACTCCGCGGTTACAGCACTCTACAGAGTGCCGGTTGACGTCGACGCCGATCACAGGAAACCCCCGACTGGCATGGCAACCGGCTACTACGGCGCCGAGCTTGCCTATACCTAAGACAGAGATAGCCCCGACAGACGATGATCCATTGAATCCCATGTAAGTTCTCCCTCAGATGTAGCCGCCGGGCTTTGTTTGAAGTATTGCTTCTCACCAGACTGGATAATCACCTCATCCAGGGCCCAGTCAGCAAGCCCCCAGCCCTCTGTATTGAACTGGATTGGCCGGGTGGTCCTATACATATTTTCCCAGAGGTCAGAAAGCAAACCGAAGTCAATCCAGGGTTTCTTAGTGAATGTTCTCAGTTTCTCATCGGGAGTCATCACCGCCCAAGAATTGTAGTGTTCCATATGATAGATCTTGGCCGGGGGACGTAGTGTATATTCTTGGACCCTGGAGGCGACCGCCATGTAACAGAGAAGAGAGTCAATGTGCATTGACCATAGCGGCAGCTCGGGGTAGCCGCGGAGTTCTAACCATTGGGCTCTCGACATCAATGTGAAGTCTCCACAGCCGTTGGTATGAACCTTGGGTAAAGGATCCGTAAGGCGCAAAGCTCCCCACAGCACGCGTCGGATTAAGAGCCTCGGACTGTAAAGAATAAGAAAGGGATGAAATCGAGTCAAAAACCTTTTGATAGGTCTCCAGACCAGCTTTGCAAGGTGGCGCAAAGGGTAAGTAAGGCCCCACAGCCAGCGTCGAATCAAGCCGAAAAGCTTCGCAGGGAGCTGGACCATTAGATTTTTGAGCAGAGTGGGCCCATTCTGACGTACAATCCAAACCAAGCGCCTAGGGTCATGGAGTATAGTTGGGAGCTGCCCCAGTAATTTTTTTATTTTGGCGAGCCTCAGATACCAGAGGTGATACCAAAGGGACAACGAAGCCGAAGCACCCAGTTTTAATTTTACCAACCTTAGATACCAAAGCTGGTACCAAAGGGACACGGAGGCTGAAGCCCGCTGTCTGAGGTTCATCCATCTTAAAGACAAGAGGTGGTACCGAAAGGCGCGGCACCAAAGGGATACGCGGCCTTTAAGTTTCTTCGGCAGCTTTCTAATCCGTGCCCGAAACCTCGAAAGAAGATGACGCGGAGGGGGAAAACTCCCACGCCGACCATGGATTCTCAGCACGTTCGCAGCGCACCAGGCAAGCTGCCGGTCTATGGACACGTTGTCGGGAACTTCTGCGGGAACGTCATGCCGGTCGATGCGGTACATCACATCGGATAAGAGCTTATCGGAAGCCAAAAATGCAATGACGCTATCGGAAAACAGGAGATCGGGGTTGGTGGCCAGAACAAATTCTCCCCGCGCACGGCGGATGCCGACATTTTTTCCGATCATCTGAAAGAGCGGAATCACATCCGCGTTGCGGATCGCTCGATGCACTTCCGGAGGGACCTCTATGAATCTTATAGCAAAACAGTCCGACTTGACCCGAAGTTTCAGAACCTCATGAAGCCGTGGTCCAGGCGGGGGATTCCATTCGACCACAATAAGTTCTCCCGCCAGCGAGTGCCTATTGGCTTGTTCTAGGAGGGTCTCCGCAAAGATTTGAAATCGGCGCACCATGTCGCCCCCATGGTTGTCATTGCGCGTAGTCACGACAAAACTTAAATGGCAATCAGGCGACATATTTGCGTTGCTCTGCGCTTCGAACGAACAGTCTCTGAAACTTACTGGCGCTTGGTTTTAAAGTCGATGAGAAGCTTATCGATCTTGTCACGACTCCCGCCATCAGGAATTCGCTTATACACCAGCTGACATCAAGAACTCAAGCTTAAAGATCGGTTACCTACGGCGCGCCTGAAAGGTCATCAGAGTAAGAAAACCCTACTAAGACCCTATGCGTCCATTAACTCCTAACCCCCCTGCCTGATGATAGAGCAATTAGAACCGCTAGCAGTTTATTGCAAATGTTGTGAATTGGAATGAAAAAGCAGAAAGCAAAATCTGCCTTTGAGAGATTTGTGGAATAAAACTCTACAGCTATACCGGGCACCTAGTATTCTTCAGCCTGCAGGCTTATAGGCGGTGCCCGCCATCAAAAGCTTTGATCAATCGCAGATTTCCGAGCAGAATGATGTATTCCACGCGCGGTATCTGGCTACGCGGCACCTAAGAGCGCATGGTATCGGTCGATAGCCTCGCCGGTCTTTCCCAGAAAAACCACTGAACCAACGTCCAATACACAGGCGCGATCGCAAATCCTTCTGACATCTTCGGGGCCATGGGAAACGAACACGATGGTTTTGCCGGCATTGCGAAACTGCTCCATCCGTGCCATGCATTTCCTTTGGAAGGCCTCATCTCCCACCGCCAGAATTTCATCCACGAGAAGAATATCGGGATCCAGATTAACAGCGAGGGCGAACCCCAATCGGGCCTGCATCCCGGACGAATAGTTTTTTATAGACGTATCCATGAAGCTGTCGAGCTCAGAAAACTCAACGACTTTAGGATAGATCTTATCTACTTCCTTTCGGCTAAGTCCATAGATCGATGCGCCTAAATAGATGTTTTCCTCTCCGGTTAATTCTGGATGAAAGCCGACACCGAGTTCGATCATGGTGCCCACCCGCGGATTCGATAGACGCACCTCCCCTGAAGTCGGCGGATAGATTCCCGCGATGATTTTTAGCAAGGTGCTCTTCCCCGAACCATTTCTCCCGATGAGCCCAAGAGCTTCGCCCGGGCGTATTTCCAAACTCACTCCTTTCAATGCCCAAAGAGTCTCGCGCTCTTCACGGAAACGCTTATGAAATATCCCTATCACCTGCGACTTCAACGAATTATTTCGGTTATGCCGGATAATAAAGGCCTTTGAGACGTTGGTGACTTCAATCGCCGTCGACAACGAACTAAACCTCTTCCGCAAATCGGGTTTTGAGACGTACAAAAAGGGTATAGCCCATTACCATCATCAAAACAGTCAGCATTGTGAGGATCACAACCTCTTGAAAAGACGGAAAAATATTGTGGTAAAGAGCATTCTGATACCCCATGGTGAAAAACGAAATAGGATTCAAGTAAATCACGGATTGCAGAGCCGGTGTTATGGATCGTATGTCATAAATAATCGGGGTAAGCCAAAAAAGCAGCATCAATAGGATCTCCGTGAAATGGCGCACATCTCTAAAAAACACCGTTGTGGCCGCAACGACAAAACACGCCCCCAGTGTAAAACCCACGTGAAGCACTAAAATCGGCAAAAAAGCCAACCAGGACCATGAAGGTAAAACTCCGAAAAAAACAAACGCCAACGGGAAAAGCACGATCAGAGCAAGGAGATATTGAGCCAAGTTAAATAGCACGGTCGCCACCGGAAATACCTCCATTGGAAGCGCAACCTTTCTGATCAAGTTGCTGTTATCGAGAATAGCTCCCGTCGCCATCATCAAAGATTGCGCAAAAAAATTCCACGCCAGGAGACCGATCATAATGAAATAAGGAAAGCGTTCGACACCCACCCGTATCAGATGCCCGAAAACAAAGCTGTAAACAGAAATGACCAGGATCGGGTTCGCGAGCGACCAGAGAAAGCCAAAGGTGGAATCCCGGTATTTGAGCTTCAAGTCCTTGAAGACCAAGTTGCGAATCAACTCGCGGTATCGGAAAAGCGATCTCATGTTTGGTCAACTGGGTGCTGGGAGTCTCAATGGACCGTCATGGCAACTGGCAACCGGCTTAATCTTTAACCGCCGACCGCCTGGGCGACCCAAAGGCAAAATTGTGAAGGGTTGGTAGAATTATTAAAAAAGCATGATAAGGTTTTACATGATAAGCTTCTAATGGGGAGGGGGACTGTCTCATAACGTTATCGGACTATTCTCATGTAACAAATTTGCTAAGGTTTGTCATCCCGTTTGTCGGATCGACGCAGACGCGGGCAATTTTAAGCCCCTGTTCTCAACCGAAGCGGATTATTTTCGTGGCTCGATGGGGATAACAACATGGCGATAAAGCTCAGCATCATCATTCCTACAAGGAATCGTGCCCGGATGGTCCAAGCTCTGCTCGACAGCGTCAAAGAGCTGCAGGGACTGGAAAAATTCCAGCCTCAAATCATTGTCGGCGACAATAATTCTCTAGATGAGACGTGGAGATTTCTGCACGTTGTAGCGAAGAACTTTCCCCTTCCGCTGACGCTTTTAATGGTTCAAACCCCCGGCAAATCGGCGGTGATGAACGAGGCCTCGCGAGTGGCGGGTGGCGATGTACTGGCCTTCTTGGATGATGATGTCGTCGTCCAACCCAATTGGCTCTGCGCGGTTCAGCAATTTTTTGAGGAAAAGGAATACCAGGCGGCTCAGGGTGTCATCCGGATCCGACCTCCGCGCACCGACAATCTGGAAATCCATACGCTGATCAATCGATATCGGACTATCCCAACTATCGATTTTGGCCCTGATATTAAACATTTCCATTCCCTTAATGGGGCCAATTTTGCGGTTTCGCGCCAAGCATTCAACAGGGTCGGGCCTTTTGACGAACGGCTTGGACCGGGGGCTTCGGGAACCTCCGAGGATGTAGACTTTGCACGCCGCCTTCGCCGGGAAGGTTTTCGGATTGGTTATATGAGAGAAGCCGTGGTCTATCATAGCGTAGACCCGATCCGGTTGACCGAAGATTATTTTAGAACCCACCATAAACAACAAGGACACAGCCGTGTACTTATGGATGATAAGGGATTCGGACGGATCGTTTTTGATCTAGGGCGCGCCACGGCACAATTTGCCTTCTATTCGTTGGGGAAGAGCGAAAGAGACAGATATCGAAGCAAAGGCCGCATCTATCACTATCTGGGAATGCTCGAAACCAAGCTAAAGAACCGGAATGGCGTATGACGCCCCCACGCCTGGATGGCGGCGATCTTGCTTTAGAGCGTACTCTTCTTTTGTGATCCCAATCCGAGCAGACTAAAGTCGAAGCTGAAGCTCGTCTTCGCCGGGTTGATGGTCTGATTTACGGAAAGAGTCAAAGTCCAACAATCACAGGGCGAGAGCAATTTGACCGCGCCCCGTGCGGCGATAAACTGGCCATTGATCACGTCATAGATCGAGCTTACATTCAAGAGAATATTATCCGTGGCGTGGTAAAAGAAGCTGGCAACGATATCGCCGACCAAGCTTTTGGGGTTGGGCGCGAAGGGACAGCGCGGATCGGTGGGATTTCGAGCACAATTCGGCGGGTCCTCATCCAAGTTAATATTTGCGTTGGAGGCCAGAAATCCGTTCGGCCCATTGACTAAGTAGCGAAACCCCAAGCTGACAGCATTCGGTCTCATGAAATCCGGATCCAAGGCTCGCCGCGTGATCGGACGTGGATCGATGAGCTGTACGGTAGCCCGACCCTGTGTGATCTGCCACGATCCTGGGCTTATCCCACCGTCAAATGCGAAACTTAGGTAATAGATGGGCGTGAGGCGTAGATTCATATCGAGATCTGTCAAGCTATCACTGCCTTTTCGCGCTGCAGCAATATCATAACTCATTGCGAGCCGCAGCGATCCCAACTCCTGGACGCTAGAAATGAAAGGGTTCAGCGATTCAACTTCTTTGTCAGCAGCACCCGGTGCGGCGGTCGCAGTCCGGCTCCAGAACCGGTTTCCGACCGCGAAGGTCAGGACGTTTCTGCGGCGTATGCGGTCGACTCCGTCCATGATAGGAATATTATCCTGGTTGACCCCGGGTACGAAGAAATAGCTCAATTCCGGCTCAAGGACATGCCTGATCGCGCTGCCGCCTGGACCATTCCAAGAAAAGACGCGGCTCAAGGTGGTGCCGATATTGCTCCGGATTTCTACCAGTTCTCGGGAAACGCTTCGATCCCCAGGAGTGACCGGTGAGTAAAGGTAATAGGCTGTCTCGCGAGGGGCGACGCTCACCGATCCAAACAGGTAGGAAGCGATCCGAAAAGGCAACACCACTTCTGGTCTAAGATCGAGACGAAGCCCGTCGCCGCATTGCCCGGTCGTGCCCCCCATGCCCGGACAATCCTGCCTCCGGAGGTAGTTTACGCCCTCCGCCCACCAACGAAACTCCAGTGGAAACCCGCTCAGAAACCGGCGTCCCCAAAACGATACCTCCGGCGTCCTCTGCAGTGTCGTCTTATCGAATTGGATGAAATCTTGGTAGAACCTCAAGTCACCGTTGAAATAAGTATCCCCCCAATTCTTGAACGCGCCGAATCGGGACTGGCCGAAACGACTCACCTGAATTTCCCGTTCTCTTTGCGGAGGCAGGTCGAAGCGGTCCACCAACTCGCGCGTAAACAGAGTGTCACCGTAGGCCGCGAAGTCGCTATAGGTGAGCCAGTCGTTCTCCGTCGTGTAGCGATGAGTGCCGACGACACCCCAACGATGTAGCGGTATGTGCGGGTCGGCAATCGTCTTGTCCACAATGTCCGCATCTGCGTTCTTGCGCCACAGCTCATTGAAAAAGGATGGCAGGAATTGAAAATCGGAGATACGATCAATTTTGGTCCGAAAGTCCGCGAGCACGCCCAGGCGGGTCTTCGTCTCGACATTGAAGGAAAAGGTAGCATCCGTGCTCTTGGAAATCGCCCAGTAAAAGGGCTGCAGGTATCTAAATCCATTTTGGTTCGACTGACCGACTTGTGGAAATAGAAATCCCGTTTGTCGTTCGCTCTGCAGTGGGATAAGACCGTAGGGTATATACAAAACCGGGACATCATAAATATAGAAGTAGCCCTGTCGTATAATCCCCGTTCCCTCACGCGTAAGGTCGACTTCGTCCGCTGAGATTCGCCATGGCGTCGCGCCGGATTCACATAAGCAGGTGGTGAAAAACCCATTATCGATGTGATACGTCTGACCGCTAAATTTCTGCAGCTTTTGTCCTGCCATAGTGACGTGGTTCTGTTCGATGAACATCTCGCCTTTCTGAAACTCACCGGTTTCTTTTTCTATATTGAACTGCATGGACTCCGCGGATTTCACCTTCCAATTCGGGTCGTCGAGTGAGACCTTCCCTTTTGCTTCCATGTCGTTAGTTTCACGGTTGATTCGCACTTCATCGGCTTTGAGTGTCATCATCTCGCGTTTGAGTTGGACGCTTCCTGTGGCTTCGATCTGCGTTCCGCCATTGCCGAAAGAAAGACTGTCCGCGGATACGTCAATTTCCTTGCTATCGGATGGGGTATCGGGACGTGTGGATTGCCCCCAGGAAGAACCCGCGTATAGAACCGCGACAACGGCCAAGATCGCTTGGGTGCAGAGACTTTTTCTTAAGTTCATCGTTTAGAAAGGAGAATATTGGGATGATTTTTTTCAAACGGATCTTGCCACAGCGATTTCTTGAACCAGGGGTCGAATTTCACCGATCAGATAAAGCGACCCGGCGATAAGAATAATGTCATTAGAATCCGCGCGATCGAGAACATAGTCGAGCGCTGATGGCACATTCCCAATGGCTCGGTGCGGAACTTTTCCGCCCAATTGAGAATCCAGGTGAAAAGGATCGGCGCAGCGTTGCATATTGACCCGCGTCAAAACGATCTCATCCACCACCTCGGAAAGGCTCTCCAACATCAGACGCCAATCCTTATCTTCCATGGAAGCGAACAACAGCTTGACCCGACGCTGTTCGCGAAAATTTTCGAGTTCCTCGATAAGCGCTCTCACACCCTCCCCGTTATGCGCGCCATCTAGGACAATAGTGGGATGATCCTGCACCACTTCAAACCGCCCGGGCCAACGGACTGTTTTTAGTCCCTCCCGCAGTGCCGCCTCCTTTACCGGGAAATCATGCGCCGCAATTTCGAGCCCAGCCAGCGCAAGCGCTGCATTCCTTTTTTGATGCCTACCGCGGAGTGCGATATCGAGGTCACCTAAACGCCACTTTAGACCTCTATAATCGAAACGATCCTCGTTTTTCAAGGAAAAAGTGAAATCACGGCCAAGAAAGTGGGAAGGAGCGTTGCGCTCAGCGCCAATATCTTTTAGCAAGGCCGCGACATCTGCCGGCAGTGCGCCGCAAACCACAGGAATACCCTGCTTTATGATTCCCCCCTTTTCCCGCGCAATAGAAAGCACATCGGATCCGAGATAAGCCTCGTGGTCCTTGGAAATCGTCGAGATCAACGACACGACAGGCCGCAGCAGATTTGTTGCATCCAATCTACCGCCTAAACCGACTTCAACCACCGCAACATCGATCCTTTGCCGGGCAAAGTGAACAAAGGCCATGACCGTAACGAATTCGAAGAAGGTCAGCGGAACATGAGCGGCTGCAGTCCGGTCCCGGATCTCCTGCGCCAAGGCTACGACTTCATTTGGAGCAATCTCTTCATCTCCCACACGTATGCGTTCCGTGAAAGATACAAGATGGGGCGAGGTGTAGAGAGCGACGCGATAACCGGCCTGAGACAGGATGCGATGCAACATGGCCGCGGTAGACCCCTTGCCGTTGGTTCCGGCGATGTGAAACGAGGGAAATTGCTTTTCGGGGTGGTCAAAGAGGGATAAGGCCTCCTTCATGCGATCCAAACGCAGATCGATCACTCCACCGCGCAGGTTGTAGATCGTGTGTAGAGTTTCTGCGTATGAGTCCATAGGGATAAGTTGAAGGGACCCGAGTTGTGGGGCGACCTCTGAGGAATCGCCCAAGCTCTAAGATTTCTTGGCAACTTGCTTCATTGCCCGCTTAAGCTCGGACACGAAGGCGCCGGCGCGCCGTGCTTTCTCCGCGCCTCCCTTCGCTTTTTCGATTCTTTCGACTAATGCGCTACCGACCACAGCGGCATCGGCAAAGCCGGCGATCCACGCGGCCTGCTTTGGAGTCGAGATTCCAAAACCGACTCCGACGGGTAGCGACGTGGCCCGGCGTACTCGCGCGACCTGCGACCGCAGCTGGTCATCGAGTGCCTGGCGCGCTCCGGTGACGCCGGTTACGGAAACGTAATAAATAAATCCTCGACCCTTTCCAGCCACGAGGCGCACACGATCCCGGCCGCTAGTAGGGGATAAGAGAAAAATGAGATCCAGTCCATTGCCATCGGTCCAATGCTTGAGCTCTTCGCTCTCCTCGGGCGGCAGATCGACGCAGAGGATCCCGTCCGCCCCAGCATGGACCGCCGCAAGACAAAAGTTCTTCGATCCGTAGCGAAAAATCGGATTGAAGTAGCCGAAAAGAACAACGGGTATGTCTGAGGTCCGGCGAAACTGGCGGACCAGCCGAAAGATTCGCGGTAACGACAACCCGTTTTTCAAGGCGCGTTCCGACGATCGCTGAATAGTCGGCCCGTCCGCCGTGGGGTCGGAGAACGGGATTCCCAGCTCAATGCAGTCCGCACCACCCTTTTCCAGGGCCTGAAGGACCTTCAGTGTAGTCACAAGATCGGGGTCTCCCGCAGTCACAAACGGGATCAAAGCGGCCTCCCCGCGCCTTTTCAGCTCGGCGAATTTTGTCTCAATGCGACTCATAATTCAGGCAGCAGCTCCAAGAGTTCAAGTTCACAAGTTCAACGGTTCAAAGTTTAAAAAATCCTTGAATTTTTAAACCCATGAGCCGTTCTTACAGATTTACTCCTAAGTAGTCCCCCACTGTCATCATATCCTTATCTCCCCGTCCCGAGAGATTGAGAATGATCGTGCCACGTTTGGGCAAGCGGGGCGCGAGCCGCATGACCGCCGCAATAGCGTGGGCGCTCTCTAATGCCGGGATGATCCCTTCCACCTCCGCCAGGAGTTTGATCGCTTCGATGGCTTCACTGTCGGTGGCCGAAGCAAATTTTACTCTCCCACGATCCCGTAGATAGCTGAGTTCCGGCCCTACACCGGGGTAGTCTAGTCCCGCGGCAATCGAATGCGTCTCGCGGATCTGTCCGCTCTGATCCTGCAGGACGTAGCTTTTGCTGCCATGGAGCACGCCGACCTCTCCGCCAAGGATCGACGCCGCATGTTGGCCTGAGCGTAAACCTCTGCCGGCCGCTTCAACACCTAGCATTCTTACCTTCGGGTCGCGGACGAAGGGGTAGAAAAGCCCCATGCAGTTACTGCCGCCGCCCACACAAGCAACGAGATAAGTCGGCAATCGCCCCTCGGCTTTCAGAATTTGCCTGCGCGCCTCTGTTCCGATCACCGATTGGAAGTTACGGACCATCATCGGATAGGGATGCGGACCGGCCACGGAACCGATCAAATAATAGGTATTGCGCACGTGGGTCACCCAATCTCTGAGTGCCTCGTTCATCGCATCCTTCAAGGTTTGGCTGCCTGCTTCCACGACCCTCACCTTGGCGCCAAGGAGTTTCATGCGAAACACATTCAACGATTGCCGTGCGACGTCTTCCTTGCCCATGAAGACCTCGCATTCAAGACCGAACCGCGCGGCCACCGTCGCGGTAGCGACGCCATGCTGTCCCGCGCCCGTTTCCGCGATGATTCTCCGCTTGCCCATTTTGCGCGCTAAGAGGATTTGGCCAAGTGTGTTGTTGATCTTGTGCGCGCCCGTGTGGCAGAGATCCTCGCGCTTGAGGTAAATTTTTGCGCCGCCCAATTTCTGGGTCAGCCGTTCGGCAAAATAGAGGGGCGTAGCTCTTCCGGCATATTGATGGAGATAGTGCTGAAACTCTTTGCGGAAGCCCGGAGAGCGCCGCGCTTGCGCGTAAGCTTGCTCTAACTCCGTGAGCGCGGGCATAAGGGTCTCCGCCACATAGCGGCCGCCGTAGAGACCGAAATGACCGCGCTGATCAGGCACCTTTTGCGGCGAGAATGAATTCCTTGAGCTTCGCATGATCTTTAATACCCGGGCGTGCTTCCACACCGCTACAGACGTCGATACCGTAGGGACGGATCCGGCGAATGGCCTCAGCGACGTTTTCGATGCTTAGACCGCCCGACAAAATCAGTTTTTCAGTCTTTAGTCCTTCGAGCCATTCCCAGGGAAATGCCGCGCCCGATCCGCCGTATCCCGACGACCACGAATCCAATAGATAAAAATCTGCCGGGAACTGTTCCATTCCCTCCAGGGATTTTTTCCCCTGCACTCGGAACGCCTTGATGACTGTCATCGACCAGCCCCGGCAATAGTCATCGCTCTCCTCCCCATGAAACTGTAGTGCGCCGTATGCCTGGCGCCCATTGGCAAGCTCTCCATGGATAATAATCTCGCGGACCTTCTGTTTCGGTTCGTTGACGAAAACGGCTACGTTAAAGGACACTTCAGGCAATCGCTCGAGAACAGCGCGTGCCTGCTCCGGCGCGATGCAGCGAGGACTTGGCGGATAGAAGTTAAATCCTAGGGCATCGGCACCGAATTCGAGTGCCTTCTCGGCGTCCACCAAATTGGTGATGCCACAGACCTTGACCTTGGTCATGGTGATGAAATTTCAATCCTCGAAGGTTTTAGCGCTACCGCTCCAACAGCTCACGAAGCTTTTTTCCAGGCTGAGCCGCTCGCATGAGCGATTCGCCGATCAAAAAGACGTGTATGCCCAATTTTTCGACCCGCCGAATCTGTTCCACATTCTCGATGCCGCTCTCGCAGACCGCTGGCAGGCCGGTGGGAACCCGCGGAGCCAATTTCTCGGTGGTGGCCAGGCTCACCTCAAAGGTCTTGAGGTCTCGGTTATTGATACCCACCACTTGTGCCCCGGCCTTTGCCGCAGCGTTGAGTTCCTCTTCGGTGTGCACTTCGACGAGCGAGTCCAACGACAGAGCCGTCGCTTGCTCACAGAGCTCCTGTAGCAAACTCGGATCGAGCAAGGCCGCAATAAACAAAATCGCGTCCGCTCCATAGCTCCGCGCTTCGGTCAACTGATAGGGATCGACTATGAAATCCTTACGCAGCAACGGCACATTGACCGCGCTGCGAATCTGCTCCAGATACAAAAGACTGCCCTGGAAAAATCGCTCCTCCGTGAGCACCGAGATCGCGCTTGCTCCGTGACTGGCATAGTCTTGGGCGATCGCTACCGGATCGCAATTTTCCCGGATCAACCCTTTGGACGGCGAGGCTCGCTTTACTTCTGCAATTATCTGACGCGAGCCTCCCGTTAGCGTCTTAGCAAAACCACGCGTGGGCGTGTGAAACAGCGGCCGCTCGCGCAGAGCCGACGCCGGCATCTCCCGTCGACCGTTGCCCCAGTCGATTTTTCACGTGCTCGACGATAGTGGCTAGAAATTCAGCCATGAAAGGTTAAGCTGAGTTTGTCAACTCGACCAGCCGCTCCAGCTTCTCCTGTGCTCTGCCGGAATCGATGGATTCCGCAGCCAAATGCATGCCGTCCTCAATAGACGGGGCTTTGCCGGCGACGTAGAGCGCCGCGCCACTATTGAGCAGCACTACATCCCGAGGAGCTCCCTTCTTTCCCTGTAACACAGCGCGCACTACACCGGCGCTCTCTTCCGCGCTGCCGCCATGGAGATCCTCCATGCGACATCTCTTGAGTCCCATGGCTTCTGGTTCGATCATGTGCTCTTGGACCTGGCCATCGCGCAGCTCGGCGACTCGGGTCGGACCACAGAGGGAGATTTCGTCCAATCCTTCAACACCGTGAACGACCATGGCCCGAATGCTACCGAGGTTTTTCAAAACATGGGCGATCGTCTCCACCAATCCGCCGCTATAGAGACCCAACAGCTGATGCGTCGCCATCGCTGGATTCGTCAATGGCCCCAGCAGATTAAAGATCGTACGAATCCCAATATCGCGGCGCGGCTGCACGGCATATTTCATCGCTTCGTGAAGTAGAGGCGCAAACAAAAAGCCGATCCCAATCTCGTGGAGACAGGTCTCAACGCGTTCCTTGGGCGCATCTACCTTGACCCCTAAAACCCCCAAAACGTCGGCGCTTCCCGATTGGCTTGATACCGAGCGGTTGCCGTGTTTGGCAACCGGGACGCCGGTCCCGGCCACTACGAACGCACACGTCGTGGAGATATTGAAGGTCCCTTTCTGGTCTCCCCCGGTGCCGCACGTATCCAGGACGGTTTTAGAATGAACGTGGACGCGATGAGCCTTCTCGCGCATCACGCGTGCAGCTCCGGTAATTTCCTCCACCGTCTCCCCTTTCATTCTGAGGGCGGTGAGAAAGGACGCCACCTGTAAAGGCGTTGCCTCTCCTGTCATGATCTCGTTCATGACGGAGATCGTTTCGTCCTCGGAGAGATTGACCCGGTTAACCAGCTTCTCGATCGCTTCCCGAATACTCATCTTGGCCTGTAACGTTACTGACGGGTGGCAAATGCCTTGGGGAAATTCTCCTTGGACTTCAGGATATCCGCTATCTTCTCCGCCTCCTCGCGTGAACTGAACTCGCCCACCCGGACACGGTACCAGAGTTTCCCGTTGTTTCGCGCTTCCGTCAAATAGGCGTTGTAGCCCTTATTCTTGAGCCTATCAACAGAGACTTTACCCGATTTCTCATCGGGGAAGGCATTGACCTGCACATACCAAGCTTTACCCGATTCTTCGCCAGAATTTGACACTTGGACCGCATTGGACTTTTCTCGGGGCGCCTTCTCCTCCGTTTTGAACGACACCGGAGGCGAGGCTTCACGTCCCTTGGCTTTGATTTCTTTTCTTTCAGACTTGGTTGCCTTCTCGGGTTGTTTCGGCTCGCTGGCTTTTTCCTCGAGCGAGGATTCGCTTTTGGATGATTTGGCCAGCGTGTCGTAAAATGTCAGCTCTTCTTTTGTCTGACCGGCAGGTCCTGCACCGCTACCTTGGGCCGATGGGTTTACGGGAATTTTGATGAGGGGTTCCTCTGGCCTAGCCATTTTTCGTTCTTCGATTCCCCTGCCGACGACAATGCCCAGGAAAAAAATAACCAGTGAAGCTAGCGTAAATGCGCCACCGAGCAACACCAACTGTCCACGACTGAAGTAAAAACGCTTGTCCCGATCTCTTCTATTCTCAGCCATCGAAACTCTCTGCGATTGACCAGACGCCTTAGGATTCAGGCGGATCTTCCTCCGAACGGGAGGCCATCTTCATGGGTGCTTCAACCCCCAAGATTTCCAGCCCTCGGCGAATAGTTTTTTGAACATTCTGCACCAGGAATAGCCGGGCGTGACTTAACTCTGGATCATCCGAAATCACCCGAAAGCGATTGTAATAGCGATGGAACTCCCCGGCCAATTCAAGCAGATAAAAGACCATGCGATGCGGTTCGAGCTCCCGCATGCTGTCTTCCAACACGTCGTCAAATTGAACCATCTGGCGAATCAGCTCCAACTCCTCAGCTAGCTTCAACCGTTCCAGCGCAATCGGCGGATCACCTCCACCGACACCGTCCAACATGCCGCTCTTGCGGGCCTGCTCGAAAATGCTGGCGACGCGCGCATGGGCATATTGCACGTAGAAGACGGGATTATCGCTTGACTGGCGCTTCGCCAAATCTAAATCGAAGTCGAGATGACTATCTGATTTTCGCATCAAGAAGAAAAAACGCGCTGCGTCGCACCCAACTTCCTGTAAAACTTCTTCTAGCGATACGAATTCACCGGTGCGCTTTCCCATACGCACGGGCTCGCCGCCGCGCGTAAGCTGCACCAGTTGGACCAGGACGACGTGCAAGAGGTTCGGGTCATAGCCCAGTCCCTGCATCGCCGCTTTCAATCGCCGCACATAGCCATGATGATCCGCTCCCCAGACATTGATAAGCTTATGAAACTTCCGCTCGAACTTGTTTCGGTGATAAGCGATGTCGCTGGCAAAATAAGTCAGCTCACCGTCGCTTTTAATCACGGTGCGGTCCTTGTCGTCACCGAACTGCGTCGACCTGAACCACTCTGCGCCGTCTTGAGTATAAAGCAGGTCGCGCGCGCGTAGCTGGTCCATCGTCAGCGCCACTGCGCTGCGGTCGTCTAGAGGCGCCCTCATCAGATCCTTCTCGTAAAAGAAACTATCAAACTCAATGCCGAACGCGCCCAATTGGCGGCGAATGATATCGAGCAGCGAATTACCGCCATATTGGCGAAAATAATCGACCGCCATTTCTTTGGGCCCCTTCAGGAACTTGTCGCCATCCCTTTGTTTGATTTGAGCCGCGATTTCCCTAACGTAGTCCCCGGGATAGCCATCCTGGGGAAAGTCGACCTGCTCGCCAAAAAGCTCGCGGTACCGAGCATAAACGGAAAGTCCGAGATTTTCCATCTGCCTACCGGCGTCATTGACATAGTATTCGCGCTCAACCTTGAACCCGACCGCTTCGTGCAGCCGTGCCAAGACATCTCCAATGACTGCGACACGCCCGTGACCGACATGGAGCGGACCCGTCGGGTTGACACTGGCGATCTCGACCTGCATCTTCCGGCCTCGACCGATATCGAGATTGCCTGTCTTCCCTTCCGCAAGCTCCCACAGCCGCTGGTAGTAAAACTGCGAAGAAAACCCAAAGTTCAAAAAACCGGGACCCGCGATCTCCTTGCGCGCGAGAATACCATGCGGATCCTCGAGATTCTTGAGGATCATCTCCGCGATGACCCGTGGGGATTTTTTGGCTTTTTGCGCCCACAACATCGCGACGTTGGTTGCCAGGTCGCCAAACTCCCGCTGCTTGGGCGGGTCAAGAAGCAAAGGGGGGAGCTCTGTTGAATTCAGCTCTCCCCCCTTTGCTGTTTTCTCGATGGCTTGGGTCAAAAGCTCCCTAAGGTGACTTCGCATTTCTATTCTGGTTTATTCGGAGCGGCTCCACGCATGCGCCACCCCGCCCGTACCCAACAGCTTTTTGATGCAACTTTTGCGGGAAAACTCGTTTGTAGCAGAGCTAATTAGCTATTTATAATGGCTTTTCACGTATGAAGCAAGCGGCTGCAGAAGCCGCCCGGATAGATTGACGCCTAGCGAGAATTCGCTAGGTCCCAGACTGAACTTATACGGCGTCGGCTACGGTACCTCAAATCCCGCTTAGGCAGGGTCTTTTGAAGACCGTCCGCCGGAGGTTCGTTCCAGCCTATCCTCGATCTCCCCAATGTAAGCGGCAAGCGTATTTCCGGACTGTTCGATCACCGATCGCAGTTCGCCTTCCACTGTTTCAAGCTTCGTTAACGCGGCCACCTTCGATTCCTCGGTTTTTTCTCCGAGCCTGCTAAGTTCGCTTTCCAGAAAGGAGCGCAGTTGGTTGATACGAGAAATCTCCGCTTGCTCGGCGAGTTCTCGCTGCGATTGCAATTCACGCGCATTGCGCCGGTTTTCCATGAGAACCGAAGATTGCAGATAGACCACATAGAGGAGAAACAACAATGTGAGCACGCCGACAACGGCGAGCAAGATAAGCCCGAGCGGCGCCTCTACGGTGGTAAAAACCACCGATACTGTCGTCGGCGCCACGAATGCATTCCAGTTGACGGCGGCAAAAATAGCCACGGCGCCGATTACGATCAGGATGAATAACGTGCGTAAGTACATACCGACCTCCTTTCACGGGGGCTCCGTCGCCGTCTCAAGTCTGCCGGCGCAAGACCTACGAGTCAATTAATTGTGCGAACGTCTTCCGCGTAGGCGATGCGCAACACAGCAACGATTGGGCCTGGATAAAGATTACAAGTCGCGGCTTTGCTGCGCCTCCAAACTAGCTAGACGGAACCGCTTCACTTTTGATCCAAGGACAGGAAATTAGGCGGAACGTTCTCTGCCAGAAACAGAGGGCCGGAGGCAAAGAAGCGAACGCCTTCGGCGTACGCGGCCAGTGAATCCACCACGATGATCGCGGGGGCAGGATCCCGTCGCTTTCCCACGGCAATCGCCTCACTCACGGATGGACTGAGATGAATATACTGCCGGTCACGCGGCCTAAGTCCTTTGTGTAAGATCGATTGAGCCAGATCCCGCGCGGTTCCAAAGTAGAGTTGTGGTGGCGGCTCCACCGGTTCGAGACCAAGATCCACCGGAAAAGAATGACCGTAAGTAGCGCGAACTTTACCCTCTTTTAATTCGAAGCGTTTCTTGTCGGAACCGTCGATCACGGAGTGAATTTGCTCCTCCATGACTTCCTGAAACCGCTCCCGTACCGTGTCGACAACATCGGTCCATGGGGCAAACCCATGGCGGTCAAACGAGATCGGATACTCCTTCGGCCGATGGCGTAGGAGATAGCTAAGAAAACGGGAGATGCGCTCCTGGGGAAACAATCGCCCCTCCTTTAGTGACCCTTCGTTTGCCCCGTAATCAGATCGAACACGTTGCAGGCGATGCCGGTGGCCTCATAGCCGTCAAGGCCGGTGGCTTGGGCGATAGAAAACATCTGATAGGCCAGGGCGGTGAAGGGAACCGGCACCTCCATCTCGCGAGCCATGTCCAGCCCGAAGCCGACATCTTTGGGCATCCACGACTTGCGGGGTTTGAATTTCCGACTGACAACGATCTCGCAGATGCGGTCGATGGCTTCGGAACTCTGCTGGGAATTCTTCAAAACAGTGTAAAAGGCTTCTTCGGTCACGCCCCCTTTCCTGAGCCAAGAGAAAATCTCCGCGAGTCCCAAGTGCTGAATCGCGGCGAACATCGCCATGGCGTTTTTTACCAACTTGGCGTTGCCGAGCTCGCCAACATAGAGAATCTTTTTGCCCATCGCTTTAAACACGGGTTGATGTTGATTAAACAACTCTTTCGATCCCGAGATCCAGAGCGACAGCGTTCCCGCTGCCGCTGCTTCTTCGACACCGCCCGCAGAGCCGTCGAGAACCGTCCACCCTTTTTTTTGCAGTTCAGCCTCTATCCCAACGATCGTCTTCTTGTCGATACTGCTGAAATCAACCCACAGTTTTGCGCCGGTGGCGGCTTCATGCAATCCGCTGTTACCTAGTCCAACCGTGCGAACCGCCTCATTGTATGGCAGCATCGAAAGTACCATCTCACTGGACTCAGCCACCGCCCGAGGCGACTCCTTGAATACCGCCCCCTGATGTTCCAATCTTTGGGCCTGCTCCCGCCGCAAATCATTAACGACCAAGCTGTAACCCGCTTTGATCAAGTTTGTCGCCATACCACTGCCCATGCCGCCAGTGCCGATGAATCCCAACGTTTTCATAAATCCTCCTGTCCGCGAGCCCGTTGATCGCTCTCACTCAGTCGACGATACGCACGCCTTGCGGCCAGAGCACCAAAACGACCGTCTCGCCAACTGCTTGTGGCCGGTGTATGGATTGCGGATCCAGAAAAACTATGTCTCCCTGGACGTACTCCCCCGTCTCATCGGCGATCTTGCCTCTGAGGACAAGATAGAATTCGCCGCCGATGTGCTCGTGTTGCAGAAACGCGTCCCGAGCGGCATTGGCCGCAATTCGATACAGAATCAGCTCCCGCTTCCCCTCACGCGCCAAGCGGGACATGGAAAGACCATTGCCAAAATCGCGCCACTGGAGCCGATCCAAAGCACCAACGTTCAAGTCAATGCGCAGGATATCGTTGAGCGATCGACGCAGTAGTCCCATGGTCTTTCCTGTCCACCGTGCCTCATATCACGACCGTGCTTTGAACAAAAGCCATCGGTCCGGCCTATTAACGCTATGATTTTTTCTTTATGAGTGTCGCAGAGACACCAACTCCATCGGCAAGAAAGGCGAGCAACAAAAAAGCCGGAGCCTAGGTGGAAATCGCCTAGCTTCGGCTTTTGTAAAGAGACGACGAAAAAGGCTACGCGGTCAGCGCGTTTTTCTCTTGGGCGCCGGCCTCTTCGGATGATGCCCTTCCTCTACGTCGTCTTCTCCTTTTCCCGGATGGTGTCTCAACTGCAGGTTCCGCGCTCGTCACCAATTCTATCATCGAAATCGGCGCTGAATCTCCTCGCCGCCGACCGATCTTGACGATCCGGGTATAGCCGCCAGGACGATCCTTGAAGCGTGGCGCGAGGGTATCGAATAGTTTGCGCACGGTGGCTTTGTCACGAACGATTTCCAGGGCTTGACGCCTCGCATGCAAGCTGCCCCGTTTGCCCAACGTAATGACGCGATCAACCCAGCGTCTCACCTCTTTGGCTTTCGGGTCTGTGGTTTGAATTCTCTCGTCGCGTAACAAACAGGTGATGAGATTGCGCATCAGGGCCCACCGGTGACTGGGCGTTCGACTAAGTTTTCTACCCGACTTGAGATGGCGCATGGTTTATGCCGATTCCTTCTCATTGGCGCGCCGTCGGTTCTCGATCTCTTCTCGGGAGGGAAAATGATCAATCTTCATGCCAAGTTCTAGCCCCATCTCACGAAGAATTTCCTTGATCTCGTTGAGCGACTTGTGGCCGAAATTCTTAGTCTTCAACATCTCCTGTTCAGTCTTCTGGACCAGTTCACCAATGTACTTGATATCAGCGTTTTGAAGGCAGTTCTGCGAGCGCACGGAAAATTCCAACTCATCCACGCTGCGGAAAAGATTATCGTTCAACGGAATCGTGGGTCCATCCTCGCCTTTTTCCTGGCGGGGTTCGTCCTGGAAGTTTACGAAGATCCCCACCTGGTCCTGGAGAATCTTCGCCGCATACGCTACGGCGTCTTCCGGCTTCACGCTGCCGTCGGTATAAACCTCAAAAACCAAACGATCATAATCGGTCCGTTGAGCTACGCGAGCGTTGGTCACATTAAAGTTCACCTTGTGAATGGGGGAAAAAACCGCGTCGATAAAAATCGTATCCACCGGCGCCCCTTCTTCCTTGTTCCTTTCCGCGGGGACATAGCCGCGACCGAGTTTTGCGATGATCTCCGCTTCCAACTTAGCGTCGCGAGATAGAGTCGCGATCTTGTGCTCAGGATTTAGGATTTCCACGGTAGGGGGAGCGACGATGTCTTTTGCCTGCACTGTTCCAGGCCCTTTGGCATCGATCTTGAGGGTCTGCTGCTCCCCATCGTTGAGCCGGAGTCGCACCTCTTTCAGATTGAGTATGATATCGGTTACGTCTTCCGTCACCCCGGGAATGGTTGAGAATTCATGGAGAATCCCCTTGATACGGACGGCGACAATGGATGCGCCCATAAGCGAGGAAAGCAAGATCCTGCGCAGGGTGTTGCCGATGGTCTGACCAAAACCGCGCTCAAAGGGCTCCGCATAAAACTTTCCGTAAGTCGGGGTTAATGACTTCTCGTCGACCTCGAGCTGCTTGGGTTTGATCAAATCCGTCCAATGCTGATACATTGTAGACATAGCGTCTCCCACCTTCGAAAATTACTTCGAATACAATTCTACGATTAATTTTTCGTTAATGGGCATCGTGATGTCGCTGCGCGCGGGCATTAATTTGACCCGCCCACTAAATGCATCCCGGTTGAGTTCCGCCCATTCCGGCACACCGCGGCGCTGCGCGCCCTCCATCGCCGTCAACACCCTCGCCATCTGGCGACTCCCCTCTTTGACAGACACCTCGTCGCCGACGCGAACCAGATAGGACGGAATGTTGACTCGCTTTCCGTTGACCAAGATATGCCCCTGCCGGACGAGCAATCGTGCTTCCGCTCTGGAACTGGCGAATCCAAGCCGATAGGTAGCGTTGTCCAGCCGTCGCTCCAATAAGACTAACAGGGCCTCTCCGGTGATCCCCTTCTCGCGATTCGCCCGCGCGAATGTGCGACGAAATTGATTTTCCATCAGGCCGTACATTCGCTTGACCTTTTGCTTCTCACGTAACTGAATGCTGTATTCAGAGAATTTGGGTCTCTTCTGGCCATGCTGCCCCGGCGGATAATTGCGCCTTTCAATGGCGCACTTGTCCGTGTAACATCGCTCTCCTTTCAAAAAGAGCTTGAGGTTTTCCCGCCTGCAAAGCCGGCACACAGATTCTGTGTATCTAGCCAATCTTTCCTCCTTATCAAACTCGCCTTCGTTTTGGCGGACGGCACCCATTGTGAGGAATGGGGGTTACATCTTTTATCAGACTGATGTTGAAGCCCGCCGACTGAAGCGCTCGCAATGCCGACTCTCGGCCCGCGCCCGGCCCTCGGACAAAAATCTGGACGCTTCGCAGCCCGTGATCCATGGCTTTTTTGGCCGCGCTATCGGCGGCCTGCTGGGCCGCAAACGGAGTTCCCTTTCGAGAGCCTTTGAAGCCCATGCTTCCAGCACTCGACCAGGAGATGACGTTGCCTTGGTAATCCGTAATCGTAACGATCGTGTTATTGAAGGTCGAATGAATATGAACGACACCCTCAGCGATATTTTTTCGTCCCCGCTTCTTGCGCGCAGCCCTGTCGAGAGACTTCTGCTCGACCTGTCCTTCAGCTTTCTTCTCCTGTTTTTCCTCGACGGCGTCGTCAGCTTTTGCCATAGGTTCTCCTAACCTTTAGAGGGGGCCGGCTTTTTCCCCGCAACCGTTTTGCGTGGCCCCTTGCGCGTACGTGCGTTGGTGTGCGTCCGTTGGCCGCGCACCGGCAGATTCTTACGATGGCGCAGGCCTCGATACGATCCCATGTCGATGTGCCGCTTGATATTCATGGACACGTCACGCCGTAAATCACCCTCGACCTTGTGTCCTTGATCGAGGAGCTGGCGGATTTTTACCACATCGTCGTCCGAGAGATCGTCGCTCTTCAGGTCGAAGGAGATGCCGGCTTGCTCAAGGATCTTTCGCGAGGCGCTCCGGCCGATTCCGTAAATGTAGGTGAGCGCGACTTCCATCCTTTTGCTTCTCGGGAGATCGACTCCTGCAATGCGTGCCATATTTTTTCTCTAGCTCCTGTTTAATCCCTCAGTGTTAAACTATCTACCCCTGTCTTTGCTTGTGCTTGGTGTTAACACACAACACGCGCACGACTCCCTTTCGCCTTATGACTTTACATTTGTTGCAAATTTTCTTTACGGAGGCTCTAACCTTCACGACGACGACTCCTTAGCGCTCCCGAAAGATGATTCGTCCCCGTGCCAAGTCGTAGGGAGACAATTCGATCTTGACCTTGTCGCCCGGGAGGATCTTGATGTAGTGCATCCTCATTTTTCCCGATATATGAGCGAGTACCTTATGACCGTTGTCGAGCTCCACTCGAAACATCGCATTGGGCAAGGTCTCCAACACCTTTCCGGTCACTTCGATGGCATCTTCTTTCGGCATACCAAATTTTCGGACTGTTCGTTTGGGTGAATACCCAACTATAACTTGCTTAAAATGAACGGGCCGTTCTTCGTGACGGCTACCGAATGTTCAAAATGCGCCGCCAGGCTGCCGTCTTTGGTTATCGCCGTCCAGCCGTCCTCTTTAATTTCGACTTCGTAACTTCCGGCATTGACCATGGGCTCGATGGCCAGGACCATCCCTTCCTTCAGTCGAACGCCACGGTCAGGCTCTCCGTAATTCGGCACCGGCGGCTCCTCATGCAATTTCTTGCCGATGCCATGACCGACGAAGGCGCGAACAACCGAGTAGCCCGCGCTCTCTGCGGTTTGCTGAACCGCAAAGCCGAGATCTCCCAACCGCTTTCCGTCTTGGAGCTGTTCAATACCCCGGTAGAGCGCCTGCTCCGTAACCTCCATCAGTCGTTTGGCTTCCTCGCTCACCCTTCCCACGCCAACGGTCACCGCCGAATCGCCATAAAAGCCATCGAAAATCACGCCATAGTCGAGCCCAACGATATCCCCCTCACGCAGCGCGCGATGGGACGGGATTCCATGAACAATCTCCTCATTGATCGATACACAAAGACAGCGCGGAAAAACTCTGCCGGCGACGCTGTAGCCCTTGAACGCCGGGATGGCCTTTCTTTTTAGCGTCAGCTCTTCAGCTACCCCGTCTAGTTCTAGCGTCGTTACTCCCGGGCCTACTCGTTGTTTTAGCTCTTGCAATACCTCAGCGACGATCGTATTCGCCCGCCTCATGATGTCGATTTCTCGAGGCGATTTGAGCGATATCACGGCGTCAGGTCCCCTAGGGCCTTTAGCATACGGTTTCCGATGTCGTCTACTTTTCCAACGCCATCGATTTCCCTCAATATCCCCCGCCGCCGGTAGTAATCGACCAAAGGCGCGGTCTGATCGTCATACACCTTCAGACGCGCACCGATGGTTTCTTCACGATCATCGTCCCGTTGAAGAAGCTCGCCACCACAGCGATCACAAATATTCTCCTTCGTCGGAGGATTGAAGTTCAGATGGTATAGCGCACCACAATTCTTGCAGGTTCGGCGCCCGGCAAGCCGTTCAACAATGAGGTTATGGGGCACCTGCACCGATAAAACAGAATGCAGCCCCAATCCCATTTTCTGCAGTATCTCATCGAGGCTTCGAGCCTGTGGAATCGTCCTCGGGAAGCCGTCGAGAATGAAACCGCGCGCGCAATCTTTTTCCTTCAGCCGTTCTGCGACGAGCTTGACAATAACACTGTCCGGCACCAAGGTCCCGCTCTTAATGTATTCGGAAGCCTCTTTTCCTACCGGACTTTGGTCCGCCACAGCCTTCCTGAGAATGTCCCCCGTCGATACCTGACAAGCTTCGAACTTCTCGTGGAGCAGCTTCGCCTGAGTCCCTTTACCGGCCCCTGGAGGCCCTAGCAAAACGACGCGTAAACTCGCCAACCGCTAGCCCCTTCTCCCCCGCAAGCGCCCTCGCTTCATGAAACCCTCATAGTTGCGGGTAATCAAATGGGTCTCCATCTGTGCTACCGTGTCCAGCGCGACCCCGACCACGATCAGCAGCGCTGTCCCGCCGAAGTAGAACGGCACATTAAGCTGCTGGATCAAAATCGTCGGCAAAAGCGCAACAACGGAAATATAAAGCGCTCCCCCCAACGTGATGCGGGAGAGGACTCGGTCGATAAACTCCGCCGTCTTCTGCCCGGGTCTGATTCCAGGAATGTAGCCGCCAAATTTTTTCATGTTTTCAGCTACGTCCACGGGATTGAAGACAACCGCAGTATAAAAATAAGCAAAGAAAATAATCAGTACTACATACACCAAATCGTGAAGCCATTGTCCCGGGCTCAACATGCCCGAGATCGATTGTACCCAAGGGTAAGGGGCGAACTGAGCAACCGTGGCGGGAAAGATCAGAATAGACGAGGCAAAAATCGGCGGAATCACTCCCGCTGTATTGATCTTTAATGGCAAGTGGGAGCTTTGCCCACCGTACATCTTCCGTCCAACCACCCGTTTGGCGTACTGGACAGGAATACGTCTCTGTCCTCGTTCCATGAAAATGATGACTCCCACAATGACGACGGTAAAAACGAGCAGAAACAACGCAATCAAGACTCCCAATTCCCCTTCGCGAATGAACTGAAAGGTTGTCGTAAGCGCCGATGGGAGCCGGGCCACGATGCCCGCAAAAATGATCAGAGAGATACCGTTCCCAATTCCTCGTTCGGTAATTTGCTCACCCAGCCACATAATAAACGCCGTGCCCGATGTCAGCGTGATCACGGTCATCAGCCGGAAGCTCCAACCCGGGTTTAAAACGATGGCGGCGCCTCCAGGACCCCGCGTTCCCTCCAGCCCAAAGCTAATCATGAGTCCTTGAATGATCGATAAGACCACCGTCCCGTAACGCGTATATTGGGTGATTTTGCGCCGCCCGGCTTCGCCCTCCTTCGAAAGCCTTTCGATATAAGGAAAAACCACCGTCAACAACTGCAGAATGATTGATGCGCTGATGTAGGGCATAATGCCCAGGGAAAAAACCGAAAATTGCTCAAGAGCGCCGCCAGAAAAGAGATTGAAAAGTCCGAAAATCGTTCCTTTGACCTGCTCAAAGTAGGCCGCCAGTGCCTGGCGATCGATTCCCGGCGTTGGTACATGAACGCCGAGCCGATACACCGCCAACATCGCCAGGGTAAAGAGGACCCGACGCCTGAGCTCGGGAATTTTCGAGGCGTTCTGGAAACCGTTAAGCATGGGCCTCCAACAACTCCAATTTGCCGCCGCAGGCTTCGATTTTATCTTTAGCCTTGGCAGAAAATCCATGGGCCTTGATCGTCAACGGCTTCGTCAAGGCGCCATCACCGAGTATCTTGACTCTTTGGTTCTTGCCGCGCAAAAGCCCTTTTTCGGCGAGCAGCGCGGGCGTCACTTCGCTCCCCGATGGGAACGCTTCCAACTGCTCCAGATTAACGATCGCCATTTCAACTCGAAAGGGATTATGAAACCCGCGCTTTGGAAGACGCCGCTGGAGCGGCATCTGGCCGCCTTCGAACCCGGGGCGGGTGCCTCCTCCGGACCGAGCGCCCTGTCCCTTGTGGCCTCGGCACGAGGTCTTTCCATGGCCAGAGCCATCTCCCCGGCCTACGCGCTTCCGTTTATTATTGGAACCCTGCGCCGGTCTCAGATCACTTAGTTTCATGCTCATCCTCAGCGGATCTCCGCCAGTACCTTTCCTCGCCGGTCGGCAATTTCCTCGGGAGGACGCAAATCTTTTAGCGCTTCAAACGTCGCCTTGACCATATTGTGCGGGTTGTTGGAGCCGAGACACTTGGTCAAAACGTTTTGTATCCCCGCCGCTTCCACCACCGCTCGCACGCCTCCACCGGCGATGACTCCCGTTCCATCAGACGCAGGTTTGAGAATCACGTACCCGGCACCAAACCTTCCACTCACCTCAAAGGGGATGGTTCCTTCCATCACGGGAACTCGAATCAAATTTTTCTTGGCCTGTTCTAGACCCTTTCGTATCGCTTCCGGGACTTCGTTCGCTTTTCCCATTCCGTGACCGACAACAGCATGGTTATCACCCACCACTACCAGCGCGCTGAAGCTGAATCGTCGGCCGCCTTTTACCACTTTGGCCACCCGGCTAATGTGAACCACTTTCTCTTTCAACTCCAAACCCTGCGGATCAATCCGTTCCAAGGAAACCTCGCTCCATAAAGTTTTAAAACTCCAATCCGCCTTCACGTGCACCATCGGCAATGGCCTTGACCCGACCATGAAAGAGAAAGCCGTTGCGATCGAAAATGACATGCGAAATATTTTTTTCCTTACAGATCCTGGCCAGCACCAACCCGACCTGCTTAGCGGCCTCCACGCCTTTGATGTTCTCGACCTGGGTCGCTAAATCTTTGGAGAGTGTCGAGACCGATGCCAACGTGATCCCACGATCATCGGAAATGATTTGCGCGTAGATATGCTTGTTGCTCTTGAATACAGAAATCCGGGGCCGCTGATCCGTTCCCAGGACCTTTTTCCGAACCCGCTGTTTTCGTCTCGTGCGGGCCATGTCTTTCTGCTTATTTGCCATCTGTTTTTGACCTCACTCGCTACGCGCTACCCGCGGAACCCACCGCTTTTCCGGCTTTGCGGCGAATGACTTCTTCACGATATTTAACGCCCTTGCCTTTGTACGGCTCAGGCGGTCTGAGGCCACGTAGCTTCGCGGCAGTTTCTCCGAGCAGCTGGCGATCCGCACTGCTGAGGGTTATGATCACCTGTCTCTCCACAGAAGCAGCGACGCCTTGGGGCAGGGAAAACACTACAGGGTGAGAAAAACCCAACGTGATGTGGATCTCCTGGCCTTTGACCTCGGCGCGATAACCAACCCCGTTGATTTCAAGCACGCGGCTAAAGCCCTCGCTGACACCCTGGGTCATGTTGGAGATCAACTTTCGGGTAAGCCCATGCAAAGCCCGAACTTGACGCTCTTCCCCCTCCCGCTCGACTCGAAGCAAATTCCCCTCTACTTTGACATTGACCCCAGCCGGAATAGTCGTTTTGAGCTTCCCCTTGGGCCCTTCCAAACGGACTTCCCTGGGTTCAACGGCCACCTTAACCCCACTTGGAATCGTTATGGGCAGCTTTCCGATTCGTGACACTCTACACCTCGTCCTAAACTACCATACCGAGCAGATGAGTTCTCCTCCGACCTTTGCTCTTTGCGCTTCCCGGTCCGCCATGATCCCTTTGGGAGTCGACAAAATGTTTACGCCCAATCCTTTTCGGATCGGAGTCACGGCCTGCCCGCCGACGTAGACCCTGCGGCTTGGCCTGCTGACGCGCCTGATCCCTACAATCACGGGACGACTTTCTCGGTCGAATTTTAGTTGAATCACAAGCTCGTCACCCGCGCCCTGGGAAGCCTTGACCTTCTTCGATTCTCTTATGTAGCCTTCCTCAATCAGAACGTTGATGATGTTTTCTTTCACACGCGACCACGGGATGGCCACCTTTTGATGGCGTGCCCGGGAGGCGTTACGTATACGGGTTAACATATCTGCAATTGGATCCGTCATTCCCATCGTAGTCTCCGCCCTCTACCAACTGGCTTTGATCAGTCCCGGGATATGACCCTTGCGCGCATGATCGCGCAGACACAGCCGGCACATACGAAAGCGCCGATAAAACGCCCGCGCTCGACCACACAGGGGACAGCGATTATATTCCCGTACCTTGAACCGATTCGGTCGTTCCGCCTTAATTCGAAGACATGTCTTGGCCAATGGAAATCCCCCTCATGGATCAACTAACAAAAGGCATCCCCAGCAACTTGAGCAGAGTCCTGCCTTCGTTATCCGTCTTCGCGTTGGTGATGAACGAGACGGTCATCCCTCGTGTTTTCTCGACTTTGTCCACCGGAATCTCCGGAAAAATAATTTGCTCGCGCAAGCCGAGGGAATAATTCCCGCGACCATCGAATGACCGATCCGAGATCCCCTTGAAATCGCGAACTCGCGGCAGTGCGACGTGAATCAGTCGGTCGAGAAATTCGTACATGCGCTCCTGCCTCAAGGTGACCATGCAACCGATCGGAACCCCTTCCCGCAGCTTGAAGTTAGCGATAGACTTTTTAGCGCGCGTCACCACCGGCTTCTGTCCGGTGATGGCGGTGACCTCGGCCACGGCGGTATCGAGAACCTTGATATTTTGCGTCGCCTCTCCGAGTCCGACATTGACGGTAATTTTTTCTAGCCGGGGCACCTGCATGGAGTTCTTATAGCCGAACTCCTTCATCATCGCCGGCACGACTTCGTCCTGATATTTCTGCTTCAGTCTCGCCATCCCATCCTACCCTAGTCTAGGGCTTCGCTACACCGCCGGCAGACACGGATTTTATTCCCATCCGCCAGAATCTTTCGCCCGACACGCACCGGAGCGTTGCACTTATCACACATCAGCATGATGTTGGAAACGCGAATAGCGGCTTCCTTTTCCACAATACCCCCCGGTTGCTGCGGGCCACGCGGCCGACTGTGCCGCTTTACCATGTTAACTCTTTCGATAATGACAGCGTCCTGCTTGGAGCGAACGCGAAGAACCTTGCCGGTCTTTCCCTTCTCCCTTCCCGAGATCACCATGACACTGTCATTCTTGCGAATCTGCACGAGCGCTTTCTCCTCAATTCCGACTAAAGTACTTCGGGTGCGAGCGAGATAATCTTCATGAATTTTTTGGCCCGGAGTTCGCGCGCCACCGGTCCAAAGATGCGGGTCCCGATCGGCTCCTTCTGATTGTCGATCAGCACCGCCGAGTTGTTGTCGAATCGGATATAGGTCCCGTCCGGCCTCCCTATCTCCTTCGCCGTTCGGACCACCACGGCCTTCGTGACCTCGCCCTTTTTTACTTTGGCGTTGGGAATCGCTTCCTTGACGGAAACCACAATAATGTCGCCGATGGACGCATACTTCCGCTTGCTGCCTCCCAGGACTTTGATGCACTGCACCTTTCGCGCCCCCGAGTTATCCGCCACATCCAACACCGTTCTCATCTGGATCATGAATCAACCTCACCTGCGGCTCAGACAGCGTCTGCCTTTGACTGGCCGATCTCCGTCGTTTTGGCTCGCTCGAGGACGCGGCTCACGCGCCACCGCTTATCCCGACTGAGCGGCCGACATTCGACAATCAACACCCGGTCTCCCACACGGCTCTGGTTGCGTTCATCATGCGCCTTCACCTTAGTCCGGCGCCGTAGGTACTTTTTATACTTCGGGTGCATGACCGTCCGCTCCACAGAAACAACTACCGTTTTCTGCATCCGGTCGCTGATCACCAACCCCATTCGCTCTTTTCTGAGCCCTCTCTCAATCATGCCGCGCCTTTCCCACCCTCTAACGCCTTTTCTCGAAGAAGGGTCTCCACCCGGGCTAAGTCTCGTTTGGTCTGACGCAACTTCATCGGGTTTTCCAACCTGCTTGTGGCCCGTTTCAGTTTCAGATGGCCGATCTCTTCCCGAAGCTCTGCGCATTTCTGACTTAGATCGTCTGCACTCATATCGCGCAGTTCTTTAGCTTGCATGGGCGAGTCCTTTCCGCTCCACGAAAATCGTCGGGATGGACAGTTTATGCGCCGCTAGACGGAAAGCCTCCCGTGCGAGCGGTCCGTCTACACCCTCCATTTCGAACAATATGCGCCCTGGTTGAATCACTGCAACCCACATCTCGGGAGCACCTTTTCCCTTTCCCATACGGGTCTCCGCCGGCTTCTTAGTTAACGGCTTGTCGGGAAAGATCCGAATCCAGACCTTACCGCCCCGCTTGAGATAACGAGTGAGGGCGACTCGAGCCGCTTCGATCTCGCGTGCGCTCATCCAACCTCGCTCGATGGCCTTTAGCCCGTACTCGCCGAAGGCCAGAGAAGAGCCGCGGTGCGCCGTGCCGCGCCGGCGTCCCTTTTGCAATTTTCGGTATTTTACTTTTTTCGGTTCTAGCATGTTAAAGTACTAAAAGGATTAGTGACCCGGCTCTCAACCGCCTAACATTGCTTTCTGTTGCTCTTCCTCTTCGGTTAAGACCTCGCCCCTGAAGATCCAGGCTTTTACCCCAATGATGCCATAGGTCGTGCGCGCCTCTGCAAACCCGTAGTTGATATCGGCCCGCAACGTGTGCAGCGGCACCCGCCCTTCGCGATACCACTCGGTGCGAGCGATTTCCGAGCCTCCTAATCGACCAGCACACTGGATTCTCACGCCCTGGGCTCCCATACGCATGGCCCGAGAGACACTCTCTTTCATGGCGCGTCGGAAGGCAACCCTCCGTTCCAACTGTAGCGCAACGTTTTCAGCAACGAGCTGGGCGTCAAGGTCCGGTCGCCTCACCTCATGGATATTGATGTAGGTGTCACGGTTGGTCAATTTGGCGATCTCTTCCTTCAGCTTTTCGATCTCGGCGCCCTTTTTGCCAATAACGATTCCCGGGCGAGCCGTGTAAATGTTGATTTTTGCTTTGTTCGCCGCCCTTTCGATCTCAATCCTCGAGATGCCCGCATGGTAAAGACGGCTCTTCAAAAATTTTTTGACCCTAAAGTCTTCGTGGAGCAGTTTAGGATAATCATGACGTGCAAACCATTTAGAGTCCCAAGACTCGATGACGCCGAGGCGAAAAATTTTGGGGTGTGTTTTTTGGCCCATCAGCTCTTAGCTCCTCTCGCTGACCTCGTCCACCACGATAGTGATATGACTCAGGCGTTTGCGGATCCGTGTGGCTCGACCCTGAGCTCGAGGGGTAAATCGTTTCCACATCCCGCCTTCATCTACCTTAACCTGCTTTACATAGAGTCGGTCCACATCAACACTCTGGGTGTTCTCCGCATTGGCCACTGCCGTACGTAGGGTCTTGGCGACAATTGCCGCGGAACGCTTCGGCACAAATTTGAGAATACTCAGTGCTTCCTCAACCCCTTTACCGCGAATCTGGTCTACGACCAGCCGCACTTTTCGTGGAGAGAGCCGCACATACTTGGTGATCGCTTGAGCTTCCATAACCTAGATGACCATCGCTACTTGAATCCCGTTAGGCTCCCTCGCATCAAATTGGTTCAACTTTTGGGAGCCGCAGCCGGTCTTTGAACGGCTGCGGCCGTGCCGGCGGCCGGAGGTCCGGCTGCGGGAGCGGCCGCCCCCACCGTCTCCTTGGCTTCTCCTTTACGATCCCCGGAGTGTACGAAGAAGGTGCGGGTCGGAGAGAATTCTCCGAGCTTATGTCCCACCATGTTTTCTGTAACGAAGACCGGAATGAATTTTCTCCCATTATGGACGCCGATCGTATGACCGATCATTTCCGGCGTAACCGTCGAGCGGCGGGACCAGGTCTGAATGACCCGTTTCTGGCGAGATTCGTTCATCGCCGCAATTTTCTTCGTCAGGTGCGCGTCGACAAAGGGTCCTTTCTTCACCGAACGTGCCATCGTTACTTCGCCTTTCTACCCTTCACAATATACTTGTCGGACAAATGATTTTTCCGCGTTTTGTATCCCTTGGTCGGTTTGCCCCATGGGGTCATAGGATGATTTCCCTTTGACCGTCCTTCGCCGCCACCGTGGGGATGATCGACCGGGTTCTTGGCGATACCGCGACTTCCGGGGCGCCACCCAAGCCAGCGTATTCTTCCCGCTTTCCCCCAAGAAATATTTTCCTGATCCGCGTTGCCCACTTGGCCGACGGAGGCTCGACACTCGGATAGGACATAGCGAAGCTCGCCTGAAGGCATCTTCAATAGAGCATAGGAGCCTTCCTTGGCCATAAGCTGGGCGCCGGATCCAGCACTGCGAACCAGTTGTCCGCCTTTACCGATCTTCAGTTCTACGTTATGGACAACCGTTCCCACAGGAATAAATTTGAGCGGCAGCGAATTGCCTGGTTGGATATCTACATTGTCATCGCCAGCGATAACAGAGTCCCCGACCTGCAACCGCCCCGGCGCTAGAATGTAACGCCGCTCGCCATCCGCGTAACGAAGCAAAGCGATCCGCGCCGAACGATTAGGATCATACTCGATGGCCTCGACTTTGGCCGGAATATTTTTCTTGTCGCGTTTGAAATCGATCAAGCGATACAGACGCTTGTGGCCTCCACCCCGATGATCTGCCGTGATGCGACCGGTGTTGTTGCGCCCGCCGCTGTGCTTAAGCGACTCGCGCAAGCTCTTGTCGGGCGCTTTTTTGGTGACCTCGTCGAACGTGAGGCCGGTTCTGAAACGCATGCCCGGGGACGTAGGCTGATAGTTCTTAATCGCCATTTTTGATCCTTCTAACTAAGCCCCGCCAAAAAAATCGATCTTGTCGCCTTCCCTGAGAGTCACATAGGCCTTCTTCCATTCCGGTCTGCGCCCCATGTTCTTGCCGACTCGCCGAATCTTACCTAGGTAACGCGCCATGCGGACCTTGACCACTTTCACTTTGAAAAGCGTTTCAACGGCTTTTTTTACTTCTATCTTGTTGGCATCAGGCTGTATCTTGAACAACACCTGCTGGGTACTCTCGGCTAGCAACGATCCCTTTTCCGAAATCAACGGACCGCGAATGATTTCTTGAAGCCCTCTCATGCAGCCAACCTCTCTTCCAGCAGCTTCAGAGCCCCCTCCGTCAAAATGAGATGTTCGTAGCGGAGCAGATCGTAGACATTCAGACCTTCGACCCGCAGCACTTTGAGTGCCGGAAGATTGCGCGATGAGCGCTCGATCTTTTCATCCGGCTGCGGAATCACAATCAGGGCGCTGGTGACCTTGAGCTCCGCCAAAGCTTTCACCATGAGTTTGGTTTTCGCTTCTTCAAGCTCTAGTTTATCGACTACGATAATCTTGCCGTCACGGTGCTTCAGGCTGAGCGCCGAGACCAGAGCTTCCTTGCGTGCCTTGCGCGGCATACGAAACGAATAGTCCCGAGGTTGTGGTCCAAAGATCGTGCCCCCTCCAACCCAGAGCGGAGATCGTATGCTGCCGGCGCGCGCTCGACCCGTACCCTTCTGTCGCCACGGTTTCTTTCCGCCCCCGCGCACCCACCCCTTGGATTTGGTGGCCGCCGTACCCGCGCGCCGATTATTGAGTTGCATGACGACAGTTTGATGTAGAAGGTGAGGCCGCGTCTTCACGCCGAATATTTCTTCTTTGAGTTCCGGCTGGATCACGTGAACTTCCATGGTTTACCCCTTCACCGCTCGCCGCACAACGACGATTCCCTGCTTGGCCCCAGGGACCGCCCCCTTTACCAGCAACAGATTATTTTCAGGCCGGATGTCTACGACCTCGAGGTTTTGCACTGAGATCTGTTCGTTGCCCCAATGACCGGCCATTTTTTTTCCTTTCCGGACTCGACCCGGATAGGAACGGTTACCGATGGACCCGCCGTGACGAAAGTACTCGTGGGTACCGTGAGACCCCGGGAATCCGGCGAACGACCAGCGCTTGATTACGCCGGTAAATCCGTGCCCCTTTGACGTTCCGGATACATCGATGCGATCCCCCGCCTTAAACAGATCGACCGCCTTGATCTCCTGCCCGACTTGAAATTCCGACACATCGTCCAAACGAAATTCCTTCAAAACTTCGAACGCCCCCTTACCGGCCTTGGCCATATGGCCCTGCTCTGGCTTGTTGACGCGCTGATTCTTCTTGCTACCGAAGCCCACTTGGATCGCATTGTACCCGTCTTTGGCACTCTCTTTCTTCTGCACGACAACGCACGGGCCCGTCTGGATAACCGTCACCGGAATGACATTTCCTTCCGCGTTGTAGAATTGCGTCATGCCGACTTTTTTTCCGATAAGGCCTGTCATAAAAAGCTTTCCAAGAAAGGAGCGTTGATCGACCCCCTGGTTACTGGAGCTTTATTTCCACATCCACGCCAGCCGCAATATCCAACTTCCCCAACGCATCGATGGTTTGTTGGGTCGGCTCCAAAATATCGAGAAGTCTCTTGTGCGTCCGGATCTCGTACTGATCCCGCGACTTCTTATCGACATGAGGTGAGCGGTTCACGGTGAAACGCTCGATTCGAGTTGGCAGCGGAATCGGGCCCGCGACCCTCCCCCCCGTACGCTTGACGGTCTCGACTATTTCGCCCACCGACTGGTCCAGCACGCGGTGGTCATAGGCTTTGAGCCGAATCCTGATCTTCTCGTTCATAGCTCTTTCTTCGCACCGCCGTCATATTTGGCGACGATACCTTCGGCTACGACCGCGGGCACCGGTTCGTAATGTGAAAACTGCATCGTGTATGTTGCTCTTCCCTGCGTCATAGATCGCAGATCCGTGGCGTAACCAAACATCTCGGCCAGAGGAACACGTGCGTCGATCGCCTGAGCGGCCGGCCGCGTGTCCATTCCCAGGACTTTCCCTCGCCGCGAGTTGATGTCACCGATGACATCGCCCATAAAAGCCTCTGGCACCACCACTTCCACAGCCATAATGGGCTCTAGAAGAACTGGGTTTGCTTTGCGTGCCGCCGCTTTAAGCGCCATGGAACCGGCAATTTTGAAAGCGATTTCCGAGGAATCGACATCGTGATAGCTACCGTCGAAGAGGGTCACCTGCAAGTCCACCATAGGATAACCCGCGAGAGCTCCATTTTCCGTCGCTTCACGAACACCCTTTTCGACTGCTGGAATGTACTCTCGAGGGATCGAGCCCCCTTTAACAGCATCGACAAACTCGAACCCGCTTCCAGGTGCTAACGGTTCGAGCTTAATCCAGACGTCGCCGTACTGCCCCCGACCACCCGTTTGACGAACGAACCTTCCTTGTTGCTCCACGGCCTTACGGATTGTCTCCTTGTATGCGACCTGAGGCTTTCCGACATTCGCTCCGACGTTGAATTCCCGCAGCAATCGATCGACGATGATTTCCAAATGGAGCTCGCCCATGCCGGATATGATGGTCTGGCCAGTTTCTTCGTCGGTGCGAACTCTAAAAGAGGGATCTTCAGTCGCAAGCTTCTGAAGCGACAGACCCAGTCGCTCTTGATCCGCCTTGCTCTTGGGCTCAATCGCAATAGAGATAACCGGGTCTGGAAAATCAATGGATTCTAAAATGATTGGATGGCTTTCATCACAAAGCGTATCCCCTGTCGTGGCTGTTCTTAGTCCCACCGCGGCGGCGATATCGCCCGCGTAAACCTCCTTGATCTCCTCCCGTTTGTTAGCGTGCATTTTGAGAAGTCGACCAATCCTTTCTCGTTTGCTCTTGGTTGAATTATAGATGCCCGCACCGGAAGTCAACGAACCCGAATAGACTCGAAAGAAGCTCAACGTCCCGACGAACGGATCTGTCATGATCTTGAAAGCGAGTGCTGAAAATGGCGCATCATCTTTTGCCGGACGTTCTTCCAACGCCTGAGAGTCTGGATTGATCCCTTTCACCGGAGGTATATCCAAAGGCGACGGAAGGTAGTCCACCACGGCATCGAGCAGCGGCTGAACACCCTTGTTTCGGAAAGCCGAGCCGCACAGAACCGGGACGAGCTTGATGGCAAGGGCCGCGTTGCGAATAGCTCGGCGGAGTTCGCTCTCGCCAATCTCCCCTCCTTCGAGGTATTTCTCCATGATGCTTTCATCACAGTCGGCAACGGCTTCCAGAAGCTTGTCGTGATACTGCCGAGCCTCCGCTATCATACTCTCCGGAATCGCTTCGACTCGGAATTTGGCCCCTAAGCTATCGTCTTCCCAAATCACTGCTTTCATCTGGACTAAGTCGATGACTCCAGCAAATTTCTCTTCAGACCCGATGGGCAATTGCAAGGCCACCGGTCGTGCTCCCAGACGATCCTCGATCATCTTGACCACACGGAAGAAGTCAGCCCCTAGACGATCCATCTTGTTGACGAACGCGATCCTAGGAACACCGTATTTATCAGCCTGGCGCCAAACGGTTTCAGTTTGCGGCTCGACGCCACCCACGGAACAAAAAACCGCCACCGCCCCGTCAAGCACCCTGAGGGAACGCTCCACTTCGATGGTAAAATCAACGTGACCAGGAGTGTCGATAATGTTGACACGATGATCGCGCCACAAACAGGTCGTCGCTGCCGATGTAATCGTGATCCCGCGTTCCTGCTCTTGAACCATCCAATCCATGGTGGCAGTGCCCTCGTGAACCTCACCGATCTTGTAGTTGATCCCGGTGTAATACAGGATCCTCTCGGTGGTGGTTGTCTTACCGGCATCAATGTGGGCCATGATGCCGATATTGCGGGTTTTCTCTAATGGAACTGATCTTGCCATTCTGCCTATCACTGGAAAAAAAGGAGGCGGTCTAACCGCCTCCTTTTTTCCTGCTACATCTCTAACCTAGTTACCACCGGTAATGCGCAAAGGCGCGATTCGCCTCCGCCATCCGATGGGTATCTTCCTTCTTTTTTATTGCCGTGCCCCGATTATTGGCCGCATCGATAAACTCTGCAGCCAATTTTTCTTCCATCGATTTCTCCCCGCGCTCGCGGGCAGACTGGATCAGCCAGCGCATGCTCAGCGAAAGACGTCTTTGGGGTCTGACTTCAATCGGCACCTGATAAGTCGCCCCCCCCACACGACGCGACCGAACTTCCACCGTGGGTCGGGTATTTTCAATCGCTCTCTTAAAAATCCCCAAGGAATCTTCTTTGGTCTTTTCGGTCACGATGTTGAGCGAGTGATAGAAAATCGACTCCGCCACACTCTTCTTGCCCTGACCCATGATCGTGTTGACAAACTTAGCCACCAGTTTGTCCCCATATTTCGGGTCAGGCAAGACTTCTCTTTTTCTAACTTCCCCTTTGCGCGGCATATGACTTTATTTCGGTCTCTTCGCTCCGTACTTGGAACGCCCCTGTCGCCTTTCCTGAACCCCAATGGAATCCAAAGTTCCACGAATGATGTGATAGCGAACGCCAGGGAGATCTTTGACACGACCTCCTCGGATAAGCACGACAGAATGCTCTTGCAAATTATGTCCGACACCGGGAATATAAGAAGTGACTTCGATCCCATTCGTGAGCCGGACCCGGGCAACTTTTCGCAGCGCAGAGTTCGGTTTTTTGGGGGTGGATGTGTAGACGCGGGTGCATACCCCTCGCTTCTGAGGACAACCTTGCAGGGCTGGCGCCGTATTCTTGCGGCGCTGCTTCTCTCTGCTCTCGCGGACTAGTTGACTAATAGTAGGCATAGCGGCTATTCGGACAACTCCTTAGAAAAACTTTTTAATTAACAAATAAAATCACCATTGTCAAAGAGCTCAAGCCTCTGCGACCTGCGGAATTTCTCCTTCGCTCCCCTCTGGCTCTTCGATTTCGATCTCCGCCTTGGAGTATCTTGCCAGGCCTGTGCCGGCAGGGATCAGCCGTCCCATAATCACGTTCTCTTTGAGACCGCAGAGAAGATCAATCTTCCCGTGAATCGCCGCTTCGGTGAGAACTTTCGTGGTCTCCTGGAACGACGCAGCCGAGATAAAACTTTCAGTGGAAAGCGAGGCTTTGGTGATTCCTAGAAGAAGAGGCTCTGCTACGGCCGGCTTGCCATTTTGCATAATCGCCCTTTGGTTCTCATCATCAAATCGCCACTTTTCGACCTGATCTCCAACCAAGAAATCGGTATCGCCCACTTCCTTGATGCGGACCCGTCGCAGCATCTGGCGCACGATGACTTCAATATGCTTGTCATTGATGCGAACGCCCTGCAAACGATAGATCTCTTGTACTTCATCAACGAGATACTTGGCGAGCGCCTTCTCGCCCAAAATATTAAGGATGTCATGTGGGTTGGAAGACCCGTCCATGAGAGCTTCTCCTGCCCGAATACGATCCCCTTCATGAACACTAATGTGCTTCCCTTTAGGAATGAGATACTCCCTGGGCTCGCCGACTTCCGGCGTCACGACAACCTTTCGTTTACCCTTGGTATCTTTACCGAATGAAACGACTCCGTCGATTTCACTGATGACGGCAAATTCTTTCGGCTTGCGTGCCTCAAAGAGCTCGGCCACGCGAGGAAGTCCGCCTGTGATATCTTTGGTTTTGGTGGTTTCTCGCGGAATCTTTGCCAGGACATCACCCGCGTCGACGGTTTGACTGTCTTGAACGTTGATATGAGCACCCACGGGCAAGAGATAGCGCGCTTCGGAAGTTGCGGACAGCCGAGCCGTCTGCCCCTCGATATTTTTAATGGAGATTCTCGGCCGTTTGTCCACGTCCTTGGAGTCGATGATCACTTTCGTGGACAATCCGGTCCGCTCATCGACCTTTTCTTCCATCGTCACACCTTCAATAACGTCGCCGAACTTGACCGCACCTGCGACTTCTGTGAGGATTGGAATGGTATAGGGATCCCATTCGGCTAACAGCTCGCCGGCTTTGATCTTGGCGCCGTCTTTTCTTTTCAATTTCGCGCCATAGACAACGGGATAACGCTCCCTTTCTCGCTCTCGTCCTTTCTCACCTTCCGGATAATCGACGATGGCGATTTCCCCGTTGCGATTCATCACCACGAGATCGCCTTCCTTATTGGTGACCGTGCTCACGTTGACAAACTTCACAGAGCCATCGTTTCGGGATTCCAATGTGGTTTGTTCCGCCCTACGGCTTGCCGTCCCACCAATATGGAAAGTCCGCATGGTGAGCTGTGTTCCCGGTTCACCGATCGATTGCGCGGCAATGACACCGATCGCTTCGCCGAGGTTGACCATATGGCCCCGACCCAGGTCGCGACCATAGCACAGAATACAAACACCACGTTTCGACTGACACGTCAGTACCGATCGGATCTTGATTCGCTCGATCCCCGCCTCTTCGATACGTTGAACTAATTCTTCATCGATCTCTTGGTTGGCCTGAACAACGACATCTCCCGTAAACGGATCTTTGACGTCTTCGAGCGCGACTCGACCCAAAACACGATCTCCAAGGGGTTCGATAATCTCTCCGCCCTCCATGAGCGGGGTAATTTCGATACCATCCATGGTACCGCAATCGTTTTCGCCGATGACGGCATCTTGGGCCACGTCCACGAGCCTTCGGGTAAGGTAGCCTGAGTTGGCGGTCTTGAGAGCCGTATCGGCCAGGCCCTTACGCGCGCCGTGTGTCGAGATGAAGTATTGCAACACGGTGAGCCCTTCGCGGAAGTTCGCCGTGATCGGAGTCTCGATGATTTCACCGGAGGGCTTCGCCATCAATCCACGCATACCGGCAAGCTGGCGAATTTGTTGCGCGCTCCCGCGAGCCCCGGAGTCGGCCATCATGAAAATAGGGTTAAAGCTCGGAACCGAAATCTCCCGGCCCGACTCATCCGTCATTTTTTCCGAACCCAAATCGTGCAACATTTCGTCGGCGATTCGGTCGGTAACCTCCGCCCAAATATCGACGACCTTGTTGTAGCGCTCGCCGTCGGTGATAAGACCGTTTTTGTATTGCTCCTCAATCTCGCGCACATCATCATGCGCCTTCTTCAGCAACTGCTCCTTACTCGGCGGAATCACCATGTCCTTAATGGCAATGGAAATTCCCGCTTTTGTGGCATGACGATAACCAATGTCCTTAAGACGATCCGCCAAGATGACCGTGGCCTTGTTCCCGGCCAATCGAAAACTGACGTCAATCAGGTTAGCCAGTTCCTTTTTCTTCATCACTCGGTTGACTTCTTTGAAGGGAATCACCCGGGGAACCACCTCATAGACAAGCACTCGGCCCACCGTAGTTTCGATACGTTCGTCGTTGATGCGCACCGTCACCAGTGCCTGCAGGTCCACTTCCCCTTGATCGTAGGCAATCCTGACCTCGACTGGGTTACTAAAGATGCGTCCGCTGCCTTTCGCATGGAGTCTATCGCGGGTCATGTAGTATAGCCCCAATACAATATCCTGCGTCGGCACGATAATCGGTTTGCCATTGGCCGGTGAAAGAATATTGTTCGTGGACATCATCAGCGCCCGAGCTTCGACTTGCGCCTCTACGGATAATGGAACGTGAACCGCCATTTGATCGCCGTCAAAGTCCGCGTTGTAAGCCGCGCACACCAGCGGATGGAGCTGAATCGCTTTGCCCTCGATCAGGATCGGCTCAAAAGCCTGAATACCCAGGCGGTGCAAGGTGGGCGCACGGTTCAAGAGAATAGGATGCTCGCGAATCACTTCATCGAGAATATCCCAAACTTCCGGGCGTTCCTTTTCCACCATTTTCTTGGCGCTTTTGATCGTGGTAACAAGTCCACGCTCTTCGAGTTTGTTATAAATGAAAGGCTTGAACAGCTCGAGGGCCATTTTTTTCGGCAACCCGCACTGATGCAACCGGAGCTCAGGACCGACAACGATGACCGAACGGCCGGAGTAGTCGACTCTTTTTCCCAGCAGGTTCTGTCGGAAACGACCGGTTTTCCCCTTAAGCATGTCGCTCAAAGATTTCAGCGGGCGACGGTTTTGGCCCGTGATCGCGCGCCCACGTCGGCCATTGTCAAAAAGAGCGTCAACGGCCTCTTGGAGCATGCGCTTCTCGTTGCGAATAATCATGTCCGGCGCACTAAGTTCCATGAGCCGTTTTAAACGGTTGTTCCGGTTGATGACTCGACGATAAAGATCGTTCAGGTCTGAGGTCGCAAACCGTCCGCCATCAAGTGGCACGAGCGGCCGGAGATCGGGCGGTATGACCGGAATAACCTCTAAAACCATCCACTCGGGTCGGTTACCTGAGGTCTTAAAGGCATTGATAACCTTCAATCGCTTGGCCATTTTTTTGCGCCGCACTTCGGAATTGGCGTCGCGCATCTCCTGACGCAAATCCTCTGAAAGTTTGGCCACGTCGACCGCTTTGAGTAGTTTACGAATGGCCTCCGCTCCCATCTCGGCAATAAATCTTCCCCCATACTCCTCGACCTTTTTGCGATACTGGCTCTCGGTTAAGAGATCTTTGTAATTGAGTGGTGTCTCGCCCGGATCGATGACAATGTAGGACTCAAAGTAAAGAACTTTCTCGATTTCTTTGAGCGACATGTCCAGCAGCGCGCCGATGCGGCTGGGTAAGCTCTTGAGAAACCAAATATGGACCACCGGCGTCGCCAACTCGATGTGACCCATGCGCTCCCGGCGGACTTTGGACTGAATGACCTCGACGCCGCATTTTTCACAGACGACGCCACGGTGCCGCATCCTCTTATATTTACCGCAGTTACACTCGTAATCTTTGGTTGGACCAAAAATTTTGGCACAGAAAAGGCCATCCCTTTCCGGCTTAAAAGTTCTGTAGTTGATCGTCTCCGGTTTCCTAACCTCGCCGTGAGACCACGAGCGGATCTTCTCGGGTGAGGCGATCGAGACTTTGATTGCATTGAAACTCAGGGGATTTTTCGGCTTTTCAAATAAGTTGAATAGATCTTCCATAGACGGCCACCTCCGAATTTAGCGTTTGGGCTTCACTGGGGTTAACCTACTTTTCTTCCACCAAATCGACATCCAGGCATAAGCTCTGCAGCTCTTTTACCATAACGTTAAAGGATTCAGGGAGTCCGGGCTCAAGCAGATTGTCTCCCTTGACGATTGCCTCGTACATTCGTGTCCTGCCAATTACGTCATCCGACTTCACCGTCAGCATTTCCTGAAGGGTAAATGCGGCGCCATAAGCCTCCAGTGCCCACACCTCCATTTCACCGAGCCGCTGACCGCCAAATTGGGCTTTTCCACCCAGGGGTTGCTGGGTGACGAGTGAATAGGGTCCCGTGGACCGAGCATGGATCTTGTCGTCCACGAGATGGTGAAGTTTCATGATGTACATGACGCCGACGGTCACTTTACCGTCGAACGGTTCGCCGGTGCGGCCGTCATACAGGGTTACTTGACCGGTTACCGGCAATCCCGCTTTCCTGAGCAAATTGAAGGTCTCTTCTTCGGCAGCCCCATCGAACACGGGAGATGCCAGGTGTACTCCGCCGCGGTACTTTTCGGCAAGTTTGAAAACATCGGCCTCCTTGGCTCCCTCAATCAGCTCGCTCGCCTCCTTAGTATTCAAATACTCCTTGAGTCGTCGCCTGATAGCATCAATCTCGTCACTATGACCGCGCAATAACTCGTCGATCTGCTGTCCGAGACTTCTCGCCGCCCACCCTAAATGCGCCTCGAGAATCTGTCCGACATTCATTCGAGAAGGAACCCCCAAGGGATTGAGCACCACGTCGACCGGAGTTCCGTCCTCGAGATACGGCATATCTTCTTCTGGCAAAATGCGCGAGATAACCCCTTTATTCCCGTGCCGCCCGGCCATTTTGTCACCCACCTGCAGCTTCCGTTTAATGGCGACGAAAACCTTGACCATCTTGATAACGCCAGGCGGGAGTTCATCCCCACCGCGCAATTTATCGATCTTGTCTTCAAAAAGATCTTTGATCAGACTTACTTGCTCCGTGGTGCTTTCGACAATACGATTAAGCTCCCCTTCAACCGATTCATTATCGATTCGGATATCGCCCCAATAGGACATCGGCAACTGATCGAGATCTTCCTCCGTAAGCTCCTTCCCCTTATTAAGAAGAATCTTGCGGCCATCGTCACTCAGCCGAACCGCCAAGCGTCGTCCGGTAAGTAGTTTTTTGAGCCGTTTTAGCGCGCCTTCCTGAAGAATGCGGACTTCGTCATGCTGATCCTTTCTGAGCCTGGTGATTTCTTCGTCTTCGATCGCCCTACTTCTTTCATCCTTACCCAGCCCTTTGCGCGAGAAGATCCGTACGTTGATAATGGTCCCCTCTACGCCCGGAGGAACTCTCAGCGAGGTATCCCTCACCTCGCCGGCCTTCTCGCCAAAGATGGCACGCAACAGCTTTTCTTCAGGCGATAATTGAGTTTCGCCCTTCGGAGTAATCTTTCCGACCAGGATATCCCCAGGTTTGACTTCCGCGCCGATTCGGATAATACCGCTCTCATCAAGGTCCGTGAGAGCCTCATCGCCGACGTTGGGAATGTCTCGGGTGATTTCTTCTGGACCCAGCTTGGTGTCGCGGGAAACACACTCGAACTCTTCGATGTGAATCGACGTATAGATATCTTCCTTCACGACCCGTTCACTGATCAGGATCGAGTCCTCAAAGTTATAACCGCCCCATGGCATCAGAGCCACCACCACATTGCGTCCCAACGCAAGCTCGCCCATTTCCGTGGAAGGCCCGTCCGCAATGACGTCACCCGCATTCACCTGGTCACCCACAACGACAATCGGTCGTTGATTTACGCAAGTATTTTGATTGGAGCGTTGATACTTAACCAGATTGTAGATATCGACACCCGTGTCCCGCGCACCGGAAGGTTTGTCCGCCTTGACAACAATCCGGGTAGAATCAACGTTTTCCACTACACCATCCCGCCGGGCCACGATGGTAACCCCGGAATCCCGCGCAACGGTTTTTTCCATCCCGGTACCGACAAAAGGAGCTTCGGTCCGCAGCAAAGGAACCGCCTGCCGTTGCATGTTCGATCCCATGAGGGCTCGATTGGCATCGTCATTTTCCAAGAAAGGAATCAACGAGGCGGCCACGCTGACCAATTGATTCGGCGAAACGTCCATGAAATTGACCTCTTCGGGACGTGCCATGACGAACTCGCCACCCTTGCGCGCCGATACCAGATCAGCGGTAAATACACCCCGACCGTCAATAGGCGCGTTAGCCTGAGCGATGACGTGATCCTCTTCTTCGAGAGCCGATAAGTAGCGAATCCGATCGGTGACCCGGCCGTTCTCCACCTCGCGATACGGTGTCTCAATAAAACCAAATTCATTGACCCTCGCATAGGTTGTCAAAGATGCGATTAGGCCGATGTTCGGTCCTTCCGGGGTCTCAATCGGGCAAACACGGCCATAGTGCGTCGGATGAACGTCGCGCACTTCGAACCCGGCCCGTTCCCGTGTCAATCCACCCGGACCCAGGGCCGAAAGCCGCCGCTTATGGGTAATTTCCGATAAGGGGTTAGTTTGATCCATGAATTGCGATAGCTGGCTGGACCCGAAAAACTCCTTGAGCGCCGCAGAAACAGGCTTGTAGTTGATGAGCTCCTGAGGCATCAGAGTTTCGATATCCTGCAGACTCATCTTCTCTTTAATCGCCCGCTCCATCCTGACTAACCCAACGCGGAAATGGTTTTCGACCAGCTCGCCGACGGCCCGCACGCGGCGATTGCCAAGGTGGTCGATATCATCCACAGAGCCGTTTCCATTCTTAAGCTCCATCAGATAACGGACCACTTCGAGTATGTCTTCTTTTCGCAGCGTCCCTTGCTCCAAAGGCACATTCAGTCGCAGCCGGTGATTTAGTTTGAGCCGGCCTACTTTGGATAGATCGTAGCGATCCGGATTAAAGAAAAGATTATTGAAGAAGTTAGTCGCGGATTCGACCGTAGGTGGATCTCCCGGCCGGAGCCGTCGGTAGATCTCGAGAATAGCATCCTGGGGGGAGCGGATTCGATCTTGCAATAGGGTATTGCGAAGATAGGGCCCGACGTTGGATTCGTCAATGAACAGGACCTCGATCTGATGAATGCTTCGTTCGCGAATAAGATCTACCTTCTCTTGTGTGATCTCATGGTTGCACTCCAGGAAAACTTCTTTCGTCTGAGAATCCACAATATCGTGGGAGGCAATACGGCCAACGATTTCTTCCCAACCGATCGGCACCTGTTTGATCCGGGCGGTCTCCATCTGGCGGAGAACCGGTCGGGTAAATTTCTTGCCTTCCTTGACGATCAGATCATTGGTTTTCGGATCTCGTATATCAGAGCCGACCTTGGCCCCGAGGAGATGCTGCGGATTAAACAACAGCGCGGGCTTGCGTCCATCAAAAACGATGGTGTCGCTCCGATAGTAATAGTTTAGCAGGTCCTCCGTCGTCATTCCCAATGCACGCAACAAAACCGTCGCGTGGAACTTGCGGCGGCGGTCGATGCGCACGTAAAGAATGTCCCGCGGGTCAAACTCTAGATCGACCCATGAGCCTCGATACGGGATCACACGGGCGGAATAGAGCAACTTCCCGCTGGCGTGAGTCTTTCCTTTGTCGTGTTCGAAGAAAACTCCCGGGGAACGGTGGAGTTGGCTGACGATAACCCGTTCGGTTCCGTTGACCATGAACGTGCCGTTCTTGGTCATCAGGGGGATCTCACCAAAGTAGACTTCCTGTTCTTTCACGTTTTTGATGCTGCGCGCGCCGGTCTGCGCGTCGACGTCCCACAGGACAAGCTGCACCGTCACTTTTAACGGCGCGGCGAAAGTCATGCCTCGTTGATGGCATTCCTCAACGTCGTACTTAGGCTCTCCGAGCGCGTAGCTCACGAACTCCAACGACGCCGTCTCATTGAAGTCCTTAATCGGAAACACTGATTTAAAGACTTCCTGCAGGCCGAAATTTTGGCGTTGGGCCGGAGCCACTTCGCGTTGCAAGAATTGATCGTAGGAGTTCTTCTGTATTTCAATCAGATACGGTAGATCAATAATCTTTTTGATCCTGCCGAACGTGCGGCGAAAACGTAAATTATGGGCGACTTGAAATGGCATGCTTGCTCCTCTATCGCACTCTCGATAATTGACCCGTCATTAGAATACCGAAAAGAAACCGCGAAAGCGTAAACTACTTGATCTCGACTTTGGCTCCTTGCTCCTCGAGTTTCTTCTTGACGCTTTCCGCTTCCGCCTTGGCGACGCCCTCTTTAACAGCTTTGGGTGCGCCATCGACCAGGTCCTTAGCTTCCTTCAAGCCTAAACCAGTAAGCTCCCGAACGACCTTGATCACTTGAATCTTCTTTTCACCCGCCTCCGCGAGAATAACGTTAAACTCAGTTTTTTCTTCCGCCGCGGCAGCCGCGGGGCCCGCGGCGGCCGCAACCGCCACTGGCGCTGCCGCACTCACGCCCAACTCTTCTTCGAGTTCCTTAACGAGAGCCGCTGCGTCCAGCAACGTCATGTTCTTGATAAAGTCCTTTACTTGATCCTTGGATACCTCTGGCATAAACCTTCCCCCTTTTAAGTTCGTTCCAAACCAACATCTCCGATGGCATCACTCTGACTTTCCCTTGCGCAATAGTTCGATCAATCTAACAACCCGCGCTCCCGGCTCCTGCATAAGTCGAACTAGATGAGTCGCGGGAGCCTGAATGAGAGCAAGTAATTTGGCTTGAAGTTCTGGCTTACTCGGCATCTGGGCCAAGACCTTGACCCTGGCCGGATCCATATACTCCCCTTCGAAAACACCGCCCTTAATCGTCAATTTCTCGTTGTCGTCAACAAACTTGACGAGGGCTTTGGAGAGCATGACCGGATCCTCGTACGCGAAAACCCAACCATTCGGCCCGTCAAGCAAACGATCCAACGTACTATAAGCGGTGTCCTTAAGCGCCCGGCGCACGAGGGTATTTTTAATGACCTGATATTCTCCCGAAGCGTCACGAATCGTCCGCCTCAGGCGGGTCATCTGAGCCACGCTAAGGCCGCGATATTCGGTGGCAATGGCCATCTTCGCTGTTTTGAATTTTTCATGAACAAACGCCACAGTCTCAGCCTTTTCGCCGTGACTCGCGCGTACAATTTCCAATTCCGCCATGCTCTTCTCCTGATATCAATTCAGAAAATGGACACTACCGTAAAAGATGCGATCTCACGCAGCCATGGCGCGCAGTTGAGAAAGATCGATTTTTATTCCGGGTCCCATGGTCGCGGAGATCGTCACCCCACGAACGTAGTTTCCCTTAGCGGAAGCGGGCTTGGCCCTTAGAATGGACGTCAAGACGGCCTTTGCATTGTCGATCAGTTGTTCTGGATTGAAAGAAGCCTTCCCCACCGGCACATGCACAATTCCTGCTTTGTCCACGCGAAATTCAAGTTTACCTGCTTTGATCTCTTTTATTGCCTTACCGATGTCTCCGGTCACCGTCCCAGTCCTAGGGTTTGGCATGAGCCCTCTAGGACCCAGAATCTTACCGATTCGGCCCACGACTGCCATCATGTCAGGAGTCGCCACCGTCTTGTCGAAGTCTAACCAGCCCTCACTTATTTTCTTGATAAGCTCCTCACTACCGACAAAGTCCGCTCCAGCCTCTCGCGCCTCCTTTTCCTTCTCCCCTTTGGCGAAGGCAAGAACCCGAACGGTTTTCCCCATCCCGTGCGGCAGACTCACCGTGCCCCGGACGTTCTGGTCTGCTTGCCGAGGATCCACACCCAAGCGCACGGCGATCTCAACGGTTTCGTCAAACTTGGCACGGGCCGTTTCCTTCACGAGTCGAAGACCGTCTTCCAAAACATAGCGCTGGTTACGATCGAGTTTCGCCAACGCAGCTCGATAGGATTTTCCGTTTCCGCTCATATTTTTCCTTCAGACCGTCGTTTAGAAAAACCCGCCGCTAGGCTCGAGTTTGTCAACCTTCGATTTCTAGACCCAAGCTATGGGCTGTACCCTCGACAGATTTCTCCGCCGCTGCGAGATCTTTTGCCGTTAGGTCTTTGAGCTTAAGTTCCGCGATTTCCCTGACCTGAGCCCGCGTAACCTTGCCAACCTTCACTTTCCCAGGCTCCGATGAGCCTTTTTCAACCCCCGCCGCCTTCTTTAAGAGAACGGACGCCGGTGGGGTCTTCGTCACGAATGTGAAGGAACGATCCGCGTATACGGTGACGATCACAGGGATAATCATTCCCTGCTGTGATTGGGTTGCCGCGTTGAAGGATTTGCAAAACTCCATGATATTGACTCCGCGCTGACCCAAAGCCGGCCCAACGGGCGGGCTTGGATTCGCTTGGCCCGCCGGTATCTGAAGTTTGATCTCGCCAATCACCTTCTTCGCCATGGTCCTCGATCCTTCTCGCTAGTTGCGCTCCACCTGAACAAATTCCAACTCCACCGGCGTGGCCCTGCCAAAAATGCTAATCAGCACTCTGAGCTTGCCTTTGTCCGGCTTAACTTCTTCCACTACGCCGTTAAAATCCGCAAACGGACCATCGACCACCTTAACATTCTCGCCGACCGAAAAGAGAACCCGGGGCTTCGGCTTGATCGCCCCTTCCTCCATCTGTTGGGTAATGGTCCGAACCTCCTCATCACTCACCGACGGTGGATTAGTGCTTCCACCAACGAAACCAGTAACCTTCGGAGTCTCTTTGACGACATGCCACGTCTCATCATCGAGCTCCATCTGAACCAAGATATAGCCGGGGAAGAACTTCCTTGAAGAAGTCTTCTTCTTCCCTTTAACGAGCTCGACCACCTTCTCTACCGGCACCAAGATCTCGCCAAAGTACTCTTGCTTGCCGAGCGCTTTGATTCTTTCCTCCAAAGCGACTTTAGCCTTCTGCTCATATCCCGAAAAGGTGTGAACGATGTACCATTGTTTCGCCATACGGGAAACCTAAGAATCTAGTCGACAATCGCCTGAATCGCTCTAGTAAGGCCCAAATCCACCACTGCCAAGTACACGGAAATCAGTACTACTAGAATTATGACAACCAGGGTGGCGGCGTAAGTCTCTTTACGTGATGGCCAATGGACTTTCCTCAGTTCCTGCCAGGACTCTTGGAAGAACCCAGTTAAGCGGCGAACACTATCCTGGACTTTCTCGATCCAATCTCCCATGAAATGCCCAACGCGATGAGATGGCGGGTCAGGCAGGACTCGAACCTGCAACAACCGGATTTGGAGTCCGGCGCTCTAGCCAATTGGAGCTACTGACCCCTGTATCTTTGTTAGACTTTTACCTCGCGATGCAGGGTATGGATCCGGCAAGAAGAACAGAATTTCTTAAGAGCCAATTTTTCCGTAGTCTTCTTTCTGTTTTTCGTCGTCGTGTAATTCTTTCGCTTACATTGGTCGCAAGCAAACCCTATGAGTTCTCGCATGATCGCAGCCTCCCTCCTTGGAGTTACTGGATGATCTTGGTCACGATGCCTGCGCCGACGGTCTTACCGCCTTCGCGGATCGCGAATTTCAGCCCTTCGTCCATGGCCACCGGCGTGATCAACTCGATCTCTGCATTGATATTGTCACCGGGCATGACCATTTCGGTGCCCTGAGGAAGCTTCACAACCCCAGTAACATCGGTGGTTCGGAAGTAGAACTGTGGCCGGTAGCCGTTGAAAAAGGGTGTGTGCCGTCCACCCTCTTCTTTAGTTAGTACGTAAGCCTCGGCGTTAAATTTTGTATGCGGCGTAATGCTGCCGGGTTTGGCTAGAACCTGCCCTCTCTCAACCTCTTCGCGCTTGGTTCCTCGCAGCAGCACGCCAATGTTGTCGCCGGCTCGGCCCTCGTCCAAGAGCTTGCGAAACATCTCGACACCCGTCGCCACCGTTTTTTGAGTATCCCTAAATCCCACGATCTCAATCTCTTCGCCGACCTTGACGATCCCGCGCTCCACACGACCGGTGACTACGGTTCCGCGACCGCTGATGGTGAAGACATCTTCCACCGGCATGATGAACGGTTTATCGATGGCCCGGACAGGCTCCTGAATAAACGAATCCACAGCCTCCATAAGCTTCATGATCGACCCTTCGCCGATCTCTGACGTATCCCCCTCCAACGCCTTTAGGGCGCTTCCCACGACGATCGGAGTATCATCTCCTGGAAACTTATACTTGGAAAGCAGCTCCCTAACCTCTAACTCGACAAGTTCTAGGAGTTCCTTATCGTCGACCATATCTGCCTTGTTCAAGTAGACCACAATGGCCGGGACCCCGACTTGTCGTGCGAGCAAGATGTGTTCCCGGGTTTGCGGCATGGGGCCGTCAGCCGCCGAAACCACCAAAATCGCGCCATCCATCTGGGCGGCCCCGGTGATCATGTTCTTTATATAGTCCGCGTGGCCTGGGCAATCAACGTGAGCATAGTGGCGCTTATCCGTCTCATACTCGACGTGGGCGATATTGATCGTGACCCCCCGCTCTCTTTCTTCCGGTGCTTTGTCGATCTGATCATAAGCCATGAACTTGGCCTTACCCTGCTTCTCCAACACCTTGGTAATCGCGGCGGTCAACGTTGTTTTCCCGTGGTCGACGTGACCGATCGTACCGATATTCAGGTGAGGCTTTTTTCGCTCAAATTTCTGCTTGCTCATCACTTCCTCCTACTACTATGTTTCCCAGTCAATGGCTGTACGGTTTTGTTTGCATTCCTAACTCTTCGGCGTAAAGCAACCTCAATTCCGGCAAAAGCCCAGGAGCGGGATTGAACCGCTGACCTCGTCCTTACCAAGGACGTGCTCTACCGACTGAGCTACCTGGGCATACCTGTCAACGGGCCATAGCCTACGGCCTAAATTTCTCCACAAAGAGGCCAGCCATCCGCTATCCGCCATCACAGTCATGCGCAAATTGGAGCGGGAAACGGGACTCGAACCCGCGACCCCGAGCTTGGAAGGCTCGCGCTCTACCAACTGAGCTATTCCCGCAAACAAAAATGGTGGAGAGGGAAGGATTCGAACCTTCGAAGGCATCGCCGGCAGATTTACAGTCTGCTCCCTTTGGCCACTCGGGAACCTCTCCTCTTCTCTCTAAAAACTGCACTATCCCTTGCCCCGTGCTTCCAACGAGCGATCGCCGTTCTGTATATCTCAACACCATGACAATTAATCTGTCTGGAGCTGGCGATAGGACTTGAACCTACAACCTGCTGATTACAAATCAGCTGCTCTACCGTTGAGCTACGCCAGCATGGCTCGAGAACATTCCCATGCGCCATCAAATAGCGACATCCTGATTAATTGGTGAGGGATTATGACCTATACCGTACGGATCCTGAGCCTATATGGCGAACGACGGCACAGAGAATATCAATTCCCTGTTCGTAAACGGATATTTAAACCACCTTCAGCTTCCGATGTCAACAGGTAAGACAAAACCGGCGTAAAATACCTATCTCTGACACCTATTATCCCTTCGTCCCTTCCTTGTCAATGCGATGTGCCTGGCGCACTAATTCATAAAGAAAGACGGCCCCGGCGACCGCAACGTTGAGCGAGGCGATTTTCCCTCGCATCGGTATGGATGCCAGAAAATCGCACTCTCTTAAGATCAGAGGACGGATGCCTCCGCCTTCGCTTCCCAAGACGATCCCGAGCCGCTGCGGATATACCCTGTCATAGATCGACTCTGGCGCCTTAATGTCTAAGCCCACGATCCAGAATCCCAGCTCCTTCAGGTCCGAAATGGCGCGCCTGAGATTAGTCGCACGGTAAATACTGAGGTAATGAGCTGCGCCCGCAGAAGCCTTAATAACAGTCGAGGTCACGGCGACGGCACGGTCCTTGGGAATCACAATGTGATGAATCCCTACAGACTCCGCAGTCCGCAACAAAGCGCCAAAATTTCTTGGGTCCGTCAATCCGTCCAGGATCAGAATCCAAACCAATCCGGAGTGTGATGAAATCGCCTTGAGCAAATCTGCAAAAGATAAGTAAGAATAGTCTACGACCTCGGCTACTACCCCTTGATGCCTTTGCCCATCCGACAATCGATCCAAAAGCTCCGGCGGCACGAAGCTTATACGTATCCCAAGACCCCTGGCTTGCGCGTCAACACCGCGTAAGACCGCTGCAGACGAGCCGCTGGCAATCAAGATTTTGGAGATGTCATGAGGCGAGGCCTTGAGTTTCTCCAATACGGGATTGATGCCAAAAAGAAATCTTGGTGCCTCTCTACTCATCTCCGTTCTCCAAAACTGTCTGGAGGATTTTACAAACACAAAACCAACAGATAGCATGACAGGATCGTGGGATACAAAACCCTGACTCGCTATTTGATTTCCGAGATTCTTCCCCCATTTTTTTTCGGGCTTCTGGCTTTTACATTCATCCTCTTGATTGCCCGTATCTTGAAGTTGATCGAGTTAGTCATCACTCGAGGTGTCCCTCTAGTCCAAACGGCTAAGCTTTTTTCTCTAATTTTACCCACTTTTTTAGAGTTAACAGTTCCAATGGCATTCTTGTTGGCCATTCTTCTTGGTTTGGGGAGACTGTCCAGCGATCAAGAACTGCTTGCTATGAAAGCTTCCGGCATCAGTCCCACGCAAATTCTTTGGCCCCTCGGTATCGTCGCGCTGATGATCGCCATCGTCACATTGTTGCTAACCATGCTGGCACGACCGGCGGCCAATTTGGCCATTAAGAAAGAACTTTATAACATTGCTAAAAGCCGTGTGGGAACAGCTCTAAAGGAGAAGGTTTTCAACGACGACTTTCCCAATATCCTTATCTACGTGGAAGAAATTATCCCACCGGGTAGCACGGCCCAAGGCGTACTTATCGTTGATAAGCGCGATCGCCTTAGAGAAGATATCATCTTGGGAAAGGTCGGGCTCATTACCACCGACGAGGAAACAAACACGTTAGGGCTCAAGCTCTTTGACGGCTCCATTTACGAAAGGGAAAAAAATCGGCCCGGTTTCAGCCAAACTCGCTTCAATGTCTATGATTTTAAGCTTGACCTCGATGAGCTCATCAGCCCTGTCAAAAGGAAGGAGGCAGGGCCGAAAGAGATGTCCATCCGCCATTTGGTCAGGATCATTCAAGAGAAGGAGGCAGAGGGAGCCAAAACCATACCCGAGCGGATGGAATTTCATCAACGGATCTCTTTCGGCTTTGCTCCGTTGGTATTTTGCCTCCTGGGCGTGTCATTGACTCTACTACCTCGAAGCTCTCGAGCTAACCGTTCGTGGGGACTCATGCTATGTTTTTTTTGGCTGCTCACCTATTATGCGTTTCTTTCTCTCGGAAAGGCACTCGGTGATAAAGGGGTTTTTCACCCGATCCTGGCGCTCTGGCTTCCCAATCTTGTCGTAGGAGGAGTTTCCGTCCACTTCTTTAGAAAGGCATGCCGCGAATCCCCGTTGCGCTTTCAGGCTGGATTAGAGACCGCGCTTGCCTCGGCCAGTCAATATTTCAGCCAGCTCAAGTCGAAACATAGAGACTAAGGACATCAGCATGGCAGCGCGCGGAAACGTGAGATTTCTTCCTATGGGTGGCATCCTCGACCGCTACTTAGCACAGGGATTCCTGCGCGCTTTTGTCATCAGTCTGATTTGTATTACCGCTCTCTATCTGGTCGTCGATTTCTTTGACCGCATCAGTAATTTTGTCGATAGTGGGGCCTCGATAGGGACTATCATCCGCTACTTCCTCTACAAGGCTCCGGGTTCCATTTCCCGCGTGATCGGTTTCGCAACTTTGTTTTCTGCTTTGTTTTGTCTCGGAATGTTGACGCGAACGCAGGAGATTACCGCCATGCGATCGAATGGCATTAGGGTCCAACGTATCGCGCTTCCTCTGTTGATTCTCTCTTTGTTCATCTGCGTGTTCACTTTTTTTTGGAACGAAGCGCTTGTACCCGCGTTTGCGCATCAAGCACAAACCATCTTCAAGACCGAGGTGAAAAACAAACAACAACAAAGTCTGTTCGGTACGGCGGACATATGGATAAGGGGAGAAGGCAGTTTTATCAACATCGATAACTTCGACCCCTCAACAAGCACTCTACGGGGCATCACTATTTTCCTCTTAAATCGTGATTTGAGCCTGCGCGGATTGATGGAGATTCCGAGCGCTCGCTGGACCGGTCAAGGTTGGGAAGCCAACGAAATCACAGAATGGCATTTTTTGCCGGACGGGAAAGTGATTAATCAAAAACCAAACACCGCACCTCCGATTTCAGAAACCCCGCAGGATCTCAAACTGCTGGCGCGGGATGCGGACGAATTTACCTTTTTTGATTTACAAAAACAGATTTTCGATATGAAGAACAAAGGGATAGACGCCACTTCTTACGAGGTCGATTTACAGTCCAAATTGGCCTTCCCGTTGATTTCGCCGCTGATGATTCTGATCGCTATCCCTTTCGCGCTTCGGAGACAAATGAGCGGTAGCATGGCGATGAGCTTCGGGGTGGCGATGCTCATCGGCTTTGGTTACTGGGTCCTGTCGGCCTTTTGCGTTTCTCTTGGCCACAACGGCGCGCTCCCCCCTTGGGCCGCCGCTTGGATCCCCAACAGCATCTTCGCATTGATCGGATTATTTTTCTTCACAGCGGAAGCTTAGGTTTCACGTGAGAGTGAAGCACTTCAAAGGCGCGGTGTGAAGGAATCAGTATGCGTACAGGTTCAACCCACGAAGCGCCCGAGGTGCTCAAGCATGCAAAACGAAATGTTTTAGCCGATCCGACGGCTCAGATAAGGATTCTATCGTTTGGAGTACTGCGGTCGCTTTCGCGCCTTATGGCGACCGTACTTTTTTCGTTCCACAGCGCGCGGATCACGCGTGACAAACCCGGCCTTTTTAAGTGGCGAACGAAATGCGGAGTCGGCCTGTATGAGCGCGCGTGTAATCCCATGACGGATGGCTCCCGCCTGACCGGAGCTACCGCCGCCTTTGACATTGACTTCGATGTCAAAACTGCCGCTGGCCTGTAGCACTCCAAAAGGTTGGAGCACAATCATTCGTTCTGTTTCGCGACCAAAGTATTCCTCCAACGATCGCTCATTGATCGAGATCGCACCCTTACCTTGTCGCAAAAAGACACGGGCGACAGAAGTTTTCCTTCTTCCAGTTGCGGTAATCATCCTCTCAGCCATCTATCCTTATACTCCTATGTTTCAATCAGCAGGGGTTGTGGCTTTTGTGCTTCGTGAGGATGTTCGGGACCTGCATAAACCTTAAGCTTGGTAAATAACTTTCTACTCAACCGGTTTTTTGGCAACATCCCCTTAACGGCCAGAAGCACTAGGTCCTCAGGTTTCTCTTCCAGCATCTTTTCAGCCGTTCTTTCGCGAATCCCACCCGGATATTCGGTGTGGCGATAATAGACCTTCTTTTGAAGCTTTTTTCCCGTAAGTTTCACACCTCGCGCATTGATGACAATCACAAAATCACCGGCATCGGCATTGGGTGTAAAAATTGGCTTGTTTTTCCCACGCAAAACCTTGGCGATTTCAGTAGCCATGCGGCCCAATACTTTTCCCTGAGCGTCGACCACATACCATTGCCGTTGGGCAAGCGCTTCCTTTGTTTTCATCGTCCCTAACTCCGCAAACTCCGATCCTTCAATACATAAATGGCGGGGCCGACGAGACTCGAACTCGCGACCTCCGGCGTGACAGGCCGGCGTTCTAACCAGCTGAACTACGACCCCGATACTGTGCGACGAACCGTCTGGTGGGCGGTACAGGATTTGAACCTGTGACCCCCGGCTTGTAAGGCCGATGCTCTCCCGCTGAGCTAACCGCCCCTCTCAAACGAAAACACACCAGCCCATAGCTCGCCCTTAAAAAGACCAAACCGTCCAGCTTTATTACCTTAGGCTGTTTCCAGTTGCAACGTTAAGGTGAATGATATCTAGCTGAGGGACTCTTTTAGAATTTTGCCTGCTTTAAATTTGGCTGCTCGGGACGGAGCAATTTCGATCGTTTCACCGGTCTTGGGATTCCTTCCCGTCCTCCCTTTTCGGTGGGACACTGAAAAGGTACCAAACCCGGAAATATTTACCTTCTCGCTGTTCTTTAAAGCGGCACAGATATCGTCAAACAATCCGCCGATAATCTCTTCCGCTCTCTGCCGGGGTAACTCAAATCGCTTCGCAAGCGAATCGATTAAATCCGCCTTTGTCATTGTCCTCCCCTCATCATCCCTTGCCCCAATCCAAAACACAGGGCAAGGGGATTTTATAACAGCAGGAATACCGGGTGTCAAACCACCTGTGCGGTTAGAATGACTTACTGTGGCAGAATCTCAGGGCCAGGAACTTCGTCCACTTTTCCCGCGAAGGGAGGGGGTTCCTCCTTGGACTCAACTTGCTCGGGCGGGCCTTTGAAAAGGTTCTCTGGATCGTCCGTAACCAAGGCCTTCTTCAGCACTTGATCCATATGAGCAACCAATTCCAGCGTCACAGTTTTTAGAACGCTCGCAGGGATCTCTTCAATATCCTTTTCGTTTTCTGCCGGGATGAGTACTTTCTTTATGCCCGCTCGATGTGCCGCCAGAACTTTTTCTTTCAAACCACCGATGGGGAGAACCGCGCCTCTAAGTGTTATCTCACCGGTCATCGCGAGGTCGTTGTAAACCGGGACCTTGGTCAATGCGGAAACAAGCGATGTCGCCATCGTAATGCCGGCCGAGGGTCCGTCTTTGGGAATCGCCCCTTCAGGGACATGAATGTGAACGTCGATCTTCTGATAGAAGTCTCTTTCCAATCCTAATTCAGTCGCCCGCGAACGTACGTAACTCATGGCGGCCCGAGCTGACTCTTGCATGACATCGCCGAGCTTGCCCGTGATAATCAGCTGTCCCTTTCCGGGCATAACCGTCACTTCGGTCGCCAAGAGCTCACCACCGAGTTCGGTCCAGGCCAATCCGGTCGTCACTCCGATCTTCTGTTCAGCTTCCGCTTTACCATATCGATATTTGGCGGGACCCAAATACCTGTGCAGGCTCTTTGTGCCCACTTGGATGTGCGAGTCCCGATCCTTTTTAACGACTTCCACCGCAACCTTTCGGCAGATGGCGGCGATTTCCCGCTCCAGGTTTCGCACTCCGGCTTCTTTGGTGTAATGCCGAATCACGCCGAGCAGAGCATTGTCCGTAAATGTGGCATTCTCTGGCTTCAAGCCATTCGCTTCCTTCTGCTTTTCCAATAAGTAACGTTTAGCGATGCTGAGTTTTTCCAGCTCCGTGTAGCCAGCAATCCTTATAATTTCCATGCGGTCTTGCAGCGGGCGTGGAATCCGGTCCAGCGTGTTCGCCGTCGTGATAAACATAACTTTGGAGAGATCGTAGTCCAAGTCCAAATAGTGATCATTGAACGTGGTATTTTGTTCTGGATCCAAAACTTCAAGCAGCGCCGAGGATGGATCCCCGCGAAAATCTGTCGACATCTTATCGATTTCATCCATCAGGAAAACCGGATTGCTCGATCCCGCCTTCTTCATCGATTGAACGATTTTGCCAGGCAAAGCGCCAATATAGGTCCGTCGATGTCCTCGAATTTCTGCCTCATCGCGCACGCCACCCAATGAAACGCGGACGAACTTTCTTCCCGTTGCCCGTGCAATGGAGCGTCCTAATGATGTTTTGCCAACACCCGGAGGACCCACGAGACAAAGAATGGGACCCTTGATCTTGCCGACTAAACTTTGGACGGCCAAATACTCCAGGATGCGCTCCTTGACCTTTTCCAACCCGTAATGGTCGTCTTCGAGGACCTTTTCGGCCTCGGTAATATCGAGTTTGTCGTCGGTAAACTCGTTCCACGGCAAACTCAGAATCCAATCGATATAGTTCCGGACCACCGTAGCTTCCGCGGACATGGGTGACATCATCTTGAGCTTCTTGAGCTCCTTATCCACCTTCTCGCGCGCCTCCGCGGAAAGCTTCTTCTGCTTTATCTTTTCTTCAATCTCCTGAATTTCGTTTTTGAATTCGTCCTTTTCACCCAATTCTTTCTGAATCGCCCGCATCTGTTCATTCAGATAGTACTCTTTCTGCGAGCGCTCCATCTGCTTTTTTACCCGCGAGCGAATGCGGCGCTCGACCTCTAAGATCTCGATCTCGGCACGCATATGGCCAAGGACCTTTTCCAGTCGTTCTGCGGCATTGAAAGTCTCGAGGAGATTTTGTCGGTCTTCGAGCTTGATGCCCAGATGCGCCACGATGGTGTCTGCCAAGCGGCCTGGATCGTCGATCGAAGAGACCGACATCACCATTTCCGGAGGTATTTTCTTTTTCAGCTTGACGTAATTTTCAAACGTCGAGCGGACTTCACGAGTTAATGCTTCCACTTCTGTGTTCCGTTCAAGGATCTCCGGGGCTTCCTCTACTTCCACCAAAAAGAAATCCGGACTGTTCACAAACCGGTTAACTTGAGCCCTCTTCTTGCCCTCGATGAGAACTTTCACCGTCCCATCAGGAAGCTTTAACATCTGCACAACCGTGCCTAGGGTACCGATCTTATAGATGTCCTCTTCCGTTGGCTCATTGGTTTTTGCATCCTTTTGGGACGAAAGGAAGATCGGTCCTTGCTTCTGTGTGGCTTCTTCCAGCGCTTTGATCGAACGCTGCCGACCGACAAACAAAGGAACCACCATATGAGGAAAAACGATAATATCCCTGAGAGGTAACAAGGGTACCCGCGTTACGCCGGTCGCCGGTTCGTCTTTTTTGTCTTTATCATTGCGAAATAACATATCCATTCCTCTCTACGCGCTCTCCGCAGCCTTGGTGTATACGACAATGGGAAGTTCATTCTTGTTTACAACGTCCTCGGAAATAACGACCTCTTTGATGTTGGGTTGGGAAGGCATATCGTACATGATTTCGAGCATGATATTTTCCATGATCGCCCTGAGTCCGCGCGCGCCCGACTTTCGTTTCATCGCCTCACGGGAAATCGCTTGAAGTGCTTCCTCGGTAAACTTCAGGTGGACGCTCTCCATGTCAAAAAGTTTGGAATACTGTTTGGTCAGCGCATTCTTCGGCTCTCTCAGGATACGTACCAGGGCTGTCTCGTCTAGCTCATCCAGCGTAGCGATAACGGGCAGCCTTCCAATAAACTCGGGAATCAGACCAAATTTCAACAAGTCCTCCGGCTGCACGTCATGCAAAAGTTCGGTCGGTCTTCTACCATCTCTTTCTTCGAGCTCACCGCCAAATCCCATCCGCTTGCGTCCCGTCCGCTTGCGAATGATGTCCTCGAGCCCGACAAACGCGCCACCGCAGATGAAAAGGATGTTGGTCGTATCCACTTGCAGGAACTCCTGCTGTGGGTGTTTTCGGCCACCCTTCGGAGGGACGCTCGCCATCGTTCCTTCAATGATCTTCAGCAACGCCTGCTGTACGCCTTCGCCCGAAACGTCGCGAGTTATCGACGGGTTGTCTGCCTTCCGCGAGATTTTGTCGATTTCATCTATATAGACGATCCCACGCTGAGCTTTTTCAACGTCGTAGTCGGCAGCTTGGAGGAGGCTAAGAATGATATTTTCTACATCCTCTCCGACATACCCTGCCTCGGTCAGGCTGGTGGCGTCAGCGATGGTGAAGGGAACTTGGAGAAAACGAGCCAAAGTCTGCGCCAACAATGTTTTTCCCGATCCCGTCGGTCCCAGCAGAAGGATGTTGCTTTTCTGCAACTCCACATCCCCCGTGACCATCTGGCTATCGATGCGCTTGTAGTGATTATGGACGGCTACAGCCAGGATCTTTTTCGCCCTCTCCTGACCAATCACGTACTGATCTAATACGCGTTTGATCTCGGCGGGTTTGGGTACATTGGACGACGCCGTCAGAGTTTCGTCGTGCTCGCACTCCTCAGCGATGATATCGTTGCAAAGATCGATGCACTCATCGCAAATATATACTGTCGGGCCCGCAATCAGCTTGCGCACCTCATCCTGACTCTTCCCGCAGAAAGAGCAGACAAGATTTCCCGAAGTCTCACCGTGCTTTGGCATAGAACCCCCGCTTCACTAAAGTTCCCTCACTTCTTGAGGCTGCTTTCCGGTCGCGTGGCGATAACTTCATCCACCAACCCGTATTCCTGGGCTTGCTTGCCATTCAGAAAAAGATCACGATCCGTGTCCTTTTCAATTTTTTTTAGACTTTGCCCCGTGTGCTTCATCAAGATATTGTTTAAATCTTCCCGCATCCGAAGAATTTCACGGGCCTGAATATCGATATCGGCAGCTTGGCCTTGAAACCCACCCAGCGGCTGGTGAATCATGATGCGCGAGTGGGGCAGGGAGTAGCGCTTTCCCTTTGCCCCTGCGGCTAGCAGTACCGCGCCCATGCTCGCAGCTTGGCCGACGCAAACGGTCGAGATCTGGGGTCGGACATATTGCATTGTGTCATAGATAGCAAGGCCTGCGGTTACCGAACCCCCAGGGCTGTTGATATAAAAGAAAACGTCTCGGTCGGGATCTTCAGATTCCAGAAAGAGTAACTGCGCAGTGATCAGGTTCGCCACATCATCGGTGACCACGGACCCGAGAAATACGATACGATCCTTGAGTAGCCGAGAGTAAATGTCGTAGGCGCGTTCCCCGCGACCGGTCTGCTCAACGACAATAGGAATAAAGTTCATTTCTTAGGAAACTCCTCAACCACAAAGAGCATTTTAGCCTTTTTTACCTTGTTCATCAACCTTTGTGGCGGGCGCATCGACCTCCTTAATGAGCGCGCGTTCGAGTAGAAAACCGAGTGTACGATCGAAAACCATCTGGGCCCGCAAATCGTCCCGGGTCTCCGGCTTAGAGTAGGCCTCGCGGACCGTTTTTGCCCTGTCACCGGCGGCCCGACTGAGGTTTTCAACCCTTTCCTGAACCTCTTTGTCGGAGACCTCGATATTTTCAAGCTGAGCAATCTTTTCAACTAACAGGGTCGCTTGAACCTGACGCTGAGCGCGCCCTTCGAGAGTTTTTCTCGTTTCTTCCAAAGAGGGCGCCGGCTGCGGTCCCGAAGCGCTTTGTCCGAGGCCTCGGTTTTGATAGCGCTCCATGAGGTAACGGGTTTGTCGCTCCACCATCGTGGGTGGCGGCGCAAAGGAACTAGTTTCAATAAGACGACCAATAATCTGCTCTTTGAGTTCCTCTTGTTGAATGTGATTCAGCTCATTTTCCAGGCGTGTCTGGATGGCTGTTCTTAGCTCCGCTAGAGAACCGCATTCGCCATGATCTTTGGCGAAATCGTCGTCAAGCTCCGGAAGTACCTTTTGCTTGATCTCGCGTACCAGCACAGAAAAATCCACGGTCTTGCCAGCAAGCTCGCTATTTGAATAATTCTCCGGATAGACGACTTGAAGTTTCGTGGGCACCCCCTGAGTCAGTCCTATAACTGCTTCTTCAAATTGCGGCAATGCCTGTCCGCCACCAACTTCCAAAAAATAGTTCTCTCCTTTTCCGCCTTGAAATGGCTTGCCCGCAATAGATCCTTCAAAATCCAAAGTGACAAAGTCTCCCTGCTGGACGACGGTGCGATTTTCAACAGGCTCCAGCCGCGCATGACTCTCCTGGAGTCGACGGAGCGCTTCATTGACCTGGTCATCGGTAACAAAAAGTTTGACTTTCTCGACCTCGATACCCAAATAGTCCTTGACTTCGATTGCCGGCTTGATTTCGAAAACAGCTGAGAAAGAAAAAGGACTGCCTTCGACCAGATCATTGGCTTCAATCTCAGGTCGGGAAACGATCTGCAGCCCCCGCTCTTTGATGACCTCCCCCAAAGATTCCTCCACCAGCTGCGACCGCACCTGTCCCTTAAGTTCGTCCCCGTAGATGCCTTGCAGTACACCCCGGGGCGCCTTGCCGGCGCGGAATCCTTTTATGCGTACTCGTCGCCGGAGGTCTTCGTACGCGCGGGAAAACTCACTGGCCACCGCTTCCGCAGGTAGTTCAACTCGGATCTTTCGCTGCACCGGACTTATTTCATCAACGTCTATCTTCATAACTCATCACAAAACGCATCCCGCTCCCTTGTGCATTCAAATTCGATCCGCGGATTCCAGCTCGCTTCGGCTGTGACTGAACGACTCATATTCTATCTCACCACTAATGTCATAGACTATTTATGATTTTGGTGCGAGAGGGGGGACTCGAACCCCCACGGGTTACCCGCTAGATCCTAAGTCTAGTGCGTCTGCCAGTTCCGCCACTCTCGCTTGAATTACTCAAGAACACGTCGACCTCTCAGAACAAAAAAGGAGAGTAGAAAAGGAGTTGTGCTATGTCAAGTGCTGCACCGCCTAAATTACCTAAGCGAGCTTGGATTTCTGCACACGAGCAGACATGACTTATAGTGCAGGTTCATGAGACGAGCAGATTCAGGCGAGGAAAGATCAGGCCTAATCGGGTTGACGCTCTTTACAACCGTCACAGGGACAGAGAGATCTTAGGTAGTCGTAAGTGTAGATTCCGGTGCTATGACCGTCGTGCCAGACGAATTCGATGGCATAGTTACCGACAGCGCGAATCTCTTGTAGCCTAGCCTCGGGAACGGAAACAAAATTTCTTTGCACCCCGTGCCCTTGGCACAACGCACAGGGGCAGTACCCGCGAAGATACTCCTGAGCGTACGCTCCAACGTGACCATCCTCCCAAGTGATCCGGATGAGGCCGTCCGCTTTAATATGGTTGATTTCAGTCGGATAGTGCGATTCCAAAATTCATCCTTATGATTATAACTCTTCTAGGCCTTCGCCGACGGCTGTGATGAAACCGATCTTGGTTCGATTAACCAGATAGGTGCGGGGTCCCACGTCGGAGCGATCTATCAACGTCGCATCGGTTACTGGAATGAAGCGCGTTTTTGCCATCAAAAGCTCATGGAGTGCACTCCCAGGTATAAGATGGATATTTCCTCGGAGCCAGAATGGACCGACGCCCAACAACGCTTTGCTCGCCTCTTTCTTCACGTAGAGATGCTCGAGACCCGACCGCTCCGACCTGAATTGCGGACTCAGATCCGCGATCAAAAATACTTCTTGCATATAAATAAGGTACTCGTCAGCACTTATCGCCACCGGTTTTCGGTCTGCGACTTTCCAGCATTGCCTCTTTGAGAGAAAACACCTCGTCGCCTTCTCGAAGAATAAAATAGTTGCTTAGACGATCCTGATTCGTACCAAGGATTCCGCGTACTACAGCTGACTGGAGATACACCTCCAAGGGCATCGAGTAGGTCATTCCTTCATCCAGCCCCATATGTGACTCCGCCCGCGGTAGGCGCTTGCCGTGGTGGTGCGGATTGTTATGAGATTATCTCACTACCAATTAGTCTAAACAATAGATTCTTAGCGGGAACGCCCGTGTGCCACGTAACGCGTCTTTGCTTGAAATGTTTGGTGGGCCGCCGGAGACTCGAACTCCGGACCCGCTGATTAAGAGTCAGCTGCTCTACCAACTGAGCTAGCGGCCCATGCGCCAAATCGAGCATCGAATACAGAGGATCGAAGATCGTGATCGTCGATTCGATCGTCTATCCTCAGACGAAATAGCTTGGGGTGAGTGAAGGGATTTGAACCCTCAACCCCTGGAGCCACAGTCCAGTGCTCTAACCGTTGAGCTACACTCACCACATCGAAAAACCCACGGTGGCGCGCCAGAAGGGATTCGAACCCCTGACCTACGGCTTAGAAGGCCGTTGCTCTATCCAGCTGAGCTACTGGCGCAACTCAAAAGCTAGCAGTGAACAGAAAACAGTCGCCCCAACTGTTCACTGGTTACTGTCCACTGCTGACTGTAAATCTGGTCGGGGCGAGAAGATTTGAACTTCCGACCCCCTGCGCCCAAGGCAGGTGCGCTACCAGGCTGCGCTACGCCCCGTTAGATGAACCATGTTATTCTACACAGGCGGGGTTTGAAATCAAGGTTTTGTCCCAGATCCATGATGGTTGGCAAACCCTGCGCCAGTTTCTTTAGCGCCTTACCCCGATGGCTCACCGTTGCTTTGGTTTCTCGATCGATCTCACCAAAGGTTTTGCCGAAGGGCGGATACAAAAAAAGCGGATCGTAGCCAAAGCCGCCACTACCCTTTGGAGCAAAAGCGATGCGTCCTTCGCAGGACTCGTGCACAGTCCATGCCTTCATGTCCGAAGAAGTCGGCCCACAAAGCGCCAAGACACAAACGAACCGCGCGGTGCGTTTTTCATCTGGAACCTGCTTGAGTACGGCGAGAAGCTTGTCATTGTTTTTCTGATCGTTTCCTTCCTCACCACTGTAACGGGCCGAATAAATGCCCGGCGCTCTGTTCAGCGCATCCACCTCCAAGCCTGAATCATCGGCCAACGTGACATAGCCAGAATATTCCGCCAATGTCCTTGCCTTCTTGAGGGCGTTCTCTTCGTAGGTAGCGCCATCTTCAAATACTAGGGGAAAGTTTCCCAAACTCGGCAACGGAAGAATCTTTAGCGGAAGATATTTGAGGGAGGATTCAACCTCGGCAAATTTCCCTCGATTCGTAGTAGCAACGAGCAGCTCAGTCACGATTCATCATAATTCAGGCGATGGAGGTGAGAACTTTCTTCTGCGCTTTGATCAGCTCGCGAATCCCCTCTTGAGCGATTTCCGTCATGCGCTCCATCTGTTTCTGCGTGAAGGGAGCGCTCTCCGCGGTCCCTTGCACTTCGACGAACTTGCCGGAGCCGGTCATGACGAAGTTCATATCGACATCGGCCCGGCTGTCTTCCTCGTAAGACAAGTCCAGAAGAATTTTGCCGTCGATGATACCCACACTGACGGCTGCAACCGAATCTTTGATCGGATCTTCATTAACGATTCCGCGGTCGCGCCAGCGCCGCACGGATTCCATCAGCGCAACGTAAGCACCCGTGATGGATGCCGTTCGGGTACCTCCGTCCGCCTGTATCACATCGCAGTCAATCCAGATCGTTCTTTCGCCAAGGCTCTTGAGATCAGCAATCGCCCTGAGGCTTCGACCGATGAGCCGCTGAATCTCATGGGTTCTCCCGCCGATCTTCCCGCGCGATGCTTCACGCCCGATGCGCACCTGTGAAGAACCCGGGAGCATGCCATACTCAGCCGTAATCCAACCCTTGCCGCTGTTGCGCAGGAACTGCGGCACGCGCTCTTCGAGCTTCGCCGTACAGATGACTCTCGTATCCCCCACTTCGATCAAGACCGAGCCGTCCGCCGTCTTTAAGTAACCCGGCGTAATCGTCAGCGGCCTAAGTTGCCGTGGTTTTCGACCGTCGCTTCTCATCCGTTTGTCTCGTTCAAGCCGTTCAAATCGTCCAAGACGTTCAAGTCGTTGCCCCTCCCGAGATCGTTCCGAGCTGTTCTGACTCTTCGACGATTGGAACGTTTTGAACGACTTGAACGATTTGAACGCACATAGTCAGCTATTCAAGTGAAACACGACCATTTTGAGTTCCGTCATCTCCTCCACTGCGTACCGCGGACCTTCTTTTCCAAAGCCGGAGTCTTTGAGACCCCCGTAAGGCATCAAATCGACGCGCCACTGGGAGCCCCAATTGACGTGGAGGTTGCCCGCTTCTGCCTCGCGGGCAAACTTCATCGCCCACTCGACATTCTCGGTGAAAATGCCGGCCGCCAGTCCATAGACGCTGTCGTTGGCCAGGGCGAGCGCCTCTTCAATCGTATCGAACGGCGTTACCGCCACCGCTGGACCGAACAGTTCATCACGAGAGATACGCATGTCCGGATGGACATCGGCCACCACGGCCGGCATATAGATCGCGCCTCGCCTACCACCGCCCGCGACCATCCGCGCGCCGCCTGCCACCGCTTCCGTAATCCAGTCGTCGACCCGTACGGCTTCACTCTCCTTTACCATGGGTCCGACTTTGGACTTTTCATCGAGCTGATTACCGATGGTCAGCGCTTCGACTTTGGGTTTCAGCGCGCCGAGAAAATCGCTGTAGACTTTTTTAGCCGTCAGCACCCGCTGCGTCGAGATACAAGTCTGGCCCGCGTTTCCGTATCCGGTCGTCGCGATGGCGGCCGCTACTTTGTTTAGATCGGCGTCGGGCATAACAATAACCGGGCTGTTGGAGCCAAGTTCCATCGTCACCTTTTTAATACCCGCCGTGCGGCAGATCCGATCGCCGACTTCCCGGCTGCCGGTAAACGTGACTTTACGTACGCGACGGTCGGCGACCAAAGCATCGCCGATTTCTCCGCCCGAGCCGGTAATGCATTGAATCCCTTCCGGCGGCAGTCCGGACTCGAGCAAAATCTCGGTGAGCTTCAAAGCCGAGAGCGGCGTGTCTGATGCCGGCTTCACGATTACTGTGTTACCCGCTGCCAACGCCGGCCCGACTTTGTGACAAACCAAATTGAGCGGAAAATTAAACGGCGCAATGGCCGCCACGACTCCGCAGGGTACGCGCAACGTAAATCCAAGCTTTTTGCTTCCGGTCGGATCTGCGTCCAGGGGGACCGTTTCCCCATGAATCCGCTTGGCTTCCTCGGCCGATCCCATCATGGTTTCAACGGCCCGGCTAGCTTCACCGCGCCCTTCGGCGATTACTTTCCCTTCTTCTTGAGAAATGGTTTGGCCCAACTCTTCGTTGTGTGCGGCCATCAAATCGGCCGCCTTGCGCAAAATCTTCCAGCGCTCGTAGCTTGAAAGCTTCGCCATCACTTTGGCGCCATGCTCCGCGAAGGCCAGCGCTTTCTCCAGATCCCCGGCATCGGATCTGGGCACGGTATCGATCACAGAGTTATCGAATGGGTTTTTGACCTCGATTGTTTTTGCTTTGTCCACCCAGTTTCCGGCTAGAAAAATTTTCATCTTTCCAAACCTCCTGAATATTTATTTCAGACGGTCATTCATCCCCGTCTTAACATCTCAACCGCTCGGCATAGAACGATTTCATTGCAGAAACCGTACCTATCTGAGCGTATGGGCAAGATCATAGAGCGACTGAACCAGGAAACGCTGCAAGAAAATAACCCCGATCCAAACCACAATCGGCGATAGGTCGAATCCACCTGTATAAACCGGCAACATCCGGCGTACCCTAGCCAGCACCGGCTCTGTTGCAACATAAAGAAAACGGACAATAGGATTATGGGGGTCGGCGTTAACCCACGAAATCACGACTCGACCCAAAAGAATCCACCAGTAAGCCCACAGGATATAGTCGAGAACTTGGGCCAAGGCAACAAGCAAATTCGCCATGATGAACATCGTCTTTTCTATGTCTTCCTCGGGCCAAATAGAGCGGTGCCGATGCGCACGATGGTTGCGCCTTCTTCGACGGCGACGGGATAATCGTGGGTCATTCCCATAGACAGTTCATGGAGGCTGACATTGGGAATGGTCAAGCACTCCAGCTCCGACTGGAGATCTTTCAACGCGCGAAAAAAGGGACGCACCTCTTCGGGATTTTCTTTAAACGGCGGAACAGCCATCAATCCCTGTACTTTAACATGCGATAAGTCGCTCACCCTTTTCAAAAGCTCCGCAACTTTGTCTTGTCCGATGCCTGACTTCGACTGTTCGTCGCCAAGGTTGACTTCGATAAACGTACAAATCGTCTTTCCATTCTTTCTTCCCGCTTTTTCGAGTTCCATAGCTAAGGCAGCGCTGTCCAGCGATTGAATCAGATCGAATATCTGAATCGCTGCCCTTGCTTTGTTGCGCTGAAGGTGCCCGATCAAATGCCATTCGACGATCTCTGAAATGACTTGCCTTTTACTCTCCGCCTCCTGCACGTAGTTCTCGCCGATGACCTCACTCCCACCGCAATCGCTGCCTGTATCAGCTCGATGCTTTGAGATTTTCCTGCAGCCAAAAGCTTGATTGCTTGTGGATTTCGGCCGGCTCTTAGCGCTGCCTCGCCAATTCGCTCGATAATCTTATGGTAGTTGGCAGCGACATCAACCATAGGTGTTTCTTGCTTACCACATCCCCATTCACAAAGCACTCAGCCCACCCGAAGGTTGACTTCCGATATCCGCGTACAATATTAGGACTCTATCGTGCCCACCAAACGAATTTTCCATGAAAAAAGGATAACCCACCCATGGCTCTGGAATATCTACCCATCATGGCTCAATCATCGGCTCCTAAGCCGCCTCGGGTTTTGGTCGCGCCATCGAAACGGTCGTGGTGCGCGGTAAAGAAGCCAGTGAACCAGTCACGCGTCGCGCTTTTGACGAGCGCGGCTTTGCGTCTCAACCGTCAGGAACCCTTTGCGCCGGCCGAAGACCTGAGCTACCGGCTCATTCCGTCCGATTCCGAGGCAAGCGAGATTGTGATTGATCACCATTCGCGCATTGGTCCGGTGCCGCGGCACAATCCCGAAATCGTTTTCCCGATGGCCGCTTTGGCAAATCTCGCTGCAAAGCAAATCGTGGGGAGCTTGTCCCCCATTCACGTTTCGTTTATGGGCGGTATCCGGCGGCATCAAGAAGTGGAAACCGAACTCGCCCCGGCGATTGTTGGGGAGCTGAAGCAAGCGGACGTTGACCTTGCCCTGCTCGTGCCCTATTGACCCTTCTGCCATGAGACCGTGGGTCTCATCGCCCATTTCATCGAAAGCCATGACATCCCGACTCTGGTCATTGGAACGGCTTTAGATATCATGGCCAAAGTCCCGCCTCCGCGGGCCGTTTTTGTCGATCATCCCGTTGGTCGCACCTTTGGCCGCCCCGGAGACCGCCGAAAGCAGGAAGAGATTCTCAGCGAGGCTCTTGGAGAGCTAGCGAAGTTCACTGCATCGGGACAAATCCGTGATCTTCATTGCCAATGGGACGCTGGCGGCAGCCGTTCGTGGGAAGAAGAGTTGCGAGCGCTTCTGCTGAGCGACCGTTGACAGCGTGTCTTGATTTATAGTTAATAGCGATCTAACAAACACCGGCTGAGTTTCCGGAAGGGGATCTCGTAGAGATGTTTAGACGATTGAAACGGGCTTATTTTGTTATCGCTCTGAGCTGGATATTTGTTCCCTCGGTCTACAGCGCCGCCCCTTTCTATGAGGGCAAAGCGATCAAACTTATTGTAGGTTTTTCCCCGGGGGGCGGCTTTGACACCTATTCGCGCGTGATCGGCCGCCATCTCGGCCACCATCTTCCGGGAAATCCGAGCGTCGTCGTGGAAAACATGACAGGTGCGGCCAGCCTTGTGGCAGCCAATCATGTTTACAAGATCGCCAAACCAGACGGCCTGACTATCCTCAATTTTCACGGCAATCAGGTGATTAACCAGGTCATCGGCAAACCCGGGATTGAATTCGACGCGCGCAAATTCGAGTATCTTGGCAGCCCAACCCAGGACAACGTGGCGTGCGCATTTACCAAAGCAAGCGGGATTCCGAGCTTTGACGCGCTCAAGAATTCGAAGACTCCAGTCAAGCTGGGCGGGGTTGCGCCGGGGGACACCACTTATAATACGGCGAAGATTTTACAGGCCGCTCTGAATTTACCGATCCAGCTCGTGGCCGGCTACAAAGGAACCGCCGAGATTCGCCTCGCCGCCGAAGCAGGTGAAGTCGCGGGTGGCTGCTGGCAGTGGGAGTCCATTAAATCGATCTGGCGTCAGGGACTCGACTCCGGCAACGTGGCGATTGTCCTACAGGTGAATGCCAAGCCCCATCCAGAATTGGCCAAAGTGCCGAACGCCATCGACTATGCGCCGAACGAAAACGGGCGGCAGCTACTCAAATTCGGTGCTCATGACCCAGCCGCGGTCACCCGATTATACGCGGTAGCGCCGGGAACGCCTAAGGATCGAGTGCAGATGTTGCGCAAGGCTTTCGTGGAAGTCCTCCAGGATAGCGAATTCGTCGCGGATGCGAAGAAATCAAAACTGGATACGGATCCGCTAACCGGGGAAGAGGTAGAAATAATCGTCGCCAACCTCTTCAAGATGGACCCGCGTCTGGTGAACCAGCTTAAGGAAATATTGAAGTAGGGCTCGCGTGACCTCAATTGGCTACAGTCTGAAGGAGGCATTATGACTCAAGTTCTCACCCGTCTAGTGACCGTTTTTTCTTTCGTATTGCTTTTGTTCCCCAACCCGGCAAAAGCACAAGACTCCTTTTACAAAGGCAAGACGGTCAGGATTATCGTCGGGGCGTCTGCGGGCGGCGGTTATGATACCTACTCTCGCACTATCGCACGGCACATGGGAAAGCACATCCCTGGGAATCCGACCTTTGTCGTGGAAAATATGCCGGGGGCCGGATTTCTCATTTCGGCGAATTATATGTACAACGTAGCCAAACCGGATGGACTGACCATCGGACATTTTATCGGCGGACTCTTCTTACAGCAACTATTGGGCAAGCCTGGCATCGAGTTCGACGCAGCCAAATTCGAATACATCGGTGTACCGACCCAGGACGATTATGTTATCGGCATTTCCAAAAAAAATACGGGCATCTCGAGCATGGACCAGTGGATGGCCTCCAAGACCATCGTGAAACTCGGCGGAGTCGGCGCGGGTTCGGCCACGGACGATATCCCCAAGGTACTCATCGCAACGATCGGGCTTCCTGCGCAAATTGTCTCGGGTTATAAGGGGACCGCGGACGTCAGGCTGGCGTTCGACGGCGGCGAAGTTCAAGGAGTGTGCAACGCTTGGCAGTCCTTCACGGCCACCTGGCCTAACGAGCTGAAAAGCGGCGACCTGGAGATTGTTTTACAGACCACCGCGAAATCCCACCCGGAACTTTCCAAGGTCCCACTAGCGATGAGCTATGCCAAGACCGACGAAGCGCGAAACCTGATCAGCTCGTTGGTTCACAGCGTAGGGCCAGCGGCCAGACCCTATTTGCTTCCACCCGGGACGCCGAAAGACCGGCTGATGACATTGCGAAAGGCATTTATGGCCGTCATGAAAGACCCAGAGTTTCTTGCTGACGCCAAGAAGGCAAAGCTCGATATCAACCCGTTGGACGGGGAGGAGCTCGAGCGGAACGTGAAAGACATATTCAAGCTCGATCCGAAACTCATCCCCAAAGCAAAAGAAATTCTGAAATGACCATCTTGGCAAGAGCATCATCCTGAATACGCCGCACGTCGTCGATCCGTCGCAGCGCGTTCTAGAATCCGCAGTCCGATGGCGTCACATCGACGGTTGCGATGTGTTGTTTATCCTTATCGAAGTAAGAGTAACGCAACGTGACGCCCTTTTTTAAAAAATCATCCCGAGTTTCGGGCCGGTTGCAGACGCCTTGCTTCAGCCGATCTTTCGCCCCGGTCGCGAACTTACTGTGATCCACTTGCGCTACTGAAACATTGACCAGACGATAGTTGTAGATCAGCATCCCTGGCGCGCCGGCTGCGGGCATGAGTTCGGTTTCTTGATCGATCATAACCGGTACTGATCGATTGATCTCCGCGGCGATCTTATTCAAGAATTCCTGCGAACGAGGATCAGGTTCACCTTCGAGCCAATCGGGCGCTCTCAGATAAACGAAGTAGGTGCCGGCAACCAGCACCATTCCCCACAGTAGCACCGAAGACGCCGACAATCTTCTTAACACGGCCATTTATCCCTTATGCACGTCATGGTCTTATGACAACTCAGAAATTTCCCTCCGCAAACTATCAAGATTTTTCGGGGCATGCGACTGGAAAATCATTCTTGTGGAAATCATTCTTGACGGCGCGAAGCCGCTTTGATTGTCAGATCCGCAGTTTCGGATCCAACGCGTCGCGCAACGAGTCGCCGAAAAGATTAAAGGCAAAAACTGACAAGCTGATGGCGATACCCGGGTAGATAGCCATCCAAGGCGCGCGCTCCGCGAATTCAACGGCGGCACCACGCAACATCAGGCCCCAAGCCGCTTGCGGTTCCGCCACGCCCAGACCCAGGAAGGAAAGTGAGGCCTCTAAAAGAATTGCCTGGCCGAGAAATGCGGTCAGCATGATCAGGTAGGGCGCCATGACATTGGGCATCAAATGGCGGACAATGATATGCAACGGACCGAAGCCGAGAGCGCGCGCGGCTTCTACAAACGGCATCTCACGCAAAGTGAGGGCGCTGCTGCGCACGACCAGAGCGCATCGCGGTACCATGGGAACCGTGATGGCGAGAATGACATTCGTCATGCCGGAGCCCAGCAACGAAACCACCACCAGAGCCAAAATGATCAATGGAAACGACAAAAGCAGATCCATGAAACGTTGGAGCACGAGATCGATCTTGCCGCCGAAATAGGCACTGGTTAGGCCGATGAGCGCTCCAATGGTGGATCCAAGGAAGGAAGACGCAAAGCCGATCCACAAAGCCGTGCGCGAGCCATAGATGATCCGCGTGAATACGTCTCGACCGAACGAGTCCGTTCCGAGCCAGTGAACTGAGCTCGGTGCCTGTAACATTGTTGCGTAATCCGTCGTCAACGGATCGTAGGGTGAAACAAATCCCGCAAGGACGGCCGCCGCGATCATGATGCCGATAATGGCCGCTCCGACGGCACCTAACGGACGCTGGCAAGTAAAACGGAAAGACGCCTCAAGCCACCGATCAACGCGAGAGATAATTGGAGACTTAAAAACCCTATGGCTATATCTTGCCATCTCACGCTCGTTCAAACGATTCAGATGGTTGAACCTAGTCTGACGAGTTCAACCGTTTGAACGTTTGAACTACTTCAATCCCTCCCTTGTTAGCATCGTTCATCGATAGCGGATGCGGGGATCCAAATAGGCGTTTATCAAATCGACGAGAAAATTTACGAAGATAAAAACGAATGAAGTGAGCAAAACAAGACTTTGGACCATGGTGTAATCGCGTTGGCTGATCGCTTCCACTAAGAGCTTGCCGATTCCGTTTAGGTTGAATACCTGCTCGGTGACCACCAAGCCGCCGACGAGGAAAGCGAATTCGAGCCCTATCACCGTGATCACCGGTAGCAGCGCGTTTTTGAGCGCATGGCGAATGAGGACGGCTCTCTCCCAAAGCCCCTTGGCCCGCGCGGTCCGGATATAATCTTCGCGCAAGACTTCCAAAATCGCGGAGCGGGTCATACGCGTGGCGACTGCAGAGTAGCGATAGCCGACCGCAAGTGCCGGCCAGATGAGCTGCATGAGGTTCGCCTTGGGATCGACCCAGAACGAGGTAAAAGTCAGCGGGGGCAGCCAGCGAAAATAGATGATGAAAGCAAGAATGATAACGATGCCAAGCCAAAACGACGGAATGGCAAGACCCGCGATGGAAAAAATCCGCACGCAGTAGTCGACCCAGGTGTCCTGTTTTACCGCTGCCAGAGTGCCGAGCGGAATCGAGAGGAGAACCGCGATAAACGTCGCCATCAACGCGAGCTCAAGGCTTAGCTCCAGACGGATCGCGATTTCATGGCTAATGGGTTGCCCGGTCCACATCGAGGTGCCGAAGTCGAGACGAACAATCCCCGATATCCAGCTCACGAATTGTTGCCAGATGGGTTTGTCTAAACCGAGTTGCGCCCGCTCCCGCGCGATCGCCTCTTTCGGCGCATAGGCGCCCGCGCCTGCGTATTTGAGTTCAACAATGTCTCCCGGCAGAACGCGAAGGACCAGAAAAATAAGCGCGGCAACCCCGAACAGAGTCGGGATCATTAACAATAGACGTTTGAGAATGTACTGCCGCACCTTCAGCTAGAGAGGATTGAAGATGGAAAATCGACGATCGTGCGATTCTCGATCCTATCATCCATCCCCTATCCTCGTGGCAAGGATTACTCCGCGAGCCAGACGTCCCTCAGGTCCTGATTGACGTAGTGACTCGGTGTGATCTTCCAGCCTCTCACTTTCGTCCAGTGCGGCACGATGCGCTGCCACCAGAGGGTGGGGGGGAACTGATAGGCCTTCTCATCGATAACGCGCTTTTCGAATTGCCTTATGAGCTTCAGGCGTTCTTTGGGATCGGTGGCTCGGCTCTGCTTGTCGTATAGGTCATCCAACACCGTGTCGTTGTATCGCGCGTAATTGACGGGACTCTTATTGCTGCTCACGAACTTGAAGAGCTGCAGATCCGGGTCGTCCATAAAATCACAGGAAAAATCGATCCCGGCCTCGTAGTTACCCTGGCGAAAATCATTGAAGTAAGCTCCTTCTTCCTGCTGAACGTGATTGACATTGAGTCCGACCTGACGCCATTGATCGATGACGTAGACGCCGGTCACTTCGTAGGGTTCTCTCACGTTGCGGTTCTTGAGCGTGAAGGAAAAACCCTCAGGCACTCCGGCTTCTTTAAGCAATTGTCTCGCTTCCTTGCGCGACGCCTCGATGTTCTTTCCGAATCCGGCGAGCTTGACGAGCTCGGACTCAGGTATAGCGAACTCGGAGCCGGGCCGTAAAAGCCCTCCTACGTACTTCATCACCGAAATCTGCGACAGCGCCTTCGATGCTCCCCACCGATCGATCGCAAGCGTGAGGGCGCGTCGAACTCGCACGTCATCGAACGGTTTTTTTTCGTTGTTGAGCGTCACGGTGAGATTACAGACCCACGGGCTTTCCTGCACCATCACCTGGTTCCCCGCGGTTTTCACGATGTCGTCGCGCGCTGCGGGGTTGAAGCCGCGGAATTCGATGAGCGCTTGCCCGCTCCGTACTGCAGCGACCCGCGGGGCGGTGTCCCGGATGATGACTGCTCTATAGCCGTCGAGATACGGTCTCCCCTTCATGAAATAATTTGGATTCTTCTTTCCCACCCAGTGAGAGCCCGCTACGTACTCGACATAAGTAAACGGCCCTGTGCCCATGATATTCTTTTCATACCAGCGCGGGTCCTTAGCCAGGATGTCGGCTTTGTAGATGAAGTTCCATGGCGACGCCAGGTTGGCGAGAAAAGATGCCGATGGATACTTCAAACGAAAGACCACGGTTTGCGCATCCGGAGTCTCCACTTTGTCCACGACCCTGTAGGTGGCCTGGCGCGCGCTCACCACCCCTTCGGGCGGAAAAATAATCTTGTCGTAGGTTGCCTTGACGTCATTGGCGGTTAGTAGACTGCCATCGTGAAACTGAATTCCCTTGCGAATCTTGAAGGTATAAGTGAGCGCATCCTTGGAGATCGTCCAGCTCTCGGCAACATCGCCGATAATCTTCGGGTAATTTTGCGGATCGAATCTCAACAGCGTGCTGTAGTGCGGTGCGATCGGATGGAGCATGGCAAACGTGGTTTCGCGGTGACCATCGTAAGACGGCGGGGTGCCGCCCACGGCAAATACCAGCTCACCTCCTGGTCGTGGACTCTCCTGCTGGGCCGCGAACACGTAAGGGACGAGAAAAATGAGCAGTACGACAGTCGCGACGATCGCTTTTACGCGTTTCAAAAGTTTCATGGCAACTCCTTTCGCTTCCAATCTTTCTTAAGCCAAATTCATTCAGGCTTTGGTGCGCGAACGTTTTAGCCACTAGAGCTAAGCCAATTGTCCGTCCGGTGTCAATAGAGTCGTTAAACAGACCCGGATGAAGCGAGACCACTATGGATTGATACGACTGCCGAGCGCAATCAGGTACCAACCCTCCCGCGGGCGCCGGCCTTGAAGAGAATCCTGTCCCTCGTAATCCATTTCAACTTCTTGAGATCCCTGTCCCTAACGACCATATAGGCGGGGTCCGCCTGTAATAGCAGCGTTTGTGTTTCCGCTTGTGAGGCCACGATCGGGATGACGGTTCTCTCCAGGTAAAAATTATAGTCGTTCATCGTGTCAGCGTAAACAAAAAGCCGTGCTGCTGGCGGAATGCGTTTTTTGACTGCGAGTGCAAAAGGTCTGGGAGACTTATAGCGTTCCAGAAACGGCAGCAACCACACTGACGCCGTCAGTGTAGGAAATGTCATGGCGAGGGTGGCCGTCAAAAACACCTTCCGCGATGAACGATGCCAGACGAAGTATGCGCCGGCAAACCGCTCGGCCGGAAGGCCTCACTAAAAACAACCCATGTGGCGATGGGCAGCGCGAGGCATCCAAGCCATAGCGAGTTGAAAAACAACAGGGCCTCCTCGATCCACGATCCTGCACTAGGAGCCGGACGCGAGATCGTCGATATACTTTCCAATCAGGAGCGCCACCGGAGGGAAAAGCGGAAGAAGATACAAGTCACGCTTCGTGTCCGAAAGAGTAAAGAAGACGAAAACAACGACAAACCACAACGTCAAGAAAAGCAAGAGTGGGTCTCCAAAGACCTTCCTGTGAGGCTTGTAGACGAACAGTGCCGGGATCGCAAATATCGTCCAAGGCAAAAGATCGACCGGTAACGTCGTAAAGTAATAATAGAATGGCTGCCTGTGGCCAACACCTGCGAGGTATCGCTGGATGTGATGGAGATAGATAAAATCCGTCAACCACTTTCCGTCGGTGGCACTATTCACCAAGACAAACCACGGAGCAGCGATCACTAGAAACATTAGCACTCCCCATGGGAGGCGCGCTTCCGACAAAAGTCGCCAATCGCGTCGGACGGCAGCGAACGTTAGAAGAATAAGCGCCGGCAGCACAACCCCGATCAGTCCCTTCGTCAACGTTGCGAGCGCCATGAGGGCATAGGAAAGAACCAGTTCGTTGAGAGTTCCCTTTTTCAAGACCGCTCGCGCGGCGAAGTACATCGACAAAACAAAGAAGAACTAAAGAGCGTGTCCACATGGGCCCAGCGCCCTTCCCAAATGACCCGCGCTGAAGTCGCTAGCACAAACGCGGCGATTAAGCCGATTCTCGGACTGAAGAAGTTTCGACCGAGGGCGTAGGTTGTAAAAACAGCTCCCACGGCGCCAAGCGCAGCAGGAAGACGGACGGTCCATTCGTTTACGGCCCCAAAGAGCTTTGAGCAAATGAAGGCCAACCAGAAATAGAGAATCGGTTTATCCGTATAGAGATCACCGTTGACCGTGGGCACAATCCATTCGCCCTTGGCGAACATGACGCGGACGATCTCGGCATAGCGCGGCTCGACCGGCGCCCAAAAATCCCTTGCGCCAAGGGCTGGGAAGAAGAGACTCCCGCTAAAAGGCAAAGGTACAAATAGTGGCGCTTCTGGGCGTCCAAGTTATGAGGCCAACGATCGAAAATGTCCAACGATTAAAAAACCAGGTGGACAACATTTCATATACGGGAAAGAACCGAACGACTCAAACGTGACGGGGGTTCTGCAAGATCTCCATGAGAGAACCTGTCATCGGGAAATGCATTTCAAAAAAAACGGGGAGGGAAACGTTCCGTCTCCCTCCCCCGCCTGCGAAACCAGTTATCGATTGGGCTAGTATTGATAGAGCAACTGCAGGCCTAAGGTCGTCTGATTGGCATTGGCGTTGCTGCGACCCTCTCTTATAAACGGCTCGATTGGCCCAGTCTTGCCTAAACTCCGCTCGGCCCTGGAACATTTTGGTGAACTTGTAGGTTCCCGCCAACGTCACTTCACCTAACGCAACGTTGAAATATAGGTTTGGTGGCCGCAAAGCCTTGACGTCCTCGACGCTCCTTCATCTAAAAATAGCTCGGTTCGGAGCGACGTGCTGAAGCGGTCCGTCCAGCTCCAAGACTCCTGTACCAGCGAAGGCGTACCACTGGGCATCCTTAATACCCGTCGGCGTCGATGCGTCTTGCTCAAAACCAAGCGTAAACTCTAGCAAGAGAGTAAGAGGGTCCATTGGCTTGATCGTGGCGACATTACTCCAGGTAAAACGGGGATCGTTGGTGTTATGCGTCTGTTCTGGACCAACGATGATATTGCTTGCCAACGAGAACGTGTCACTGGGGGTGAAGGTTAGCCCAAACAATCCCGATGGCGAACCGTTGTTATCGCGAGGATTATCCCAACCGGTTACAACACCCATGGTGCCAGTCAGCGTTTTGAGAAATGGATAGGTAAAAAGACCGCCTAGGTGACGAAGTGGAATGGCATAGTTGAACGCGAACGAACGCGTTATTTGGTCATTGTAAGAGCCTGGGTTTGGAAGGATTTCCGTTCCCAGAGTCGTTACAAACAAACCTCCCTTGAATTGAATTCCTTCACCGACAGGAATCGTCGTGGTGATGTAGGACTCGCGCAACTCGGCTGAAGGTTCCTTATTCAAGTTTAGGCTCCACAACGTCGCTTCCCTCAACAACTCTCCGGTGCGGCCGAAATCACCGGATATGTGGAAGCCAACACCCCAATCTTTCTCCGGCTTGTCGAAAACTATATGGAAATCGTTAAAGTCGACTTTGTTCTGGTCTCCATAGAAATATCGACCGCTGATTCTGGAGGGATCTTTCGGATGACGTGAACTCCAAGTGTAACTCGTGTCCAAGTACCCGCCAATGCTGAACCCTAAAGCGTTTTCCACAGCTGACTTATTAAGTGCGATCCAATTGTCCGCAACGCCCACACTGCTATCTAAGCTTAGCCACCCTGGTTCTAAAGGTTTTTCCGCCGGCTCGGCCGGTTTCTGTTCCGGCGCAGCTGGTTTCTGTTCCGGCTCAGCCGCGTATACCGTGCTGAGCAAGAAAAACAAGCTGAAAATCCACAAACCCACCACACCTTTTTTCATCGTCGTGCACCTCCTAAAAATTGAGACTACGCGTGATATGACACAGTCAAAAAGTCTTTTCTAGATAAGCAACTTAGATACCGCCCAATGAGCCAACCAAGTATCGACTGGAATCGAAAATTAAGTGTTACGAAATTAAGCAAACGCTCAAACATTAACCACAGCCAGGACTAAGATTTAGGCAACGCTTTTCTCAAAGCCAGCCGATGGGGCCTAGAAATCCTAAGTTCCACTTAGTTTTCCGGCGCTTTCATGATGCCCGACTGGTCATCAACTACAGTCTCGCTGAACCAATGCAATTCTTGACCCAAAGCGTGGACAGATATTGGGTGAATGGTTTTATGGCGCTCGTTTTTTGGTTTGCCCTTCAAAGTGAATTGATTGCCTGAGCTGACGTCGTTTAGACTTTAAGCTCGGCTCGGCTGGACAATGCTCGAACTTGTAGTTTGTACACTCCGCGATCTTGGTCAATCTTAGGCCGTGAAAGGGGTTCGCTGTTTTGGGCTTTGCCCGAGGGGTGGACGACAACCCAATCATTCACCTCGGTGATTCGGTAATTCGCCCGCTCTATTTCCAAAGCGGCCAGGGCTTCTGGCGTCCTCTGGTGGGATGCAACGTTCTTCGATGAGACAATTCAAAGCATTTTGCTAATTCGAGAACCGGTACATCCGGGATATCCGTATCGGCCTTGTCACCAAAGACCTCTTCCAAAAAGAGGATATTCTCGAATATTTTTCCGGTGATTGTTTTCTCGTGACGCCGAGCCATAAAGACCTCCTTATCAACCAAAAAACAAAAGCGCTCCACCGCTTGCACGATGAGCGCCTTTGCTCGACCGATGGCAACGTTGCCCTTGACTCGCTGAGTAGCAACGGTTATGCCAGCGCTATCTTGGGAAAAAAGTTCTTGCCTACGGTGTTATTTCATCGCCTCACAAGTGGATTGCGTATCAAAGAATCACTCCCTGCCCGGGAATTCAGCACCGAATCGTTGGCGCACCACGGAGCTTTAATCGCTCTTCCCTTTAGAGAGCTCTGCGCTCAAGATCACCGCTTCCGCGATTTCACCCATCGGTTTACGTAAGTCCATGCTCTTTTTCTGAATTAAGGAAAATGCCTCCCCCTCCGAAAGTCCTTGGCTCTTCATCAAAATCCCTTTCGCGCGCTCAATGATCTTCCGTGCTTCGAGGGTCTTCTTGAGATTCTCGTTTTCTTTTTGGAGGGCAACAAACTCTTGGAAATGAGACACTGCAATTTCGATTGTGGGTAGCAGCTCGCCGTCTCGCAGAGGTTTGAGAAGATAACCCATCACGCCGGCACGTTTAGCGCGCTCGACAGTTTCGGGGTCGTAGTGGCTGCTGACAAGAATAACCGGAACGGGCTTTGCCTGCATGATCTTCCGCGCAGCGCGTATCCCATCCAGATCAGACAGGCCCACCGCCATCAAAATTACATCAGGGACCGTGGCCGAAGCTAACTGGGCCGCTCCCTTGCCGCTCATTCCCTCGCCGACAATCTGACAACCACTGGCAGCCAGAGCCCGTTTTAGATTGTCGCGGGAGGGAACATGGTCGTCTATGACCAGGACCCTCCTCATACTTTTGCGTGGCCTTTTTTTGTTCTTATGTTTTTCGGTTTGGTCGCGCGACGGATGAATTCTGACAGAAACTTTTCCGCGTAATATTTCAAGGTGGGCAGGTAGTTTTGGGTATCACTGACTATTTTGTCCGGATGAATGTAAGGAACCTGGGCGAGGTCTTTGGAACGTTCATCGATCCATCGCTCAATCATTTCCGACGTCATCTCAAGATGGAACTGGAGACCATAGATGTTTTTGCCCAGGCGAAACGCCTGATTTTCATAATAGGTGGACGACGCTAAGCGTTGCGCGCCGGCAGGCATACCAAAACCGTCGCCGTGCCATTGAAACACCACCGCGTTTTCGGGAAGGTACCCAAGCGATGAATCCACCTGCCCATGCGGTGTGATTGAAATCGGATACCAACCGATTTCTTTCACCGGTCCGTGATGAACCTCCGCACCAAGAGCGGCCGCGATAAGCTGCGCACCCAAACAGACTCCCAAGAGGGGCACTGCGTCGTCTATGGCCGCGCGGATAATCGTCTTTTCCCAACGAAGGAACGGATATTGTTCCTCGTCAGACACGCTCATCGGCCCACCAAGAATGATGAGAGCGCTGGTTTCCTCCCAATCCTCGGCAGGCACCTCGCCATGAAAAAGCCGGATCGTTCGAAAACTCGCTCCCTGCTTTTCCAATACCTCCGCAAAAAAACCCAGACCCTCAAACGGGTCGTGCTGAAAAACTAGGACCTCGTCCATCGGGCCCCCTGTCCGTTAGCGTGTGGTTTAGATATCGAAGTACAGGGCGAATTCATGGGGATGGGGTCTGAGCCGGATGGCATCGACCTCCTTCTTACGCTTGTAGTCAAGCCAGGTCTCAATCACATCCTTGGTAAACACATCCCCTCGAAGTAGGAATTCATGGTCTTTCTCAAGCGCATCCAGGGCTTGATCCAAGGACCCGGGCATCGATTTGATCTTGGCAGCCTCTTCCGGCTCCAGATCATATAAGTCTTTGTCGATGGGCTTGGGCGGCTCGATCTTGTTTCGTATCCCATCGAGGCCCGCCATCAGCATCGCCGGAAAGGCAAAATAAGGATTGCAGCTCGGATCAGGAGTACGGAATTCGAGCCGCTTGGCCTTCTCGCTGGTCGAGTACATGGGGATTCGAACACAGGCACTTCGGTTACGGGCTGAATAGACAAGGTTGATCGGCGCTTCGTAGCCGGGAACCAGCCTTCGGTAGGAGTTGGTTGTCGGCGCGATAAAGCCGCACAGCGCGTGGGCATGTTTAATTAAGCCGCCAATATAGTATCTGGCGGTCTCGCTGATTAATCCATAACCCTTCTTGTCGTAGAAGATGTTCTTGCCGGCCTTCCACAGACTCTGGTGGACGTGCATGCCGGAACCGTTGTCTTGGAATAGGGGCTTGGGCATCACGGTGACCACTTTGCCGCGCTTTCGAGCGGTGTTCTTGACCACGTACTTGTACAGCAAAACCTGGTCGGCCATCCGCGTGAGCGTCCCATAGCGCATGTCGATTTCGGTCTGTCCCCCGGTGGCCACTTCGTGATGGTGCACCTCGACCTTGATGCCGCATTTCTCTAGGTTCTTGACCATCTCGGAGCGCAGATCCTGGTATTGGTCCATGGGTGGCACGGGGAAATAGCCTTCTTTATAGCGGATCTTGTAGCCCAGGTTCTGTTTGTCATTGCTCCCCGAGTTCCAAAACGCTTCTTCGGAGTCGATAAAGTAATACCCTTCGTTGGTGCTTTGGTTGAATCTAATGTTGTCAAAGATGAAGAACTCGATCTCGGGCCCCCAGTAACTTATGTCGGCTATTCCTGTCGATTTTAGGTATTTCTCCGCTTTTTGGGCTACGTAACGGGGATCTCTACTGTAGGACTCTCGGGTCACGGCGTCGATGACGTTGCAGGTTAAGCTCAACGTCACATGCTCGGTGAACGGGTCCATCATGGCGCTGTCGGGGTCGGGGATAAGGAGCATGTCGGACTCGTTGATCGACTGAAATCCCCGTATGCTGGAGCCGTCAAAGCCAATCCCGTCTTCAAATAAGTCCGCCGTCAACTCTGCCGCCGGAATCGAAAAGTGCTGCCATAACCCGGGCACGTCCACAAATTTGAAATCCACAAATTCTATTTTGTTCTTCTTGACTAGCTCCAGTACGTCTTTGGCTGCCATGTTACATTTGCCTCCTAATTGACTATTGCTCGTTGGGAATGTTGTTCGTCCCTTGCCTGCCAAGGATTCTAGGTCATTGTTTCTTGCCAGATATCCATCGATCTCATGATGTCGTTTTAAATCGCATCGGGCCCCTTTTCGCCGGTGCGGATCCGGATGACTTCTTCGACGGTGGTAACAAAGATCTTTCCATCGCCGATCTTGCCGGTGCGGGCACTGTCCGTGATCACTTCAACGACTTTCGCCGCCTTGTCATCGGGGACCAGAATTTGGATCTTTACCTTCGGTAAAAAATCCACCGAATACTCAGCGCCGCGATAGAGCTCGGTGTGGCCCTTTTGGCGTCCGAAGCCTTTGACCTCCTCTACAGTCATCCCCTGCACCCCGGCCTTGGTCAGAGCCTCTTTCACCTCATCCAACTTAAACGGCTTAACGATCGCTTCGACCATTTTCATATAACGACCCCCTCGCCTTTAATCTAAAAATGGAAGCCGGGAGCGAAGACTTTCGACTGAAACTTTTCTCGAGAAAATAAGTCCTGAATCAGCAACTCGCATGCCACAGCCTTTCATGGATCAGCAAATCTTTTTCTTATTGAAAATCACCACTTTCCTGTCGTAGAGAACGTGCTGGGATGATGATTCACATGAAAACTGCCCAAACACTAAGCGTCATGCCCAAATGCTAGCCAACGAAATGAACACGAGTAGATTGTTTCAGCCGAATCGGAAAATTCGCTGTCATGCAACGGACCAGTGAGAGTCGTATTTTGGGCGAAACGCGGCTCTCGGCGTTGCTATTCCACAATCCTCGATCCCTGATGGAGCTGGAAGTCCGGGTAACCGAGGACGCCCATCTCTGGGCCGTCGAGCCCCTCCGTCTCGGTTTCTACGCTGACGCGGATCGGCGTAATCAGGTCGCTGATTTTGAACCAGATGTAGGCCATGACAAAGCCAAACACCGCAACGACCGCGCAGTCTATGATCTGCATTATGAACTGGGAGAAATCACCGTATAGGAGACCGCGGACGCCGTCTGAACCATAGACCTTCACCATCTCGTCGCGCACCACGCTATTCCAGCCTGCGCCGTACTCGCCGGTCGCAAAAATACCTACGGACAACACGCCCCAGAGACCGTTTGTACCGTGCACGGAGATGGCGCCGACCGGATCGTCAATGCCACGCGCTTCGAAGAAGAAAACACTGAGCACGACAAGGATACCGGCAACTGCACCGATGATCACCGCCCCCACGGGATTGACGAATGCACAAGGCGCGGTGATTGCCACGAGCCCCGCGAGCATACCGTTGCACATCATTGTCGTATCTGGCTTGAGCCCCTTGGCCATGAGCGTAAACATAGCGAAGAGAGATCCGGTAAAGCTGGCGAGCATCGTGTTCACCACGATGAAGCTGATGCGTAGATCTGTACCGGCAAGGGTAGAACCCGGGTTAAACCCAAACCAGCCAAAAGCTAGGATAAAGGTACCTGCTACAACCATCGGTACGCTATGGCCAGGCATGGCCTTCGGCCGGCCTTGCGAATCGTATTTGCCAATACGGGGACCGATGACCATCGCGCCAGCCAGCCCAATGATCCCCCCCATCGCGTGAACAACACCCGAACCGGCAAAGTCCACCGCTCCATGCCCAAGACCCCAATTGATGCCACCTTGCGCTAGCCAACCGCCACCCCAGAGCCAATTCGCATAGATACAATAGGGAAGTGCTACCCAAAAGCCGTAGAGAAGGAAATTCTTCCATGACCAGCGCTCGGCCATCGCTCCAGTGGGAATCGTCGCCGTCGTATCCATGAAGACCATCATAAAAAAGAAAAGCACCATGACGGCAACGTCATTGGCGACGCCCGTGAGAAACCAACCCGTCGTTCCAATGATGCCATACGTGAATGCCCCCGTAGCTTTCCCGGCAGCGTCCACCGCCGCACCCAACCCCCAACCGCCATTCAACATCGACAGACCGGGACCGAGAGAGGCAAACCAACCTGGGGGCACCGGTCCGTTCCACCAGTTGCCCCAGCCGATCGCAAAGCCATAGATCCAAAACCCGAGTCCACCTAGTGGGTAAATCATCAGATTCATCGCTGCGGTGTGGGAGCTGTTCTTCGCGCGACATAGACCGGTCTCGACCATCATAAAGCCCGCCTGCATAAACATGACGAGAAAGCCGGTGACAAGCGCCCAGACAAAATTGATCGCGAACAGGTTGTGCGCCATCCGGTCGTAGACGTCTTGAACGGACAGCTTCTCCGGGAGATCTCCTTTGCCGTCTCCGGCCGGCGCCGCCCAGACACCGGAGTTTGCACCTGTCGGATCCGGCCACAACGTCGTCTTGGGGTCCGGGCTCGTGGCCGTAAAATACGGCGGCAGCTTTGGCGCGGGCACCGCGGGTGCAGCCGCTGGAGCCTCGGCTTTTGGCGGTTCTCCACCCGCCGGTGGCGGAGCTTCCTCGGCAGCAAATGAAAACCCCATAAACAATAACATCCAAAGCCCTCCGACCAAGGACGCAAAGATAGTCCTATATTTTCCTCGTTCCATTTTTCCTCCCCTTTTCCTAGTCTGTTCTCTTAAATCGCATCTTCCCCTTTTTCCCCGGTGCGAATACGAATCACTTCCTCCACTGGAGTAACAAAGATCTTCCCGTCGCCGATCTTTCCCGTCCGCGCGCTGTCGGTGATCACTTCGACGACCTTCGCCGCTTTGTCGTCAGGCACGAGAATTTGAATCTTTACCTTCGGCAAAAAATCCACCGAATACTCAGCGCCCCGATAGAGCTCGGTGTGTCCCTTCTGGCGGCCGAACCCCTTGACCTCTTCTACCGTCATTCCCTGCACGCCGGCTTTGGACAGCGCTTCTTTCACCTCATCGAGCTTGAACGGCTTCACAATCGCTTCCACCATCTTCATAAATTCTCCTTTGTTAGATTCTCCGAATGACTACGGCGAACCGGCCAACCCTTGCGCTGCTAGGAGCAAGCGCGATGCCACCATCGCTCGTCGCGGGACGCGGGATAATAAAGCTGGAAATGATTGAGGATTTTTTTCAGATCACGCAAAAAAACGTGATCCGCGCACTCATGCTGAGTTGCTTAATGATTGAGCCGGTCGTTGACCGATTGGTGGATGAAAATTTCGTCGCTGAGCAAGCAACAGATATACCATAGTAGGTTAATATCAGCGGTGACAAGTAATTTTTATTTTTATTTAATTTTAGTAAAGTAAATTTTTATTAATTTTTTATGACATCACTTGCGCTAATACCCCTTGGACAACATCAGACAGTTCAAAATGAATTGCCCACGCTTTAAGCAAGCTGCGCAAATCCTAAGCAGCAAAACCTCACCGAAAAGGTTCGTGAAATAACCAATCAGGAGAGTTATCTATGTGACTGAAGGCCCGCCCCTCTCGAAGCATTTATACGCAAAGAAGCCTTAGGGGCACTACAATAGCGGCTTAGCTCTTCAGCCCTGAGGCGTGTGCGGTGGAGCTACAAGACGATAACCGATCCCGCTTTCCGTTCTTAAGAGTCTTTCGGGTCCTGCGGAAATTTCGATCTTCTTGCGTAGATGCATCATATAAACTCGTAAATATTGCGACTGCTCTTCCGCGTTTGGTCCCCACACCTCACGTAGCAGCTGCTTGTGGGTAACAACTTTTCCGGCGTGCAGCGCCAGCAGCTTTAGCAACGCATACTCGGTCGCAGTCAGTTTGACCTCCCGGCCCTCGACCGTCACAGTGTGACTGCTGAAGTCGATGGCGAGATGGCCAGCTTCGAAGTGGGCGTTCTCGGTACCGGCAGGAGCGCGCCGTTGGATCGCCCGCAGCCGCGCTAGAAGTTCGGTGGCTTCGAAGGGCTTGGTCACATAGTCGTCCGCCCCGGCGTCTAAAGCGGCAACTTTATCCTCCGGGCTGTCTTTTACGGAGAGAATCAGCACCGGTACCTGGCTCCACTGGCGCACCCGTTTAAGCACCTCCAACCCGTCCATGTCCGGCAACCCCAAATCCAATAGCACGACATCCGGTCTACGAAGCGCTACCTCAGAAAGGCCGTGGCGGCCGCTATCGGATTCCAGCGCACGGTAATGCTCTTGCTCCAGAACAATGCGGAGCAGCCTGCGAATCTGCGGCTCGTCGTCTATGATCAGTGCGGTTGCCTTTTCGTTCACGCCAAGCTCTCCAGTGCATCCAATCGCAGAGTCTCAACCGGAATCGTTATCACGAATTCTGCCCCCCGCGGCTGTCTATTAGTTGCGGCCACACTTCCACCGTGCGCCCGCACGAAGCCGTCCACGATTGCAAGGCCGAGCCCGGTGCCACCGGGAGGGGCCTCTACTCCACGGTGAAAGGTTTCAAAGATGCGCGGCAAATCCGACTCAGGGATTCCTTTGCCCTCGTCGAGCACCGAGAGGATCAACCGGTTATCGGCGACTCCCGCGCGAATAATTACCTTTGTTCTCGGTTGGCTATTGGAAGCGGCGTTAAGCAAAAGATTGCAGAGACATTGTTCCAGGAGGGGTTGATCCACCCGGACCATCGGCAGATCTCCGTCTATTTCCACTACGATCGGATCATCGCCGATGCCGTCGGCAGCGAGATCGATGGCAGCTTGAATAAGTTCGCCAACTTCGCACCAGTCCAACTTTGGATAAATCACGTCTGATTCGATGCGGGTCATATTCAGCAAATTGTTGATTACGCGGTGAAGGCGCCGCAGCGCCTGCTGGATCTCCCGAAGGGTCATCTGTCGTCGTTCTTCGCCGCTGCCCACTTGCTTCCCGAGAGCGTCAATGCCGGTTTGGATCGCCGATAAAGGAGTCTTGAGCTCGTGCGAAACGCTTTGCAGAAGCGCGCGGTGCAGGCGCTCCGAGGCCTCAAGGATTTCCGCGTGCTTGAGGTCTTGGAGCAGATGGTCTTTCTCCAGGATTGTCCCGATGAGCACGGCGAATGTTTCCAGCAACTCCCTTTCTGGAAGATCGAGATTTGTTCCAGGAGAGGGAAGGATTGACAGGATGCCCACAGCAGTGGTGCCCGCTTGAAGCGGTAGATGCAGGGCCTCCGAATCCCGAAAGGTGTCGGTAAACTTTCCTGCCGGCGTCCCATGGCTGAAGGCCCATATTGCCGCGCTGTATTCCCTTTCGCAAAGTGCAAAAGAACTGGCCGTATGCGTTTCCGCAGCCAGTGTATGATCTGAGCGACGCAGTAAAAGGGCGGCGCGCACATCGAAGAGCGTCTCGATGAGCCTGATCGCCGCGCTGAGTCCGCTGTTAAGATCGGGTGCCAGGCCCGCTTGATGCACAAGCTGGTAAAGCGCGGCCGTACGCTGCTGTCGCCTTCGTTCGCCCATCTCGCTCAAACGTAGCCGGCTCGTCAAGTGTCCCATCGCCATCGCCACCGCGAAGAAGGTGCTAAAGATCAGCATCTCCTCGAGAGTGCCGATATGAAAAGCAAAACGCGGTGGGATGAACACCGTATACCACGCCAGCGCGCTGCTCACGGCCGCGACTAATACCGGACCTCGACTCAATCTAAGTCCGAGAACAACGACCAACAGGAGATACAGGGAAGGAACCGCGCTGTGGCCGGCGACCGACTCGAGAACCAATGACCCAGCGGTTACGAGCAAAGGGAGAACGATCGCGATGACGTACTCTTTAAACGAGGCATCATACTCGCCTGATGGTCCGGGCGCCAACCGGCGCTTTTTGATCGTAATCGAAGGCTTCATGTAAGCTCGCTCTAACCGTTCGCGACAATCGCGTCTTCGATCGATTTACGATCTGAGCCACTGTAACCGCTCAAGAAGATTTGGTGCCGAATTCGATCAATCAATAAACCGGATTTTCACATCGAACTCCGGTAATCGCGGCGCAAACCTGTCGCGAGTCCGATCGACGGTTTAGCCGATTTAGAACGGATAATCAAATTGCGCGATTTCACGCCCTTGGCATGAGCTGCCAACGAGTTAAGCGCACTTTGCCGCACTTTAGAATCGCCGACCGCGGCATGATTGCCCACTGGAGATTCGGCAGTCGCCGCGATTTGAAGGAGAAGCAATCGTGCCTAAGAAACGACGCCTTTGAGACGGGAAACCAAACTGGGCCGGCACTGAATCATCATTGCAAAGAACTCTGGGTAGGCTTTCCTTCCGTCGGCTGGCTCCGATTATGGAGCCAGCCGACGGGAAACGGCTCTCTTCTTTTATTATTTGCCCGTTTCCTGAGTCAATACCACTGCCGAAGGATGAGCAGCCTGCTGCCCCATTCCGGTTGCAGGGGAAGCGAACGACCTGGACAGTCCTGACATCGTCGATACAAAGTCCGGATATGCGATGTTGCCGTGTTCATTGATATCAAGGCCTTCGATTTCTTCTTCTTCCGAAACACGTAATCCGACAATAGCTTTGATCGATCCGAAAAGAAGCAACGCACCAACCACACAAAACGCAAAGACACTCGCTACTCCCACTGCCTGTGTGAACAGGAAGTCTGTTGCACCGGTGTACAAAAACCCTAGTTTGGTATGAAAGAACCCTAGAAGAAGCGTTCCCAATGAACCGCAAACGCCGTGTACGGAAATGGCCCCGACCGGATCGTCAACTTTGATCTTGTCGAACATTATAACGGACAGCACGACGACGGCCCCGGGGACGACACCAAAGAATACAATCGATGCCCACGGATCGACAAAAGCACAGGCGCACGTGATGGCCACGAGACCAGCGAGGGCACCGTTAAGTGCCATAGAAAGATCAGGCTTTTTAAACAGGACCCATGACACAAGCATCGCTGAAATTCCGCCTGCCGCCGCCGCGAGATTGGTGTTGGTGGCCGTGAGCGAGATCGCTTCCACATCGGCCCCCATGGTGCTACCGGGATTGAAACCAAACCAACCAAACCACAAGATGAAAGTCCCCAAGGTGGCCAGTGAGAGACTGTGGCCAGGTATAGCGAGAGGCTTTCCCGACTTGTCGTATTTTCCCAACCTGGGACCCAACATGATGGCCCCGACCAGCGCAAACCATCCTCCCACCGAGTGAACGACAGTTGAGCCGGCAAAGTCGAGCATGCCCATGCTGGCGAGCCAGCCACCACCCCAAATCCAGTGACCGACGATCGGATAGAAAATTAAAGAAATAAAAAAACTATAGATCAGATACGAGACAAATTTTGTTCGTTCGGCCATCGCCCCGGAGACAATAGTCGCTGCCGTCGCCGCAAAGACGAGTTGGAAGAACCACGCGGTCAAAGTCGGTACGCTTGTCCAGTTGAGGGCATCATAAAGCGCGCCGGTACCGGCCGTCACAAAAAATCCCGTGGTGCCGAAGAGGGCGTTGCCGTTGCCGAACATGATGCCAAAGCCGATCAGCCAAAAGGCGAGTGATCCCATGGCGAAGTCCATGAAATTTTTCATCATGATATTCGCCGTATTCTTGGCTCGCGTGAATCCGCCTTCCACCATGGCAAAGCCGGCCTGCATGAAAAAGACCAGCATCGCCGTGATGACCGTCCATATCGTGTCCACCCAAAACTTGGCTTCCGGTACGGCTTCCAATTTCTTGGCTTCGGCATTGAAAATCTTGCCGTCCAGCGCGTAAGCCAATGCGGGAATCAGAATCAAGGCGAGAATTCCTGGCAGCAAAAACCCGCCAAAGCGCTTGCAAAAATCACGTTTCATTATTCGTCCTCCTCTATCTTTATTTTGCTAGATGGCATCTTCCCCTTTTTCTCCTGTCCGGATACGTATGACTTCCTCGACATCGGTGACGAAAATTTTCCCGTCACCGATCTTGCCCGTCCGCGCACTATCGGTGATCACTTCAACGACTTTGGCCGCTTTATCGTCAGGAACAAGAATTTGGATCTTTACTTTGGGCAAGAAATCAACTGAATATTCGGCGCCGCGATAAAGCTCGGTGTGTCCCTTTTGGCGACCGAATCCTTTGACCTCCTCCACAGTCATGCCTTGTATCCCCGCCTTGGTCAGCGCTTCCTTAACCTCATCCAGCTTGAACGGCTTGACGATCGCTTCGACCATCTTCATAAGGGCACCTCTTTTCTGTTTGTTTATCCGGCCGGAAAAAGTTCGTTAACCCTTAGCAACGCATATGCCGTGACTTATCGAGACAATTATTTTTAGCTTTTTTCCACGCTTAAACATTTATTTTTATGAGTTTTTTATCGCTATGCCTGATGCTTGTTGACGGTCTTGTGTGATTCGAATGCTCAAAACGAGTGCTCAGGATTTACGCAACGTGCCCAAATCCTAAGCAAAACAGCTTGCCTGCATTGAGTCGTGAAAGATTGGCCGATGTAGATAACGTCGCCTGTTTACCCGACGGAGCGGACATTATAGCTTAATCGGCATCGAGAACTTTCCCCACGCAATCGTTTGCCAATGGCCGAGAGAGGCAGCGCAAAATTCCGTCGCGCGCTCTGGTGAGCCGGGCTACGTTACCCATAATCTCGAAGCGTCGATTTTATAGATGCCGCTCTATGCGCCGTTACGGCCGAGGAGTTTCGCAAAGGCTGTCACCGATGTTATGGTGACTATGATGAAGAATACATTGCGGTTGGCCAAAAACCCTGAAATACCACAGGCTTTTTAGTGCGCAGAGATTCCCTACGCCCTGCATGGAGAATCTTCAAGTCACAACAAATTGGCGGAATACTGGAAATTCTCTACAAACCGCGTAGAGAATCTTGGAAGCCCGGATCTGAATATGCAGCCGGCCGACCGATCTGATCGGAACCAGGTATGACGAGTCCTCTAATTTCGTTCTTTACGAGTCTCGCTTCGCGACGAGTACTGGAAACCGTCACGCCGGAGCGCACATTGGCGGAAGTTGTTCTCCCGCCTCAAACCCGGCGCACCTTGGAGCAGGCGTTGGCCCAAGTTCGCAATCACACCCTGATTTTTTCCCGCTGGGGTCTAGGCGAGCGGCACACGTCAGGACTCGGGTTAGCATTTAACTTTGCGGGGCCGCCGGGGACTGGAAAGACGATCTGCGCCGAGGCTATCGCGCATGAGCTCGGCATGAAGCTTCTCGTGGTCGACTATGCCGAGGCAGAGTCGATGTGGATAGGCGAGACTCCAAAAAACATAGTCGCTGCATTTCGGGCGGCGGTCGAGCAAAACGCCGTCCTCTTCTTTGACGAAGCTGATGCGATCGCGACGCGACGCTCAGCTGGCGCTCCCTTGCGCTCTGACCGTGAAGCCAACTTGACCGTCAACATTCTCCTCCGCGAGTTGGAGGCGTTTAACGGCATTGTGATCTTTGCAACCAATCTAGCGGCGAACTTTGACCCGGCATTTGAGCGTCGTATCCGAACCCATGTGCTGTTTGAGATGCCGGGAGTGGAAGAGCGTGAGCGGATCTGGGAGCTGCAGGTTCATCCGAAAAAGACGCCGCTGGCACCGGACGTGGATTTCCGCCGGCTCGCTGAGCAGTACGTTATGAGCGGCGGCAATATCAAGAATGCGGTCATCAAAGCCGCCGCCGCAGCTGCGGCCGAACCAGGCCCCGACCTAGGCAAGCGTATAAGCCAGCGGCATTTCGAATGTGCCACGGAAGAGGTACTCTCGGCAAAGGCCATCATGCGGCAGTCGCTCTTCGCCGAGGACGGTGTTGCAGCACCCGATCCCGTTAATGTGTGGCGAAAGGTGGAGGCGCGGTGGCGGACCGCAATACTGACGGCGCTCGGGCTAGCCTGCACTGCCCTCATTGCCGCGCTTGTGGCAGTCGCCTTGGTGCTCCTGCGTTAAGAGGTTTTGGGCTCCGGCTCTCCTAGAAGATCTCATGACCATTTTGAGCCTCGTAGTGCGCTAGCTTGACGTGAGAATGCGGACGAAATAGGCTCCTGCCAATCGCAAGTTAGGCAGCCGAGTCATGCTGCTGCACGAGTATCATGACATCCAGGCCGAGACCATAACCCCACAGCGTTATACTAACCAAGGTCAGGGAGGTAGAAAACGATGCCAGTTCAAGTACGACGAGTAGTGACCGGACACGATGCAAACGGCCGCGCGGTCGTCAAGATTGACGAAGTTTCCAAGAACATCACCTCGAGCCGGCCGGCACAGACGGCCTGTGTCGTCTGGACCACGGAGTCTTTTCCGGTAAACAACAGCGGCGATGCCGACGAGGGACTGAGGCGGGTCGGCACGACCCTGAAGAACGGAACGGTTTTTCGCGTCGTCGAGTTCGCGCCGGGTGTGGCGCCGCGAAACCACAGGACGGATTCAATCGACTATGCCGTCGTCGTGTCGGGCGAGATCGACATGGAGCTCACGGACTCGGTGGTCCATCTGAAGGCGGGCGATGTGCTCGTGCAGCGCGGAACGATCCATAATTGGGTCAACCGCGGCACCCAGCCTTGTGTGATCGCTTTCATCCTTATCGACTCCAAGCCGGTCGAAGTTGGGGGGAAGGTCCTGAATGCCGTAGGGTAGTTCGGTTAGTAAAATGACAGGAGAGCCAAGGACAGCGGACAAGTTAAGCGATCTCGGAATGGTAGCCGCTGCGGACGAAACCTCGCCTCGTCCAATTCTGGGCGTTTGAACTCCACTCTTTTGGCACCAGCGATCAGCTCAAGACACGCACAAGGGCATATGACGCAGACTGAAGATCGGCTCAACAAATCGACAATACTGGGCCTCGCCGCAATGGCATTGGCCGTCCTTGTCGTCGCCAACGACTTCACCGCCTTGAGCGTCGCGCTCCCGGCAATGGAACAGGATTTCGGGGCCGATGTTACAACGGTGCAGTGGATTATCAACGGCTACGCGTTGGTGTTCGGCGTGCTGATCGTCACCGGCGGCCGCCTCGCCGACATGTTCGGCCGGCGGCGGATATTTTTGCTCGGTGCTGGCCTCTTTGCCGTCTTCTCAATGATCGGCGGCTTCGCGCCGAACGTCGGAATACTTCTGGCCTGCCGTGCGCTGATGGGAGTGGGCGGCGCCATGATGTGGCCGGCCATACTAGGCATGACCTATGCGATCTTGCCCCAGAGCAAAGCGGGCCTAGCCGGCGGCCTAATTCTGGGTGCGGCGGGTTTCGGGAATGCGATTGGACCTCTTATCGGAGGCGCCCTGACCGACGCGCTCAGTTGGCGCTGGATCTTTTACCTAAACCTTCCCATCGCCGCGTTCGCCATGCTAGTCACCTGGCGCGTCGTCCACGCGGATCAAGGCACGCTCTCCGATCACCGCATAGACTACGGCGGGGTCGTTTCGCTCTCTATTGGCCTCCTCGCGCTTCTATTCGCACTCGACGAGGGAATCGACCTGGGGTGGAGCGACCCGCTGATCGTTGCCCTCTTCGTAGTCTCCGCCGTAGCGCTTTTATTGTTCATAGTGATCGAGCGACGCGCCGGCGCGATGGCGCTTGTGCCCAACGATGTGCTCAAGAATCGCGCCTTTCTCGCCGCGTGTATAGCGGTACTGCTGATGTCGGCGATTTTCTTTGCCGCGTTACTCTACTTGCCACAGTTCATGACCAAAGTGCTCGGCTACTCCGCCGCGGCATCGGGGGCGGGCTTGTTGCCGATGATGGGTACGTTTGCCGTGACGTCCTTCGTGGCCGGCCCGCTTTACGAACGAATGGGGCCGAAATTGATTGTGTCGCTGGGTGCCGTTTTCCTTGCCGTCGGTATCTTTATGCTGTCATTGGTCCGGTCAACGACAACGTATGAAGGCCTCGTTGCAGGCATGATTGTCCTCGGCATCGGGGTCGGCCTCTTTTACTCCTCGATCACCACCGCGGCGGTGACAGCCCTGGATCCGTCGCGCTCGAGCCTCGCCGGAGGGATCATCTACATGTTTCAGATCGCCGGCGGTTCCATCGGCCTCGGCTTGAATACGGCGCTGGTTGTGACGGCCGGGTCGTTAGTGGAAGGAATCCACAGGGCGTTTTTGGTGGACGCCGTGCTCGCGGTCTGCGGGGTGGTGGTCGCCATACTCTTCGTAGGCGGAAAGGTCGACAAGGAACGCCTGCGCACAATGCGACACCACCATCGCGCCCACGCGCCCTGAACCCAATCACTGCTTGGAGGCGAGAAGCCCACCCACCGAAGATCGCCGGACGTTAGTTAGGAAGGAGCTTTGGGTTTAATATATTATTCAAGATTACAGTAAGCCCCCTTGGTTTCATTGCGAGAAACTTCTGAAGCGTGAGTTACACCAGCTTGCGGTGGGAGAGCGCCGGTAATTCTCGGCGCACCTTGCCGAGATAATCCAGATCGACTTCGGCTGTGACGAAGCCCGGACCGTCGGGGAGTTCGGCCAAGATCTTTCCCCAGGGATCGACGATCATTGAATGGCCGTAGGTCTCGAAGCTCCTCGCACTTTTCCCGAACTGAGCCGGGGCGATGACGTAGACTTGATTTTCGATGGCGCGCGCGCGCAGCAGGGGCTCCCAATGTGCTCGACCTGTATAGGCGGTAAAGGCGGACGGGACAAAGATTAACTGCGCGCCGCGCGTCGCGAGCCCGCGGTAGAGTTCAGGAAAACGAAGATCGTAACATACGGTCAGGCCCATCCGGCATAATTCGGTTTCGGCAACGACGATGGTATTACCGAACGCGCGGGTGTCGGATTCCCGGACCGAAACTCCTTGCGCCAGATCGACGTCGAACAGATGAATCTTTCGATAACTTGCCAGCCGCTCTCCCTTGGGTCCAAACAGAAGGCTTGTGTTGTAAACCTTCTCGTTGCCGGGGATTTCCTCGAGGATCGAGCCCCCGACTAGATAAATACCGAGCTCTCGGGCAAGGCTGGCCAATTCCTGAGAGGTGGGTCCGGGAATCGGTTCTGCGGACTTTCTCTCATCGCTCTTGTGACCGCGCCAAATGAAGACTTCAGGAAGCGCGATGACCCGGGCCCCCTTGGATGCCGCGGCACAGACCCAGCGCCTGGCTTCATCCAGATTGTTCGCTTTGTCGCTGGACGCTACCATTTGCACCGCGGCCGCCAGAAATTTCATTTCCTCACTCTCAGTGACTGGCCGTTTATCGATTCAAGAAAACCGGGCAGGGGCTTTTTCTGAGGACGTACTCGGTTGTGCTGCCCAAGACCATTTCGATAATGCGTCGGTGCCCATAGGCGCCGATAAACAGGATATCGTAATCGAACTTGGTCAGATAATCGATGATCTTCTGCTCTGGATAGCCACGGTCAATCTCATAACGGCTTTCGATCGCGTAAGAACTCAGATAGGACTTCGCTTGCTGGACGATGGCTCCCGCCAACTGCTCCTCTTTGGCGATGGTGAGAACGGTCAAGGGGAGACCAAGCACCGTGCAAAACTCCGCCGCCGACTCCATGGCCGAACTCGCCCGCTGACTGCCATCATAAGCAACAAAGGACGCGCGATGGCGGTAAACTTTTTCGTCGAAACGAAGACGGGACGGGGACACTTCCGCGTTATGCTTTCAGCAGTTGTACCGAGCAGGCCGGTGGAGAATTCCTCGTTGATTCCGCGATGGCCGATAATGACAAGGTCGGCAACTTTGGAACGCTCGCAGATCTCGTTGGCAATGAGGCCCATATCCAGAAAGGTCTGATGTTTGATCTTCCGATTGCGGCATCGCTCGGAAAAATCTTCGAGGATGACTTTGCCCCGCTCTTCCAACACCTCACGCATCTTCGTCGAAAAGTCGAGGTAGGGTTCGAATCCGAGAGAGCCCGAAATATCGTGAAAAAAGGTGCCCTCAATTGAGATCGTGTCGATGACGTGCTGTCCAAAGAGCGTGCCGTTAAACTTTTCCGCCATCCACATGCCATAATCGAGCGCGGCCGTGGAGTGCTCCGAACCGTCGAGAGGAATCAAAATGTTTTTGATCATCGCCCCTCCTGAAACGATTGCCCGCAGGGTAAGCCTTTGTGGAAGCCGTCGCTACGATAGCAACATGCGATGATTTTGCAAGCTAATCAGCGCCGCGCCGATTTACAAACACGCTTCGATAAGAGATACTGGAAATATCCTACTCGAGGTTGAGCAATGGGACAAAAGCACGAGTCGCGGTTGAGCGAGTTGATTAGCGCCGCCAGACAAATGAACATCGAGGTTCGCACGGAAAAATTACTGCGGGAGGTTGGCTATCGGGCTCGAAGCGGGCGTTGCCGTGTTAACGGGCAGGAGCTGATCTTGATCGACCGCGACGCGCCGATTAGCGACCAGATCGATTTTCTTTCGGCTGAGTTGGCTCAGCGTCAGCGCGAAAACCCTGACTCCGATCGAAACCCCGACAATCCTGCCGAGGCCTGATCGACGACGGATCACCGTCGGGCTGAGTCATTTACTTTGTTTATTTAATGGACACGAATCTTTTTGGCGGCTTCGATGCCGAGGGAAAATTCGTCTTGGCCGACTTTTAGGCTCATCACTCCCATTGACGGCGCTACGTCGAGCACGCGAACCTTGGTGCCCGGGACGAGCCCGTGCTCTTGCATGAAACCCAAAAGTCGCGCATCTCGCTCCCCACCCTCGGTGATGTAATCCAACTCGACCTCTTTCCCAGCCGCGATACTATGCAAGGGAGTCCCTCTGCTCTTCGGCGGCTTCTGTGAGTCTTTGCTTGGAATGGGATTGCCGTGCGGGCAGGTCGTCGGATAGCCGAGCAGTTTGGCCAGTCGGTCCTCCACTTCCTGCGATAGAGCGTGTTCGAGGCGATGGGCTTCTTGGTGCGCTTTCACCCAATCCAATCCCAACAGATCTGTCAAGAAGCGCTCCAGAAGAAAATGGCGGCGCAGAATCCTTTCTGCGACTTGTTTGCCCTCGGCGGTCAAATGAATCTCCTTGCGCCGAATGACCTTTAGATAACCCTCGCCTTCCAATCGGCGTAGCGTACTCACCATCGTCGACGGCGTAACGCCTACTTCCTCCGCGACCCGCGCGGCAATCACCGGCTGGACCTCTTCTTCAAGAGCATAAATGGTCCGGAGATAGTCCTCGATAGCTTGAGTAACCTTAGAGCTTGACATGGGGTTGACAAAGTAAATTTATTTCAATATAGGAACTTCTCAAGTTAGATGATACTAACTTTTTAGCGACGATACATCAACCGGCTTGACTCTTCTTCGCCCTATAACGCCGGCCGATGAAAAGTTCAAGCAGCGAGAAGGACAAGCTATGAAAATACTGCAAGACAGGTCACGACTCAAACGCTCGAATATCGCCGTTTGGACAGTATCTCGTTGTTGATGCTGGTGTCGTGCTCGCCATGGACGGCCTAAGCGCGTGGATTAGGAGGAAACGATTTCTCCTGACGGCTCAGGCTTAATCTCTATGAGATCTTTTTTGACACCACTGCCTGTGAACCGAAGCAAATCAAATCGTTCGTTACGTCTCACGCGAGCCGGCCGTAACGCATAGATCAGCGGTGGTGATTTTTCTGACTTTTTTATTCGGCGCCTCCATGGCCTTCGCCGACGACGAGGCAAGAAGACTCGTGGCCTTGCTCGATTACCTGGGCAGCGATTACAAAAACGCTGTCCAAGACGGGAAGATCGTCAACCAGGATGAATACGGGGAGATGCAGGAATTCTCCAAGCGGATCGTCGAGCTTCTCAACCAGCTCAAAGCCGCGGACAAAGCGGATAAGGCCAGCATTGAGCCGAGCCTCAAGTCTCTTGCCAATCAGATTGACAACAAGGGCGACCCAAAAACGGTGGCGGAGCTTGCCAATAGTGCCAAACAAAAACTGATCGCCACTTATAATATCGTTCCCTACCCCAAACAGCTTCCGTCTCTGGCGAGCGGGAAAGCAATTTATTTGGAGAACTGCGCGCAGTGCCACGGCGAGACTGGCAAAGGCGACGGTCCCAGTCGCGCCACGATGAATCCTAAAAATCCCGCGCCGGCCAATTTTACCGATGCGGAATTTATGGCCGGGCTCTCTCCTTTCAAGGCTTTCAACGTGGCTAGCTTCGGGGTGGAGAACACCGCGATGGCTTCCTTCGCTGCCCTCAGCGAAGATCAGCGCTGGCAAGTAGCTTTTTATGTTCTTTCCCTTCGTTTCTCAGCGGATTCGGCTAAGGCAGGCGCCTCCCTGCTTCAGTCGAAGAATGTCACCAGTGATCTAACAACCGTACCTACCCTCGCGACAAGCTCCGACGAACAGCTTGTCGAAAAACTAAAGCCCTACGCTGAGCAAAGAGTCGCAAGCCAACGCTGCCCTCGCCTACCTTCGGCGCGGACTTCTAGAAACAAAACCCAACGATCCGCTGCTAGTCGCCCGCACGCTGCTTCGTGAAGCCTCCGAGCTCTATAACAAGGGAGAAAGGGAAAAGGCATATCAAAAATCGGTAGAAGCCTATATCGACGGGTTTGATCTGGCGGAACCGGCCTTATTTGCGAAAGATCTTTCTTTTGGTCGAAGCATCGAGGGAAAATTCACCGAATTTCGCAACGCCATCCGACGAGGACTTCCTGCCGAGGAAATTCAGAAACGCCATCTGGAACTCGAAGCCAATTTAGATCAGGCGTCACGAGATACTGGCCCGTGACGACAGTCTTTCCGGCTACTATTATTCCTTCACTAACTCCGCGCTGATCATTCTACGAGAAGGTCTCGAAGCGGCTCTGATCCTTGCCGCAATTCTGGCGATGCTTAGAGTCATGGGTGCAAGTGAGGCGATCCGTTATATCCACCTGGGTTGGATCCTCGCGCTGATTGCTGGCGGCCTGACCTGGATCGCCACTCAAACCGTACTGACTTTTAGCGGCCAACATCGCGAGAGCATGGAGGGCTTCATTTCCGTGTTCGCGGCGGTTGCACTATTTTATGTCGGCTATTGGCTTCATACCCGAACCGAAGCCAAACGCTGGCAGGCGTTTATTCAAAATAAAGTCAAGAAGCGTTCTCTCCGGCAAAAAAATTCTCGGCCTCGTGGGCATCTCGTTCTTCGCCGTGTATCGAGAAGCTTTTGAGGTCGTGCTGTTCTATCAAGCGCTCTGGCTACAGAACGAAAGCAACCGTGGCGCGGTGGTCTGGGGCTTCGTAGACGGGTCTGGCGGCTCTGCTCGTAGTGACTTTCGCGATTCTCAAGCTCGGCGTGCGCATACCGCTGAAATACTTTTTCGGCGCCACCGGAACTCTGCTTTATATTATGGCCTTCATTTTTGCCGGCAATGGGATCAAGGAGCTCCAGGCCGCCGGATGGGTTCCGAGCACGCCGGTCGGTTTTGTTCCGCAGGTGCCATTCTTGGGGATATATCCAACGCTCGAAACATTGGCGGCCCAAGGTTTGATGCTGCTCGCATTTGTAGCGACTTCGTTCTGGATGGCCAGAGAAAACCAAAAGGCCGCACGAGACAAAGAAAGCTATGTTGAAGCAACACGGCCAAGATAAGCCCGGCCACGATCATCCGGGAATAAAACCCTTTCGTTGTCTGTGCGGCAGCATGCTGGCGCGCTTGGTACCGGAAGGAGTCGAGTTGAAATGCCGGCGATGCAAAAGGCAAATCATCGTCCCGCTGGAAAAGGATAGGGCGGCAAAGATGGTAAATGAAATTTAGCCGAAATGTTTGATTTCGAATCTTGAGCGGCCAGAGGTTTTGAAACCCAGAGCCCGATATCCTGTCGAGACACGGCGGAGTATCGGGCTCTTTTGTTGGAGGACCAGAATGAAAAAAAACCGAAGATGGGAAATCGCGCTCTGCGAAAGAGGAACCGTCCATCTGCACTACGGCACCGGTTCTCTTCACATTCTGAAGGATGATTTTCCTGATTTGGCGGTGGAACTTCAACGACTGGCTAACCGGCTGGGTGTCGACATTACAGGAACACGAAATTCAAAACAAGAAAGGACTCTTGCAGTAGCCATGTCTGACATCATTTCCATTGTCGTCAAAGGGGGGCTGGTCATGATCCCCTTGGTTTTGTGCTCGATCATTTCACTCGCGGTAACCATAGAACGCCTTCTCTACTGGCGCGGCATCAGCTCGAAGCAGCCGGTAGAGCAGATGCTCGCATCGGTTGAGCAAGGGAAATTGAAGGAAGCGCTCTCCGACGGTCAGGGGTCGCCATTGCCAGCCGCGCGGGTTCTCACCGCCGGCCTAGCGCACCGCAATCCTTCCTACTCGAAAGCCATGGAAGTGGCGGCGCAGGGCGAGATGCCGATTCTCAAGCGCCGTCTGGTGATTCTCGATACGATCATCACTTTGGCGCCGCTCTTGGGCCTTCTCGGCACGATTACCGGCATGATCAGCTCTTTCGGCATCATGTCCGACGCCGGACTGGGCCAGCCTCACGCAGTGACAGGGGGAGTCGCCGAGGCTCTGATCGCGACCGCGACCGGATTGCTCATCGCGATTCTGACTCTCATTCCCTACAACTATTTTACCTCACGCGCGGAAAAGGAGATGGAGAATATCGAATACTTCGCTTCGCGCCTGGAGCTGGCTCTGCTCGCCCAACAGGAGGCCCGCTAATGCGGCTGCAAAGAAAGAGAAACTTAAAAAAGGCTCGCATCGAAATCATTCCCATGATCGATACGATTTTCTTTCTGCTGGTCTTTTTCATGATTTCAACTCTCTCCATGGCACGCTTTACCGGCGTGCAAGTGAATCTGCCCAAGGCCGCTACAGGAAGCCAACCGCCTACTGAAACCGCTGTGATTTCTCTCACGAAGGAAGGCCAACTCTTTTTCAATAAGAGTGCGATTTCGGAGGAGTTACTGCGCCAATCGTTGAGCGCGGAGTTGGCGAAGACTCCCGAATTGCTGGTGGTTATCAATGCAGATGACGGGGTCCAACATGGCAAAGTTGTGGAAATCTTGGATGAGGCCCGCCAGACCGGCGCCACCAAGTTGTCCATCGCTGTTAAACCCAAGGAGACCAAGTGATGAAGGATTCGCTGTTTTCCGGTTTCGCCATCTCCGCATTGATCCACGCTGCCCTGATCCCTACGGCTTCGCTCCTTATCGCTGGGACTAGGCCGACGACACCAACGCAGAATATCGAGGTTTCCCTGACCGATATCCCCGAAGTGAAGCAAACGCCCGATCCGGCACCCGCGCCCAAACCCGAGCCCAAGAAAGTCGAGAAGATAAAAGCACCCAGGCTGATTCATAAAGACCGACATCGCCAGAGTCGAGACCCAACGAACCGCCGCCGAAAGTCGAGGAACTACCTCCGCCACCCGAGCTGACGGCCTCAGGTCCGGAGAAAGGCAGCGTCGCTAGCAAAGCGCCCGCCGGCGAGGCAGCAGGAGGGGAAGCGGGTGTGGGAGGTCTATTTGCCGGCGGCGACGTAGAAGTCGCGGGCGGCAGCGGCATGGGCGGAGGCGGCGGGGGCACGGCAGTCGCAGGGCTAGGCAGAGGTGAAAAAGGGGATGGTTTCGGCGGTGGTGGCAATGGCAATGGGCTTGCGGCGGTGGCTCGTCCGCTCGGAGGCTATCAGGTCAAGCCGCGCTATCCCGAATCGGCGCGAAAAATCGGCGCGCAAGGCGTTACCGTTATTGAGAGTCAGAGTGCTGGAAAACGGGCGTGTTGGTGAAGTTCTCATTGAGAAGTCCGCTGGCTTTCGTGACCTTGATTTTTCCGCCGCTGAAGCGGTGAAAAAATGGCTCTTCGAACCTGCGCGCAGGGGTAAAGAAGCCGTACAGGTATGGGTGCTACTGCCGGTAAAATTTGAGCTCCATTAGAAACACGATGGAAGGGAAACCAACGATTTTCGACTCTGAACGATCCAGTTCCCGTTGACCGACGGCGGATAGAAAGCCCAGGATTGAAAGCACTCATTTGTTTCAAGGCGAGCGGGAGATCGTCATCGTTCATCAGACCAAAGAGTACAGCTTGCGAATCACGCGGAACGGTAAACTAATTTTGACCAAATAAACAGTAACCAGCCAGCCAGTGTATGAGGCGACTCATGCCAGCCAGCAACAAAAAATTCACACTTTGGAGGAAACCATGAGTCGACAAGAAAAACGTGCCAATGAAAGACGGAGGAACAAACTCCTCCACAAGATCACCCTCGCCGCCGGTGAGGGTGTCGGCCGAGCCGTGGCCTTTACGTTCGCTTTGGCAACTAACGGTTTCGCGGCGGAACCAAAGGCGGCGGAACCCAAACCAGCGGAACAACAAAAGCAAGAAGAATTCACGCTGCCCCAAGTAACAGTCACCGAGGAAAAGAGTCCTTATGTCGTGCCGAACCTGGGGCTGCAGCGTCTACCCGAGCCGGTGCAAGACATCCCCCAGTCCATCACCATTGTGCCAAGAGAAATCATGAACGAACAGGCGGCGACAACCTTGCGCGATGCGATGCGCAATGTCACCGGCATCGGTATCGCCGCGAGTGAAGCTGGCGGCGCTCAGGGCGACAACTTCACCCTGCGCGGCTTCAGCGCGCGCAACGACATGTATCTGGACGGCGTCCGCGATCAAGGGACCTATTTCCGCGACACCTTCAATATCCAAAGCGTTGAAGTGCTCAAGGGACCCGCTTCCATTTACTTCGGTCGCGGCTCCACCGGCGGGATCATCAACCAGGTCAGCAAGGCTCCCCAACTCGAGGGCTTCTACGATGGGACCGCCAGCGCCGGTAGCGGCCCTTACTTCCGCGGCACCGCGGACATCAATCAGCCACTCTCCCCCACAATGGCTCTTCGTCTGAACGCCATGGCCCACCACGCCGATATCGTCGACCGAGATCATGTCAAAGTGACCCGCCAGGGCTTCGCTCCAACTCTCACCTGGGCCTCGGCACGCCGACCCAGATGAACTTCAGTTATTTGTTTCAGCACGAAGACAACATTCCGGACTACGGTTTTCCTTTTTTCCACGGCGAACCCGTGCGGGTCGACCGGGGTACCTGGTATGGCTTGACCAAGCACGACTATGAAAAAACTTACACCAATATCGGCACCATCAGCCTGAACCATCAATTCAGCGACGCTCTGAATTTACGCAGCGCATTTCGCTATAGCAATGTCCGCCGCGACCTGGATCTGAGTATACCGGCCCTACCCTTGCGCAGCGCCCATTACTTGCGGACCCGGCGCAACAATCACTGGATCACCAGAAGCCGGCCGGAACGCCACACCACGGAAGGCATCTGCGGACAGCCAGACCGACCTTACCGCGCGGTTCAACACCTTTGGCTTCGGGCACACGCTCGCTAGCGGCATAGAGCTGTCCTGGGATACGACTCGATAACCTCCGGTATGCCAGCGCCGGTCCCGCCACGACCCTTAACAACCCAAATAACAATCAAACCCCGAATCCCAAAACCTTAGGGGTGAAGCGCTTTTACCGACGCAGCCGGATTCGGTATTTATGCCGCGGACCAGATCGCATTGCATGAATAGTTCGACATCATCGGGGGCGTGCGCTGGGACTATTTTAGCGCCGATCAAGAAAACAAATTGCCCGGGCAAGTGGACTTCGACAGCCTGGACAAGATGTTCAGTTACCGCGGCGGCCTGGTTTTTCATCCGACGCCGCAGCAGAGCTACTATTTCTCCTATGCAACCGCCTTCAACCCCTCGGCCGAAGGGTTGACGTTGGCGGCCAACAACCAGGCGACACCGCCGGAAAAGAACGAGATCTTCGAAATCGGCAGCAAATTTTTATTGATGGGCGGAGCGCTGACCCTCCAAGGCGCGTTGTTCACGATCGAGAAGACCAATGCCCGCACCAACGACCCTATCCTTGGCGTGCAAGTGCTCGACGGCAAGCAGCGCTCCCGTGGCGTCGAGTTCAGCGCAGCCGGACGGATTCTGCCCGGGTGGAACGTATGGGCCGGCTACACTTTTCTCGACGCGAAGATTCTCAAGTCCAAGGACGTTCAGACTGTCGAAGGCGTGACCTATTCCCTCCAGGGCAAGGTGCCGCAGAACATACCGAAATACAGCGCGACTCTCTGGACCACCTACGACTTTTTGGACAAGTGGCAGATCGGCGGCGGGCCAACTTACGTCGGCAGCCGGTTCGCGAACAATTCAAATGTCAATGAGGTCCCGGGTTATGTTCGCTGGGATGCGACGGTAGCTTACAACGTCACCGAGAGGATTCAGTGCCGTCTGAACGCTCAAAATCTTACCAACGCTGCCTTTATTGAAAGCATACATCCGTCCCATGTCGTGCCCGGCGCAGGAAGAACCTTCATCGCGAGCACCTTCTTTAGATTCTAACGGAAGAGAAGCCTGATGATTGTCCATATTCCCCACGTTCTTAGCCAGGAACAGGTCGCCCATTGTCGGGAAGTGATGCACCGGGCGAGTCTGGGTGGACGGGCGCGTCACCGCAGGTTACCAATCGAAGGTCGTTAAAAACAATCGTCAGCTGGCTGAGAACAGCCCCGAGGCGCGGGAATTGGGCGACATGATCGTCGCAGCCCTGGAGCGCAACCCGCTTTTTATCACTGCGGCGTTGCCGCTCCGGGTCTTTCCGCCGCTCTTCAACCGTTACGAAGGCGGCGAATCGTTTGGCGTCGCATTTGGATAACTCGGTCATGCAAATTCCCGGCACGCCCTACCGGATACGCACCGATATATCCGCGACCCTTTTTGTCAGCAGCCCGGACGAATATGACGGCGGTGAGCTTGTCGTCGACGATGTCTACGGCGCACATCCGCTGAAATTATCGGCTGGTGACATGGTCGTCTACCCAGCAACCAGCTTGCATCACGTTAATCCAGTGACAAGGGGCGTGCGGTTGGCAGCATTCTTCTGGGTGCAGAGTATGGTGCGCGACGATGGTCAAAGAACGCTTCTTTTCGATCTCGATATGGCGATCAACCAGGTCAACCAGGCTTTGCCCAACCATGCTGGAGTGGTGAGCCTGACAAATTGTTATCACAATTTGCTGCGTCGCTTTGCGGAAGTGTAGACGTCATGAACCAACCCTCTTGCCGGATTCTTTACCAAGCGCTGATCGTGACCGTTCTGTTCGGCTTCGAGTTACGCGGCAGCGTCTCAGGAACCAGAACCAGTCTCGCGAATTGCCGTCGTCTTTGTGAAGCCGGAAAAGTTCACCGATGCGAGACGTGCCGATTTCAAGCCCAACTCTGACTCCATCCTCGATACCATCGCAAAGTTCATGCAAGAAATGGGAGACGAAACAATCCCGCGGGATATGAATCTGGATATCAGAGTCACCGACGTTGATCTCGCCGGCAATTTCGAGCCGTGGCATGGACCGCAATCAGATCAGGTACGGATCACCAACGGCCTCTATCCGCCGCGGATTGCCCTCGAGTTTCGCGTCATCGGCCCGAGCGGTCAAGTGGTTCGGAGCGGCAAACGGGAGTTGACCGACCTTAATTATCAGTTGCGGACTTTTTATCCGATGGATGATTACTTGCGTTATGAGAAGGATCTTTTGCGCCACTGGTTCATCCAAGAGTTCAGCGACCTAAAAAAGTAATGAATTAACTTTTCGAAGAACCAAGCCATGAAACTATTTCACAAGATCATTTTTTGGACCCACCTCCTCGCCGGCGTCATCGCCGGCCTGGTGATTTTTACCATGTCCTTCACCGGCGTCGTGCTTATGTACGAGCCTCAGATCTCCGAATACTCGGAATGGAATGCGCGCTGGGTCACGCCCGGTCCGGAAGCCAAACGCCTGAGCTTGAACGAACTGGTGGGGAAAGTGCGTGAAGCCAATCGTGAAGGCCGTCCGGCATTTATCACGATGAAGTCGGACCCCACCGCTTCGGTCATCGTCAATCTTGGCCGCGAGAACACCGTTTTCATCAATCCTTACACCGGCGAACTGCTGGGCGGGTTGTCGGCGACGCACAACTTCCTTCATGAAATCGTCGATTGGCACCGTTGGCTGGGAATGGACGACGAAGGCCGCGCCATCGGGAAAGCCATCACGGGCGCCTGCAACCTGGCGTTCTTCTGGCTCGCCGTCACCGGCGTTTATCTCTGGTGGCCGAACAGCTGGAAGTGGCGCGGTCTGAAGACCAGCCTGATATTTAACCGCCGGCTGAGCGGCAAGGCCCGGGACTGGAACTGGCATAACGTCATCGGCTTCTGGTCTTCGAGCGTATTGGTGGTTCTTACTCTTAACCGCGGCAGTCATGTCCTATCCCTGGGCTAATGATGTGCTCTACACGCTTACGGGAAGCGAGCCACCGCCCAGAGTCCAAGGACCCGTGGGCCCGCCCCAACGCGCCCGTCGAGGTGCGGGTAATGCTGAAGAACAACGGATTGCCAAGCCAACGGCCAATCTCGATGCTCTGCTGGCCAGCGCAGAACGGCAAGTTCCCGGCTGGACGATGCTCATGATGCGCTTCGCGCCCCGTCCGGACGGACCCGTCACGGTTTCTATTTCCGAGCCCGGCGCGCCGCACAATTTTGCGCGCTCGCAGTTGACCCTCAACCGTGCCACAGCCGAAGTGGTGACGTGGGAGCCTTATTCGGAAAACAGCGCAGGGAGAAAGCTCAGGAGCTGGTTCAGGGGTCTTCACACCGGTGAAGCCTTTGGGTTTTTCGGCCAGACCATCGCCGGTCTGGCTTCCCTGGGCGGCTGCTTTTTGGTCTGGACCGGTTTGGCCATGGCCTGGCGCCGCTTCCGTTCCTGGGGTCGAGAACTAGAAGAGCCGTCGGTTACCCAACCGGCGCTGTCAAAGAACGCACCATCGATTGAAATTTCACAAGACTTACAACTCGAAGGAGAAAAATCATCTATGGAGCTCGAGATTTTGCCTGGAGAATCTTCTCAGCCAGGTCATTCAGCGGACGGAAACGGAACAGCCGCGCACCGGCATGAGGCTATGGGAAACTACTCTGAAAGCATTTCGCTGTTAATCCTCTTCGGCACCGTAACCGGCAACGCCGAATCGCTCGCGCAACGCACCGCCGAAGTTATCGCTCGGCGGGGCTTCAATGTGCGCCTGAAAGACATGGCCCATTACACCGTCGATGCGCTGTCCCGGGAAAGCTGCGTGGTTATCATCACCAGCACCTACGGCAATGGTGAGCCCCCAGACGATGCCGCCCCGTTTTGGGAAGCAGTCGTGCGAAGAGACGGCTTGAATTTACGCGGGATGAAATTTTCCGTGCTTGCGCTGGGCAATTCCACCTATGATCACTTCTGCAAGTGCGGCCGCGATCTCGATGCGGCATTGGAGCGCCACGGCGCCACGCGTCTTTACCCGCGTGTCGATTGCGACGTGGACTATGACGTGCCGGCCAAGCATTGGACCGAGGGAGTGATCGCCAGCCTGCAGCGGGACCATGGCGTTTCCGCAGCGGCATGATGAAGGAACGGCGACGTTGATGCTCCAACTCACGTCTATCGCAATCCTCATGTTGTCGCTTATGAGTCGCACCGCAGTAAAAAATAAAAGAGGCTCGTAAGAATCATAAGCTGACTCTGATCGATTAGATAGCCAGCGGCCAGAGGTGATTAATCCAGAGCCCGCGGCTTCGCCAACCCATGGCGGAGCGCGGGCTTTTCGATTTTCCGAATGGACAGACAGCAACGAAAGGATGATGAAACATGGACTCTTTAATACGCAAAGCATGCGAATTGGGTGAAAAGACCGCTCACTGCAATGTGGAGGTCATTCTCAACGCCATACTGTGGATGGAAGAAAAGTACCGCGACATTCCCAACGGCAAAATTGCGGCGATGATCGCTCTGCATTACTTGATGCTCGCGATCAGAAGCGAGTACCGAACAAAACCCCAGGCCATTGAAGAACATATCGCCCGCGCTCTGCACTGGTGGAAAGCGGCCACGAGCGATCAGTGCTGGAATTCACCGGCCGTGTGCAAGAAGAATCCGCGAACAAGGATCAGTAAAAAATGAAAGAGCAAATAGCCATAGCTATCATACAGATTGGACAAAAGATTGATGACTTCAATCATCGATCCCGACCGTGTTCTCAAAGGGTGGACCGCTGGGAAAATTTAGGTGCTAGTCAGATCACAAGATGACTCGATACTAAGGAGGAAATCATGAAGGACAGTGTTTCGGAAAAAAAATGGGAAGTCACTATTGGTCAAGGAGCACTGGTACACGTACACTACGAAACAGCCTCAACGGAAGTCATCAATGAAGGTTTCAAGGGTTTGGCGCGAGAACTTCGCGAGGTCGCCGACCAGATTGAAGCGATCGCTCCGAAGACCCGGCAGCAAACATAACAACTCTGGCGCACGCCAGAGACGGGCTCCGCTAATATCGGGACCGCGAAACACGACCTTGGGGATAGGGGCGCCCCAGCGGATGCGGCCACGAGGCCGCGCTGCAGCGTTTTCCGATGCCTGTCTGACCAGAGACAGGATTGGACATTTTCAACGGGTGCAGCTAAGAAGAGAAGATTTGTTAAGCTAACGTTTTGTGAAAGGAGTTGAGATGAACGAAATTGAATCCCAGAAACCCCGTCGCGTTCGTGCAAAGCCGCGCCTGGCAGAAGTCGCCCGGGTGGAGAGTCTTACTCCCCATATGGTCCGGATAGTTTTCGCCGGGAAGGAACTGGAGGGCTTTGCGACGAAGGGCCCGGCGGAGCACCTGAAGGTGAATTTTCCTCCACCCGGTGAGCCGAAATTGGTCCTCCCTGAATGGGGACCCGAGGGACCGATCCTCAGGGACGGTCAGCAGCGACCCTTGAACCGCACTTACACTCCCCGACGATGGGATGTGGAAGCAGGGGAACTAACGATTGATTTCCTGTTGCACGGCGAGGGGCCCGGCTCCACCTGGGCGGAACAGGCCCAACCGGGACAGATAGTTGCGGTGTCTCATCAGCCCGGAGGAGCATATAAAGTGGACGGTGAGGCGGACTGGTATCTGATAGGCGGCGACGAAGCGGCGCTCCCTGCCGTGGGGACCCTCCTTGAGGCGCTGCCGCCATCCTGCTTCGCCCATGTCTTGGTCGAGGTGGCGGACGCAGCGGAAGAGCTAGAGTTGGAGTCACCCGCGCGGTTTCAGGTGACGTGGCTACACCACGGCGGGGAAGTCGGACGGGTCGGGCGAAGGCTGGAGCAAGCGGTGCGGGAGTTTCGATTTCCTGAGGGCAACGGCCAGATCTGGATCGGGTGCGAGGCCGGCGTCATGCGGGATATCCGCCGCCATCTCCTGAACGAGCGGGGAATGGACCGGGCGCACGCCCACACTCAAGGCTACTGGAAATTAGGTGCCGTCAATCACCCCGACAATGACCGGGGCCAGGATGTAGGATAGAGCAGCTTTCCAGCCATAGTAGATCATGCCTAACCCCATCGTCGAGGAATTTCTCGCTGTTTACGGTCACCTAAAGCGCTGCAGACCGGCACTGATGGACGTGCCGAAGGTGGTTTCGATTTTGGTGGTTCCATCGATTCGAACGGCCACTTCCTCTACCGTATGACAAGCATTGGCTTTGGAGCCGGCACCCAGGTCGATCACTATGGTACTTGGGATTTCTTGTCGTGGCTGGCGCTTAGGGTACCGGTCGGAGTGATCGTCTGGCATGTCGTGCGGTCCGCGTCCAAGACACCCAAGAAAAGCCGCGCATTCTAACTCTTCTTGTAGATCTCCTATGGGCGACAATCATGAAACCGGGGCCACTCCATTTTCTAGATCCGAAAAAGCTGCTGAACATTGCCGGTCGTCGTGTGAGCAACTTCCTCCAGGGATATGCTTTTTACACGTGCAACGGTTTCAGCGACCAGCCTCACGTAAGCCGGCTCGTTGCGCTTTCCTCTATGAGGAACCGGCGTGAGGTAGGGCGAATCGGTTTCAACGAACATTCGATCCAGCGGCACTTTACTTACAACTTGCCGCAGCGGCTCGGCGTTTTTAAATGTGATGATACCGGTGAAGGAAAGATAGAATCCCAAGTCAAGGTAGTCTCGAGCAGCCTCATAATCGCCCGTGAAGCAGTGGATCACGCCGCGAATTTTGCCAGCGCCTTCATTGCGCAATAGCTCGACGGCTTCGCTTGCAGCGTCTCGCTCATGAACGACCAGCGGCAGTTCGGTCTCCCCCGCCAGGCGGATGAACTGCGCGAAGACTCGGCGTTGAACTTCGCGTGATGAATGGTTGTAATAATAGTCTAGACCGGTTTCGCCTACAGCGATCACCTTTGGGTGGGCGGCGAGCTTTTTTAGCTCCTGGAGTTCCTCTTCGCCGACGTCTTTTGCGTCGTGGGGATGCGTGCCGACGGTGGCATAGAGATTGGCCCACGACTCAGCGAGGGCAACCGCGGCGCTGTTGCTAGACATGTCTCCGGCGCCGCCGACAACGACAATTTTTTCTACGCCTGCTTCACCGGCCCGTTGTATAACCGCCGTGGTTTCACCCACATATTCCTTGCCCTGAATGTGTGCGTGGCTATCGATCAACCCCAAGCTATTTTGCTGAGCCACGAGCAAACCGCCTATGCTTCGCTTGGCGGTTCGATACGCGGGAAGAGAACGGTCGGACCGTCGATCTTATGACCTGGCGAGAAACACTGGCCCCAAGGGGCGCGATAGGCTTCGTCGCCTTCTTTGAGCCCAAGGAGACGCTGAAGCTCCTTTGAGGTGTCGGGCATGAACGGCGCAAGTAACCGCGCGAGCTGACGAATGGCTTCGAGCAAATGATGAAGAACTTCGCCGACCCGGGCTCGCTGCGCAGGATCCTTAAACAATGTAAACGGTGCGGTCTGCACAATATAACGATTAGCGTGATCGATGGCAGCCCAGACCGACTCCAGAGCACGATGAAACTGGAGTTCCGCCATATGACGATTCAGCTCTGACTCTGCCTGAACAAATTTATCTTGGAGCGCCTGATCTTCTTTTGGTGATGGGCCGCTTATTGGCTGGACGACGCCGGCGAAATATTTGTTCTGCATGGCGAGTACCCGGCTGATCAAATTTCCAAGATTGTTGGCCAAATCGGCATTGTAACGCGCCGTCAGGGCATCCTCCCTAAAGTCCGCGTCTTGTCCGAAGACGCTCTCGCGCAATACGAAGTAGCGAAAGGCATCCATGCCGATCCTTTCCCTCATCTCCAGCGGCGAGACGGTGTTTCCCAGGCTCTTGGACATCTTCTGACCTTCGCTGGTCCAGAAGCCATGCACGTTCAAATGTTTGTACAGTGGCAAACCAGCCGCCATCAGCATCGTCGGCCAGAAGACACCGTGGGGTTTGAGGATGTCTTTGCCGATGAAATGCTCGGCTTGTGGCCAAAATTTCTCGAAGAACTCTTCTCCCCTATGTTTCAATGCACTCACATAGTTGATGAGCGCATCGAACCATACGTAAGTCACGTAGCGCTGATCGAAGGGGATTTCGATGCCCCAGGTGAGACGGCTCTTGGGACGGGAGATGCACAGATCGCCGATCGGTTCGCGCAGCATCGCAACCACTTCATTCCTGAAGCCCTCGGGTCGGATGAAGTCGGGATGCTCTTCCAAGTGACGCGATAGTTGTTCCTGGTATTTACTCATCCGAAAGAAGTAGTTTTCTTCCTCGATAAGCTCCGGCACGGTCCGGTGATCCGGGCACTTACCGTCCACGAGTTCCTTTTCTGTATAGAAGCGCTCGCAGCCGAAGCAATAGAGTCCGCCATAGCGGTCGAAGTAGATATCTCCGGCGTTGTAAACTTTCGTCAGGAGTTCTTGCACATAACGCACATGATAGGCATCCGTAGTGCGAATAAAGTGATCGTATGAAAAGCCACAACTATCCCAAACCGCCTGGAAGGTCGCGCTGATTTGATCCGTAAATGGCTTAGGATCCACGCCGGCATGTGCAGCGGTCTGAGCAATCTTGTCGCCATGCTCGTCTGTACCGGTGAGATAAAAAGCTTCCCAACCTTTCGCTCGGTAATAGCGTGTCAGTGTATCGGTAATGATCATCGTGTACGCGCTGCCCAAGTGAGGTTCGGCGTTGACGTAGTATAGCGGTGTTGTAATGTAAATGTGGTCCATCAACTGGCCTCAACCGCGTTCAGTAGCAAATCTTCGAGGAGCATGCGGCGGTTCAGATTTCTTTGTATTCCTCCAACCGCTTCTTTAGCCTTAGCGATCAGACAGAACAGGCGCTCGAAGTCACTGGGTGCTGATCGCTGCTGAATCTGGGATAATAGGTCAACGTTGACGACATCTTGCCCGCTGTGCGTGACGCCATATACCAGCAGGTCGCGAAACCAACTCTCAACCCATTCGAGAAACCTCAAGGAATCCTCTTTGCTACCGGAAAGAACCTCTGCGGCGTCGGTAGCAGCGCGGTAATCTCCGGCTCGCAGACAGCAAACCAGCCGCATCCAGTCTCGCCGTCTCTCGATCAACTCTTGTGTGTCAATGTTGACGACCGCACCTAAACTTCCCATGCTCATCGCCGCGAGGAAATCCGCCGCCTCCTTCTCAATTCCATTGCGGGAGACCAAGAAACCACTAACGAGGTCTCGAGCCAGCGGACCGAAAGTCATCCGGAGACAGCGCGATCGTAACGTCGGCAAGAGTGCACCACCGTTGGACGCAATTAATATCAACAGAGACTCTTGAGGAGGTTCCTCAAGGGTCTTCAAGAGCGCGTTTTGCGCCGCTACGTTCATCAGGGTGGCAGGATCTAAGATAGCGATTTTTTTCTTGCCGGAAAAGGATCGAAAATTCAGTTCCTTTTCCAACTCACGAATCTGCTGAATACCGATCTCTTTTTTCCCGACCAGTGGCCCTAAAATGCGGACATCCGGGTGGTTACCGTCTTGGATGCGAGCGCAATCCGCGCACTCGCCACAGAAATCGCCAGTGACCGCCGAGCAATGAATCGCTTTTGTGAGACCGAGTGCAATCGTTTTCTTGCCGACTCCCTCCAAACCTACGAAAAGATAGGCATGATGCAGACGCCCATGGTTCAATGCCTGGCGCACTATTTCTATCTGTTTCTGATGTCCTATGATTTGCGAAAAACTCATTTACGTTAGTTCTCGATCGACGATGTTCTTGATGTCTTGCGCGATCTCTTCGACGGTCCGCGTGGCATCGATAATACGGAATCTCTGTGGCTCGGCCCGCGCTAACTCAAGAAACCCTCTCCGAACTCTTTCGTGGAAGTCGATTTTTTCCTTCTCAAACCGATCTTCATTTCGGCCTGATACCGTTTGAGACTGACGCTGAGCAGTTCTAGACAACCCGATTTCTACGGGGCAGTCAAACAGGAGCGTAAGGTCCGGCCGAGTTCCTCTGCTGGCGATATCGTTGAGGCTTCGTAACAATCCGAGGTCTGTCCCCCTTCCATAGCCCTGGTAGGCGAGTGTCGAGTCCGTGTGCCGATCGCAAAGAACGATCTTCCCCTGCTCAAGCGCTGGAAGGACAACTTCGTCGATATGCTGTGCGCGGTCCGCCAAGTAAAGGAACAATTCCGTTGGCGACGTGATGGGTTGCCTGCCGACTTCGAGCAGAACTCGCCGGATAAGCTTTCCTAACGAAGTCCCGCCCGGCTCCCGGGTCGATATAAAGGATTTACCGCGTGTTGTTAAATGACTTTCGAGGACTTTGAGTTGAGTGGTTTTCCCGCTCCCGTCACCACCCTCGAAAGTGATGAAACGAATCATCAGAAGAAATAACTTGCACCGGTTCGTCGAAATAGAAATTCAACCCAGAACGGCACACGCTATGGGAGAAATTTCAAACCAGGAACGAGGGAGAGCTAGCCTTTCCGCTCCCCCAAAAGCAGATTGATTCCGTTGATCAGTTGAGTGCTCGTGAAGGGCTTCGTGATATAATAGTCAGCTCCGAGTTTGTATCCCCCTAAGACATCCTCGTATTGAACCTTGGCGGTCAATAGAATCACCGGAATGCTCGTTGTATCCGTAACCCCTTTAAGTTTGGTCAATACCTCAAGACCATCCATTTCAGGCATCATAATATCCAAAATAATCAGATCAGGCTTTTGGTTCTTTAGAAGATTTAACAGCTCTTGGCCACTAGAAGCACTGATTACATTATACCCCTTGCCCTCTAAAATTGTTTTGATGATGGTGATAATATCCGGGTTGTCGTCGACCACCATGATGGACTTCTTGGTATCCATGCTTTCCCCCCTAACGCCCCCGTCCTTGTCTACGCCGTTCCAGGTTATGGTGCCTCCTTGCGTCTGCTAATCGACACGGAAGCTCTAACGGGAACCACTTCCCGCTGCCAAATTTCCTATAACGACACGACAAAAAAGCCTTATGGGTTAGGAGCTTAACATCTTCCGGCTGTGATGTAAACCTGGAAAACGGCATGTACGACTCGACTTTGAATCAGGGATTCACGCTTCGCCAGTAATCCTGCGTGATCGTGGCGGGAAGGAATGCATACACATTTTCCAGTGTCTGCGATGGAAACAGACTTATGACTCGGTCAAGCGCCGATCGGCTGTAAAATACTTTGATAGCGCCTTGAAGTGCCAAAATAGTCGGCATGGTAGCCGCAGCGGAGGTCGTCTCATTGATCACTACGGCACCATAGACTTCCTTGTTTTCTTCGCCTACTACCCGCAATCCAACGCTGCTTCCCGTTACTATGATTAACCCCTCCCATCGAAAGGAACTATCGGCAATGAGCTCGGCATTTCGCACCACCAAAATCCCGACGCCGCTGAATTTTCCGCCGACCGTTACGGAGTCGCCGGGCTCAGAAAGTCCGTCAATGCAGTGAAGCTGGGGTGCGGATCGGCTTCCCCAAGTTTCTCCAGCAAGGGATAGCGTCCCGGCAACGGGTATAGCCGTCGTTAGGGCATGCGGGGCATGACAAAGGTCGTCTCCGAGTTGAGTCATGACTGAGCTTGGAATAAGGTCACTCCGAGAAACCGCAGTGTTGTCTTCACCACCAACGATATTGCCGGGTTTTAGGGTGGACAATGCACCCTCGATTTGTGCTCGTAGCGTTGCACTTGAAGTTGAAATTGCGAAGCGCGGCTTGGCGCCCGCAACCGGCGCGCCACTTATAGGATCCGAGTCGAAACCCGAGACTAAGAATGAATTACCGCTCAAACTGACACTCGTTTCCGCTCCCCGGAGTTCGATCGCGCCATCGGTAAGGTCGTAAGCCTTAGTAATTTGTGCTTGGACTGTTTGCGACGAAATACCCGACGCGCCAGTCGAGCGAATGACAATCTTGGCTACCAACGGTGTAAGCGGCGTCGAAGAAAGAACCACAACGGAGAATGTTCCGGACGAGAAACTCTCCACGCGATCTGCGGGCCTCGGCGGATGAATAGCGGTTTGGTTTATTTGCTGCTTAGCCCATTCAATTCCAGCCTCGGCCAGATACAAAACCGCAGTTCCTTGTCTCAAGTTAGTTGTAATTCTGAAATCATTTTGTATCGCAATCCACGCCGCCATGCTCGCGGCCATCAAAAGGGACACAAGAAGAAGCGACGAGAACAGGACCATTCCCGTTTTGTCGCATATAAGTTTCCGCTTGGGGGCCATCGGATTGCTAGTTTCGTAGCTCAATGCTCGTCGAGAGTGTCGACGTCATATTTCCACCCACTCGAGGATCCGGGTTCTTGACTTGTACCGCAAACGCAATCCGGATCCTTTTTATTGTTGTCGGCGAAGGCGAGTCACCGAGGTCGGCACCCGTAACGTCGTAATAGGTGAACAGTTTACCGATCGTTACGGTCTTGACATTAGCTACCAAACAATCTCCGTTGCGCCGGATAATGGTCGGCCCTGGACAGGTCGAGGTCGGACCCGTGAGTTCGTAGCGTACGTTCTCACGGGGTTCCGTGTCTGCGCAGCTACCATTGCCATCAAGATCCATCTGGACATGAACCATTACCCCGGAGGCAGCATAAATGCGATTACAATCTGTATCGGGATCGTTGTTGGGATCATCAGCGCCCCCTTTCTCCGGCGGAGCGGTGCCTGTACCCCAGGATCCGGCATTCCTTAAATCCCGAACGATGATGTCCAAGGCACCGCGGGCGTCTTCCAATGTTGCCGTCTTAGCCTCTTGAGAAATTGCGCGAAACAACTCGGCGCGATAGAACTCATAGAGGGAAGTGATGACAACCGTTCCTAGCAACAGCGCAACGACCTGTTCTATCAAGGTAACGCCAGAGCTCTTATGGCGCAGCTGCATTAAGGTCTTATTCCGAGTAGACAAGCGTGCTAACAATAATTTCTCGCTTCTCGCGATCTCGCCACGATACCGTGACATCAATTTGCTTCAGGTGCGGGCCGAAGGGTGAATCAATGATCCTCCAACAGCGGTCAAATATTCCGTTGGGGGTGCCAGTCGCCGTCATTGCGTGGTCACCCGAGCTAGGACATCGGTCATCATTGACTAGCTTTTTTTGCGCTTTGAGCTGCTCCATCTTGTCTTGCGCCAAGTTGATCGCGACAGTTGTAGTATCGTTCGTCAGGTTCCCGCGAATGACTCCGATTGTGCTCAATGAATAGCCGAGTACGGCAATGACGATAACATTGATGGCAACCAGAACTTCGTTGAAGGTAAACCCTGTCTCGCGCTTACCCCCGGGTCGTAATTTCAGAAATGATCTAGCAATCTCCACTGCAATCCCCCGGCTTGCAAATGCGAACTCTGCCTGTCGGACTCACCACCACTTGTTTGCACCCCCCATCTGAGCTTCGCAGCCGGATCCGGTTGGCGCTCGCAGTTCCCCTCGGAGAAAAAGAGATTGCACCGGTATTTGTAACGATCACACCCGCCGGCAACGGCTTCGTCACCAGAACGGCGGACTCTCTCTTAATCGAATAGCTCGCCCCGCCATCGGAATAAACAAGTTGGAAACCTACATTCTCCGTTGCCGCGCGCATTTTTATGTTGTGGAGTTCGGATTGAACTTGCCGCACCGAACTGTCGAGCTGGTAGGAAGGAAGCAGCTTGTTCCAGCTCGGCAGAGCGATCGCGGCCAGAATGCCTGCCATCGCTATCGTAACGATCAGCTCGATCAGAGAATAGCCCTGCTTGGCTCCAGAGTTCATGACGCCCCTTCTGCGCTGGCGGAAAATACGTCCGAGCAAGGGGCGTGTCAATACATAGGGTTGGGTTTTTCTGCGTGACGTGAAATGGCGTCAGATTTGTGAGCTGGAGTTTCCCTTAAAAATCATTTTTGCCGTTCTTTGTCATTATTTGTCCCACAGCTTCAGACATGAAACGCCCAGACGAATTCCAAATTCCACTAGGAAACCGCTTCCCAGTGGATCACTGGCCGTGGTAAAAAAAGTTTGCTGCAGCGCTTGTGCGCTTCTTTGATCTTAAGGACTGTGCGGTCTCAATAGCAGTTGAAAGTCTCGTTCCTCCCGGATGCTCTGGAGAGCTGGATCGGATCTCAGATAACTAATGTCCTTGTAACCTTGTTTGAGAGCCTTGGCGAGCCATTCGTAGGCGAGTTCTTTTTGACCGTAGAAGGCATAGACTCGGGCCAGATTGTAGGACACCTGCGGGTCATTGGGCTTGGCTTGCGCTTGTCTTTCTGCTTGAAGAATTTTTGCTTGCTGGGATTTTATCGCCGCTTGGTTCTTCTTGGCGGTTTCAAGATTCTTCAACGCCATTGCGTTGTCCGGCTCGATTGCAACAGCAAGTTCAAACTCACGAATCGCCGCGTCATGCAGCCCCTTTTTATCGTAGAGAACACCCAAATTATTATGCGCAAAGAAATTTCGTGGCTGCAAATTAGTGGCTTCTCGATAGGCCGCGATCGCGTCTTCAATTCTTTCGGCGCGCTCATAACTATAGGCCAGGTTTAGAAGCGCGGGAAAGTACTTTGGATCCAGACGGAGGGCCCGCTGAAACTCGGCTATGGCGGCATCCGTCTTGTCTTGTTCGAGCAGTCGTGCACATTTTGATGCTGTAGAGTTCAGACTGAACCTGACGTGCCGAACTGTCGAGGTGGTAGGTGAGTAGCAACTTATTCCAGCCCGATAATGCGATCGCGGCCCCGATGTCCATTAATCCCAATGCAACAATGAGCCCGACCGAAGAAAAGCCGTCTATGGACTTCGCGCCCGTGACACCCTCCCGGTATCCGAGGCCAATACTGCCGCTCGCATTTGCGTGTTAAGGACCGTAGTACTGGATTCCGGGATTCGAGGGAGAGTTTTTTGACGGAAAAGAGGAAGAATGATACACTTCGGCTAATGCAGCTGTCAGCGATGAGTTTAGTATTCGTGTTTTGCCTAACCTGCTCTGGCATCGGAGAGGCGGCTTACGTTATTAAACTCCGAAACGGGAATGAGTTTATTACGGGACGCTATTGGCACGAGGGAACACAGGTCATGTTCGACGTGTATGGAGGGGTATTCGGTATCGAAAGAGCTTTCGTAACAAAAATTGAGAAGTCGAATAAAGCACCCATGCAAGAAGTCGCCGTGCAAGAAGATGCTAAGGATAAATTTCAAACTGAACAAGCCAAAGAAGCAAAAGAAACAAAGAAACCGACGACACCTTCAGAGGCAAAGGCTGAGGCCGAGCGGCAAGATGACCCGATCACTCAAGAGTTCAATCGTCTACAGGAAACGTCAAGAGGTATAAGTGGGATGTTGACGTCGGAGATTCGCGACCTATTGAGGGACATTACCGCGTTCAAGAACAAGATCTCGAGGGACAGCAAACTATTCATCAAATACGCCAGTGAATTCAACGACGCTCAAGAGTTAGGAGCTGCGACGGAAACTGCTCTCAGATCCAGAGATCAGTAGCCCTGCTTCCAATTGACTACCTTCAACGGTTGGCCAGCCAGAGCTTGCTTCACTTTGCAGCTATCATAGCCGACGGTGACACTTCCGTTAATGACTGTATCACCCAGAGCAGACGCACCAGCAAATATCAAGCCCTGAATATTTTTGGCATTAGAACCGCCACCGCTCGTGGTTATTACCCCGGTCACAAAAATCAGCCCGTTCCAGTTCAAAGTTACCGGCCATCTGCAAATCGCCCTTTACTAGAAGGATACCGTACCCGGTAACGTTATTGAGCCTCAACTCGCCATCCGCTTGTAGGGTGGCGTCCGAGTAAACGGTAACATAGTTGCTCGAGCTTCCGTAAGTTCCGCCTGATTGATCGGCGGTTAATGTCGTTGTCGCGCTGCCTTTGAGCGCATCGACATAGCCTTGGATATCTATATCTAGAGTGCCATGCTGAGGCGTCGGTGGACTGCCGGTAAACGTGGGGCTGCCGTTCGAATTGGTCGTCGCAGGATCTTTGGTAAAGATGGGAGCAAGATTAGTGCCGGCGCTACAGGCATCGTTTCCGCTAATGTTCATAGAAGAACCATTAGTAGTAACATTGTCTTTGGAGTAGATTGTCGCCGGAGTTGAAGGTGGAGGAAATAAAGTCACAACGATTTCAACCTTCGCCTTCGAGTTATTGGGCCCCGTTGCAACGGATGTTACGAGCACTTTACCGTTGTTATCGGTGGTACTCAGATAAGTGTCCCCGTTAAGATTGTCATTCGTCAGGTAGGCAGCATACGTGACGTTGTTCATAGTCCCATTTACCAAGGGCATATCGTCGGTTATGGTCGTGTAGCCGTTTAGAGCACCGTTAGCGCCTTTACGCGTCGCGGAGTTTAGCTCATCGCTGAACGAGGCTTTATTACTGCTCGCGAGGTTTTCTATTCTAAGAGCCTCTCGCGCCCTTTCCGCCCCCGCCATAGCCACCTGCAGAACCATCTGGTTGTTTCTGAAGTTGCCACCGATCTTGATGTCCGTCGACGAGAGAATGAAGGCCGTCGTCGCCAGCAATGTTAGCGTAGCCATCAAGGTCAGGGCAGCTATGAGGAGAAAACCCTTGTCGTTCCCTATAGTATTACGCATGGCAGGGATTTTTAACTTTCGATGAATCATCGTTAACACGACATCCACGCTACAGTCCCAGATTGGGAGGAGTGATCGTCGCGGTTATCTGGTAGGTTCGGTAACCATTGTTGGGTGAATAGTTTAGATCTGGCTTCGCTGCTATCGCAGTGATGCTGATGGCGACCTGGCGGATACTCGAGGATGTCGTGGTTGTGGCCCCGTTGGAATTAAGATAGCTGAACGTAAAAGCTGTAATGTTGTCGGCCAGAACTTCGACCGTCCCTGTACCTATCTTTCGCGTTATCTGCTTATTTGTGCTGTCGTAGGCGTAGCTGATTTGTTCGTTGGCACTCCCACTAGTGCTAATCCCGCCGTTGCCATCTAAGTCAGCCTGAATCATTAGCTGCGAGACGCTATAAGTCACGCCGTCAAACGTGCCACCGTTTGGCTTGTATCCCGCCATTTTGAGCTCGCGGGTTATGATGTCGAGCGCACCGCGGGTGTTCTGTTGCATCTCATTGATTTGTTCCTGGGCGTTGTAGAATTTGGCCTGGGCCATGAAAGTCGTTGTCACTGCCGCTAGCACAACCATACCGATGCCCATGGCAACCATCAATTCAGTAAGCGTAAACCCAGCAACATTTCGTAGCTTGCAATACTGCATTTAAAGTTCTGCCTATTGTGAAAGAATAGTCTGCAAAGTTACGGAACGAGCCGCGTTATTCGCCTCGTTCCAACTCACCGTAATGGAAATCGTTTTCATGTTGCTCGCTGGTGAGTTATTCGTTACGGACGCGGATTGAGAAAAAGAAACTCCCCCCATGGAAACAGTGGGCGGCACCTTACTGGAGTCAGTGACGTACGTATTCACAGCTGTGTAGCCGACCCTTTGCGCTCCTTCAATCGTCGTTTGCGCAACGGCCGTGGCTGAGGTGATGTTCTTGCTGAAGAAATTGCCGCGAATAGTTCCGGTCGTGAGCATCGCCGTTCCTAGTAATCCGACGGATAGAATCGTAAGCGCAACAAGCAACTCCAACAGGGTAAAGCCATCCTCCTCTCTGCAGTCTGCTGTCTTTTCCTCGATGCCCATATCTAACTGATCCTCACGTTTCCCGTTGCGGTCACAGTCACCGTTTTGGATCCACTGGAGTTAGTAATGGTTATGGTCGTAGCGCCCCCAGCGGTTCCTCTGGAATTGAAGGTCGGATCATCACCGCTCTTGCTGAAGGTAACCTCGGTATAGTCCGTTTGGATATCTACGGATTGGATCAACACGCCGGCTTTGCGGATTTCGAGTGTGTGATCTGTCGGGAAAGTCACGTCGTAAGTGATATTTTCAGTCACCGCCTTGGAGCGAGCCCACATGAGCTTGCCCAAGACCTCTCTGGAAGCACCGTTTAAACGCATATTCGGTTGGAAGGCAAGATAATTGGGGACCGCGACCGCCACCAAGACTGCAAATACTCCAACCGTGGCCATCAGCTCCGCTAAAGTGAATCCCTTAATGTCCGACAAGACTCTTTCAAATTTCCGCAAAGTCATAAAACCGCCATTTTGCAACAATAAGCTCTTCTAATTTTCGGCCACCGACTGCGACAATTCTTCGAAGGTTCAGATACGTAATGCGCAAGAAACATACCAATGGCGGTGTCGCGAATCGATTGCTAACTCATTGATAAAATAATCGTTTCGCTGTGCCCAGCATGAGAAGAGCCAGCGCGAAAACCAAAATGCGCGCCAGACCGTGTAAAATTGACAAAATTGAGAGTCCGCCTTAGAGAAGCCTCAACTCGGGGGAAAGTAGAATTCCATGAGTTCGCTGCCGAAGAATAGATATAGGAGCGCTCCGAGGCAGAGAAAAGGGGCAAAGGGAAGGGCGAATCTCCTGCCAACACCTTTTCCAATCATGAACCCAAGCCCGATGACAGATCCAGTAAGAGAAGCAAAAAAAAGAGTAAACGGAATCGATGTCCAACCGAGAAAAGCTCCGATCATGGCCAAAAGTTTAATGTCACCACCACCCATACCTTCAATACCCGTGAAAGCTTCGTAAGCCCACGCTAACGCCAATAGGAAGCCGCCCCCGACTAGTACCCCGATCAACGCACTGAGCGGCGACGGAATAAGCTCAAACGGATCGTTGATGACATAGCGGGCCACAACCGAAAACAATAGACCGGCAACGATCCCCGGCAGGCTGATCACGTCCGGCACGATTCTAACGTCGAGGTCGATAAACGAGATCACGATCAAAGCCGCCACAAAGATAAAACTGACTAGAAACGCAAGACTGAAACCGAACTGATAGTAGAGAGCCACTGCCAGAGACCCCATCAATAGCTCCACAAAGAAATAGCGTGGAGAGATTTTCGCGTTGCACGAGCGACATCGGCCCAGTAGCACGACATAACTGACCAAAGGAATATTATCGTAAAATGGAATTGGCGGTTCTTGCAGCTCCGGACAGTGCGAGGAAGGATGAATAATCGAATCACCTTCAGGAATCCGGACGATACAAACGTTAAGAAACTGCCGATGATCGCGCCGAAAACAAATGCAATCAAGGAGATCATTGTTATTTCGTCACCAAGAAGTTAATCATTTCGTTTTATCCGGAAAGATCCCTGCCAAAAACTAGCGCAATCAGCAGGTTTGTCTCGCAAATCGGTATAGGGTTCCTGTTAGGAATTGCTATGAAATGCATTGTCAATCAGTTGCTCTACGGCCTTAAACGAATACCGTTGTTCCACCAACATTCGCGTGTCGATTATCAGCTGGCGATATAATCCCGGATCTTGCAGGAGGCGAACAGTCTCTCTAATAAACGTCGAGGCATCATCCGCAATCAGGATGCCTTTCCCATGGGTAACATCCAGCCCTTGGCATCCCTTACACGTGCTCACGACCGGTCTTCCTAGCGCCATCGCTTCGAGGATTTTGATACGCGTTCCACTGCCTGCCTGAAGCGGCGCCACTAGGATCGCTGCTTTCCGCCAAAACGGAATCATGTTTTCAACGTAACCCGTGATCTCTACCATGTCGGATTGTAGTGAGCGAAGACGCGGAGACGGGTTTTTTCCGACCACGTACAGTCTTACCCCAGGCACGATTCGCGCCACCTTCGGAAGCATCTCCCGGCAAAAATACTCAACAGCCTCACTATTAGGCGGATAATCCATTCTTCCCGGATAAATCAGAGATAAAAGCTCCTCTGGTGGGGGCAGCGGCTTCAGATCATCCGTATCGACGGCATTGGGTATAATAATTGTTTGGATATTCTTGCTCAGACTCTTATGAAACTTCGCATCCGCATCCGAAGATGCCAATACAAAGTCGCACTTTGGAACAAAATATCTTTCGAACCCCCGATGCAATTGCCAGCGAAGCCAACCATGAATCCATTCAAACCCTGAAAGAGAGTTCAGAATCTGCCGGGAAAGATCAGACTCAGCATTATGAGCATTTAGAATAGTTCTCACCGATCGGTCGGCGATGAGCGTCGAATAGTGCGCCATTTTTGTGTAATCTAAGAGCACAGCATCAAAAGTTGTCCGGGACAAATAATCTCTGACAAAACGACGTGCCCTTTGGTATTTGCGATAAATAAGCGCGAGTGCATAGGGACAATTGAGGATTTTAAAAAGAATATTTGCAACCTTATTGCTCTTGAGGCCATCTCGAAGTTCAACAAACCGGTTAGCCCATTGGTTCGGTCGGAGCATCTCGACTAGATTCGGACCCGCCTCCAACAAACAGGTCTTCACAATCACACTCGGAAACATCTCCGATGCCTTAAAGCCATTGGGTTGAGATCCCACATCGGCTGAATTTCTAAGCGCGATATAGTGAACCTCCCAATCACGCGAGAAAGCTTTGACGAGGCTGTAGGTTCTGAGCATCCCTCCATCCGTGGGCGGAAATGGAACGTGAGGAGAGTATAACAGAATTCTCTTGCGAGTCATTCTAGTTGACCTTGCGACGTCTAGACGAAACGCGTGCTGCCTTGGACGGAATGCGTTCAACAACAAACTTCCTTTCGGGTCGCGTCATAAGACTATTCAAAGCTAAGATCGTGTTTCAAAACCAATCAAGGAAACGCCACCGGTAACTCGTCTCGTAGCCGCGTTTCCAAACAATACGCCAAACTCGAAACTTGCTCCGGAATGAGAGATCCCTTTTCATCCGCCGGGACGGGCTCGACGAATGAAATCACGCGGCAATTGCGACTTGCCACCTGTACGGGTGGCGATTTCCCCGTATACCGGAATGGGTGTACCTTGGTCTCGCATACGCTCCGCACGATTCGCCTCGATGGCTTCTCTAATGCTTTCATCATTCCAATCCAAGCCGAGAAAGTGCGATAGGCTTTTCAACGTTGCCTCCGGAAAGTCCGACAATTCTTCGTAACTCACTTCATGAAACTTGTCCTTCGACAAATTCCGCGCAGCCTCCTGAACCGCACAGATGTGTTCCACCCACATCCCTGCCGCAGCAGTGGCACTCTTGGGAGCCCAATCGGCGCCCCACGTTTTCGCAGCGGCAAGTAGCGACGCCACAACGTCTCTTGGATCGCGCACGAGATGAATAAATCGCGCTTCGGGTAAAAGTTCTCTGATCTCAGAAATGAACAAAGCATGAGAGGGCGTTTTTTCGACAAACAGCTCGTCGGGCTCAAGTTTCTTGAGCACGGGGGAAAGCAGGCGGCATGCGTAGTCCCGCAAGATAGAAGCAAATTCGCGGTCGCAAACGTACGCTTGTGGACCGACTAAATGCCTCTCAGCTCCGAGTAACTGAGCGCTCTGCTGAGATTTCCACGCGCGAAGTTGAGGGCCCACGTACAGGCTGAAGATGTGGGATTCCTCTCCTGAGTGAACCTTAGGATGGCTCGCTAATAATCTTTGGAGCCAGGTTGTTCCACTTCTCGGGCAACCAACGATAAATATGAGACCATGCCCTTTATAGTCTTCAGCCGGCGGCTTCATTTCCAGAAAATAGTGGACGCGGGTTCCTATGAATTAATAGCTTTCACTTTCAGGTTCAATTGCCAATCTATTGCAACCAGCTCGTTGAAATTGGGAGTTGCGTTTCGATCCTCAAGCAAGCGATAAACTACAATCGCCTTCCCAATAGTCCTTAGCGAACCACCCCGTAATGAATCATAAGTCTCATAAATTTCGGGGTCGCTAGTTTAGTTAAGCACGCTCGCGCGTGAACCTTACCGCTATGCCACCTTGATCTCCCAGTCGAAGAGAGGCGTAACGACGCCCAGGCGACTTGCGTTCAGACGGTAACCGACTCCAGAAATTTCAACGGCTAATACGTTTTCGTGATAATCGAGTAAAACGGCTCCAGCGCTGATCGTGCCTATCGAAAGCAAATAGTTTCCAGGCCTAAGCCAACCTCCCGGTATGTGGCATATAGACGAGAACCTCCCGGGTGCTCTGACGCGCCCGTTCCAATCCGAGGTGTCGGTATCCCAGGATGTCCAGAGAATGATTCCGTGCGCATCTGTCAGTCTACACAGGATTGCGAGGTTGTGAATGGGAGTCACAACTTCATAGCCGACTTCGACTCTGAATGGCTGCCCAAAGGGATCGCTCCGGATGGTTCGCCAGCTTCAGTGAGCAATCGGGCCGCTCGAATGTCGATAGCCGAAACCCCAGTACTCCTGGAGGAATTTGTCCAACAAGCATTCGCCTTTGTTCCAAACGACAAATACGATCCAATAACATCCGGAGGCGACCCGATGAGTCTTAGCCGCCCCTCGTGGATCCACAACACACGGGTGCAAAGCTGCGCAATCGCACTCATGTTATGGCTTACAAGGAAAACCGTTCTTTCTTTTTTTGCTACTTCTCCCATCTTTCCAAAACACTTTTTTGGAACACGGCGTCGCCGACGGCCAGCACCTCGTCGACCACCAATATCTCGGGATCAAGATGAGCGGCGACAGAAAACGCCAAGCGCGTGTACATCCCACTCGAGTACGCTTCACGGGCGTATCTAGAAATTTGTCGACTTCCGCAAAGGACACTATCTCGTCAAACTTGCGGTCGATTTCGCGCTTCTTCATTCCTAAGATAGTCCCATTGAGATAGATATTTTCTCGCCCCGTGAGTTCGGCGTGGAATCCAGTGCCTACTTCAAGAAGCGAACCGATTCGACCATATACTCGCGCCTCCCCTTCCGTCGGCTCCGTGATACGAGAAAGGATCTTCAAAAGCGTACTCTTGCCAGCACCATTGCAACCGATCATCCCAACAATGTCTCCTCGCTTGATTTCAAAAGACACATCTCTGAGAGCCCAAATATCCTGTTGCGATTGGGGATCAGGGTCTTCGGACCCATAGCCTGAGGTCACACACGAATCGTTTCCATTTGAAATCAGCTTGGGACCATGGCGGCGCCATTCAAAAGGAACCGTTAATAACCGGACAAGCGCCTCTCGCAGCATGTCGTAACGCTCGCGTTCTCCGACGCGATAGAGCTTACCAAGCTTATGCACGCTTATCGCAACATCGCTCATGCCTTACCCCATATCGGCAAAGGTTTTTCCCATTCGGAAGTAATAAATGCCGCCGATCACGAGAGCCAAAGCGGCGAGGATCGAGATAGTCAATGGAATACCGGGCATCGCAGTCTTGCCCAGCAAGGCCCCAACGGAAACCCTCTATAACTCCGACCGTAGGGTTGAGGCTATACACGCCACGCCTGGGACATCAAACTGCTCGGATAGACAACCGGACGGTGAAGAAAAAACCAAAGCTGGATGATAAAAGGTATGGTGTGAAGACGCATGTCGCGGTATTCTACATTAAGTCGCGAAAAAGAGACCAGCGCCAGATGCGATAGCCACCGCCACGAGCACAAAACCAGGGAGTGTCCAGAAGCGGCCAAGGTGGGAACGATTCCGTAATAAGTCATGATCGCGAGGAAAGCGACCAAAGGCGAACAAAAAATCAACCAAAGCTACCACCGCGGCTGAACAGGAATGACAAGCCGGGGAGAATAGACCCTGGCGATAAGACGCTGATTAGCGACAAGACTATTGGACGAGCCGGTTAGCGCGCTAACGAAAAGTTGCCACGGAAGAAAGCCGCAGAAAACAAACACCGGATAGGGAATTCCGTCAGACGGAATGCCGCCGAACTCGCCGAAAAAATACTGAAGGCAGTGTCAGAAATGATGGTTGAAGAACGACCCCAGGCAACGCCCAAGACCGTTTGTTTATATCGAATCTTTAGATCTCGCCAGGCCAGAAAATAGACCAGCCCACGGTAATCCCACAAATCTCCCAGGCTGAGCGAAACCCAACCCGTCGAGGCGCGGATAAGGATTGGTGAAAAGTGCGAACTCACTCCCCTCATACCGGTCACTTAGATGTTATCCTTACGATCCCGTTGGTTCATCGGTTCCCTTTGCTAAAAGGATTCGATGCTTTCCGAAAGCTTGTTAGCCGTAAATTTCATATCCGAATCTTATCCGATGCCACCTACTCCCCGGTACTTATTTCTGCCCTTGGCTTAGAAAAATTGCTGATAAAGCCGGGCATAGGGGGCGCCCATTTGGCCGACCGAAAATTATTCACGATTCTCTGTCGGTTGAATTGTCCCATGGATTGCCCTAATTGCTCGTTTCTGCCAAGAGCCTTCACCTTGTCAACAAAATCGTCAACATTGTCCTGTTCGCAAAGCAGCCCACCGCTCCCATCCATCACCAATTCCGGCAATGAGGACCCATTGGTACAAACCACCGGCTTGCCACGACAGGATGGCCTCCGCGACCGCGTAGCCGAATCCTTCGAGCCGCGAAGGAACAAAAAAATGTCACAACTGTTGTAGAGGTCAATCAATTCACACCTCGACTTGACCTCACACGGAATCATATTTGAGTCTTTTTGAAAGCTGCCTTGGATTTTAAGCACTCCGTATAAAACAAAACATAATCGTTGCCCAGTCTTTCCATGATTAACGGCAGCAAGTCTGCGCCTTTTCGTTTAATGAGGTTGCCTACAAATAAGAGCCGGGTTTTGCCGGCGAACCGCGCGGGAACCACAACTCGCTTCGGTGCAAACAACTGGGTATCAATGCCATTATAAATGACTTCGACGTTTTTCGCACGGAAGTTCCGTTCAAGAGAGTTTTTAGTATGCAACTGACCGCCACAACTCTATCGGCTTCCTCGAGAGCCCGCTGAAGCCGTCCCCGCATCACGCCATAGTGATAGACCCTTTGCGCAAAGGCAGTAGATGGACGATAGTTTTCATCGACGACATTGTGATGCACGGTGACAATCGATCGGCTTGTTCGAAGCCTTGAAAGTAACTCCGTAATCGGCGTTAGCGTGGACGAGCTGGAATCCGTCCATTTCACCTCTCAACCGCAAACTCGCGCACACGAGAAAAGGCATCGATTCGAAGTAGGGTGGGAATTCAACGAGTTGCATGGAAACCCCTTGCGCGCTTAGCTGACTCTTGAGACTTTGAAAGTAGACTACACTGCCGGAGCTTTTGTTTAGGATGGGTACGAATATTTTCACAGCTAAGGCAAGCGCGACAACGGATCTATTCACTTGCTGTAGGAGTCAGCAGAAGCCCTTAAAAATCTGCGCGTAACGCTCGAAGATTCTGTTCCAGTTAAAGTGTTTCATGACTCGCTCCCGAGCATGAACAGCCATGTCGAGACGCCGACAATCATCTTGCAGCAGATCGATGATTGCTCGTTGCAGCGCCGCATGGTCACCGGCCTCCACTAAAATCCCAGTTTTACCATCTTCCACCGCATCGGGGATTCCGCCAACGCGCGTCGCGACGACCACTTTTCCCGCCGCTGCAGCTTCCAAAAGAACGATGCCAAAACCTTCTATATCATCCGTGCGGGCCAGCGCGGGTAGAACGAAGACATCACATGCCTGATAGAGCCGATTACTTCATCATCGTTTAAGGCCCCAACCAACCGAATATGGTTTTGCAAATTCATGTCGGAGATTACCCTCTTAATTTCACTAAGCGTATCTTCTCGGTGAGTTAGGGACTGGAAGGATTATCACCAACAATTACCAAGCACACGTTGGGCACCTCCTTCGCGATGCTCATGAAGGATTCTTTGATAAACTCTTTGACGCCTTTCCGCTTGGCGAGTCGGCCGACGAAAAGAATGATTCTCCTTCCGACCAAACCAAACTTCTCCTTTACCAACTCCGGAGTACGTCCCGACGCGAAACGCTCAGGATCCACACCCGGAGGAATAACCGAGATGAGCCCGGGCCAACCATCTTTTTTTCGATCAAGGACCCCGTATAGGTGCTATTAGCGACCACGCGATCACACCAGGTCACCCAACGAACGCACATCGCCTGATAAAGACGATTTGAATAAATCACGTCCAACCCATGGGCCTGCACGATCGCCTTTCGTCCGAACAACCGAGCAAGGATTAACACCAGCGGTGTAACCAAAACACTCCCGCCGAAAACCACCTCTATTTTTGGATTGCGGCACAGGAGCACGGCGCCGCGCCAAAGCGCATACAAACAAAATAGCATCAAACCTGGCCGGGGGGCTCGAACACATCTTCTTCTAACGGTACGGGGTTGGAGCGTGCGAGGTGACAACTATCAAGGAATGGCGCTGCCTTAGACCGGCACAGAGTTTACTAACCAGGTATTCGATTCCGCCACCGCGCGGCGGATAGTTCCAAGTGACAACTAAAATACTCATGCGCGAGCGCGACCTCTTGACGACGCACAAATGATAGGCTTGGTATTGCCACGTGAGCGGCCACAAGGGCAATACCAGTGCTTGGCTTGCCCGTAGTGGCCAACCGTACCAGGGCCCGCGGCAAATCCACGACAGCGACAGCACATGCAAATCCCTCCAGCGCTGGCAGATATGGAGCCCGACGGATCCGAACAGCTGGTGCCAGCCCGGCAACGATCGCACCTCTTCACAAACACTCGCCTGCTGCGTGCCCGAGTAAAGGCCCAATCGCTGGGTAAGAAAACCGGAATTCGGCACAAGCAACAGGACTATCGCCTCTGGCTTGGCCACGCGAACCATCTCACGAAGCGCGACCTAAGGAGCTTCCAGAAAATGCTCGACCGCGCCGAGGCAGGAAATGAAATCAAATTCGTCTTCGGTGAAAGGGAGCCTCTCCGCTTTTTGGACCGCAATGAAGATCCGCCCGAGGCACGGCGCGCTTGCAGAGGTCGAGCGCCACTGGGGAAATGTCCACTCCGGCGGGAACAGCGCCGTCGGCCGCGGCGCGCAACCACATTCCCCGTCCGCAACCGACGTCCAGAAGCCGCTTGCCCTGCCAGGGCTGAAAAAACGCGCCAGTCGACGCAGATGATGGGAGACCTTGGCTGGCCCGTCGCCGGCGCTGTGGTGAACGCGATCATAGTAGTCGCGGACCTTCGAATAATCTAGATTCCTCTGGTTCTCGACGCTCTGCGCATCCAACGGCGGTAATCCCTTTCGCGGCAACAAAACTGACCGTCGTCTTTTACCGCTTTTGCTCCGATAAACGGTTGCGACGTGGGCGAGCGCCGCTCCATCCGCAGCAATGCTATCTGCTCGGAGATTAGACCCAGCATGAAAACGATGACGGCAGTAGTCAGCAAGAAGACTGACATGTTCGTGAAGCGATGTGTGGTCAGATAACTATAGATATAGTTGGCCATACCACCAAGAAAGAAAAAGATGCTCACCGGCAAAAAGACACGAAACGGAGAAAACAGCGTCGCTATCTTTGTGATGATCAACAAGAACCGGATACCGTCCGTAACCAAGCTGATCTTGCTTTGTCCAGCGCGGTACAGGGTCTGAATGGGGACATATTTGACACTGAATCCGGACCGCAAGAATGCCAGCGTCAGGGTCGTCGGGTAGGAGAAAGTGTTGGGCAGCAGATCAATGAACCGCAAGGCGTCGAACCGGGAGAGAAGCCGAAATCCCGAGGTCAGATCCTTGACTTTGAACCGAGTCACATAGGAGGCCAAAAGATTATAAACGATATTGGCGGCATAGCGATGAAACCTCCGCTTGGATCCCTTCGCCCGCGCGCCGACGACCATGTGGTAATGGTGCGATTCGGCTACCAGCTTCGGGATATCCTCCGGCCGATGCTGGCCATCCCCGTCCATTAAGACGAGAAGCCTTCCTCGAGCCGCACGAATCCCGCTCTTGATGGCCGCGCCGTTGCCGATATTATACGGATGGCGGATTACGTTCGCGCTCCCGGCCATCGCTATGTCCGCGCTTCTATCCGTGGAACCGTCGTCAACTACGATGATTTCCGAGTCCGCCAGTTCCAGTGACGCGGATATCATTCAACAGATCCAGAAGCTTTCCTGCTTCGTTGAAGACCGGAATGATGATCGAGATTTCACAAGCACTAGCCATGGAGCTCGAAAACCGAATAGCCGCGCTCACGAAACAGACTTTTAAGATGGCGGGCAGCGAAGGCGTCCCATAGCCGTTTATGGGGCGCGTCCAAGTTATCGCGGAGAAATCTTACGAGGAGTTCGTCTCTGACCAAGAGATGGGTCAAGTTTTTCGCTTTGAACTGGCGAGCGAGGTCCCGTGGCTCTTTCGATGCTCGGACTGCCCCAAGAAGGAAACCGGGAAGCTCTCCGCCGTCATGAAAATATTCTCGCTCGCAATAATACCCCCTTCGTCCGACAAAGAGAAGATAAATTTTCGCTGTCGGTGAAAGTTCCCGATTGACGTATTGGAAAGTGGCATATTCAGGCAACGTACGAGTCAAGTAAGCCGTTCGGCTCTCCTGCCCGGTTACGTAGCCTAGCGGTGCGACGTCCAGAAAATAGCGCCAGAGGTAGTACCCGTTAAAGGCGGCGAAACAAGATAACGCCGCGAAAAGATACGCGGGTCGTTTGATGCCCAAGTAAACATTAAAAATGCCGTACGTGAACAATATCACCATCGGCGGTACGATAGGCAGAATATACCGAGCCCGAAGATCAACGAGAAACAAGGCATACAGAAAGAAGAGAAGCGCGAAGCTCATCAGAAGCTTCTTTTCCTCGAGCCATTTGCCTTTGAACGCCCACGGCAGCAGGAGAATCAAACTTGGCCCCAGCACCCCATCGAAATATTGAGGGTCGTCGTCGCGGCCAAAGAAGAATAGGCGGAGCGGCAGTGCCACGATTTGCCACCAGCTCTCGCCGTAGAGAAGCTGGCGTTTGGCGAAAACTCCCAGGCTAACGTAACTCGCGTTGTCGCCTTCGACTCCAATCTTACCGGGGAAGAAACCGCCCAGCAGTGGGAAAAAGGGGTTGCCCGTTTGAAGCCAATTCTTGGCCAACCAGGGAAGGAACGGCAACGCGCCGACGGCAACGAAGAGTAAGCAATTGGACAGAATCTTACCGAAGCCTCGTTCAGTTTGTTCAACCGACACCCAGACGAACAGAAAAAATAATAGTAACCCTGCCACCCATCCATTGGGCTTCGTGGCTAACGCGAATCCGGCCGACAAGGCAGCCATAATCAACCATTGCCCGCCCCCTGTCTCTTCGCGCCAGCGAAGAATGCACAAAAGCGCCGCTGTCGTGTAGAACGTTGTACCGAGATCGACGTAGGCCCAGTGACTCAAGCGAAGTACCGACGGCACCGAGATGAAAAAGAAGAATCCTAGCAGACCGTAAACGACGTTCATCCGTCGTGACAGATAGGCGTACAGGGATAGACCGGTGAGAAAGCCGAACAGGCCATGAATGAGTTTCGGAACTGAGTCATACCCCCAGTAGATCCAGGGCGTGTAAAGCATATCGAGCAGCATGGGGAAATAGGAATACGGCGCCATTGGAACCTCGATGATCCTCCCGGCACGTACATAGAGCTGAGGGATTGCAAGGTGGTGCGTGAGCTCGTCGCGAGCCGTCGGCGGGACAAGGCAGAGGATAACCTCAGTTCCAAGAATGACGAAAATGGCTAGCCAAAGGATCCATCCGACCCAATTGGTCTCCCGTGGGATTCTCACAAATGCTGCGAGGAAGAAGACCGTTGCGACAACAAGACTAGCGGCTACAAATAGATTCAGCAATGAACTGACAACATATCCCGCCAGTCCCAGCAAAAAGTAAATCGTTCCAACGATACCGAGCAGGAAACCGACTAAGCAAGTACGAAACAGCAAGACGGAGAAGCGATCGTCCATCATGCCCAACGCCTACCCGGTTTGAATTGCCATCTGATGGAAGGGAATGGAGATCTCCTGACTTTGTGACAACAGCCGCTGTCTGCAGGATTTTCCGCAATAAAGATCAAAACATCAAAACTATCATGTCCAGCCAGGGCTCTACGGGCAAGCCCTGGCTGGCATGCAACAATCGCCAAGTTGTGAGATCACAACCTACTTCTTTATTCTCATGGATCTTATAAGGATTGACTCTCGAAGCTCTCGGCAAGAGATTTCAATTTCAACGTCTGGCGCATGTTTTCCATGAAACTATTGAGGTTCTTATATTTCGCCGGAATTTCGTACTTAACCGTTGTGTAAAGATAGTGAAGCTGGGAAAAAATCGAAATGTCCGCGATGGTCATCCGATCAAAGATAAATTTCTTCCCGGAATACATTTGATCCAAAGTGTTAAAATGAGTATCCCACTCCGCTTCGGCTTTCTTGCGTGCTTCAGGAGTCTCGGCCCGGCGAATGGCATGATTGGCGTGAATCACCACCTCATCGGACCAATCTTCGAGCGCCAAGCAGAGCCCCTTATTCGACGCGCCGTCGGGATAGATACTGTTCCCCGGATGATCTTTCTCCAGTCGGGCCGAGATCACGGTGGAGTCAATAACACACTCACCGTTGTAGTCCATCGACGGGACTTTTCTTTGCCCCGTGTATTCGACGAGCGATTTGCGCTCGTCTTTCCGCACATCGACGATATCGTAGGGCGCTTTTTTCATCGCCAGCACGATCCTGATCTTCTCGCAAAACATCGAAGTCTGAGACTGAAAAAGCCGTATTGACATTGTTTATTCCTCCTCCTTTTGAACGTTTGGTATTTAGCGGTTGATTAGCGCTGAACACGTTGATCGAGTTGCCTCTCATCCCTCAGCTGATGAATACTTATACCCCCTTGCTGATCGAGCAGTACCCACGATTCTAGAGGGGATTTGCAGCCCTTGCAACAAAAATAGGGGGAAGCGTAAAAGCAGATTGAAAAGGCAGCGCCGTTTTGAAATACTTCACACTCATCCACCGTTTTTGGGAACTAAACGTTAACGAGGAAGACCATGGCGAAGTATTTACAATGCAGCGAGTGCGGCAAGCTGGCTTTCTATTACGATGACTTTGTCGGAACTGAAAAGCCTTTCTACAAACGCTTCATGCGTTACCCAGAGGGGGAAACAAAATACCAGCCGCCGCGCTGTTTCAGCTGTGGCGGTGTACCGCGTCTCATTCATGAACTGATCAAGGAAGAAAAAGCCGCCGCTAAACATTAAGCCCCACAGTAAATAGGCGTCCCTAGCGTCCGGCGGCGATTGTCTTTACATGCTCTTGAACGACTTCAGGCGGGCACAACCGGAGAAATAATCTGAGCCCCAGCAGGAGCACTAAAAGATCGTCGAGCTGTCCGAGGCCCAGGACAACGTCGGGCAGCAAATCAACCGGCAAAATCAGATAGCCCAGGACGCCTAACGGAACCAATTTCGGTGCCAGCGATACCCGCGGATCCTTGAACAAACGCGAGAAGAGTTTCAGGAATTTTGGCAGGTGTAAGATGAATTGTAGGATGCCGCGCGCGCCAAGCTGCCCGGCTATTCCGAAGGGCGTGATTCTCATCGTCCCTAGAGGTTCGGTTCCACTGCAAATCCGCAGCCTCGCCGGAATCGTTCAGAGCCGTGACCTCAATTTTTTCCCAGCTTAATACCGCAAGCGCTCACTCGGTAATTTTTACAGCCCGGGGGCTCGGAGCTCTAGAAAAGAGGCCAACGACCCCCTGCCGCGCCCCTTTGTTAAACAATATCCAACCCACCGCCAGCACGATGTACATAAACGAATAGTAGTAGCGAAAGCGCGGATCGGGAACCAGGAGCTGCGTCGAGAAAAGGACGAAAATCAGTGTAGCCTCGCCGAGAGTGAAAGAGAGATTAGCCAAGATCGCCACGGCGAACAGCGATTGCGCCGCCGTTAGAAACAACTCTTCCACCTGGCGGCTATCCATTTCCATTCCACCAAAGCGGCCGGCGGAAACCGCGTAAACCACCGGCAACATTCCAATAAGCAAAGTCCACTGGTTGACCTTCGATGAAAGCAACGCGCCCATGCTTATTCCCGGCTGCATGCGCAGCGCGAATAAAATCGCGACGATGAACTCCGGCGATTCCGACGCCAGGGGCGCGAGCCACTGGACCAAGATGAACTCTTCAATCCCAAACGTGCGACCGGTGGCCAGAAGTCCTTCGGCAAAAGGCTCGGCGGCGATGAAGATGGTGAATCCCGAGTAGAGAAAAAACGCGATCGTAAAGAAGCGCCGCGGCCCTTGCCCCCAGCTCTCGACCAATTCAGCTGGGCCCTCGAGCTCCGGCTCGACATGCGAGGCTTTTGCCGCGGCCCGCATATAGAAAGCAAAAATGGTAACGAGCACCGCCGCGTCGATTAAGTCGAGCCGGCCTTTGAACGGAATGATAAAGGAATAAATGGTCGCCAGCCCGAGGTAAAAGATTTCGATCTTGTGCTCCGGTTCCAACGCGATGCCTCGCCTGCCGGATTTTAGCCAAACGGTAATCACCACGGCGGCCCAGCCGACGCCGATCAGCAAACGATTGGCGCCGGTCATATTGGCCATGGCAAACGCCGTGTACTTGGGATCTTTGCCGGCTACCCAAGCGAAATACATGTCAACGGCGTATTCCGGGAGCACGGCGATCAAAGCCAGAAGCGCAATGGCCAGCGACTGCGGAATTTCTAATTGGGCCAGCTCCGCGGCCCAGGAAAGCAGGAACGCCGCGCCAAATATCGCCAGACCAGCGCTCAAGGACTGCCATTCCGGGGAAGGATGTGCTCCCGAGAGATGTAAAACGATCCATTGAAGACAAAGCAAAGTAGCTGAGCCGATCCAAAGCCAATTTGTCATCCGTGCCTCCCCACGATGATTATCAGCGGGCTAAACTAACAGTGGCTATTAGTCATAACTGACGAACAGTTTCAAGACCCGAAAAGAGAAGAGGCCGGGTTTGTCACACTAGTTACAAAGCGCGCGCCATTGATCCCGGAATTTTGTAATTTGACGTAAGGGCCACAGTCTGATAGGCAACTCTCACGTGAAAGCCAAGATCGCTCTCTTTCTCTCACTCCTTTTAGCATTTTGCCTTTTTGCAGATGGCATCGAGGTGCGTGCCGACTTCGATGACGATCTCGAGGAAGAAGCTTCTTCGATCGACACCCTGGTTATCTCGCTAAGGTTCAAAGATTCGGCGCGTTTACGCAGCCGTCGGACCACAACCAACTTATCAGCGCTGTCGGGTGGCTTCGGTTTCCGAAAAGAAAATTTTCTCTCCGCTGCCAGGATAAAAAAACCGTCCACTTTTTCGCAACAAGAGCTCTATAGCCTTCAACAAGTTTATCGCCTTTAGAATTCCCCTCTCCTTAAGCTCTATTCTTTTATTGGACCTGGGCTAGCTCAAGATCGGTCCCAACAGATTCTTCGTGTCCCGGCCCTTTGGCGTGAAGCGCGAGGAAAAGTCCGCGCCGGCAACCAAAGAACGGCCTGGTTGGGACAGCTAAGGAGATTCAAATGAACACTTTGAAAATGACTTTTCTCATGACGTTTCTGACCGTGATTGTGGTCAAAGCCGGTAGGGCGCTGGGCGGCGCAGAGGGCGCGTTGATCGCCCTCATGATCGCTTTAGTCGTCCACGCTATCAACTACTGGTTCATCGACAAAATCATTCTGCGCATGCACGGTGCAAAGGAAATTCAACCCGATAGCTTGCCGCGGCTTTATCGCACGGTTCAAGATCTCACGTGCCGGGCACAGATGCCCATGCCCAAATTATATTTGCTTCCTCGACAGACGGCTACTGCCTTTGCCACAGGCAGAGACGAGAAGCATGCCGCGGTGGTGGTTAACGAAGGCATCCGAACTCTAGATGAAGCCAAGCTTGAGAGCATCCTGGCTCGTGAACTGTCCCGCCTCAAGAATCGCGATCGGCTCGGCGGAACACTCACAGCCAGTGTGACCGGGGCCATTTCCGCACTGGTCAACATCGGCAAATAAGGGACACCGCAGCAACGAAACCATCCTGAGCGTATTGACCCCGAACGGGGACTGCGAAATAGCGCCGCAGAAATTATGGGAAGGAAAATTTATGACACCAGACCGGTTATTTTTATGGATCATCTTTAACATCTTTGTGCTGGGCATGCTGACCATCGACCTCGGGGTGTTTCACCGTAAGGCTCATGCGGTCACGACCCGGGAAGCCACGACTTGGTGCCTTGTCTGGGTTGCGCTGGCGATTCTGTTTAACGCCGGGATCTACATCTGGCTGGGATCGGAAAAGGCACTTGAGTTTTTCACAGGATACCTGATCGAATATTCACTCAGTGTCGATAACATTTTCGTCTTCATCCTTATCTTCTCCTATTTTGCGGTTCAACCTTCATACCAGTATCGCGTGCTTTTCTGGGGCATCCTGGGAGCGCTCGTTATGCGCGGCGCATTTATCGGGACGGGAGCCTTACTTTTGCAACATTTCCATTGGGTCATCTACATCTTCGGCGCCTTCCTGGTCTTCACCGGAATCAAGATGCTCGTGAAAGAGGAAACCACTGTCCGTCCAGAAGATAACCCGGTCATCAAGCTGCTGCGTCGGTTGATGCCGCTCTCTTCAAACTACGAAGGTCCAAACTTTTTTGTAAAACAGAACCGAAGATGGGCGGCCACGCCTCTGTTCGTCGTCCTTTTGGTCGTCGAAAGCACCGACCTGATCTTTGCCGTAGACTCGGTTCCGGCCATTTTCGCCGTGAGCCGCGACCCATTCATTATTTATACCTCTAACGTTTTTGCGATACTGGGCCTTCGATCCCTCTATTTTTTATTGGCGGGAATCATCGATCTATTTGTTTACCTGCGATACGGGTTGGGCGTGGTGCTTGGGTTCGTGGGTATCAAGATGCTGCTCGTTGATATCTACAAGATTCCCATCGGCACCTCGCTCGCCGTCGTAGCGGGAATCTTAGCCCTTTCCATCGTAGCTTCTCTTTGCGTCCAACCCGAGAGCCGGGGCTCCGACGGTTTCCAATTTTCCTTCAGTGGGTTGTTTGCCGCGTCCAATAAGCTCTGGATATGGTTGGCCATAGTCGGTGTGGTTCTCGCGGCAGTGGTGCTTGTGCAAGCTGCGTTTCCGATAACAATTTTTTAAGGAACTAAGGAATGAACTGAGACGGTTTAAACCGTTCATTGGTGGTTGCCGCACAGGTGAACCACCGACCGAGAGCTTGTCGAAAGCGGAAAGCTGCTGACGCCGGTGGGAATCGAATCACCCTGAGTCCCTAGCAGGATGAGAGTCCTCAAGGCGCCTTCGGACGAACCGGTTAGCGCCGGGTCACGATTTGAAAATGAATTGCCGAAGAAGCGTTCTGGTTAGACATTCATGGGTTCGCCCTGCTCGGTCCGACGCGCCAACCACCATCCCAGTGAGATCAGAGCCGCCGCCAGCACAGCTGGTAGTATCCATGGGAGAAAACCCGCCCAAGGCTCGAGCCAAACATCGAGGTTTCTATCCTCGACTACCATCTCGCCGGCTACCCAGCCGAGGATCCCTCCGCCAAGCCATACAATCCACTGAAACCGGTTCATTAGCGTGGCCAAGAAACCCGCCCCGCAGATAACAATGGGGATCGACAATCCAATGCCGAAGATCACGAGAGCGAGGTCGCCGTGGGAGGCGGCCGCCACCGCCAAGACGTTATCGAGACTCATGATTATATCGGCTACGATGATAACCCAGATAGCTTCCCAAAGTGTAGTTCCATGGCGTACCTCCCGTCCCTCCCCACTCGCGTCCTGACGAAGTAGCTTGACGGCGATCCAGATCAGGATTAAGCCTCCGACGGCCTGGAGATAAGGAATCCTGAGAAGCTGCGTGATTATGGCAATAAATGCGAACCGGAGCCCCACTGCTCCGAAGGTGCCGCCGACTCGTCCTAAAAACTGTTCGCGAGGAGGAAGGGTCCTGACTGCCAAGGCGATAACCAGAGCATTGTCGCCGGCCAAACTAAGGTCGAGGATCACGATGCCGAACCAACGGACCCAGAACTCAGGATTTGCGAGGAATTCCATATATTCGCCCTTGCCGGGTGGTCTTCCGCTCCCTTATTTCCAACAGACAAGCACTAATGTCAATACCACAAAGAAAAAAGAAAAAGGGTGGGTAAGTTACCCGCCCTTTTCCAATTGGTGGAGGCAGCGAGACAGTGTAAAAGAACTCTTGCTCAGCTCTACCTTTACCTTAGAATAAGGCCTTCAAATCGCTATTTGCCGGTCACTGCCGGCTGCTGTCAGACTATTCTTTTGACCATTATTATTAAGCTTACGGCATCACGTCGATCATCTTACCGCCGACGCTTTTCTCGGCGCTTATCTGGGTAGAGGGGTTCTGTCGCAACTCCAACGCCTCCAGCCGCGTCAAGACAGTCTCAAAGTAGGCGTGTTTGGCTTTTAGCTCTTCGACCTTCGATTCCAGCACAGCAATCCGCGCCTCCTTCTGTTTCAACTCCGCCGTGCGCTTCTCCAGCGCCTGCACGGCGATCATCAAAATCCCCGCCATGTCCCCGGAGTTGATCGTCGTCTCCGTGCCAATCTGTCCCACTCCGTCGTGGCCGAACGCTGCAAAGAAGTCTTGCGCCATCGGGCCATAATGGCGAAACTCTTTAGGATCGTGGCCAATGAAGTTCCAGCTCGTTAGCTCAAAGCCGCGTATCTTTCCCAGTACCTCTTCGCTATCCACCGGCTGGAAGTTTTCCTTCTTGGTCTTGTCCGAACTAAAAGTAAAATCCACCTGCCCTTGGATCACCGTAACAGCAGTGTTTCCAAGGCGAATCTTATTGTTGGCATCGACGATGGCCCCAAAGCCGATGGCCGTAGCGTTGGTCAGATTGCCGGTAGACACATCGGCTCCGAATCCGATAGCAGTGTTGTTGCTGCCTGTGGTGTTGCTACCGAGCGCAATGACCCCACTGGCGGTGTTGTTATTGCCTGTAGTGTTGATAAAGAGAGCCTGATCTCCGCTGGCGGCGTTGTTATTGCCCGTGGTGTTACTAGAGAGCGAATTGAGTCCGATGGCAGTGTTGAATCTACCCGTAGTGTTACTAAACAGGGCATCGGCTCCGATGGCAGTATTGTTGAAGCCCGTAGTGTTGTTAGAGAGCGCACGGAGTCCGACGGCGGCGTTAAAGGTACCCTCGGTGTTGCTAAAGAGCGCCTGGAATCCGCTGGCAGTGTTGCTACTGCCTATGGTGTTGGTAAAAAGCGCATTGAATCCGCTGGCGGTGTTAAAGGTGCCCTCGGTGTTGCTAAAGAGCGCGTTGACTCCGTTAGCGGTGTTCTGGCCTCCTGTGGTGTTACTAAGGAGCGCCCTCTCTGATACGCCGACCGGTTCCTCTGAAATCTTCTGCATAAACTCTTCTCGGGTAATCAGCCCCTTACCAATCAAGAGCTTCGCCAGTGCGTCAGTTTGTGCGAGGCTGGAGACAAGAAGTTCTTCTAACGTGACAGATCTCGTTGAGATTGTATTCCATCGCAAGCATGAACATATCGTCTGCACCAGACATAAGACCCGACCAGGAAAATAAGGACCGTAAATTTCCGTTATCGAAAATTATGGCGGCCCGAGATCGATCTACCCCCTCAATCAACAAGTTGTCAATCAATCTCGACTAGAGAGAACAGCATCTCTGACGGGGGGCGTCGTCTTCCCTCGAACCAACACCCACGCAAGGCGATAACCACATTTTAGGCACCGTCCATTGATCGGCTGCACGGGCATCTTGGCCTTCCGTTCGGGGGACCACGATTCCCAGGTAGCCATCACACTTCGGACAGGAGGCGTTGGAGGTACTTGGCCACGGGAACTACTCAATCACGTCAGCGGTGTCAATCTCGGAATCCATGACTTCGCGGAGTTTGCGCCCGTGGTTACGCTTTAGGAACTCGAGGACGTGGTCGTATACCGGCTCCGGCGCACTTATCGAACCGAAATATTTACCGTCGGGGCGTTGTACCGCGAGACCGACGACCGACGTTCCCCACCGTCCCGGTCGCACCGGGTCGGACCGTGCTATGTCTCCGTAGCTGCAGTATTTTCGTTCCAAAAGACCGTGTTTTCTAGCCTTAGGGGCTCACTTTTGCCGCTGAAATCACCGTTGTAAGCCTCATCGCGTTCACGCAACGCATAGGCTGCGTCTTTCTGCTCAAATCCGCGATGCATCGCTCTGCCGCCGCGCTCGCTCTTGACGCTCTCGACAAACACCAGACTCCCGACCGCAATTGCTTCCGACCAGCGATCGTCACGCACTGTGCAACCACTCTCAAGCGTTTGCTCGACCCATTGGCGATGTGCAGTTTGAAAATCCCTCCCGTCCGCAAACCCGCTCAGCTCGCTCAAAATTGGTAGGTCGATTATAGCGTAACGCTTGGGAGGCTTCTGAATCTCGCGATAACCGCTTTGCTCCCAGTTGACAGGATGGCCTACCGCGCCGGCGCGAACCATGTTGAGATCGATGTAGACCAGACAGCGATGCAGGTGCTCGTCAATCTCGATGGCCGAGGCGTGATAACGGTCCTCCCAGAACGCCCCGTGCCGATTTTTCCGCTCATTATATTCTTGCGCCGTTCGCCCTGCGATGAGCTGCATGCTTTGCGCGATAGCATCCCCGCCGCTATCCTTCACCAACAGGTGGACGTGATTGGATGTCACCACGTAGTCGAGCACGCACAGACCGAAGCGTTTCTGCGCTTCGAAAACCCAATGCAGGTAACGGCGGCGGTCGCGCGCAAACTTTAGTAGAAATTTCCTTTGATGATAGCGGTGCGTAATGTGCCAAACGTAACCAGGTAAGACGTAGCGGTTCGCGCGCGGCATCGATTTTTCTTTAGAAGCCCCTTTTCACAATCAAAAACCGGCTTCTAAGCTCCTAACCGACGCCCTTTATGCCTACCTTAAGTTGATAAATCAAGCCGTTGGCTGGGTCCGACCCGAAACACGGG
>CAVTUQ010000007.1:0-487677 GCA_963737905.1 uncultured delta proteobacterium | reverse complement strand
ACTTTTTCCCCGTGGCTATCGCAGGCGGCTGTGTGATGGACCCCTGCCATCGGTTGAAGGAATCTGAAGCGAGCAGTTGAAAATACGCTGCTGCAAGGCCTGACCCTGCCCGCGACCCTCAAACAAAACATGGTGGCCCAATACATTCACTGGACAATCCCGCTCGGGATAAACTATTATGGCGCCGGCGATGAATTTTGACGATTTCGTTCACACCGGACCGGGAACGTTGGCCGGGCGTTACTTGCGGACGTTCTGGCAGCCGGTTTGTTGTTCCTATGAACTTCCTGTCGGCAGGGCGCTGCCTGTGCGCATCTTGGGCGAGGACTTCACGGTTTACCGCGGCGATAGCGGCGCTCCGTATCTCGTCGGGTCGCGCTGTGCGCACCGGGGAACACAACTATCGGTGGGTTCGATTGAAGGCGAGTGCATCCGCTGCTTCTATCACGGCTGGAAATACGATGGCTCGGGACAATGCGTGGAACAACCGGCCGAGGGTGAGTCGTTCGCCGACAAAGTGCGCATTCCGGGTCATCCGGTGAAAGAATACATCGGACTGATCTTCGCTTATCTCGGCGAGGGCGATCCGCCGGCGCTGCCGCGTTACCCGCGCTTCGAACGTCCCGATATCTCGCTGGACGTCGCCGGCCTGCGGCGCATTTGCAACTACTTCAACAACATCGATAACTCGCTCGACCCTGTCCATGTCCGCTTCGTACACCAGCGCCATCGGGAGGCGGTCGATGATCACATCGTGCTGGGCGACCCGGTGGTTTCCGTGGAAGAATCCGAGTGGGGCATCCGGCGCTACGTCAAATATCCCGACGGCAAGGATCTGACTTTTTTCTTCGGCATGCCCAATATCAACTTCATCAACGGTCAAGTGGTCGATGCGGAAATCAAGCGGGCGGATGTGATCGTATTCAAAGTCCCGGTGGATGACGATAGCCACATTCATTTCGAAGTGCGCGCGATCCGCCTTACCGGCGAGCGTGGCCGCCAGTGGATCGAAGAGCGGCGCGAGATGCGCGCGCAAGCGGAGAAAGACCGGCCTGATTTAGTGCGGGCGATCCTCGCCGGAAAACTTCATCTCAACGAGGTGGATCCCAATCGCGTCGACTTTGTCATGCTCGAGGACGAAGTCGCGCAGACCGGTCAAGGCGCAATCGCAGTGCGCAGCAACGAACACCTCGGCCGCAGCGATCGCGGGGTTTTTCTTCTGCGGAAAATTTGGCAACGAGAGTTGCGCAACCTGGCGGATGGCAAGCCGATCAAACAGTGGACTTATCGGCCCGATATGGTGCCGACCTATCCGAAGGCGTAGGGTTTTGTGGTTGTGGGCGATGTGGGGAATAGAGGAGGACAGGCTACTTTTCCCCCGTTGCGATCGCATGTAGCGGTGTGATAGACGCTGCTGGTGCCGAGAATCCCGCGTGGGCAGCAAGGTCTATCATGTGATCAACCGAGGAAATGGTCGCGCGACTATCTTTCATAGACTTTTGGCTTGCGCCTGTTCCAAACGTTCAAGTCGTTCAATCGCTTCGCTCCGTTCAAAGCCTTGCGGCGGTTCAAAAGTTCAAGGTTCAAGAGTTCAAGGAAAGAGCAAGTCGATCCGAACTTTCAACTCTAAGGAACTAACGGAATGCGCGATCGGTGCCGCTACCTGCACTGGCTGTTCAAGGCGAAAAAACGTTTCGGTCTTTGCGTGCTCGATTATATGGTCACCTCGAATCACATTCATCTTTTGGTCAAAGACACGGGCCAAACGTGATTGCCGACAGTATGCAGTTCATTGCTGGCCGCACGGCACAGGAGTACAACGAGCGCAAAGGGCGCCACGGGGCGTTTTGGGAGGACCGCTACCATGCCACTGCAATTGAGGCCGACGAGCACCTGCATCGCTGTCTCGTGTACATTGACTTAAATATGGTTCGCGCTAGCGAATACTGAAGCCTTCCAGTTGTTCCAAACGTGCAACCGCAGCGCTCCGTTCAAGACGTTTAGATAAACGATCGTTCAAAGTTCAAGTTCAATGTTCAAGGTGAGAGCCTGAGGATTAGACGGGTTGTGCGGGTTTGCGGATCTGAGAGATTTTCAAAGAGCACACCGCCAATGGGTTGAGCAAGCTCTGGAAAACGGCTGGCGCTCCGCGATGATCGCTGGTCTGAAGCGATCGCCGTCGGGAGCTTGCCTTTTGTTGAGAGGGTCAAAAACGATCTTGGCGTCAAGGCCGCGCATCGGGAAGTGCTGGAAGCAGACGGAACGTATGCGCTGCGCGAGCCCAGTGAAGCTTACACTCGCAATTTGACTGGGGAAAACAAGGCTCTAAGCTCGGAGAATACGCTTCCGTGGAATGAAAGCCTCGAAAACCCAGGTAGATAGCGTGGTCCGACCCACGAAACACGGGTTCCCAGGATTAGAAGAGCAGCGCACTCACGAACCAAATTACGCCACGCGGTAAGACGTAAAACGAGACTGCGAACCCAACTATCACTACCGCAAGCCACAACGTGGCGAATCGGAGGTCAGCCAAATAATACCGGAGAGCCAGGCGCTTCAATTAAATGCCGAGTCGAGACTGGTGACTCCGCCGGTTTCGAGGTGAAGGATGTTTGCTTTCAATATTGATTTCCTCTGCATGAAGGTGAAGTCTCTTTGCTTCCATAAAACAGAGGGAGCAAACAACCATATCAAGCACTCGTAACCAGGCGTTACCTACAATCAACTCGCCGCAATGTTGACAAGTGTGATTCATGATTTCTTTCACTGGCAAACAAGATGCCATATTGGGAGTGATTGTCACCAATATTGGATCGGTAAATCCGTAACCTTTAACGGATTACGAAGGCATTTTGTCGACCAAACAAGGAATGACTCTCGTCGATTCGGTAGTAATGGATGAAGGAAATTCCGGTCGTGTTCTAAGTTTTTGTAAGCCAATCATCTACAAACTCTCGTCACTTTCAGGGCAGTCTTACAACAATCGTTGTCTCGTGACCTTGTAGCTCGCAGACTCCGGGGCGCTCTGTCGTGTTAGTGTAACGTGCGAGAAGGTCTGATCGCTTCTTCGATCTCAGCTGCGGCTTCAGGGCAGTACATCTCAGCAGCAGCGGTCGTAGCGGCATTTGCTGTGTTAGTTTCACTTGTCGCTTTGTACTATTCGGTCAGCTCCGCAAAGTCTTCGCATCCGTCCGGCTTCCACGAAAAATCTTGTCCATAATTCCGCCTGTCCATAATTCCGCCTTGCGCCCAGGTCAAGGCCGGTGATATGCAGAAGCCTGACTCGCGAAGGGGTAATCCACATGGAAATCGAAAAAGGAACGCCGGTTCTGTGGTACGATACCATCGGTCACATCCCAATTCGGGTCGGGATTCCTATTGTACTAACAGCGCCCGAGGCGAAGGCTGCACTGGAAGAGTTTGTTGGGTTTCTGGCCGAGTTAGCAGCCCTGCCAGACGCGGACAAGATGACTTTTGGGGAGGCCTACAAGTTTGCCATTGAGGAGCGGGACAAATCGGGCCGCCTGACTTGAGTTTGAGGCATTCCCCCTTCGGTTCTCAATGATAATCTTTCAACCCATAGTCAGCGGCGGCGAGCATCAAACTAGGCTTCGGTCTAGCCGTTTGCAGGTCAGGTTTCCTTTCGTACTTTGAAAGATCGACCAATCACGCTCGGCCCCTAATTTTTCTTTCATTGATTGTCCACTTTTTTAGACAGAACCGCGTTGGCTTGGCACATCACTTACCCAAACGGAGACGAGTTCCAATCGTTCCAGTCGTTCAACCGCTTCGCTTCGTTCAAAGCCTTGCGGCGGTTCAAAGTTCAAGGTTCAAGAGTTCAAGGAAAGAGCAAGTCGATCCGAACTTTCAACTCTAAGGAACTAACGGAATGCACGATCGGCGCCGTTATTTGCACTGGCGTTTCGAGGCAAAAAAACGCTTCGGTCTGTCCGTGCTCGCCAGCGATAGCCGAAGCTGTTTGCCATGAATGATCTCCCGGTGCGCCATATCGCAAATCCACGCCACGCGCCAGGCTCCCAGTGCGAGATAGGTCTGAGGCGTCGTTCAGTTCAATCCTAGCCGATATTGCTGTTCTTGACGCTGTCACCTCCCAGGGACTAAGTTAGCGGCACTGTCTTTAACATTTCGACTCGACAACTTGGGACATCGATATGAACTGCCTTCATTGCCAGGCCCAAAATCCAGGCGACGCCGTATTCTGTGAGAACTGCGGCTCTCGGCTTGAAGTTGTCTGCCCAAATTGCGGTGGAGCAACCCGGCTCGGCGCGAAGTTTTGCAAGAAGTGCGGACAGCGACTGCTCGAAGCTGCCCCGACAGCGCTGGTAACCGCAGGAAAGTTCGGTTCGGTCGAAGCGTACACTCCCAGGCACCTCGCCGAAAAAATTCTCATTTCAAAAAACGCTCTTGAAGGGGAGCGCAAGCAGGTAACGGTTTTGTTTGCTGACATGAAGGGTTCGATGGAGTTTCTCGCCGATCGCGACCCTGAGGACGCGCGAAAACTCCTTGACCCAATCCTCGAACACATGATGGAGGCAGTGCATCGGTATGAGGGACAGTCAACAATGTGATGGGCGACGGGATCATGGCGCTATTTGGTGCGCCGCTGGCCCATGAAGATCATGCGGTGCGGGCCTGCTATGCGGCGCTCAGAATGCAGGAGTCGGTGAAACGCTACGCTGAAGGAGTGAGGCGGACCGAGGGTGTTCCCATCCAGATAAGAGTGGGTTTGAACTCCGGAGAAGTAGTGGTCGCGCTCCATCGGCAGCGACTTGAAGATGGACTACACAGCGGTTGGCCAGACGACCCATCTGGCTGCGCGCATGGAGCAGATGGCGACGCCGGGATCGATTTTGATTACGCCGGTACGCTTCGACTGGCCGAAGGTTATGTGCAGGTGAAGTCACTTGGCCCCGTCAACGTCAAGGGATTAACTGAGCCGGTGGAAGTTTATGAGGTTACGGGAGTTGGAGCCACACGCTCTCGCCTGCAAGCCGCGGCCGCGCGCGGATTGACTCGCTTTGTCGGACGCGATGCTGAAACCGAGCAGCTTCGAAAAGCACTTGAACAAGCGCGCTCAGACCATGGTCAGGTGGTCGGTGTAGTAGGAGAACCTGGTCTGGGTAAGTCACGGCTGTTCTTCGAGTTCATCCACTCGCATCGAACCCAGGGGTGGCTGATTCTCGAAAGCGGCTCGGTCTCCTATGGCAAAGCCACGCCCTATTTGCCGGTCATCGATCTTCTCAAAGCCTACTTTAAAATTCAGGACCGCGACGATCAGCGCGAAATTCGCGAGAAGGTTACCGGCAAGCTGCTGACCTTGGATAAATCTCTGGAGTCCACGCTACCGGCCTTCCTGGCACTTTTAGATGTGCCTGTTGATGACCCGCATGTGGCAGGCGCTCGATCCTTCCCAACGCCGCCAGCAGACTCTTGGCGCGGTCAAGCGGCTGTTGCTTCGAGAGAGTCAGGTCCAGCCTCTGATCCTGCTATTCGAGGATCTTCACTGGATCGACTCCGAGACCCAGGCGATGCTGGAGAGCTTGGTGGAAAGTCTCCCGACGGCGAGGCTGCTCCTCCTGGTCAACTATCGTCCAGAATACCAGCATGGTTGGGCCAACAAGACTTACTACACCCAACTGCGGCTTGATCCGCTACCGCCCGAAAGCGCCGGGGAGATTCTTGATTCAGTTCTCGGGAATGACCACGGACTTCAGTCCCTCGAAGCAGCTTTTGATCGAACGCACCGAGGGGAACCCTTTTTTCCTTGAGGAGAGTGTTCGAACCCTGGTGGAGACAAAAGTTCTGGCGGGCGAGCGAGGGAATTATCATCTGGAGAAAAAGGTGGAGAGCACCCAGGTGCCGGCTACGGTTCAAGCCGTGCTTGCCGCGCGCATTGACCGGCTCCCGCTTGAGGAAAAGCAGCTCCTGCAATCAGCCGCGGTCATCGGCAAGGATGTTCCCTTCTCCCTCCTGCAGGCCATCACCGAGTTATCTGACGAGGAACTCCGCCGCAGCCTTACCCATCTCCAAGCGGCGGAGTTCCTTTACGAGACGAGTCTGTTTCCTGATCTGGAATACACTTTCAAGCACGCGCTCACCCACGAAGTGGCGTACGGAAGCCTTCTCCACGAGCGCCAGCGCGCCCTGCACGCGAAGATCGTGGAAGCCATCGAGACGCTATATCCCGATCGGCTGATCGAGCAGGTCGAGCGCCTCGCGCATCACGCGGCGAGGGGGGAGGTATGGGATAAAGCCCTGACCTATCTCCGCCAGGCCGGCGCCAAGGCGGATGCCCGCTCGGCGTTTCGAGAAGCGGCATCATACTTCGAGCAAGCACTGACTGCTCTAGGGCATCTGCCCGAGAGTCGCGAGATGCGCGAACAGGCTGTCGATCTACACTTCAACCTCCGTGTCTCGCTGTCGCCGCTCGGAGAACGCGAGCGGCTCTTGAACACCTGCGCGTAGCCGAAGCTCTGGCAAATGCTTTAGGAGATCAACGCCGGTTGGCGCGGGTTAGTGTGTTCATAGCGAGAGAGCTCTTGGCACAGGGTGAGTATGAACAAGCCGTCACGGCTTGTGAACGGGCAATCGCAGTGGCCAGAACCCTAGACGATTACGGTCTGGAGGTTCTGACAACTCAATTTCTCGGATGGGCGTACTATTGCTTGGGGAATTATCATCAGGCAATAGAGTCGCACAGACGCAACCTGGTGCCCCTCGACAGCCCAGTGGTTCGTGAGCGCTTTGGAGGACTGGGTCTACCCTTCGCGTTCTCCCGGAGCTCGCTAGCCTTAGCGCTGGCTGAGCGCGGGGAGTTCATCGAAGCCGTTGCCCCTTGCACAGAAGCCATCCACATAGCGGAGACGGCCGGCCTTCCTTACAGCGTTACCGTGACGTATCGAGCGATGGGTCTTCTGCATCTCGGGCGGGGGGATCTTCACCAGGCGACTCTCGCGCTCGAACACGCCCTGGAGGTCTGTCAGGGAGTGGACAGCCCGCCTCTCTTTCACGCAGTGAGTTCCACCCTAGGCTACGCCTATGCGCTCTCTGGACGCAGTGCTGAGGCAATTCCCCTGCTGGAGGAGGCCGTCGAGCGCCCCGCCGTGACCGGGACCGTGGAGGGCAAATCACTGCGGACCATCTCGTTGAGCGAAGCGCATCTGTTGGCCGGGCGGGAAGCGGATGCCCGTGCCGCCGCTCAGCGCGCCCTGGGTCTCGCCCGTCAGCACAAAGAGAGAGGATACGAGGCGTACACTCTTCGGCTCTTTGGCGAGATCGCGGCGTGCGAAGATCCGCTTGATATCGGGAAGGCGGAAAACCACTATCACCAAGCTCTCACCCTCGCTGAAGAACTCGGCATGCGCCCGCTCATCGCGCATTGCCACGTTGGTCTGGAAAAACTTTATCGGCGAAGCGGTAATTTGCCACTGGCGAAGGAGCATCTCCACAAAGGCGTCGCGCTGATGCGGCAGATGGAAATGGGATTGTGGCTGGAAAGTGCTGAAGCGGAGTTGAAGGAGTTGGGCTGATGGCTCTCGCGAGCGCAAACTTGCATAATAGCAACGGGAGATGTGAGTTATCTTATTGACCAAAAATCCCGGTTTTCACTCAGCATTGAACTGAATTCTCCATCGAACAAATCCTGTGAGATATGCCTGGCACGCGTCGATCTGGGATCTGATCAGGAGATATAGCGCCACCCGGCAAGCTGAGGCTGCCCCGCGGCGAGCTCTACGTCACGTGCTCCGGGGCGAAGCCGGTGATGCGCTTGTACTTGTCCGAGAGCCGTTGGAGCTCGGCGCGGGTGATGTAGCGATCGAGATCGTCGAAGGGCGCATCGCCCACCAGCTCCTCCACGCGGCGGATGAGGTAGTCCGGCGGATGCTCGCGGTTGGTGCGCACGACCCGGGCCGTCGGGCCCGAGCGCACGGCCTCGTAGGCGGAGAGCGCGGCCAAGGGGTCGCCCCCCGCGGCCAGGCAATCGGCGAGCGTGCGCGCGTCGAGGATGGCCTGGGCCGCGCCGTTGGAGCCGCGCGGGTACATCGGGTGCGCGGCGTCGCCCAGCAGGGTGACGCGCCCGAATGTCCAGCGATCGACCGGCTCCCGGTCCACCATGGGGTACTCGAAGATGACGTCGGAGCGCCGGAGCAGGTCGGGCACGTCGAGCCAGTGGAACGTCCAGCCGGCGAAGATGGGCAGGAAGTCCTCGAGCCGGCCCGGCTTGTTCCAATCGTTCCGTTCGTAGCCGGGCTGCGCGACCTGTGCGGTCCAGTTGATGAGCTGCTGCCCCTGCCCGTCCACATCGTCCACGATCGGATAGATCACGAGATTGCCGGACTGGATCGAGCCGATGCGCACGTAGCTGCGGCCGGTCAGGAAGGGCTTGGCGCGCGTGACCCCGCGCCAGGTATTGATGCCGCCGAAGCAGAGCTCCTCGCCCGGGTAGAACTGGCGGCGCACGGCTGAGTTCACCCCGTCGCACGCGATCACGATGTCGGCGGTAACGGACGCGCGCGTCGCGCCGGTCGCGGTCGATCGGAAGTACAGCGTCACGTCCCGGGTGTTCTGGTCGAGCCCGATACACTGGTGATCAGTGAGGACACTGGCCGCGCCGAGCCGCTCCATCGCGGCGCGCCAGAGGGTCAGATGCAACCGGCCGCGGTGGATGCCGACCTCGGGGACCGGGTAGCCCGCGGCCCGGCCGCACGGCTCGGCGTAGATGAGCTGGCCGAAGCGATTGAAGAAGCAGCTATCGCGGTTCTCGATCCCCTGGGTCGCCAGTGCCTCCCCGAGGCCGAGCGCGGTTAGCTCGCGCATGCCGTGGGGCAGCAGCGTGATGCCCACGCCCAGCTCCTTCACCTCCGGCGCGCTCTCGTACACGCGGCAGGGGATGCCGCGCAGGTGCAGGGAGAGCGCGAGTGTGAGCCCGCCGATGCCGCCGCCGATGATCACGATGTCCATGTGTTCGTGCTCGCTCAGTGGTACGTATAGGAATTTTAAACACCCTTTTTCTGTGACGGGAGCTATATCGCCGGACCGGCGAGTAGTCAATCGCACAAGTGTTTGGTGAAAATCGCGCTGTGGACCCACGCCTAAAAAAGACCAGAGATGAAAACGAGTGCAATTGAATCCGGCGACACGAGGATTATTAATCCTCAATGTAGATTCCCGGCCGCGGCCCCTTACCTGCAGATCCAGCTTCACATCATGGAGGTGCCGGCTGCCAATGATTTGGCAAGGGCGTTCGAACGGGCGACCAAGGCGCGTGCCAACGCTCTCACCATGACGGCGGATCCGACCGGACTATTCGTCGCCAATCAAAAGCAGATCGTGGAACTTGCTGCCAAGAAACGGTTGCCTGCAATCTACACCTCAAGCACGTATGTAAACGCTGGGGGAATAAAGGGGACAGGCTACTTTTTCCCCGTGGCTATCGCAGGCGGCTGTGTGATAGACCCCTGCCATCGGTTGAAGGAATCTGAAGCGAGCAGTTGAAAATACGCTGCTGCAAGGCCTGACCCTGCCAGCGACCCTCAAACAAAACATGGTGGCCCAATACATTCACTGGACAATCCCGCTCGGGATAAACTATTATGGCGCCGGCGATGAATTTTGACGATTTCGTTCACACCGGACCTGGAACTCTTGCCGGGCGTTACCTGCGGATGTTCTGGCAGCCGGTTTGTTGCTCCCATGAGCTTTCGGTTGCCCAAGCGCTGCCGATTCGGATCATGGATGAAGAGTTTACGCTCTATCGCGGCGAGAGCGGCGCGGCGCATTTAGTCGGCTATCGCTGCGCCCACCGCGGCGCACAGCTCTCCGCCGGGTGGGTCGAGGGCGACTTTATCCGCTGTTTCTATCACGGTTGGAAATACGATGGCGCGGGACGATGCATTGAGCAGCCAGCCGAAGCGGAACCCTTTGCGCCAAAGGTCCGCGTGCCTGCTTATCCGGTGCAAGAATACCTCGGCCTGATTTTCGCCTATTTTGGCGAGGGCGAGCCGCCGCCGTTGCCGCGTTACCCCAAGATGGAAAGCGCCGATATCTCCCTCGATGTCGCTGGACTCAGACGGATCTGCAACTACTTCAACAATGTCGAGAATTCATTGGATAGCGCGCATGTGCGCTTCGTGCACCGGCGCCACCGCGATTCGGTGCAAGATCATATCGTGTTGGGCGATCCGACGATTACCGTCGAAGAATCCGAGTGGGGCGTCGAGCGCCATGCAAAATATCCCGACGGCAAGGAAGTCACCGTTTTTTTCGGCATGCCCAACATCAACTATACCAACGGTCAGGTGGTTGATCCGGAGATCAAGCGGGCCGATGTGATGTTATTTAAAGTTCCGGTAGACGATGAACGCCATATTCACTTCGAGGTGCGCGCCATCCCGCTCACAGGAGAGCGCGGACGGGTATGGATCCAAGAACGGCGGGAGATGCGGACAAAGGCGGAACTGGATCGGCCGGAGTTAGTCCGAGCCATCCTTGCGGGAAAACTTAGGCTCGACGATATCGATCCGAATCGCGTCGACTTCGTCATGCTCGAAGACGAAGTCGCGCAGACCGGTCAAGGCGCGATCGCCCCGCGCGGCAACGAACACCTCGGCCGCAGCGACCGCGGCGTGTTTCTACTGCGCAAGATTTGGGAGCGGGAGCTGAGAAATCTCAAAGAGGGCAGACCGCTCAAGCAGTGGGTTTATCGTCCGGAAATGGTGCCGACGTATCCGAAGGCGTAGGGTTTCGTGGTTGTGGGCGATGTGGGGTACGAGAGTTCTTTCACGTATCTTTCCCAAAGCACAAGGTCCATTCCAGGCGCTATGAGCTAGGGCCGGCGGAATTCGTCGAGTAGTGCCGCACATCGGCGGAGTGCCAGCGGCCGAGCTTGTCCGGCTTGCCGGATACTGATCGCGTTTACCAGCTTTGCCGATGTCCAGCCGGTCGACACTTTTCCAACCCATGACGTTTTGAGCGACTAACGCGCCAGTTCCCGACCCGCTTCGAGTTTGTCCGTGTTCCGCTTGATCTACTGATAAAATCTATCTTGAGTATTCTCCCTTCCGCTAGTGTCGATGCTGGATATACTTGTCTTGGTTATATTCAAAAGTCTCTAGCTAAATTTTTTCGCGCTCGACTACTTCGTTGTCGTGCGGTCATCTGGACAGTAACTACCAGCTTCGGCTCCTCTCAATGCTCACAAGCAGTTTTGTGGGTTCGAACTTCTATTTCATCCAGCAGCCCACAATTTATTGTGCCGGCCAACGAAACTTCCGGACTCGTTGGAACGGCGAGTTTCGGTGTAAAGTTGGCGCCGCTCTAGTCTAGATAACCACAATACGCATAGTTCTATGATTTTGTTGCTGATGTTATAGGCAATGTTAGGGAGCGGGCGGTATGCTGGGTCGTGCAGCGGTTATGCACAAGTTGTACACAGACAGGTGTGGATAACCGAGAAGTCACGGAAAATTATTTTCACCGAAGCACGCAATTGAGAGAATTTTTTCTTGCGTTTTGCTGTTGCGAGTTTAACATTTACGTTTGTCACGGAAGTTTTTTTATCGGCTTGTTTTAAAATACGTTCGCACTTCAAATCGCAAGGAGATAGACCATGGAGTTTGTTTGTCGGCGCTGCACCCACTTTACAAAAACACTGTATCACGTCACCACGGAAGACGGAGGCGTTGTTCTGCTCAATATGCTTGTATGCCCTTCATGTGCGCGGGCAGCGAGGAGATTGGGGCTTCCCGCTGTGAAAATGGAACCGGCGAAAAAAGCCGCTAAGGCAAATCGTGTCGAGGCGATGACAGGGTCAAGATCAAGATTGGCTGTCAAATCTGGACTTGTGTAGTTACGCCAAGACAAATCCCGCTTCATGTCGATACGGGAAAATCTTGCGCGGGTTTCCTTTTTGGTTCGCAACAAGCGGAAGCCTTGGGAGCCAGCAGGGAATAAAGGGGGACAGGCTACTTTTCTTCCGTTGCGATCGCATGTAGCGGTGTGATAGACGCTGCTGATGCCGAGAATCCCGCGTGGGCTGCAAGCTGGTTTTGTTTATCACGTGATCAACCGAGGAAATGGTCGCGCGACGATCTTTCATAAACCTCAGGACTATTTTGGCTTGCGCCTGTTCCAAACGTTCCAGACGCCTGACCCGATCTATCAGTTCAATCGCTTTGCTCTGTCAAAGCCTTGCGGCGGTTCAAAGTTCAAGGTTCAAGAGTTCAAAGTAACTCTTGGGTCGGTTCCGCCCCGTTGAAATCGTTGAAGCTGTTCAGTTGTCGAACCGCTTCGTTTATTTGATATTGAACCCGTCAAGTCGTTTAACCGGGTTGCTTCGACGTTCGCTTCGCGGCATAGGGTCGGCTGTAGATTTCGACTGCCCGTAGTTATAATAGTCATGTCCGACCGGCTAGCGCTGTGAAATGATGAGGTTCCCTGGGCTAATTTTGGGAGGTAACGATGACGTATAAAGGTGTGGCTAAAGGAAAAATAATCGAACTCGAAGAGTCGCTTCCGTATTCAGAGTGGCAAGCTGTTAGTGTTTCGGTGGAGGCCTTGCACCCAGACTTTCAACCCGGGTCGGCGCCGACGATCCTCAAGGTGATGCGGAGTTTGCCAGATCTTAACCCGGATGACGTTGATAAATTGGAGCAATTGATTAGACAAGGAAGATTGCCCGTGCGCATGCAGGGTGAGTTTGAAAAAGACGAAGCGGACAACGGGCGATGATTTTCTTGCTGGACACCAACGCTTTCAGTGACTTGATGAGGAAGCATTCGAAGCTAGATGCTCGCATGTCCTCTCTCGCACCTGCGGATAGAGTTGTGATTTGCACGGTTGTCCGGGGTGAAATTCGTTATGGTATTGAGCAGCTTCCGCGAAGCAAGCGCCGGCAAGATCTGGAAGGCCAAGCGGGGCCTCTATTCGCTGTTATTCCGTGCGAGTCAGTTCCTGAAGCGGCGGGCGATCATTATGCGAAGATTAAGCTAACACGCCAACAAAAAGGACTGGTTTTGGATGAGAATGATTTGTGGATTGCTGCGACCGCTCTGGCATTAGATGCCGTGCTGATAACCCGCGATACCGACTTCCAACATATCGAAGGGTTGTCCGTCAACGATTGGACAGTATAGGAAACGCCACCAGCACTACGCAGAAAACACCATGAGCATTTACGCCACACTTTGGTCCCTGCAGTTCCCCCGGTATGGGGATTTTTACGTCGGTTGCGAATGGATCAGAGTTACCGCTCAAGGGGTTCCCGCGCACATTGGTACGCCAACTCGGAGGTTTGGTTACGAGGATGGCGACCCCTACACTGAATTCCTGCCGCCTCCGATGGAGGTAAACGCAGATGGAGATGGCGAGTTCATGCGAGCGGTTGTGATCGTCACGGAGGAAACCCAGAAAGGTACCGCTCGTTCACCCCAAGAGTACGTCAACCCATTGCTGGTTGTTTCTGGCAGAGACTACGCGTCAATCTCGTTTGTCGAGTTACACGAACGGATTTGTGACGCATTACGAGGCAAAGGTCCACAGGTTGTGGCACAGTCGTTTACACCCGATGGCGGCGCTCAGCTAATCCTGTCTGACGGTCGGGTCCTCGACACGAGGAAACGATAAATTGTGTCTGGCCTTCGGATGCCAGACACTTAATGTCTCCTTCTGGGAATGGGAGAAAATCCCTCGCCTTTAGGCGAAGCCTTCAAGGTTGATGATCCGCTTGCTCCCCCAGCTGAAGCTGGGGGTTTAAGGGAAGATGAAGCAAAGATCCGTGACGAAAGTTTGTCGGCAATGGTAAAGGCAGAGAGGGTCGCGATGTTTGTGATGTGTTGGCGCAGGGCTGCGTGCTTGACGTGGCGACGAACTGTGTGAGTGTTCATGGGACGTATATCGCCCTTGAGCCGTCTTTAGACGGAACGGAACCCACCGCCTTTAAGGCGGTGGTTCTCAGTTAATTCCTACAATCCATAGATTCGTTCATCGAGGCGGTTGCCAATCTCTTGAGAATCCATAGAGACACTTTTCAGACCCCCAAGGATCGACTGTTGCCCTGAATGCGATTCGGAGAAGATAGTTTTTCCAAAAATCCGGGGTAGGAATGGAGTGGCACGTTTGCCGTTTCTAGTTTCTGGTTTCGAGTTTCAAGTTGTCCCCAAGTCCGCAACCAACAAATCAGGGAATGTCCAAGCCTGAGTTTCGCATCGCCTGTAGGACCAAAAGCGTCAACTGGCGCTGTTGACTGTGGCTGCGGAGGTTTCCAAAGCGGCTGAATAGTCGCAGTTTCTAGTTTCGGGTTTCTAGTTTCGAGTTTTTTCCGATCCCACAAACCAAAACATCAGGTAGAATTTAAGGTAGACACATAGCAACCGTTGCCATTTTTTCGAACCCTAAGCGGTGACCAATTGGAATTCAGACGGCGCGGAACTTCGGACTCAGGCCCTCTCTTCGCCTTTGACTCCCTTCTTCCGCTTGCTTCATTAGGTCTTCGACCCGATCGCATCATTGATTCATTTTTCATCGGCCCGGACTGAACGGCCCCGTGTCGTTTTCGTCTCCTCCTGACCCATGGTAGAATTGATGATTGGATATCGAGTGGATCAAACAACAGATTCGTTTGGGAAACTATGAGTTTAGTGGCCATGCTGAAGATGAGCGTATGTTGTTTGCGGACAAACCCCTTCGAGGAGAGTCAGGCTTATTACGGTTTATATTCCATCCCAACCCAGATGGGTTGATGAAAGAAAGCGGAGGAGGTAACGATGGCTAAATACGAGTACGATGATTGCACTTTTTGCGGAGGTCGTGTAACAGAGCGTCGGATCCAGAAACCCTGTTTCTGGGGTGACAAATTGGTTGCCTTGGTTGATGGTGTACCGACGGGTGTCTGCGAGCAATGCGGGGAGCGCTACTACAAGGCGGCTGTGCTTAAACGGATCGAGGCTAACCTTAAGACTCGGAGCCGTTCCCGTCAGATTCGCCTGCCTGTAATTGAGTCTTCGGCACGGACATAGAATAGAAGAGATCTACCCCCACTCATTCGATAACTGTCTTGAGTTCTTGGCGTTGAGCGAGCGCTCCGCTGCCATCGAAGATTAGTTCCGGCCGTTCCAATCGTTCCAGCCGTTCAATCGCCATGCTCCGTTCATCACGGAGATCAATCCGTTCTAGCCGTTCCAATCGACATTGAACCGTGTTTGGGTCGGACCCGGCCGACTGCTTGATTTATCAACTTAAGGTAGGCATAAGAGGCGTCGTTTAAGAGCTTAGAAGCCGCTTTTTAACCGTGAAAAGGGCCTTCTAAGAAAAATCGATGCCGCGCGCGAACCGTTACTTCCTGCCTGGTTACGTTTGGCACATCACTCATTTAAACAGCAGCCGGTTCCAAATTGTTCCAGTCGTTTAACCGCTTCGCTCCGTTCAGTCCGGGACATTCAGCTGACTCGCAGCAATCGGCGTCTCCTGCTATAGATCAATTCTAAATGAAACCCATAAGACTCTCGGCGCATGCGTTGAGTTATATCGCCAAGCGAGGATTTACAGTTGCCGAGGTGGAGGATACGATACAGACGAGACGATGGGAACCGGCGGAACTCGGCCGCATGGAGTGCCGCAAGATATTTCCGTTTAACCGAGAATGGAATAAGAGGCTCTATGCAACCAAAGAAGTCCGGCCAATTTTCGTGGAAGAAGCGGATGAAATCGTAGTTGTGACGGTTTATACTTATTACTCTTGACGAGGGACACTATATGAAGATTAGTTACGATTCAGAAGTCGATGCGCTAAGTATCACGTTTCGCGAAACAACCGTGACCACCAAGCATCTAGGAGAAGGGATAGCGGCTGATTACGACGCCGACGGAAAGTTGGCCGGCATAGAAATTCTGGATGCTATCAAGCGCTTCGGCGGAAAAGAAACGTTACGTCAGGTCGTTATTGAAGGCATCGGTCCCACCCAAACCACTTAAAGTGTTTTGGTCCCGGAGAAAATTAGAGAAGGGAATAAAGGGGGACAGGCTACTTTTCGCCCGTTGCGATCGCATGTAGCGGTGTGATAGACGCTGCTGATGCCGAGTATCCCGCGTGGGCTGCAAGCTGGTTTTGTTTATCACGTGATCAACCGAGGAAATGGTCGCGCGACGATCTTTCATAAACCTCAGGACTATTTTGGCTTGCGCCTGTTCCAAACGTTCCAGAAGCCTGCCCCGAGTCTATCGAAGGGTTCAATCGCTGCGCTCCGTCAAAGCCTTGCGGCGGTTCAAAGTTCAAGGTTCAAGAGTTCAAAGTAACTTAAGGGCGGTTTACAAAAGTTCCAGTTGTTCCAATGGTCTCGGTCCACAAACCAAAGATCTAGAATTGGCGGCGTAACGCGTTGCCAGCGGGATCGAACGCGATAAACCCTAATCTTCTGAACCCATCGATAGTCGGCTAGCTGCTTGACCTAGTGCCGTTGCGAGTGCCAGAATATGTGAGCCATTTGGGGAACGTGTCATGACAGTTACGGATCGTATAGAAGTCAATCCAAGGGTGATGTTAGGGAAACCAGTCATCCGCGGAACCCGCATCCCTGTTGAGCTAATCCTCAGGAAGCTTAGCGAAGGTGCGACTGAGGATGATCTGGTCGACGCCTATCCTCGTCTCTCACGTCAAGATATTCAAGCGGCCATAGGCTATGCAGCGGATACGTTGGCTCACGAAGAAACTTTGCTCGTGACGCCGCGAAAAAAAACCCAGACTCACCGATAGTCGATGCGCTTTCTCGCCGACGAGAGCTGCGATTTTGCGGTCGTACGAGCTCTTCGTTCTGCAGATCACGACGTCGTAGCAATCGCTGAAGTGTCACCGCGTGAAGAAGACCAGGACGTCATGGAACGAGCCGTTAGAGAAGGCCGCCTCTTGATTACCGAAGACAAGGATTTCGGTCAGTTAGTCTACGCTAAGATGGAGAAGACAGGTGGTGTAATTTTTATCCGTTTCCCGGCCCGTGTACGGCGTAGCCTCCCCGCCACGGTGGTTGAAGTCGTACGGCGACGAGGACAACGCCTGATCGGAAGCTTTACTGTCTTACAACCAGGGCGAGTTCGCACCGGGCCAAGTCCTAGAGGCCGAGGATAGCCAGTTCCAATCGTTCGAGTCGTCCACCGCTGCGCTCCGTTCAAGATGTCGAAGTCGGCTAAGACTCGATGTCTGGCGTCCCAAAAAAGATCAGTAAATTCCCGCTTGCCTGATGCCCAATCACTTTCATCTCGTTCTCGAACCGGCGCATCAAACTGCATTGAGCCGATTCATGCAATGGCTTTTGACCAGTCATGTACGGCGTTATCACAGCATTACGGCAGCAGCGGGCATGTATGGCAGGGCCGATTTAAGAGTTTTCCAGTGCAGCGCGACGAACATTTGCTAATGGTGCTGCGCTATGTTTTGCAGAATCCAGTTAGATCGGGCTTGGCGGCGTCGGTAGATGATTGGCCAGGGTCAAGTTGGTGCCGGAGCGAGCTGGCCGATCCCTGTCCAGTGGAAGTCGAGGTGAACTGGTTAGCACAGGTGGACGAACCATTATCAGCGAGCCAACTGGCTTCAATTCGTGCGTCAGTGAATCGCCAAAGACCTTTTGGAGAATCAGACTGGCAGACGAAGATCGCAAGTCAGTTTGGACTTGAAAGTACCATGCGTCCACGGGGCCGACCCGCAGTGAGCGAGATGAGGAGCTGAGATAAAAAGAGTAGCCCCTTTAATCTCTTAGTCCTTTCATTTTCACGCTACCACCCCCTTTGATTTCTTGTCCGCCATGTACTTCCTCATAGCAAGGCGCCTCTTTTGTCTCTTGCGCCTATGCGAATTTTTGCGTGCGTCCTGCTTCATGCTTATTCTCCTTGTTCGTCGGATAAATCGGTGGGTTGTTGCGCATGGGGCTCCGCACGACGGGTTAGCCACCCATCCGGGAACTTGACTCATGCGTGACTATCCGGGCTATGACTCGGGCCACAGCGGTCCGATGTTCTGAATAGTGACACGTTCTCTTTCCATCTGCTAGAGCGAGTGGTCGTCAAAGCGACGGCGAGCGCGCGCCTGCCGGCGGTTTCTTGGCCCGCACTACGTAACAAGAATAAAGCAGTTTGCCTGTGTGTCACATTCGGTACGGAACATGGCAAGGATCGGCCGAGTGGTTCCGGATTGTCCGGAGCTTGATCTTCGTTGTAGGTCAAGAATTGACCGAGACAGTGAAAACACTGGCGGGACTATCCCGGTTTGTGATCGCAGACATCGGCGGGCCCTCCGTCCCGCAGGAACTCTACGCGACCGTGCCGCACTTCAAAATTCCCTTTGCCCCCATTTACCGCCACGATCTTAGACCCTATGCCATGTTGGCCGATTTGATCGAATATCCCTGGGTCCTAAAGCCCGTCGCCTACCAATCGAGCGAACAATTCATCGATCTACAGCTGGATACAATCATTTGCGTTGCCGAAGACCGGCTCCGAGAACGACAGGCAAAATTAAAAGAGCTTTTCGAGAGTTGAGGCTTCTTTCTACGCTTCATTGGGAGAAGCACGAAGAGCTCTTCTCGGGTCACCATTCAAGGCAGTGAACATGTGGACACGGGAGAGTTCGAGGGTCCGATCGAGAGCGAGCCTAGAACTTGGTAAGCAGCAACATCCTGCCTCTCGACATGACTACGGGATTTCTTCCGCTGCAATTTAGGCTCTACTTTGACGGCGGCTCTTGCGGCTCTCCGGTGCCACCCGGTCGTTTAGGTTTCCGCCGCGGATCCTCTGAATCAGGCAAGCAATAGTAGGTCATCGTGGTCTTGTTTTCGGTAAACGTAACTGCGTTGCCGGCAAACTTTGCGTCTCCGAACTGCCGCCATAGATCCAGCTTTTCTTTCATGCTGGCCAGACATTTTTCCTGATTTAGGAATCCGGGGGCTCCCGACCAACTATCTACCGCCGGTCCTTGGGTTCGAATCCAGAGCACCCACGCCAGCAAAAGCACCAAGTAGCATGATTGTTTCATCGGCTGAACTCCCCCATCGTCCGGTCCTCTGTTCCAGTTTAAGCCGAAAAACACCTTTCCTCCCGTTGTTGACCAGCGAGAAGGCATGTCCTTCATTTCGTAACACAATTCTCTCTTGACACGCTACTCCTTTGAGGCGTAGACGAGTGGCAAGAGGTAAAGTAAATAGAAAGGAGCCGGCCATGGCAAACCATTTCGAAGTGATCGACGCGGACGGTCATATCACCGAGGAAGACAATCAATTGAAGCAATATATGGAAGCACGCTATCGCGACAGATCGGCAACCCTTACTCCCAGAGATAGTTGGGACCGCTCCTTGGGAGGAACGTTGGGCACTCGTGCAAGAGATGCGAAAAGTTGGCTTGATGCTATGGACAAGGGGGGCGTGTCGACTGCGGTCCTGTATCCGACGAACGGCCTCAGTGTGGGCTGGATTCGGGAGCCGGATGTGGCCGTAGCGTACTCAAAAGCCTGGAACGACTTCGTCGCAGAAGAATTTCAAAAAGTTAGCCCGCGGCTGAAGGCGGTGGCGCTGGTTCCTTTTCAGGATGTGCCCGAAGCGGTCAAGGAACTCCGTCGGGCCGTCAAAGAGCTGAAGCTTGTCGGCCTCATGTTGCCCGCCGTGGGATTGCGGCTCCCTCTGGGACACGAAAGCTTCTGGCCGATCTATGAAGAGGCGGAAAAATTAGACTGCATGGTCGGAGTCCATGCCACAGTAAGGGGTCCGCACTATTTTGCCGGCGACATGTTCGACCAGTTTATCGAAGTGCATACCCTATCCCATTCGTTTGCCCAAATGCTGCAATGCACGAGCATGATGTTTCGCGGCGTGTTCGACCGTTTTCCCAAGCTGCGCGTCGCCTTCATGGAGGCGGGTTGCAGTTGGGCGCCCTATTGGTTCGGGAGAATGAACGAAGAGTGGGAAAAACGCGGCAAAATCGAAGCGCCCAACTGTAAGAACAAACCCACCGAGTATTTTAAAGACGGGCGGATCTATTTTCATGCGGAGGATTACGAACCGTTGATCGGCGCCACGGCAAATCTTTTGTCGCACAAGGTCATCTACTATGCGTCGGATTATCCCCACTGGGACACCGAATTTCCGGAAAACATCGAACATCTGAGCCGGCGTGAAGACCTGAACGAAGAGGCCAAAAAATGGCTTTTGGCAGAAAGCGCCAAGAAGCTCTACAACTTGCATTGAGGACATCTATGGCGGCAAAACGTAAAGTCTGTTTCACGGGGCCCATGAGGCTAAAGCTTGCCGAAGAGTTGTTGCGGGGCGCGGGCTGCGAGCTGGTGTTGGGCAAAAACGCCGACGACTTTCGCACCTATAAGTACGAGCGGCGGGAATTGGTCGATCTCATCGGCGATTGTCCGGTGGTCTATCCGTCGGGCCGCGACGTGATCGGCGCGGAGATCTTGGATTCCTGCCCGGATCTGCAAGCGGTGGTGAAGTCGAGTATCGGGATCGAAACGGTTGACGTGGATGCCGCCACGGATCTCGGGATCCTTTGTTGCAATAGTCCGACTCCAGAGAATTACCTGGGAGTCGCCGAAGCGACCGTCGGTTTCGCGGTGGCTCTGTTCAAACGGCTCAAGTTCAACGAGGCCTTCCTGCGGGTCGGACAGTGGAAAGAGCCGGAAAACCGCGGGACGCTGATGGTCGGCAAAACCATCGGGATCATCGGCGTCGGCCGCATCGGCCGCAATGTTGCCAAGAGGCTCGGCCCCTGGGAGATGAAGTTTCTAGGCTATGATCCCTACGTGTCCCAGGAAACGGTGGCGCCGCTTAATATCAGAATGGTGAGCCTCGAGGAACTGCTGCGAGAGTCGGATGTCGTGACGCTTCACGTCGTTCTTACACGGGAAACCCGTAACCTGATCACGCTTCGGGAACTTAAGATGATGAAGCCTACGGCCTACATTATTAATACCTCGCGGGGTCCGGCAATCAACGAAGCGGATTTAGCCCGGGCATTGAATGAGAAAATCATTGCGGGCGCGGCACTGGACGTTTTTGCTGAAGAGCCAACGCCGATAAGCAATCCGTTGCGGGAGGTCGATCCAGCGAGGCTGATCATGACGCCGCACATCATCGGCAACAATCCCGGCTCCGCGGAAGCTGGACAGCGCATGGCAGCCGAAAGCATTCTTTCGATCCTCGACGGCAAAGCTCCCGATACGGTGGTAAACCCGAAGGCGATCGATCAGTGGAAGGAGCGATTCTGGACATAGCATCGGTGACCGATCATCCCAAAGCTGCTACCGCAGATCCCAAAGAGTTCTTTGACAACCGGTTCCTAAAGGAGTTAGAAGATAGTGGATTTGTGCAAGAGCTTTACGGTAAACGTTAGGAGGGGACCAGCTGAATGAATATCCGAGCAACTAGATTAGCAGCAGGGTGTTTTGCACTGTTCCTGCCAGTCACGATGTTCTTGGCCAAAGGTTTAGCCGGGGCGGCGGATAAACTGGTGGGGATTCATTCCGCGCGGGTGATGTCGCAATCGATGCCATGGATGGCGCAGGAAGCGGGCTTGTTCAAGAAATACAATCTCGATTTCAGTTTAGTCTTTATCTCTTCGTCGGGAATCGTGACGGCGGCATTGTTGGGCGGCGACGCGGAGATGACGGTGACCGGCGGGGTCGGGAACGTCGCCGCATATACCCGGGGATCCACCGATGTCGTGTTCATCGGCGGCGTAAAAAACACCATGACTCAAACACTGGTGGCCGGCGGAAATATCAAAAAACCTGAAGACCTCAAAGGAAAGAAGATCGGCGTGAGCCGGATTGGCGGCAATTCCCACTATTTTACCATCCAGGCACTGCGCCGCTTTGGCATGGACGCCAGTCGCGACGTACAATTCATCCAAACCGGCGGCGATCCCGAGACTTTTGCGGCTTTTGTCAGCGGATCGATCGATGTCGCCAATCTCACGCCACCGACGGATGCGCTGGCGATTGCGCGCGGGTATCATTACGTAATCTACGGCCCCGATCTGAAAATTCCCTACGCTGCGACCGCGTTCGTGACCAAGCGCTCCGTGATCGCGAAAGCGACCCCAGGTCATCGGCAATTTCATGCGCACGATGGCGGAAACCGCCAAGCTGATGCACACGGATCGTGAGTTTGTTTACAAAGTGCTGGGCAAGTATCTGCGAGTAACCGACCGCAATGTTCTGGACTCGGCGTACAATGCTGAAATCAAGGTCTTGGAGCCGCGTTTGGTGATCAAGACGGAATCGTTACAGGCGATTCTGGATGAACTCTCGGCAACCGACCCCCGGGCCAAGAAAGTCAAACCCCAGGAAATGATCGACACTCGTTATCTGGATGAAATGGAAAAGAGCGGTTTTTTCGATCAACTATGGGCTAAGAAATAGCGAAAAAAGGAGGAGCCATGGAAGAATTAATAATCTCGGCAGATTCTCACGTTATCGAGGTTCCCGACCTCTGGGAGAAGGGTATGCCTCAGACCCTCCAGGCGCGGGCACCAAAAGTCTATTTCGACGAAAAGAAAGACGCCTGGCTTTTCGGCTCCGAGGAAGTGATCCCGCAAGCCGTCGGCGGCTTGTTCATGGCTGGGCAGCGGCCGGACAATTTGGAGAATTTTCGCAGGGCCGGATTCTCCGTAGCGCGTCCCGGTGGTTGGGACCCCATCGTGCGCATGAAGGACATGGAAACGGACGGCGTCTCCGCCGAAGTGCTCTATCCCAGTTTGGGACTGGGCTTGTATTGCGTTGAAGATGCAGCCCTCCAGGAAGCTTTGTTTCGAACCTACAACGACTGGCTGATTGATTACTGCCAGAAAGTACCGGATCGCTTGTTCGGCATCGCGCTTGTTTCCATGTACGACATCGACCACGCTATCGCCGAGACGGAGCGCTGCAAGAAAGCGGGGATGGTCGGAACCATGATCTGGCAAGTGCCAGACCCGAAGTTGCCCTTTACATCGGAGCACTATGAACGCTTCTGGGCGGCGTCTCAAGCGTTGGATATGCCTATCCACCTCCATATCCTTACGGGTTTCGGTGCCAGCATGAATCGCGGGTCGGCCAAAGGGATAACCCGGTATCGTAACAGTGTGAATCAGACCCGAGAGATAGAAGACGCTCTGTTCGATATGATCTTTTCCGGAGTTCTCGAGCGCTATCCCAAGCTTAAAATCGTTTCCGTTGAGAACGAAGTGGGCTGGATGCCGTTTTGGCTAGGGCAGTGTGACAAATCCTTCAGGCGCCATCGCCACGCCGAAAAACTTTCCATCGATAAACCGCCGAGCGAATATTTCCAGCGGCAACTCTACGCCACTTTCTTCAATGACCATGTCGGCGGACGGCTGTTCACGTGGTGGGGTAGTGACAACTGCATGTGGTCGAACGATTATCCGCACCAGAACTCGACCTGGCCGCACTCTCGCGACGTTATCGCGCGTGACATGGGCCATTTGGCAGCGGCCGACCGCGCGAAGTTGCTGAATACCAACGTCACGAGACTGTACAATTTGAATATCCCCGCTTCGGCGGCGGAAGTTACCGAGTAACGGCGAAGCTGTGGCGGCGAACGCTTAGCATTCGTCGACTTGTGCAGTAGCCCCTCTCTTCTCTCCCACGCGGCGGGAAGCGGCGGGGAGATGGAAGAGGGGGATTCCGAAAAACCTTGACTTGAAGGTGGAACAACCGAGGAGAAAATTATGGATTTACGCGATGCAATCAAAGTATTGGATTCCGATGCTCATGCGCGGGATTTCGACAACGATATTAGACCCTATTTGCCCGAGCCCTATCGCAATCAGCGCGCATCATTTATTCCCAGTGAGCATTACGACCGCAATCTCGGTGGTACCCTCGGCCAGTCCGGCGCCAAGGTCGAAGACCGTTTGGCCGCGATGGACGTGCAACAGATCCATACCGCCGTGATGTTTCCCACCAGCGGTCTCGGCGTCGGCCGAGTTCGGGACTCGCAATTCCAGACCGCGCTCTGCCGGGCGTATAACGATTTTATCTCTGACTATTGCAAAGCATCGCCGCGCCTAAAAGCGGTGGCAAATTTGCCGGTGAATAATCCGGCGGAATGCGCCAAAGAGCTCAATCGCGCGGTGACCAAACTGGGCTTGTGCGGCAGCATGCTGGTAGCCCAAGCGCATAGAAAAAATCTTGGCAGCCCGGAGTTTTACCCTCTGTATGAGGAAGCCCAGAGGCTCAACACGCCCGTCACCGTGCATGCCTTTGGCGGTGACGAGCCCGGGAGCGAGGTATTCGATTCGTTTATCTGTTTGCATACGACAGGTCATCCTTTCCCGGTTCTGCGCCAACTGACTGCGATGATTTTTGGCGGCATCCCGGAGCTGTTTCCCAAGCTCAAGATCGGTTACCTCGAAGTCGGCTGCGGCTGGCTGCCCTACTGGGCGGAGCGTATGGATGAAGAGTGGGAAAAACGCGGCAAAGTCGAGGCGCCGCTTTGCAAGAAGAAACCGAGCGAATACTTGTCCAGTGAAAATATCTACTACGGTTGCGAGCCGGAAGAGAAGATGATCAGCTACGTGGTCAAAGAAATCGGTTCGAAGACGCTGATGTACGCTTCGGATTATCCGCACTGGGATATGAGTTGGCCGGAATCGGCGTCAATCCTCTGGAATCGAGATGATATTTCACTGGAGGCAAAAAAGGACCTGCTGCTCAATAACGCCAAACGGTTCTACAGCTTGAGTTGACGACGAGGATTTCGTGTGCGACGCGGTCCATGCAACACCAAAATTATTCCTCGTCGTCAGCTACTCAGGACGACAGATAATATGACGGGTCATTCTCATATTGCAAAACGCGATTTATAACTAACAATTGATTAAGGAGTTTTAAATGATTCAAACCAAAGGATTGTCAGGTGCCCAGACCATGCTGCGTGTTTTGGGCAAAATGGGTGTGGAGCGGATCTTCGCATCGCCGGGGTCTGAATGGTCACCCTTGTGGGAAGCGCTGGCGGAACCCGGCGTGGAAGGCATGCCGATTTATATGAGCACGCGCCATGAGGAAATCGCCGTCGGCATGGCGAGCGGCTACGCAAAGTCAACAGGCAAATTGCCTGCGGTGGTAATTCACACCACCGTCGGCGCGCTCCACGCGACCATGGCGATGCGCGGTGCCCTGCACGAGCAAGTCCCGATGGTTGTCTTTGCCGGGGAGTCCATCGGTTTTGGCGAAGACGAGGGGCCCGATCCTGGGGGACAATGGGGAAGCCATCTCGGAGACATGGGCGGTCCGGCCAAACTCGTAGACCATACGGTCAAGTGGAGTTTTGGGATTAATACCAAGTCGATTCTTCCGGCAACGATTCAGAGGGCGTGTCGCCTCGCAATGGCGGGTCCACGGGGCCCTGTTTTCCTCTCGATGCCCATGGAATATCTGTTCGAGACGATGACCAAGGATGTGCCGTCGGATCTGGGTGCCGCGCCGCTGGCGACCGCCGACCCGAAGGGCATCGAAGAGCTGGCGGATATGTTGGCTGGGGCGAAGAACCCGGTGATTGTTACGGAGGACTCCGGACGGACGGCCAAGGGTGTGGAGTGTCTGGTAGAGATCGCCGAATTGCTCGGTTGTCCCGTGGTCGAAACACGGAGCACCGGAGCGATCAACCTTCCAAGGACGCATCCGCTTCACAGCGGCTTCGATCCACGGGAAGTCGTCCAGGGAAGCGATGTGATTTTTCTTCTGGCGGTTATAGCGCCGTGGCATCCGGCATCGATTACCCCATCGCCGGGCGCCAAGGTCGCGGCGCTCGACGAAAACCCGCATCGAGCCGAACTGCCTTACTACGGCTATCAAGTGGATCTCTGCCTGGCGGGTGAGGTCGAGTCTTCCTTGGAGCATCTGCTCGCCGCTCTCAAAAAGCGAGTGTCCAAGGGGGATGCTGCGCGGAGCCGCCGCGCCGAGGAACTCAAGGCCAAAAACGAAGCGCGCCGGAAAAAATGGCGCGAGGAAGCGCAAGCCCTTGCCAATCAAAAGCCGATGGATACCCGTTGGGTAGCCCACGAAATCAGCCAGGTGTTGCCCGCGGACGCTATGGTGGTGGAAGAGACCATTACTCATCGTTTGGCCATTCACCGTTACCTAGACAAGCTCAAGCCAGGATCTTTCTTCGCCGGTTGCATCGGTGGTTTGGGAACGGGTTTGGCCACCGCGTTGGGCGTGAAGGCCGCCAATCCCAAGCGTCCGGTGATCTGTCTGATCGGCGACGGCTCTTTTAGTTACGATCCCGCGCCGGCGGCCTATGGAGCGGCGCAGGAGCACAACCTGCCGTTCCTAACCATAATGTTTAATAACCAAGGCTATCTCTCTCAAAAGTCGGGGATTCCGAGATACTATCCCGATGGCTGGGCGGTCAAGTCCAACAACTTTTCGGGACTCCATATCGTTCCTTGTCCGGAGTATTCGACGATCATCAAAGCCTTTGACGGCTACGGCGAAAGAGTTGAAGAACCAGGTGAGGTGCGCAAAGCCGTCGAGCGAGGGCTCAAAGCCGTGGCAGCGGGGCAATCCGCGCTCATCGATGTTCGCCTGAAGCCGGTGGAAGAAATCGTCCAACGGGGAGAGGGTTAGAATAGTAGGTTCAAAGTTCAACGTTTAATGTTCAAAGGATCGGCTATAAGTGAGCCGACGTTGAACCTGGAACATTGAACCTTGAACTACCCAATCGGTTATGGGAACTGGTTTTCACGACCAGCTAGTCACAACTCGCAATAAGAAACATAGCAAGGATCATCCCTTCTTCGAGCTGTGGGCGCAGGGGAAGCTGACCAAGGAGCAGACCGCTTTCTACTGCGCCCAGCATTTTCACTACGTCGTCGAGTATTTGAATTGGATGGCCTATGAGGCGTCCCAGATCCCTCAACGGGACGTAAAGGCCTATCTGTTTGAAAATCTCGGCGATGAAGAGAACCCCGAAGATCGCCATCTCGACATGCTCAAGGATTACGTGGCTGCCTGCGGCGTGAACCGGGACAGCGTCGAAGGGTCCATCGTGCTGGGCGGCACCGATCAATTACAAAATTGGGGCTGGCGGTTGGTCTACCAAACCCCCTGGCAAGCGGCCCTGGCGGGCATGTTCATCGGTTTAGAGTCCCAGTTTTTGGATATCTGCAAGAAGATCGTTCCCGCACTGCACAAATACTACGGCCACGAACCCGGCGCGAGAGAGACCCGATTCTTCGAAGAGCACATCCATGCTGACGAAGTTCACGGATCGAAAGGTTTCGCAATCGTCGAGAAATATGCCGATACTCCGGAGTTGCAAGCGCTCGCTCTCAAAACCGTGGAAGAGGCGGGCATCCGGCGGTGGCGTTATATGAACAGCATTTACTGGTATGCGCTCCACGGCAAAGAGGACGACACGCCGCCTCTCGGGACCTAGCAGGCTCGCAATCAAAGAAGCGGTTCCAGCCGTTCAAATCGTTCCGGGTGTTTACCGCTGAGATCTTATGGCAAGAAAGAAACCAAAATGAAAATTCGTATCGACGGCGGCGTCGTAGTGGGTTGGTCCGGTACCGGCCATGAGCTTGTTACCAACGGCTCCGTCCTGATTGATGGTGATACGATCGAGTCTGTCGGAACAGACAAATCACAACCTGCCGACAGAGTCATCGATGCCGCGGGAAAGATCGTTTGCCCCGGGTTCATCAATCTGCACGTTCATTCGCAGTTGAACGTCGGCGATTATCTTTTGGCCGACGTGACAAAGAAAGATTATTTGGCCGCCAACTGGTTTGTCTTCGGCGCTCCGCTGAAAGAAAAAGTGGAGGCGCCGCCGCCACCCGCGGTGGCGATCGGCAGAAAGTATGCGCTCTACAGCGCGCTCAGAAATGGCGCGACTACCGTTCTAGATCCAGGTGGGGGCCCCGGCGCGATGGACGATTACGTGGCCATCGTAGGCCAGTTGGGGGGACGAGTGTTTTTCGGGCCGCCGTACCGCAGTCACGATATCTTCACCGACTGTGAAGGGCGACACTATTACGAGGAACGGGAGGATAAGGGACGGCCGGGTCTCAAACGGGCGGTAGAGTTTATCAAGCAATTCAACGGCGCGCACAACGGCAGGCTGCAGGGAATCCTGAATCCGGCTCAGGCGGAAACCTGCGAACCTTCGCTGTTGAGAGAAAGCGTTGCAGCAGCAAAGGAATTGGACGTACCGATTCATATCCACGCGGGCGGCAATTTCCGCGAGTTTTTACATATCTTGAACACCTATCGTAAACCAGTAGTGGCATATCTTGCCGAAACCGGCATTCTTGGGCCACGCACAACACTCGGCCACATGGCGATCACCGGTGGCCACTCCCGCGTCGACTATCCGCGGGGCGATGAATTGAAGCTGCTCGCAGATTCGAGTGCTACGGTTGGCCATTGTCCTCACAAGTGCGCCAAGATGGCTTTTGCCATGGAATCATTCGACCAGTATTTGGCGGCAGGTGTAAGAATCGGTTTAGGAACTGATACCTACCCGTTAGATATCGTTTCTGAAATGCGTTACGCCTCTTTGATCTCCCGCCTTGTCGATAAGAATGCCTCGGGGGCTCGCCCAAGTGATTTGTTCAATGCCGCGACGATTGGCGGTGCAACCGCGCTCGGGCGCAACGATTTGGGACGGTTAGCACCGGGAGCCAAAGCAGACGTCGTCGTTATCGATCTCAGAACGACACGCTACGGACCGGTGCGCGATCCCATCAACGCGTTGGTCGAATACGGCAGCGGGGCGGATGTTGAGACGGTCATCGTCGATGGAGAAGTGGTCGTCGAGAAAGGACGATCGACGCGGATCAACGACGAAGAGCTTTTTGCTCAAGCCGAGGCCGGCGCGAATCGCGCTTGGGAAAACTGGGCCAGCCGGGACTGGGCGGGGAGAACCGTCGAACAAATAAATCCACCGGCATTCGCGATGCGGAAGGTTTGATGCTTGATTCGTTGGCTCGACCTTCAAACCGATGTGACGTTACCTGACATTGCGGCCGGCAATGCCTCACGACGGCTTGGTATTTCAATCGAGCAGGTAAACAGCCTTTAAGAGAGAAGATAGTCGAAGCCAGGCTTGCATAAGTGAACAAGCGATGAACAACGCAGCCAAAAGGGACCGGCGTCTAACACTTGTAATTTTTCTCCGCTGGAGATGTCTCTCTTTCTACACTCCCCCCGTATCTGTTTGAACCCTCCATTCGGGACCAACTTCGCTCCGGTTCTTTCTGGGCGACTGCTTATAGTTTGAATTCGCTGAGGAATAGCACGTCCGGTTTTCAATTGTCGGATGGCACAATCGTTGCTCGATCTACTTCAGAACCGGCTGCACGATAAGCTGATGCTTGCATCTCAACTCAGTGTTTAAAGCCAGCAAAGCTGGGCTTTTTCTTTTCTCAATTGCTGGCTCATGTGGGGGACGGGCCACAAAAAGGTTCTTCCGGGTTTACTGTGAAAGAATATTCACCACAGGCACAGCCGCAACCGAAACTCGGATTATCTCGCGCAAAGACGCAAAGGCCGCAAAGGTCGGAAAATAACGGTGAAAAAATTCTTCAAGATAATTCATCTCCTTCCTCCGAACTTGGCGTGCTTTGCGGCTTGGCGGGAGTCAGTTCCCGTGTTCGAGTATTCCAGATACCAGAAAGTTTGCGCGAGCCGCGCAAGCTTTTCAAGCATAGCAGTACAGAGTTCGCAGAGTTCGGAGTATTTTTGATCAAAAACTCTTTACTCGGTGCCCTCCGCGCCTCCGCGGTGCAATCTCCGAGTTCCTACGCTGAAATAGCATTGCCCGGGTAACCATACGGAAGCCTGAAGATCCAAAAAAAGGAGGTGAAAAATGAAGGGCCGGATGACGGTCTATTTGGACGGTCTTATCGCTGGCATCATCGGCGCGGCAGTCATTGCCATTTGGTTCCTATTCCTGGACACAGTCAGGGGCCTACCTTTTTACGCGCCTACTGTCCTGGGAACCGCGCTTTTCCTGGGGCCAGAAGATCTTGCCTCGACTGAGGCAGTGCAGCTCTCTTTGAACCTGACTCTTATGTACACCTGGGTTCATGTGTTGGCCTTCGTGATGCTGGGTGAGATTGCAGCGTATCTCCTATTTTTGACTGGAAAGAATCCCAATCTTGGCTTTTGCATATTCCTTTTTGCGCTTCTGGAATTTGGATTTGTCGGCACAGTGTTCGTTTTTGCTGAGCCGGTTCTTGATCAGCTAGCCTGGCCAGCAGTAATGCTCGGAAACCTCCTGGCAGCAACTGCGATGGTGTGCTATTTCCAACTCCGCCAGACGCACCTTATAGCAGGGCTGGAGCTTAAACACTTGAATCAGGATCCAAGGCCAAGCGGTGCATCAGCAATGCTAGATAAGAAATAGGCTGATTTCAGTGAATTGTTTTCTCCTACGACTGCGCGATTTATCGCCAGGGGTACTGGTTTTTAACTGCCTTTTTCCGAGGAGCAAATCGCCTGGCAATACAAAGGAGGTGATGTGCTATGAGATATCGCTAGAAGAGACGGTAAGATGTTGCAGATTTTCAACAGAGTTGTTCATCAAGTCAATCCGGCACATTAGCAATGCATTTCAGTTTCCATATCGCTCATAATTGAAAGAGAGAGTCGCAATAAATTCAAAGGAGGTGCCTTATGGTTAAGGGAGTTATTTTAGTTGATTTGACAGATCAAGGCCGACGGGGCATCAAAGACTCGCCCAATAGAGCCGAGGCGTCCAAGGCTGAGGCGGCGAAGCTGGGCGTCCAGGTCAAAGAGCTGTTCTTCACGCCGGGCGGGCCACATGATGCTGCAATTGTCATCGAAGCGGAGGGCCCGGAGCCTATCCATAAGTTCATGTCGAGCGTCCAGTCGTTAGGCAACGTGAAAATGAAATTTATCCGGGCTTTCTCGATCGACGAGATGCGGAAGATGGTTTAGTGGTTAGTTGAGTAAGCGCCGACCTGAACATTTTGCAGGGTCTTTAAACTCCTCACGAGCGAGAGAAGGCGGGGAAGGAGAGTAGGAGAAAGATAGGCACGCGCAAAATAGTGGAGGTTTTATGCCTAAGTTTTTATTGCAGGTTACTTTCAACCAAGAGGCCGCAAAGCGACTTATCGAGGATGGCGGCACCAAGAGAGCGGCTGCTGTTCAAGAGCTCCTTAAACAACAGGAGGCGCGCTTGGAGAGTTTGTATTTTAGTCCACAGAACGATGGGCCGGACGCTTTCGCCATAGTCGAGATGCCAGCAGGTGGAGCCGACGCCCTTGGGGTTATCGCTCTCGCCGGCAGGACTGCGGGGATTACGTTGACTGCCAGGAGAATATTTACTCCGGAAGAGCTGGATAAGCTAGCGGCAAAGAGCAAGGGCATTCCCGTGCCAGGGAAATAAGCCTCGGCTTGCAGATTTTTTCCCGGAGGAAAAGCTTCTTCACCCGACGGCTCTGGCGGCGCATGGAGTCAGCGCGCGCCGCCAGAACCCCATGTTGAGCGCTACTGTTCTGCGTTAGGCTGAAACCCGTCGCCTTCCGCCGTGTAAATCACACTTTCCTTTATCTCTATCCGCGTGATACATAACGCTCGAAACGAGGTGCGCAATGAATCAAGGGAGAAGGGGCGAGTGTCGAGGGTGGAGTGACGAGTGGAGAGAGCAGAGAGAAATATGAAGAGAAAAATCATCGTCCTGATTCTTTGCGCTATGCTCCTTGCGCTTTGCTATTCTGCGTCGGCGCAGCAGCCGAAGAAAGTCTCTCGGATAGGGTATCTATCGCCGGTCGATCCAGCTAGTGACTCCGCCCGCGCCGAGGGAATTCGGCTAGCTCTGCGCGAGCTTGGCTACATAGAAGGACAGAACATCGCCATCGAGTACCGATATGCGGAGGGGACGCCAGATCGGGAGCCTGGGCTTGCGGCCGAGCTGGTGCGTCTGAAGGTTGATATCATCGTGGTAGCGGCAGGGGACATACCGATCCGGGCGGCCAAGAATGCAACCAAGACGATTCCCATCGTTATGACGGGCCAAGGATCCGATCCTGTTAGGGCAGGCCATGTTGAAAGCCTTGCTCGTCCCGGCGGCAACGTTACGGGCCTTACGAACCTTACCAGAGAACTAGGCGGGAAGCGGCTGGAGCTGCTCAAAGAAGCCGTTCCCAAACTTTTCCGTGTCGCGGTTCTCTACGATCCGGCCATTCCGGGCAGTTTACACGAGGTGAAAGAGATTCTCCCAGCCGACGCGCGTGCGCTAAAGTTGACTATTCAACCTTGGGAGATACGAGCGGTGGACGATTTCGAGAAAGTCTTTGCTGCGCTAAACAAGCAGCGCCCGGATGGACTCTACCCGGCGATCGCGGGCGGGGTAATGCGTCCTAACCAAAAACGAATCGTGGCCTTTGCGTTTAAGAGCCGGCTACCGTCGGTGTTCAGCAGCAGAGAAGCTGTAGAGGCCGGCGGGCTCATGTCCTACGGGGCGGACGAAGCGGACAGCTACCGGCGCGTCGCCTATTACGTGGACAGAATCCTGAAAGGAGCCAAGCCTGCCGACCTTCCTGTCGAGCAGCCGACGAAGTTCGAGCTGGTGATTAATTTGAAGACTGCCAATCAGATCGGTCTCATCATTCCGCAATCTATGCTTTATAGAGCGGATAAAGTGATCAAGTGTGAGTTTGTGATTAATCTCAAGACCGCAAAGCAGATCGGCCTCACGATTCCGCCGGCAGGTGCTCGCCCGGGCCAATAAAATTATTAAGTGATTTCGTATTTTCTAAACATACCGGATGAGAACAGCCATTGAAGCAGGTTACGGATCGTTGGGCCAATCGGATTACGCTGACCGATGAACGCTGGCAGCATATCATCGAGTGGCACCCTGAGTTGGAAGGCTTCGAGGACCACGTGCTGGACACGATTCGAAAGGGCAGGCGCAGACAGGATCCCATCGATCCCCATAAGTACAAGTATTGGTATCCCGTCGGGGATTTGCCTTTCGGTTTGACTCATATAGTCGTAGTTGTCAGGATACCGGCCGGAAGTTTGTTTTGACGGCCTATGGAATCGAGATGAAAGGTGGTAGGTAGCGAGCATGCGAAATAAGGTGCAATTCCACTATGATCGTGAAGCCGATGTGCTGTATCTATCCTTGGGCAAGCCGCAGCGAGCAAAGACGATTGAAATTGGAGAAGACTTTGTTCTGAGATTACATCCGAAGAGCGGACAGGTGGTAGGGATAACGATCATTAACTTCTCAAAACACTTTCCCCAACTGCGACCGGGGCGGTCCGATCTCCCAACGAACGGTTCGTTTAATGCAGCGCGGCTTCTGGAACAAGCTCTGACAGTCGAACTTCCGTAGCAGTTGCCACGTCCATCAGGCACAAGTCCGGCGGCTGCACGGTGTGAAACGGGAGATAAGCACGAAGCTTGAGGCCGCAGGCGAGAGCACTCGGAGAAAAGCATGGGCAAACGGGTTATTTCTCTAGTACTGGCCGCCACACTCTTAGCGCTTAGCGTCTCCACTCGAGGCGCAGCAGCCGGGAAGGTCCCCCGCATAGGGTATCTATCGCAGAACGGCGCAGTTACGGAGTCCGTCCGTTCCGAGGCGATTCGGCGGGCTTTGCGTGAGCTTGGCTACATGGAAGGGCAGAACATCGCCTTCGAGTACCGATATGCGGAGGGAAAGCTCGACCGGGTCCCTGAGCTTGCGGCTGAGCTGGTTCGTCTCAAGGTTGATATCATCGTGGCATCAGGGGGAGTCAGGACGATCCGGCCAGCCAAGAATGCGACCAAGACGATTCCCATCGTTATGGTGGGCGCTGGGATGGATCCTGTCGTGGCAGGCGTAGTTGACAGCCTTGCCCGTCCCGGCGGCAACGTCACCGGCATTACAAACATTACCAGAGAGCTAGGCGGGTAAGCGGCTGGAGCTGTTCAAAGAAGCTATTCCCAAAAGTTGCCCGTGTCGCGTTTCTCTACGATCGGCCAATCAGGGCAGTTTACTACGAGCTGAAAGAGCTTCTCCCAGCCGCGGCGCGTGCCTTGGGGCTCACTGTTCGGTCTTGGGAGGTACGAGATGCGGACGGTTTGGAGACGGTTTTGGCTGCGTTAAACAAGGAACGCCCGGATGGACTCTACGTGTCCGGCAGCCCGCTAATGAATGCTAACCAGAAAACGGACCGTCGACTTTCGCGTTAAAGAGCCGGTTACCATCGTTGGGCAGCAACACAGCATATGTAAACGCTGGTGGGCTCATGTCCTACGATGCGGACCTCGCGGACGGGTACCGGCGTATCGCCACCTATGTGGACAAAATCCTGAAGGGAGCCAAGCCTGCCGATCTGCCGGTACAGCAGCCCACGAAGTTTGAGCTGGTGATAAATCTGAAAACAGCAAAACAGATCGGTGTGACGATTCCGCAGTCTTTGCTCGTATCGCGCGGATAAAGTCATCAAATGATTTTTAGATTTTCGTCTGCGGGGCCCCTTGCCGATTTTCGATTGGGGAGAAAAACAAAATGCAAGAGAGAATCTGGATGCGATCTTCGAGTTCACGGTCAGATAATCGAAAATCCAAAATCTAAAATGGGCGGGGTTTTTAGCAATCGCTTTCACTTTCGCCTTCGGTGGGGCTCTGGTGCAGGCGCAACAGACAGGGAAAGTCCCCCGCATAGGTTTCCTGGATCCAAGCACTGCTTCCGGTAGCGCGGTCCTCGTGGAGGCGTTCCGGCAAGAGTTGGGCAAGCTTGGATGGATCGAAGGAAAGAATATCACTATCGAGTACCGCTTTGGAGAGAACAAAGGCAGTGTGCGTCTGCCTGAGTTTGCCGCGGAACTGGTTCGGCTCAAGGTTGATTTGATCCTGGTCGCAGATACGCCATCTTCGTTAGCGGCCAAGAACGCCACTACGACCATCCCTATCGTGATGGTGAGCGTTGGCGACCCCGTTGCCGCCGGTCTCGTTGCCAGCCTGGCACGGCCGGGAGGTAATATCACTGGGTTTTCGGGTTTATCGGTCGAGCTAAATACCAAAAGGCTGGAGATACTCAAGGACGCGGTTCCCAAGCTCGCCCGAGTGGGACTTCTGCGGCCGGCGGGAAACAGCTTAGGACGAGACCTTCAACTGAAAGAGCTCAGGGCTGCGGCTCTGGCATTGAAGCTGAAATTGGAGGAGATCGAGACTCAACCCGACTCCAAAGGTTTAGAGAGCGCCTTTCAAACCGCAAAGCAGAAGCAGGTGGGCGCGATTATGACGATCAGCACTCGCCGCTTTTTCGCCGAAAGAAAACGGATCGTCGAGCTTGCCGGCAAAAACCGGTTGCCGGCTATTTACTATCAGAAGGAATTTGTCGATGCGGGCGGTCTCATGTCCTACGGGGCGGAATACGATGACCTCTATCGGCGCGCCGCTGTTTACGTGGACAAGATCTTGAAAGGTGCCAAACCGGCTGATTTGCCGGTGCAGCAGGCGACGAAGTTTGAATTCGTGATTAACTTGAAGGCAGCGAAACAGATCGGTCTGACACTTTCCCTGAATTTCTTGCGCGAGCGAATAAAGTCATCAAGTGATGGAAAGTGCCAGGATTGAACTGATTTGATCTCCTTCAGTTTTGAGTTACCCGTGTCAGCAGGTCAGCAAGCCGGTATCCCGCAAGAATCATTCGTCGGTCAGCAATCCGGCTCGCACTAGCCACGTAGCCCCCAGGAAGCACGGGAGCCGCTGCGACCATCGAGCAGTCTATAGCTCCACCCTTCGGAATCCCAATCCGCCCACCATTCCTGTAAGCGAACTTCGCCGCAATCTCGAAGCTCTCCTTCGCCCACGACTCAAAGTCGGTGCTTGCAAGTTCCGTTAGCTGACTGCGCTGAAACTCCTGGCGGTTACGTAGCGCCGTGGCCTCGTTTCGTTCAATCAATCGGTTTTAATCAACAGTTTGCGCCCAGTCCGACGCCCCTTAGCCATCCCTTTGGCACATTAAAAATCTCCCTCCTTTATGTAGGGTTGGACCCAGAGGGTCGCCTGTAGGATCATTGACTTCCACCATGCGTCATACATGCGGTTGACGACTTCCGGCGGGTGGCCTTTCTTCGCAAGATAGGGCTTCATCGGAACGACAATCGACGCGCAAAAAGCAAGCAGGTCACGAGCACGAACATGTCCGAGGGTGTGACCATTGTCCGTTTGATTCTTCTTGTTGCGATGATGGCGCAAACCGATTTCGTACTGGTAGTCGAGCCATTCCTGATTGTATTGCGCGCGAGCGGTGTCGAGCACCCATTGGCCGAACCGCTTTCCAACCGCTTTTGTATAATCGGTATCAACCGCGCGCGTTTTGGGGTCCTCGTCATAGGCGCGCAAATGCGGGTGATCGAAGATGATGCCACGCCACATCTTCAGCAATTCGTCAACCTGATCCGCTAGCACGTCTTCTGAAAGGCGCAGATAGACTACGTCCTCTTCTGAGAAGAGCGCCGATTTCTTTAATTCCTCCCATTCTTCCATTGTGATCGGCGATTTCGAAACCTTCTCGGTGCCGTAGTCGTAACCGGGAATTTTCTCCTTGTCGTGCGAAGGATTCATCATCTTTCCTCCTTTTCTTCGTAGTTCCGGGGCAATATAGGCTTCTGCCAACTGGCGTAAGCCAGCTTGGTCGTTGGCCATTAGGAATGCGATGCTTTCTTGGTAGAGCGCGTAGCGCATCACTTCGAGATGCATCAGGTGAGTTCCCCGGCTTATCTTAATGTCGCGTTTCATGGGCGAGGCAGTAAAAGCGTCGAAAAGCCAACGAGCATCCTCGTCCCCGATGAGCCCGTCCCATTCACCGCGAATAATCGCGACCGGCAAGAGGACAAAGCAAAGGGTCAGGTCTTGCAATCACACATTCTCGTAATGCAAATCAATCACGGCAGCTAACAAGAGTTTTTTTCGATCGCTTGATAACTTTCATGATCGCCCCGAAGCTTCTCGTTCGAGCCAGAAGTTTGCGATGTCGATGCAAGGGTAAAACCGCACGCCATCGTGACCCTGGGCATAGTCGATGAACCGAGCCAGCAGTTGACTCATCCCGGGCCTACCGCTGATGTGCACATGGCAGGCGTAGCAGAACTTCATGGGATGCCTTAGAGACTCCTCGTAACTCGCATCGAAGGCATCTTTTAATTGCCCGAGACCGGCAGCCAGACCGAGCGGCACGAGAGTGTTATCGGTGTAATTGGGCATGACATAGCCCACCGACATGATCTTTTTCCCATTCACGTCGATGACGTAGGGCACGTCCGAGTCGGAATAGTCAGCCGTCCAAAGAAACCCCAGCTCCGTGCATATCTCCAGCGTGTTGGGCGTCGGCCGCGGCCCCTGTGACATGTAGCCGACGATGCGCTCTTTGCCGGCCTGTTCGAGTGAAGTAATCGATTTGACGAGCGAGTTTCGTTCTTCATCTCTTGTCTTGAAGACAGGGGGATGCATCGATTGGTCCCATCCGTGGGTGGCGAGCTCTTGCTTGCGCTTCGTGACCTCTCGCACGCTCTCCGGGAAATAGTTCAGCGACCAGACCGCTGGCGATAACCGTGGCCTTGACATTGTGTCGGTCCAATACGTCCAAGAGTCGGTATATCCCGAACCTGGCACCGTATTCACGCGCGCCCAGCGCCAGGTAGTCGAATGTGTGGTGCGAGTCTTTGGGCATCGGCCTGGTTGGTGCGGGTACGGACTCCCATTCGTGCAGCAAGATGAGCATCACCGCCATCCTGGCGCCACCAGGCCACTCCGTGAACCAATCAGGTCGCCCGGGATGTTGCGGCCGGTAATTCCACTGGTACGCTCCGACGAAATCGGGAAAAGTCATGATGGTCACACTCCTTCACATGAACTCGACGACTGTTTCGGACGCTTCACGTGTCCTCGGTCTGTGACAATACGATCACCGACCGGCCGATTGCAAGGCGATACTTTGCCTCACTCTTTACACCATTAGCGTCCGGGTATTAATTGAACAAATTTAGTTGATTAGGTGAAAACGGCTGAATGTCATCGGTGACGATTTTGCTAAGCAGTTGATCTAGTGGAATTCTCTCGAACATGGTCAGGCTCAAGATCTGTAACATTTCATACAAGCTCGCCGACAGGTTGAGTCGCTTTTTGACGATGGCGACGAGCACGTAAACCGAGACGGCAATCCAGATTTGGGTTTTGACGGCGTTTTCGGAGGTGCCGAAGAAAACTTTGATACGAAGATGCTGCTTGATCCATTTGAAAAACAACTCGACCTGCCACCGGCAACGATAAAGCTCGGTGATGGTGAATGCTGGCAAGGTGAAATTGTTGGTGAGGAACACCAACCGCTTGCCGGTTGTGGGGTCTTTGAATCGGACGCGACGCAGCGGCGTGTCGAAGTCTTGACGGGAGTAAAAGCCGGTGAGCACGATGGTCTGATCGCAAATCAAGCCGGACTTCGCTCCACCGATGCGAATAACGACGCTGGGCTTTGAGGTTGGATTTGGCGCGGGTGACAAAGAAGCTTTTCGCCTCGTGCAGTTGATAAAGCCGCTCGAAGTCGATGTAGCCTCGGTCCATGATGTAGAAAGCGCCGGGCTCGGGCAACAGCAGATCCAGAACGTTGACGTCGTGCAGTTTGCCGTCGCTGATGTGGATGAACGAAGGGATATTGCCGCGCAGGTCCAAGAGCGTGTGCAACTTGATGGCCGCCTTGGTAGAGCGAAACGGAGCCCATGGAAATACCGACAAGCACAGGTCGATGGTGCTGGCGTCCAGAGCATAGACCGTGTCTTTCAGATCGACGCCAAACGATTCCCCGGCATAAAGACGACGGGCAATGGCGATGAGCGACTGGGCAAAGTCGGCGTAAATGCGCCAGTCGCGGCTCTCGTTGGCATCGGCCAGAGTACTGCGCGACACCCGGCTCTTGATGCCCATGTGGTACAGCCTGCCTGCTTGCGCGCGCAGGCACGCTTCGATGTCGCGCAAACTGTCTCGATAGGTCAGTTGAGCGAACGCCATGCAGAGGTATTGGTCGAGACAAGAAAAGCTCTTGACCTTGTGCCCTCCGCCATAGCGCGCCACACAACGGCGAAACGTGGTCAGCGGCAAATGCTGCGTGATTTGCGCGAACACCAACTTGCCCAAGTTCATAGGTGCCCCCTACGAGTAAGTTGCTCGCAGGATCGCAAATCGTCTCTACGCAGTTCAAATCGAGACCAAGAAAAATCATGAGTTATTTATTTCAAATCAACCAATTATCACTTTCGGCCCGGTCAATACCCGGACATGAGTGACTTTGCACACCAAGTGATTTTTCTAACTTGTAGGTCAAACGGAAAAGCGGATGCGCCTTAAATGCCTTTCATCGGTGGAGAGTCTTGTTATATAAAAGGTTAACGCCGACTCTGGCGTGGGATGGGCCGCAAGAGTTGCGCTTTCCTGGAAGGAGAAGCAGATGGTCGATTTCAAGTTGATTTCCGCTGATGGCCACATCAACGAGCCCCCGGCGGCATGGGAAAGAGCGCAGAAGGAATACGGCGACAGAGCTCCAAAGGTCGTCAAAGATCCCGAGGGGTTCAAAGGAATCTGGGTGATAACGGATGGGCTCCCTCCCAGTCCTTGCTCCAACTATTCCATTGGACATGTTGTGAGCAAGCCCGGGGGTCTTGGCAGCGTCGAGATGGATAAGCACCACGAGCGCATTCATTTTCACGAGAATTTTAAGTACGAAGATTTTCCTGCGTCTTGGGAGCCGGCTGCGCGCATCAAGGATCAAGACGCCGACGGCGTCGCGGCGGAAGTCTTATTTGCGAGTGTTGGAAGATTTTTCTATGGTCTCACTGATGGCGCATTTCAGCGTGCCATCTTTCGCTCCTACAACGCCTGGCTTCATGAGTTTTGCAGCTACGACCCGAAACGTTTCGTTGGAGTTGCCCTGCTTTCGATTCTCGACCCGGAAAAAGCCGGACAAGACATGCGGGAATATGCTGGACTGGGTTTCAAAGCGGTGCAGATCCCTTACGCCATCAAGGATGGCGGTTACTATGACCCGGTCTATGAACCAATCTGGAGCGCAGCGGAGGATAACGCGCTGGTTGTTCACATTCACCTCGGAGGACCGGCGCAAGGAGTCAAACCGCGCTGGTTCGGGTTTCAGCGCTTGACCGCGGAGGGGTCGAGTGATTTTTTCGGCGCGCAGCGGATCGCGACGGCAACAGGTTTCATCAGCCATTTGATGTTTTCCGGGGTTTTTGATCGCCATCCCAACCTCAAGGTCGTTTGCACGGAATACGATGTGGGGTGGGTGGCGATCATGTACGAACAGGCCAATTACCGTTATGGACGCGCCACCGCCTACGGTTCGGATGTCAAGTTGAAGATGGCGCCCGGAGATTACATGAAACGCCACACCTGGTTCACTTTCCAGGACGATCGCGCGGGGATGCTTACCACTCCCGTCTTCGGCGCCGACAATTTCATGTGGGCAAATGACTATCCGCATGGCAACACCACATGGCCCTATTCCCGGAAGACACTGGAGCGGGTTGGCATCGGCGTGAGCCCTGACGTGCAGCGCAGGGTCGGCCGTGAAAATGCCAACCGGTTGTATCGAATGGGGCTGTAGGGAAGATTCGTTCCAGTCGTTCTAAACGTTCAAGCCGTTCAAATCGTTGACGGAAGCAGACTAGGACCGGGAAAGCGCAAACAGCGCAAAAAGGAATCCCCGTTTCGGGGGAGAGTTCGAGAAGGGAGCAAACGCAAGCACAATGATTCAGCGTCGTGAGAAAAACGTTTTTGCACTCGGCTCGTGCAAAGTAAACTCTTGGTTTCGGGCCTACCTGATTTTAGTCGTGATCGCTCTGATTCAGAACCTGAATCCACAAGATGCAGTTGCCGCGGAAAAGTTCGTTTGCATTCTCGGCGGCACGGGGACGAGACATGCCATCCCGGTCTTGGCGGCGACGTTCGGCCTTTACCCAAAGTACGGACTTGACGCAACCATTGTTCGCATTGGCAGCGGCACCACTGCGACAGCTGCGCTCTTAGGGGGCGAGGCGGATGTGATTAATACGTCCGGCCCGGCTCTGATCAACGCGCGTCTCGCAGGATCGCCCATTTTGTACGTGACTAACTTCAATGACTGGAGCGACGCCCACCTCCTGGTTCGACCTGAAGTGACCAGCATGGAACAGTTGCGCAGCGGAAAGTTTGCGGTCCCGGGGTTGGGAGGAGGCTATGCGCACATGCTGCGCGCTTTCATTTTTCCCAAGTACGGCCTTGACAAAGGCGCCCAACAGCCGACGATCCTCTCGGCGGGAGATACTCCTTCCGCCCTAGCCGGGGTCGTAACCCGTCAATACGACGCGGCGCTCGCCTCCTACGAAAATTACATGGCCTTTCGCAAACGAGGACTCAAGGCTCTCGTTACGCCCGAAGATGTCAACGTAAGGTGGTATACGGGTCTCATTACGCTGGAAAAGAAAGTAAAAGAGCGCCGGCGCGCCATGATTTTGTTTATTAAGGCGCAGATCGAGGCCATTAGCATCATCAAAAAAGAACCGGTCAAAGCCCGGGCCGCACTCAAGAGCTATTTTCGCAGCAGCGACGATGAGCTCATGGCCGAGTACCAGAAATATCTTGCCGCCAAGTTGCCGCTCGTCACTCGGGTCGATACGGAAAATATCAAAACTTTGCTTCTGACCTCGACGAACCCGGCTGCAAAGCAAGCGAGGCCCGAGGAATTCATCGATAATTCACTGGTGGATGAGATCGTGCGTGAAGGTTTCATCAAGCAATTTGAGCAGTGAAAGCCGGAACGATGGTGAGTCCGTGCCGATGACCGAAGATATTGCCGATTTTGCTGTCTCGTTCAGCCTGGCGGCCGCGCCTGCGGAGCTGCTGCCGCGGGTGCGCGAAGCGTTTCTTGATTCCTTTGGTGTCATGCTGGCGGGGTGCCGCGAGGAGAGCGCGCAAATCGCCGCGCGCTGGGTTCGAGACCAAGGGAACAGCGGGAAGTGCACGGTTTTTGCTCAAAAAGATATGCCTGCCGCGCCTTCCAATGCGGCGCTGGCCAACGGCGTGGCAGCGCATACGCTGGACTATGATCATTTCGGCCACCAGAGCGCGGTGATGGTTCCTTGCGTATTGGCCGCCGGTGAAAACAAAGGTATTAGCGGCCGGGAGATGATCGAAGCCTATATCGTGGGTGTGGAGGTGAGCACGTTGCTGGCCAGGGGGTTGGGAAGGGAAAGCCATGCGCTGGGCCTTCATCCCGCTGGTGTGTGCGGTTCGTTGGGCGCCGCCGCCGCGGCGGCGCGAATTCTCGGTTTGGAACGCAACCAGATGAAGGTCGCACTCGGAATTGCTGCTTCTTTAACGTCAGGATTGAGCCAGAACTTCGGCACCATGGTCAAGCCCCTTCATCTGGGTAGCGCGGCAAAGAACGGCATTATGGCGGCGGAGCTTGCGGCAGCGGGATTTACGGCAAACCCGGAGATCTTCGATCAGCAGGGCGGATTCTTTAGTGGACTGACTACCACGGAAGTTCGGGAAACCCTTGGGAAGAAATATAGATTTTTGCAGCCGGGGATCGCTTTCAAAGCGTATCCTTGCCCCTACAGCTCGCAGCGGGCGGTGGATGCCGTCATCAAGATTGCCGACCGCCAAAACGTGAGTCCACGCGACGTGAAAGAGATCACCTGCGCTGCCGCTCCGAACACCTTTCGAGTGCTGATCCATTACCGGCCAACGACGAGCCTGGAAGCAAAATTTAGCCTCGAGTATTTGCTGGCGGCCGGGCTGGCGCTCAAAACGATTAATGAAGAATGCTTCGACCGTAAGCATGTCAATGATCCGCTGATGCGCGACCTCGTAGCCAAGGTGCGTGTCGTTGATGCGCCCACCAAGCGCGAAACACCCGGCGAAGGGCCGGTGACAGTGCAGGTCCGTACGCCCACCGCTGTCCATGAAGAGACGGTCAGCTATGCTCCCGGCCATCCGAAAAATCCTCTGTCGTGGGAACGCCTCGGCGCGAAGTACCAGGCCTGCGCGCGCCAGGCCGGTTTTGGCGAAGCTACCGTCGCCAGTTCTCTGGAAACGCTAAGTCGAATCGACGAAATCGGGAACGTGACCGACCTGCTGCACCTTTTTGCGACGGGAGATTAGCCGGCGGGAGCAAGCGTTTCACTGGCTGAGCTCTCGAGGCATCACAGCCGGTTTTCAGCAGCCTGCTAAAGAATAAAAGACTGGAAACAACGAGCTCGAGGAGAAATTTTTTTTCCTGGTTGGTGCTAGGATTGTTGCTGTGGAACATCTCTAGCGAGAACGCGCCGGCAGCAACGGACGGGAGCGTCGTCGAAAAGGCAAAGACCGAGGGAGAGGTCGTCCTTTACACTGCATGGGGCCTCGACACCGTCCAGGCATTGCAGGCGGCTTTCGCAAACAAATATCCGTTCATCAAACTCGACGTGCTCCGCACAGGCAGCGAAAGGCTTTTAACGATTACCATCGCCGAGCACAAACAGAAAGTGTTTCGCGCCGACCTTTTTAGCGGGAGCCATTTGGCGATGATCAATCATAAGAAACTGAGTCATCTGCAAAAATATCCCTCTGCGGAACAATCCGCTTTCCCCAAGGAATATAAGGATCCCGACGGTTATTGGACGGCATTTTACATGGACACAAGGGTTTTGGCTTACAATACCCGTCTGCTGGCGCGGCAGGATGCACCGAAAAGCTACGAGGACCTCTTGCTCTCCAAATGGAAGGGCAAAATGGCGATGGATGACGCCGACTATATCTTGTACGGGAGTTTGCTGGAAATGATGGGACGGGCGCGGGGACTTTCGTACATGAAACAATTGGCGCAGCAAGATCTCATTATCCGCGGCGGCCATCCGCTTTTGACTCAGCTTCTCATTGGCGGTGAGTTCCCTATCTATCTGGATGGGTTTGGCAGTAATATCGAAAAATTTAAGTCACAAAGAGCACCGATCGATTGGGTGGCCCTGGAACCTGTCATCGTCTCGCTCAATCCAGTGGGGATGGCTATCAATGCCCCGCATCCCAACTCTGCAAGGTTGCTGATGGACTTTCTCTTATCGAAGGAAGGGCAACAGATCGGCAGGAGCGTCGGAAAGATTCCTGCGCGGGCCGAGGTGGAGCCGCCCTATCCGAGATTGACCAAAGGGCTCAAACTCTTCCCGGTGCCGTTGTCGGTTGCGGATAGATACGGGGAGATAGTCAAAGAGTTCCGTGAGATGTTTTTGAAATAAAATTTTTGACGGTGGAGGTCGTTCTGTTGGACATTTAGGTTATTCCGAGTTTTCTGTGAAGAATATTCACCACCGAGGCACAGAGTTCGCCGAGATCGGAGATTTTGTTTATCAAGAAATCTTTACTCCGCGTCCTCCGCGCCTCCGCGGTGCAATCCCGGCGTCCTGCTTCACCAGGAAAGCCTGAAGGCCCAACATTTGAAAGGTAAGAGTTTCAGAGGAGGTTTTATGAGTGAAATTATTTCAGCGGATTGCCATTTGGATTTTTGGTATTTACCCGGAGATCTTTTTGTGTCCGAGGCTCCCGCATCCTGGAAAGAGCGCATGCCTAGAGTTGAAAACACTGATAGCGGACGGGCCTGGGTTCATAACGGCAAGATCATTCGCTACGTCGGCGACGTCGGCCTTGGCCGGGATAACGTGCGATTCGATCGCGTGACGATGTCAGTCCGTCTGCGAAGAAAAGCCCGCACCGGTCTTTACTCGGATGCCATGAACGGTGTGTTCCGGCCTGCGTTGCCGGAGCATAGAATCGCGGATCAGGAACGGGACGGAGTGGGAGCCGAGGTCATCTACGGTATTTTGGGTTTGAGCCGCCGGGTCCAAGACGGCGAGGCCATGGGAGTCGTCTATCGGATCTACAACGATTTTGTCATGCAGTTTCGTAAGTTTAATCCTGACCGGTTTGCCCCTTTGGCCTGCCTGCCAAACCACGATCCCAAAGCAGGGGCCGAGGAGTTGCGGCGCATTGCCAAGCTCGGACTCACGGGAGCGGAGTTGATCGCGTCGGATTCCGTAAGGCCCATATGGGATCGTGACTGGGATGTGGTGTGGGAGGCGGCGGACGAGACCGGCATCCCCATATCGTTTCATAACCAGGGGCAAGACGTTCGTGCGGTTAATACGTCCGACTCGCATTACGACGACAATGTAAAGGTGCGGAACGCCGTGCGCCAGGCGGTGTCTCGTTTCGGATCCGCACAATTTCTCGCCTCGATCATTTATTCCGGAGCTTTCGACCGCTTCCCGGGATTCAGATTTGTGCTCGGCGAATCGAGCATCGGGTGGATCCCATTTTTTCTGCAACGGATGGACTACGAATATGAGGAGGAAGAATCATTCCATCTGAGATTGCGACTGAAGCCAAGCGACTATTTCCGCATCAACGGTTTCGTGACGTTTGAACGCGACGCCGTGGGTGCCCGCCTGATGGACCTATTGGGTGAAGACAACGTGATGTGGGGCTCCGACTACCCGCATCCGGATGGGACTTGGCCGGATTCGATGCGCTTCCTTGAACAGGAACTGGGCGGCCTGTCCGATCGGGTGAGGCGCAAGGTCACCCACGACAATGCGGCCAAGTTATACGGGCTCAAGTAATCATCGCCGGCTGTGGAGGATATAAAGCATGGCAACCTGCACCGAAGTACTCGCTGAGTTTGCTTTGAAACAAAAGATGGAGGCGCTTCCTACGAGAGTGTTGGCGAAAGCCAAGTTGCTGATTCTGGATGGGATGGGCTTGGCTTTGGCTGCTGCGCGCGAGGATTTCGTCCAGAAGACCATGAAGGCGATGCGAGCTTTCGGTCAGGGATCGGACGCGACGGTGGTGGGCTTTAAGGACAAGCTTCCAGTTACGAGTGCGCCCTTACTCAACGGAATGCTCATTCATGCGTTTGACTTTGACGATACGCACCATCCCCTTGTGGTTCACAACACTTCAGTTGTGATGCCGGCGGCGTTGGCAACTTCCGAATGGCTGGGATTATCCGGCAAGGATTTTATTACCGCTTGTGCCGTTGGCTTCGAAGTTTCCCTGCGCGTCGCCCGTGGCCCGCGGGTGCATGCGATGCATGGACGCGGCTATCATCCAACGGCTGTTTGTGGTGTTTTTGGCGGAGCCGCGGCGGCGGGGCGTCTCTTGGGACTATCTCACGATCAACTGGTATATGCCCTGGGCCTCGCCGGCAGCCAGGGTTCGGGAAACATGGAGTGGCAGTCGGACGGCAGCTGGTCGAAACGTTTTCAGCCCGGCTGGGCGTCCCATGGCGCAGTCGTGGGCGCGCTTTTGGCGCGCGAGGGCTTCACAGCTCCCCGCACTGCTTTGGAGGGGCCGCGGGGGTTCTATTCAACTCATGTGGGCGAGGGGAATTTTGACGTCCAGTCGGCAATCGATGGTATAGGCAACGATTGGGAACTGGATCGAGTAGAATTCAAACCGTATCCCTGCGCGGGCGCTCTGCAAGCCACCGTTCGGGCCTGCGTTAACTTGCATAATCGGTATCACTTTAAAGCGGACGACATCGTCGATGTCGAGTGCCGTTTGCGCATGGGAGATAGCGCGGCGCCAGCGGGACGCGAGCGCGTGTTCTCCCAGCAAACACCCCAGGGGGAGTACGGCGCTCATTTCTCGACGCCTTATATTGCTGCAGTTGCCCTTCTTAAAGGCCGGCTGGCTCTGGCTGATTTCGACGACGATGCGCTGAGAGACCCAGAGGTCTTAAAGCTCTCGTCCAGGATCAGGCGGGAAGATGATCCCAACAGCGGGCGCCCCAAGTATGCGTCGGGTCACGTTTTCGTCACGACGAGCGACGGTAAAGTCTACGAAGAACGACAACACATACACCCGGGGCATGTTGAAAACCCGGTGTCGGGCGCGGATGTTCAGGAGAAGTATCTTTACAACGCGCTACGGCTTGTCAGTCAAGAAAAGGCGCAGACTTTGATGAGACAAATCATGTCGATCGAGCAGCTGTCAAATATCCGTGAGTTGACCGAGCAGCTGCGCTTTTAAAGGCTTGTCCGGTCAAACTCCATACCCCCTACATTAAACGAGACGAGTATTCATGACCCCGTCGGAATCAGCGCGCTTGTGCGAATAATACCCGACTTGATTTACATTTACCGACTTCTATCAGCCTCTACCTCATTTACGAGATTCTGTTACGGCGTTGACGAGAATTGACCGGCTGCATATATATATATATATGAGCAATTCTGAAGATTCTGTAGGGCGCTTCTGATGCATGACAAAACACAACCTCATAATAAAATCGCACAGGACTTGCCTTGAGCGCGAGCAGAAGAGTGACGAAATTCCAAGAGCATCGGTTATGGCTTACAAGAATATTTTCAACTGTCCTTTAATGATCATGCCGTTGCTATCGGCTTTGCTGCTGTTGCTGTCGTCATGCGGGGGTCTGCCCGTACGCGGGATTGTGGGTGGACAAGCGATCGACACCCGAGTCGATTCTGAAGTGGCGCGTTACTACCTGGGAAGCTACCTCGCCGGCAAGCACACGGATGCAACGCTCGATGAGCGTATCGATCGCGTCTACCAGAGCAGCAATGGCCACCTGCCCGACCGCAGCGATCTCAAACGCCTAAGCGACGACTTTTCCGTCGACTTCGCAGCGCTATATTTCGCCGATCAGATCGCTCGCTTGCCAACCAATCGGCGATTTCGGAGCGCTTTCGAGCAAGCCTACGAATACACCCGCAAGGCTTTCCCCGAAGGTCGGGTGAAGTTGCCAGCAGACTATGAGGTATTGGTTGTCCCAACTTATCTGTACAAGCGGCTTTTTGCCGTCGGCGCCGATATGGCCGTGCCGCGGGCGGCGCTAGAAAAAGCGGGACTCCCCTGCTATTTCGTCGAAACCGATGACGACGGACCCGTGGAGTCGAATGCCGATCTCGTGGCTGCCGCCATTCGGGCTCATGCGCAGAGCGGTCGCCGGATGATCATTCTCAGTGCCAGCAAGTCGGGCCCCGAAGTGGCATTGGCGCTGACGAAATTGGGTCCCGCCGAGACCCGCCATGTTGCAGCGTGGATCAACGCGGTGGGCGCGCTTCGTGGCACCCCGCTGGCGGATGATCACCTTTTCCCGGAGTTAGAATATATGGTCGGTAAATTAGACCCTCTGGGCACGGAAAGTATGACGACTGCACGCGGCCGCCAGCGATTCGATTCGTTTCGCATCCCCGAACACGTGCTGGTTGTTAACTTTTTTGGCATTCCTGTCAGCGGCAGCGTCTCTTTTTGGATCCGCAGAAGTTATTCCCCCATGCGAAAGTACGGGCCCAATGACGGGAACATACTATTGTCCGATGCGATTTTTCCAGGCGGCGTATCGTTGTTTGAGTTGGGCAGTGACCACTTTATGCGTAGCAGACCCCTCGATATCACCACGGTCGCCTTGGCGATAACGCTGATGAGCTGGCTGAAGAACCCCGACAGCGAAGTGGTGCAAATCCCGGGAGGGTATTAAAGACTCACATCATCGCGCGAAACGCGGGTGTAGTCCAAAAAGCATTGGCGACAGTCTACAAATGGAGCCGATCGATTTAGGGGCTTTAGTACAATCTGCGGGCGATGCCATCGTCGCGGCAGGAACGGATGGCTCCATACTTTTGTGGAATCGGGCCGCCGAGCGAATTTTCGGATACACCGAAGCGGAAGCGCTCGGCCAATCTCTCGACCTGATTATTCCCGAACGTCTTCGGCTCCGGCATTGGGAAGGATATCGACGAGCAATGCAAACGGGTGAGACCCGATACGGCACGGAAATTCTTCGCGTTCCTGCCGTGCACAAAGATGGGAGGCGCCTCTCCATCGCCTTCACTGTCGCGCTGCTGTACGCACCTACTCGGGAGATTCAGGCGATTGCCGCGATCATTCGTGATGAGACTAGCCGCTGGGAAGAAGAACGGGCGCTGCGTCAACGACTCGTCGAGCTGGAGGGAAAGAAATAAATGAAACGGCCCAAACTACGATTCGATGACGCTATGTTACCCGAGCCTGTTGGATTCTGTTGGCTGCCGCCGTGGAAATCTTCGTTCGCGAATATGCTCCTCCTCAAGCTGCCGCAGATGGCCTGCCATCAAATTACTTCTGCCTAAATAGCCGACAATGCGATAGGAGTCGCGACGGCTCACCACGGGCAAGCGCCCGATATTATTGCGCAGCATCTTGGTCGCGGCTTCGTGAAGAACTTCATCGGGGAAAGACACGATTAGATCGTGGCTTCCGGCCTCGATTACCGTAGTCCCGTTTTTATCGCCTTGTTCTAGCGCGCGCAGGACGTCGCCGCGCGTGATAATCCCGGCCAGTTGCTGATTCTCATCGACAATCAGCAGACCCTCATGGCGGGTGACTTGGGGATCACGTCGCGCGATTCGATCTGAAAGCTCCATGACCGGCATAGTCGCAGGGATGGTGAGGGCGTTTTTGTCCATCACTTCTCCTACGCGCACCATCGTGAGCGGATCAACGCTGTACTCGCGCATGACGTGATACCCTCGCCGTGCTACTTTTTCAGTGAGAATGGAGCGGCGCAACAGTAGTACGGTGACTCCGTGAGCTGCGATACATCCTACGAGCAACCCTGGAAGCAGATTGAGATCCTGCGTTAATTCGAGCGCGAAGATCATTGCCGTTAATGGGGATCGCATGGTCCCGCCCATCATGGCCGCCATGCCAATGGTAGCCCAAAGTCCACGATCCCCGAGCGGTATCAATGTTGCCGCAGCCGCGCCCAGCGCCCCGCCCATCATCAGCAACGGCGCGAGCACACCGCCAGACGTTCCCGAACCGAGGGCAATGGACCAGACAAGCGACTTTCCGATGAAGAATACCGAGTAGGGCAGGGCCGACGACCTCTCCTCGCAAGAGTTCATGGATCGTTGCGTACCCGACCCCGAGTACGCTCGGCTCGATGAGCCCGCCGACACCGACGCATAAACCGCCGATGGCCGGCCACCACATCCAATGGATGGGTAATTTTATGAAGAGATCTTCAAAAGTATAGACCAGATTCGTTAGCAGCCCTGAGCCGAGGCCAGCGATAATTCCGACCAGACAGGCAAACACCAACCCTTCGGTGTTCAACACTGCGTGGGGTTGAACGGGAAAGATCGGCCCCGACCCGAGAAGCGGAACACGCAGAGCGGACGCCGAGACGGCAGCAATGGCCACAGGAATAAATGAACGCGGCCGCCACTCAAAAAGAAGCAGTTCGATAGCCAATAGGGCCGCCGCGACCGGAGAGGCGAAAATAGCGGCCATGCCTCCAGCGGCACCTGCGACGAGAAGTGTCTTGCGTTCCGCTGAAGAGAGATGAAAGAACTGCCCAAAGATGGAGCCCACGGCTCCACCGGTCATGATAATGGGGCCTTCGGCACCGAAGGGTCCGCCGGTACCAATGGATATCGCGGAGGACAAAGGCTTAAGCACGGCGACTCTAGGTTCCATGCGGCTACGGCCGAAGAGAATGGCCTCAAGGGCTTCCGGAATACCGTGCCCGCGAATTTTTTCCGATCCGTAGCGCGCCATCAAACCGATAATCAATCCCCCAATGACCGGAATGAGAATCACAAGATACCCAAGACGATTATCGTCTGGAGACCGAAGCGTCGACGAGAAATGCTGATAGAAGGCGACGTTGGTGATCACAGCGATTAACCAGACCAGGACATAGGCGACGAACGCGCTCAGCACGCCGACGACCAGCGCCATCCAAGAAAGAACGATAATCCGTTTATCCCTCGTAAAATCCGCTAACCGATCTTCGACTCGTTCTACAGAATCACCCATCTAATTTACCACCTCGTTAATTTACATAGCCCAGCCGTCAGCGCATACCCAGCGTTGTCAAACAGACCTTCAGCACGCCCGCCAGTTTAATCGTCAGGATTGGATCGGCTCGCGAAGCGCAAGCGGATCCGCTCAGATCACCAAAGCTGCGAAACTATACGAAAGCTCACAGTTGTATGAGCCATCTTAAGGTGGGTATTGTAACGGAATACTTTATGCCCCAACTTGAGGACGCCATTTATCGAATTTTTGTTCAAGCTTCGTGAGTAGCTCCATCCCAAGCATGCCACTGAGTGCGAAAATGAGAACGCCAACAAAAACCTTATCGGTCTGAAATGTCGCTCCGGCGACCGTAATCATAAAGCCGATACCAGCGGTGGCTGCGTAAAGCTCACCGACCAGGACGCCCACCAAAGCGCGACCGACCGCGAGACGCAATCCTGTTAGAATGAACGGAATCGTCGAGGGAACCACGACAGTCTTGAAGACCATCCATTCGGATGCGCCGAAACTTCTGGCCGCATTCAAAAGATTGACGGGTGTCGTCTTAACCCCGTCGCGCGTATTGATCAGGATCGAGAATACGGCGCCGAGAAAGATGATCCCGACCTTGGAAAGAATCCCGATGCCCAACCAGATTATTACCAGTGGCAACAAAGCGACACGAGGCGTCGCATTCATGGCATTTATGAACGGATCAAAGATGTAACTCATCCGTTTATACCAGCCCACCATAATGCCGAAGGGAATCGCGACCGCGACAGCCAAGAAGTATCCGGCGAGAAACTCGATCCCGCTTACATACAAATCGTGGTAAATTTCTCCAGAGACAAACAACTGGACCGCGGCTTTGTAAATAAGAGACGGAGAACTCATGAACATCGGATTTATCCACTGAAAGACGTTACCGACCAGCTCCCAGATAACCAGAAAGATTCCAACGGCTAGGCCGCCGAGGATTTTTTTCTCCTGATTGAGGTAAAATTTGTAAAGGCGCGAGGCTTCGGCGACCTTTACATCGAGCAATAGTTCCTGAGCAGATGCGTCTTGATTAGCCATCACTGGTCCTCCATCCTTGATTTTATTTGAACCCGGGTTGGCGGTCGTCTCTTGCTATGAGCCTCCATAGGAACTGTCATTAGGCTTTGCAGCACCTTTTTAAATTTGGGCTCGACGGACTGAAGCTCACGGAGGTGGTGCAACGCGAGTTTCTGCAGCAGATCCTCTCCGTCATGAGTAAGCTTGACCAACACTTGGCGTTTATCGTCCGTGGCCCTCAGGCGGACCAGGAGTCCCCGTTCCACAAGCCGGTCAATGAGACCCACCGTACTGTGAGGCTGAAGCTGCATTCTCTCTGCCAAAACACCGACGGTGGGCCTCGAACCGTTCGGCAAACCTTTGATGGCTAACAACAACTGGTGTTGCTGAGGTTCAATACCCGCTCGGCGAGCGGCATTTTCGCTGAAGCGCAAGAAAAGACGTATCTGGTAGCGAAGCTCTGCCATTGCTTGGATATCGGATTGGGCCTGCATCCTGGACACACTATATCGTGATGCGATTATATCGTGATACGATATGGTGTCAATAGGCCCGCGGCTTCCCGATTAAACTATCAGTGGCGAGTGCATGGAAAGGAAATGCGTCCACTTGACAAAGTTTGCTGCGATATCTGTTGCTTTCGCGGGGCCGGAAGTCGGACAGATCGTGATGGCAGCCCACTTCATCGAGAAGCGGTGCGGTCGCGATGGGGCGTCTTGGAGTCACTTCCCTGCAGGGGGCTGCGCGGAGCTGTCCGCGGTCATCGAACGCGCCGCATGCATTACGTTGGGAGCGATCACTTGAGCCCCAACCAGCTGTGAGTAGAGCCCGTTACGGCCGAGAAGAACGGCGTGGGAGCCTTGTTCCACGACTCGTCCCTGCTCGAGCACGACAATATTATCTGCGTCTCGAATCGTGGAAAGACGGTGAGCGATCACGAGCGTGGTCCGCCCCTCGACGAGGCGGCTCAGCGCCTGGTGGATCAATTGTTCGTTGACGGCGTCGAGGTGCGAGGTGGCCTCGTCAAGGATGAGGACCGGCGCATTCTTGAGCAGTGCTCTGGCAATGGCAAGTCTCTGCCGCTGTCCTCCTGATAGCTGAATTCCGCGCTCCCCCACAAAGGTGTCATAAGAATGCGGAAGCTCGGTGATGAAATCATGCGCGTTAGCGCGCCGGGCGGCCTCCTCGATCTCTTCGTTCGTGGCTTGCGGGCGGGCCAGGCGCAGGTTTTCGCGAATGGTCGTATTAAAAAGGTAGGTTTCCTGCGAGACGAATGCAATCTCTGCGCGGAGTTCATCGAGAGTGAACGCCCGAAGATCGTTTCCCTCCAACAAGATTCTCCCACTCGTGGGGTCCCAGAAGCGAAGTAGCAGCTGTGTACATGTCGTTTTGCCCGCTCCGGAAGGACCAACGAGAGCAACGGTTTGTCCAGGCTCAATCCGAAACGAGACATCGTGTAGCACCAGGGGCTCGTCAGGACCATAGGCAAAGCTGGTATTTTCGAAAATCACTGATGGAAGCCGGTTCCACTGCGGCGGGAGTAAAGGAATCCCTGGACCATCCGATACCGGGACCGGTGCATCTTTAATCGCAAAGATCCGTTGGGCCGAAGCGAGAGTTTCCATGAGCTCTTTGACCGTGCGGGTTATGTCCATCACCGGACCGAACGCTGCCATGGCCAGAACAGTCGCCAAGGGGAGGAGCGCACGTGTCATTTCTCCCTGAGACACGAGCCACACACCTGTCACTAGAACCGCAAGCGAGCCGATACCGATGAACGTCTCGTTCAAGCTTGTCTGGCGAGCCTGTTCTGTCTGAAACTGAACCTGCGCTGTGGCCACCCGCCAACTGTTGAGCGAAAGATCTGATGTGAAGCTCTTCTCGCCGCCGAACCCGACGATCTCGCGGAGACCCTGAATGCTGTCGACCAGGCGAGCGTTGAGTTGACCCATGGTTTCTCGTAGGTGGGCTCCAAGTGATCCAGAACGTTTCTGGAAGAAGAGTGGAGAGACGGCCACGAGAAAAAGGAACGGAAGAAGCGTCGCGGCCAAAGGCCAGCCGATAAATCCGAGGGAAACCAGAACGACGCCGGGGACCAGAACGGCGACAAAAGCGGGCGCGATGGTGTGGGCAAAAAAGATTTCGATGGTTTCGACATCGCTGCTAATGATGCTTACTAGATCTCCAGAGCGGCGGCGCAAAAGGTAGCCGGGGGCCAGCGGATCCAGGGTTTTGTACATATCAATACGCATCTCTGCAAGCAGCTGATAGGCGAGGTCGTGGGCGATCCAGAGCTCGACCCAGGACAGAACCGATGTGGCTACAACCGCCAGCGCCAGTAAAAGAACCGGCCAAAAAATCTCATCGTGCCGGATCACCTGCCCGACGACGAGCGCGCCGGCAACGCCGACCCCGATCAAAGCGGCCTGGTACAGCACACCGCTCGAGAACGCCAGCGTTGTTTTCAGGGCGAAGGGACGCACGAGACCCAAAAGACGCTGCAACGTCGTGAAAAGCGGCAGCGATGGCGCCGTGTGTTTTGTCTTAGCCGTCCGATCCGAAACCGCGCTCGCGGCCGGCCACTGTCCATTGCCGTCCGTGAGACCATTCGAGGGGGAGGGAACCTGCAGCGTGATTTCTTTGTCGGCCGAGTTTTGCTGGCCTGCCATGAGTTCAGCATAAACGCCGTTCGCTTGGATAAGTTCAGTGTGAGAACCGGACTCTACGACCTTTCCCTGCTCCAGAACAAGAATGCGGTGCGCATCGATCACGCTCGAGAGGCGGTGCGCAATAATGAGAGTTGTCCGGCCTTCCATGAGCCGGCTCAGAGCTTCTTGTATGAGCACCTCGTTCTGGGCGTCGACGCTGGAGAGCGCCTCGTCGAGCACGAGAATGGATGCATCCATGAGCAGGGCGCGAGCGATGGCGACGCGCTGCCGCTCACCGCCGGAAAGTCGTGCGCCGCGCTCACCGACGAGAGTCTCATAGCCGTCGGGCAATGCCATAATAAAATCGATGCGCATTGGCGGCGCGGGCGGCGGCTTCGATTTCCTGCTGCGTTGCCTGCGGCTTGGCGAGGCGCAGATTTTCCGCCACAGTCCCGTAAAAAAGATAGGTATCCTGGGCGACGACCGCGACATGCCGGCGCAAGAAACTCAGGGACAGCTCGCGCAGGTCCCGACCGCCGAGAAGAATACGGCCCTTTTGTGGATCGAAGAAACGGAGCATCAATGACACAAGGGTCGACTTGCCCGCCCCGCTTGGTCCCACGACTCCAAGTTTTTCGCCTTTACGCAGCGTAAAGGAAATTTCGTGGAGCGCCGGACGCAACCCGTTCTGATAGCCGAAGGTAACATTCTCGAAGCGCATTTCAGGCTCGAGAAGAGCGGACGGAACACCCGGGGCCTCATGGGAGTTTCCGTCGCGAACCGTCAATCGCCGTATCCATGATACCGAAAATTCCTTCGGCTGCCGCCATGGCCAGGAAACCTTGGTGGTAGAGGATGATCATCTCTCGCATCGGACGGAAAACTTCGGCGCCCAGAAGCAAAAGAACCACAAGGGCGCGCAGGTCGAGCTCGCCGTTCGTTACCTTGAACGCTCCCCACGCCAGCGCCGAAGCGCTGCCCGCCGTAATACCGAAGGTGCCGATCCCACTAGACATAAGGTTGACGGCGAGCACCCCCATAGTGGCGCGGTAAACTTGATGTGCCCTTGCCGCGAGGGTGTTGCCCCAAGCGCCGCTTTGCCCGAAAATCTTGAGGGTCGAGATGCCCTGCATGCTATCGAGGAAATCGGCGCTCAGGGCGCCATAAGCCGCGCGGCGCCGGCGGCTGCTTTCTCGACTGAACAAAAGAAGATGCGCGGGACCCACCAGGGTAAAGACGGCGAAGAACAGAAAGATAAAGCCAATGGAGATGTCGATGGACGCCATGAGAAAAAAAATCAGGATCGGCGCGAAACCGGCGACGATCATCTGCGGGAGAAACTGGCCAAAAAACACCTGCAGCCGCTCGACGCCTTCGCCCAGTATGGTAAGAACATCTCCGGTTCGGCTCTGATCGAACTGTCCCGGACCCATGGCGAGGCAATGCTCGAACAGCTGGCGCCTGAGTTCGACTTTGACGCGTGCCGCAGTCCCCTGGCTGATCCGATCGCGCAGAAACTGAAAAAGCCCGCGAAGCACGGTGCAAGCGATAATGCCACCGATCGGCAGAATGAGAGCGGAAAACGGTTCTCCCAAAAGGACGCCGGCAATGACGAGGCCGGAAAGAGTCAACCGTGCCAACCCTGCAAATACGGCACACAGTCCCACAAGCGCGGCAGCCAGGATACGGGGCCTGACACCCCGGGTCAGCCGAAGCAAGCGTTTATCGAGGTACATATCTTATATCCCGGAGCGAGTAGCACTAATTAACCATTCGTAACGCCCATTGGTTTTGCTGTCAACCTCCAGGCGAGGTACGTCTCCACATGTGGGGTGGTATGAGCATAGACTAAAAAAGGTGGACGGGGAGTTGAAAATCCACTACAAGCGGGCCGTGCTTGACATGGAAGCACTAAGGGAGCACGGGGCAGTTAGCATCATCCTGTAACGAATGTGCCTTGGCGTGTTCACGGAGCTGACAATTTAATGGGTTACAAGAAGCCGGTGGCTCAAGACGAACATGAGGTTGAAGGTTGAGCGCTCGAAGCCGCCCTTCCTTCTAAGAACATCGCTATCGAATGGGCCTTCCGTAACAGATAGCCAGATAGACCACAACGACCGCAAGCAACAGAAACTCATTCATAAGACACTTTCTCTTGTGGGCCGACCCGGCTCATGGCGTGTCGTGTTAGGCCAACAAATAGGTGCGCAGAACATCCCGCAACATCGGTAAGTGAAATGGCTTGTACAAGATCTCTTCGGCCCCTGCCTCCAGGGCACGGTCGGCACGGTCTCCAATATTGCAGCCGGTGGTCCAGGCGGTATTGATGACCACGGGTATGTTTCGGGTAGACATGTTCCTCTTTAAACAGGCCGTTGCCTCATCTCCGTTCATTCCAGGCAGGCCTAGATCCATCATGATTAGGTCGGGACGTAGGCTGCAAGCCCTATCGATGGCCTCCAGACCCGTCGTGGCTTCCAAGACTTCGTAGCCTAAGCCTTTGATCAACCCCCCGAGGGATTCTCGACCCGCGTCATCATCGTCCACGATCAATATCTTCTTGGTTTTGTTCAGCATACCGAGCGTAGAAGCACAAGGGATGCCAGCCAGGTGAAGATCGCTCTCTTGCTATTTCTGGCCGGCAAGCACCCTCCTGAGATATATCGCGGTCAAATATCCTTGAGTGTGGCTACATAGCGGCAAGTAAAAATTTCCGGTTGCCGGTTATTTTGACGCAGACCGTCAAAACTGCGCGCAATCGACTTTGGGGACTGGGAGAAGGAGAGCTTTGGATGAAACGGCAGGGCCCGACCGCTCGCCATGCGAACGGCCGGGTGCTCGAGGTCAGGCTGCGACGTGAGAGAACTATCTCTTGCGCAGATCTTTATTAAGCTCGCGACGGGCTGATTCCAGCTGTGTCTGGTCTTGTCGAAGGTCTGCTTCGGTCGCTGCGGATCTCTTTTAAGTCACCGTGGATCTCTTGGCGGTCCCTATGGATTTCTTCTTTGCTGGCGCCATTGCGGATATCACGACGCAGCTCCGCTCGATCCTTTCTCAGCTCCTGATGATCCCCGCGCAACTCCTGGCGGCCCTGTTTGACTTCATTGCGGGCATTGCGAATATCTTTGAAATCCTGTCGAATCTCAGGCTTATTATGATGGCCACGGTTGTCATGACGAACATCGCGCCGAGTAGTGATTGTCATATCGTCCGCGATGATCCCGTCCGTGGTCGCCGTCCGCCTCCCGTGATCGCCCTTCCACTTGCTGTGCGAATATTCCTTTCCGTCCTTATTGTCGGCGGTCGCAGATACTGCTGGGATAACTAGAACCCCCGTAACCATTGCGCTCAAAATGATCGTTCGTAGATTTTTCATAGTCAACTCTCCTTTTCTTGTTAAGGCCTTTGTTAAGTAAACCCCTAGCGTCGGTAATCGTCGTCTTCTTGACCCTGGATGTAGTTACCAATCAGCGCGCCTGCCCCCAGGCCAACCGCACCGCCGATGGCTGCGCCGGCTCCGGGATGACCTTTGGCGCTGCCGATAGCTCCGCCAACGGCTGCGCCGCCTAGAGCGCCGATGCCTGCGCCTTTTTCCCGTGCGGTCAGGGGTCCACCGGCGCAGCCGGCAGCGGCCATGGCGGTCAGACTGATGGCAACGATCGAGGTCGAGAAGTGGAGTCTCTTTTTGTTGTTCATGTTTTCTCCTTTCGTATTTTTTGAACGCTTCATTTGGATCGCGAGCAGAGCAACGCAAATGCCACCGCGCCGAAAGGGGCTAACTCACTGATCTTGCCCAGGTCACACTGGAAGCGGCTTAAAAACCGCTCAGTAAAAATTACCTGTCACGAGTGAAAAAGTGAGGATCAAGTGGCGGGACGCTCGGATGACGCAGCGAAGTTCCGGCGTATCTAAAAGCGCGGCTGGTTAATTACGCGGTCAAAGAAAGACAAATTGCCAACATAGTATTCAAGACAAGACAGACACACCCGCTATGACTCCATCTTTGGCACGCACTGAGAGGACGAATTGGTTTCGGTGAATAAGAGAACAACGGGTTGATTTCCCGCAGCACGCTGCGGGGTGGTGCAATTCCCAACCGTTGACTTATTGCCTGGGTGTCTGTTATTCCGGCAAAAGGTCTCAATTGGTGGGCATCCTTTCCATGGGATGAAAGTTGGTGTGATGCGGATTCTGATTCAGTTCATAGCCATAGTATTTCTTCTCGCCATTCAGCCTCATGTAGGCTTGGGTCAGTCGCGAACCAAAGTTGTCATCGGTTACGCGTCCATGAGTTCTGTCGTAACTACTCTATGGGTGGCCCAACAGAAAGGCTTCTTCGCCAAGAATAATATCGACGTTCAGACAGTTTTCATCCCCGGTTCTCCGACTTTGGTTGCGTCCCTGAATAGCGGGGATTTGCAATTCGGATACACTGGAGGCACCGCGACCTTAGGTGCCGCCGTGGGCGGTCTCGACGTAAAGATCATCGCCGCCTTCTCAAACTACGTGCAGACCGATCTCGTGGTTCGTCCTGAGATTAAGACCCCGGACGATCTGAAAGGGAAGCGGATCGGCGTGACGAGTATCGGGGGTACCGGTTGGATGTCGGCGATGCTAGGTTTGGAGCAAGTCGGCTTGAATCCGGAGCGGGACAAAATCTTATTGGCCGCCTTCGGCGATCAGCGCGTCATCAGCCAGGCATTGGAAACAGGCACGATTCAGGGCGCGTCTCTCGCAGGCGTGTTCAGCCGCCGTCTCAAGCGCTCCGGTTACAATTTCATGGCCGATCTGGAAAAGATCCCGCTGGTTGGCACGAGCGTCGTGGTGAAGGGAGACTACCTTACGAGCCACCAGGCAGTTGTACGCAATACTTTAAAGGCGCTGATAGAAGGTCATGGCTTTGTCCTCAATCCCGTCAATAAGGAGGCTGTGATTGAAATCATGACGAAGAAACTCGGCATTACGGACCCCGTAGCAGCCAACGACGGATATGACGACTACGTGCGCCGCACGGATCGAAAGGCCTTCGTTAACGTCGATGGGCTGAAAAATATTCAGCGCTTCATGAAATTGCGCAACCCCAAGATCGGCGAAATCAGCCTGGATCGATTGGTTGACGAGAGTATTCTCCGCGAGCTCGAAAAGAATGGATTTCTTGAACAGGCTTTGGGCGGCAAAACGGCTTCTCCCTGAAAAGAAAGGATGGACTTATGGCCATTGATGGAATGAAGGTAGTTGATCTCGACAGTCATTTGGTGGGCGACTTGGAGAGTTGGGAGCAGACGGTTGAAGATAAATGGAAACCCTATCTGCCGAAAAAGCTGCCGACCAAAGACAACGAACGGCGCAAGACGCTCATCGGCAATCGCATCATGATCGGCTCGGAGCTCGGCCGGCAGAAAGCTGAAAAAAACGAATGGTTCAAGCCCGAGGACCTGACACCCCACGGGCGCGTGCGCAATATGGATCTCGACGGCATCGACGTCGCGGTTTTGTCACCGAACTCACCGGCGCTGGACATTCTCTGGTTCGTCGACGACCCGGAGCTGGCGGCCGCCTATGCGCGCGCCCAGAACAATTACATGAACTATTATGCGTCACAGCAACCCGGCCGGCTCATGTGGGCTGGGGTTATTCCGCTGCAGGATCCCGATGAGGCGATCAAAGAGCTTCGCCGCTCCAAGGAAATGGGCAGCAAGGCACTCAACGTCAAAGCGACGCCGATTCCGGGCAAAGAATGGTGGGACCCCTACTTCGACCCGATCTTCGAGGAGCTTGAAAGGACCAACACTCCGATCATCTTTCACGATACCAAGACAGGTTCCATGGGCCAGGAGCGGTTCGCCGATAACTTTTTCTTCTCCCACATGGTCGGCCGCACCATCGAAAGCATGGTTTGTTTGATGATCTATCTCTGCGGCGGCGTCCTCGAAAAACATCCCGGTCTAAAAATTATCTGCCTCGAAACCGGCGCCTCGCAGATGCCCTGGTGGTTGTCACGAATGGATGAGCATTGGGAGAAATTACCGCATCTGGTACCCTGGCAGAAGCGCCGGCCGACGGATATTTTCAATCAGAGCGTGTACGTGGGCTGCGAACCCTTCGAAGACGGCCTCTTCGAATGGGCGGTGGAATATCTCGGCGGCGACCGCCTGGTTTTAGCCACGGACTCGCCGCATTGGGATTCGTCGCAGCCCGGGCAAGTGACTGGACCGATCTCCAAGAGCACAAAGATCTCCGCGGAGAACAAGCGCAAGGTGTTGGGGGAGAACGCGATCAAGCTGCTCGGGCTAGGGCTTTAAGATCATTTGGGCGGTAAGGTTCTCGTATCTCGATTGCTCTATTGGAGTATCCAGGAAAGGAGTCGACACAGTGGGGAGATGCATGACCATTTTGTTCATTATTCTTGGGCTATTCCTTTCGGGAAAAGCTCTTGCGGCGTCCGCGCCCACCAAGAGCGTCATCGCCCATGCCGCCGTCAACGCAAGAGTTCTTCCGCTCTGGGCGGCTAAAGAGCAAGGGTTCTTTTCTAAGTACGGCGTTCCTGCCGAAATGATTTTCATCCGGCAGGCGCCGACTCTGGTGGCGGCGTTGACCTCCGGGGATATCCAAATCGGTTACACCGGCGGCACGGCGGTGCTGGGAGCGGCGGCCAGTGGATCGGATCTAAAAATTTTGGCGGCCTTTACCAACCGGGTGACGTATGATGTCGTGGCTCGAAAGGGCATCAAGACGCCCGAAGATTTGCGCGGAAAAATTTTCGGTGTCCAGAGCATCGGTGGGACGGTTTGGATGGGGGCCATTCTCGCGTTGGAACACTTTGGCTTGGATCCGAACCGGGATAAGATCAGTTTAATCGCCGCCGGGGACCAATCCGTTCTCGCGCAGGCGCTGGTGACCGGAACCATCGATGCAACGGTGCTCGATGGAGTGATGAGTCGCACGCTGAGGGAAAACGGCTATCCGATCCTTGCGGAGCTAAGCAAGGCCAACATCCCTATCTCGAGCGTAGGGATCGTCGCCAAAGGCAGCTTCATCGACAAAAATCCTCAGACCATCGAGAATTTGTTAAAGGCGCTGTTGGAAAGCGAGGCCTTTATCTTTGGGCCGGCTAACAAAAGCACCGCCCAGGCCATTCTCAAAAAATATCTTCGCATCAACGACCAGGAAGCAGAGGAAGGTTATAAAGATGTCATTACGGGACTGGACCGAAAGCCCCATGCGAATTTAGCCGGTTTGCGGAATGTTCAACGGCTGATGAAATTGCGCAACCCTAACGTGGAGAAGGTGAAAGTGGAGGATCTGGTCGACGACCGGTTCATGAAAAAATTGGATCAAAGCGGTTTTATTGATGAGATGTATGCCAGGTATGGCGTGAAATGACAACCGCGGCAGCGGTTGTCATCCCGAGCAAAGCGAGGGATCTAAATTTCCACAAGTAATATTATCGAGGTCTATCATCAAGCCCTTCCCTATCAGGAATACAACACGAGCAATCTTATGGCGGGAGAAAAATCCTACTACGTCTATCTATTGACCAATTGGAATCACCGAGTCATGTATGTCGGATTTACAAATGATCTCAAGAGGCGTCTCTATGAACATCAGAATAAGTTTGTCCGGGGCTTTACTGAAAAGTACAACGTCAACAAACTTGTCTATTTCGAGGAAACCAGAGATGTTACCGCTGCAATTGCGCGAGAGAAGGAGATCAAAAGATGGCGTCGAGAAAAAAAGGATAGCTTGGTGCTAAGATTGAATCCAGAATGGAAGGACTTGAGCAAGGAGTTATAAGATAGATTTCTCCCTCCGGTCGAAATGACAACTGAGAACGACGAACGACAATCAGAATACCCAAGATTTGAATTGAGGGACAAGAAGGAGATTAAGGCATGTACATCGACGGTGATACCCATTATTGGCCGCTGCGTTTTATCGACAAAGTGTCCCATCCCGGTAAGGGATATGTGGAGGTTACACCAGACAAGGGCGACCTCATTCGTTTCGGTGAGCCGGTGCCGGGGAAGGTAGCGACCTATTATAGGGACGGCAATAAGATCCACTCATTCAAAGAGGGTCGTTGGAGTCCAGAGCTGCGCGCCGAATTTATGAAGAAGGACGGTTTCGATATTCAGGTTTTGATCCCCGACAACCGCATGCTGATCTATGAACTCGATGCCGAGCTCGGGCGGCAATTGGCACGCGCATACAACGAGACCACTGCCGAAGATATCAGCGGCGATGATCGTTTCATCGGTTGCGCCTGGATCTATTTGCCGGATATCCAGGAGTCGATTCGCGAATTGCGCCGGGCGGTCCAAGATCTCGGCATGAAAGCGGTTAAGTTCAGCGGTGGCTGGGCGGACGGGGATCTCGACAATGAGGTGTTGTGGCCGCTCTACGAAGAGATTGCCAGGCTTGATATTCCGATCTTGGTCCATCCGGGAGCGAGAGTTTTTGAAGCGCAGCACAGTCATCCCTGGCTCGTGGGCGCAGAACGTTATCAAGGGTTTCCGCATTTTCCCACGGCGCTGGGATTTCCATTGACCTACATGGTGAGCGCGGCGCGGCTGATTTTCAGCGGCGTACTGGATCGATTCCCGACCTTAAAGTTCGCCTTCTTCGAGGGCGGCATCGGCTGGGTACCCTGGCTAATGCACACTCTGAACGCTCATACGCCCAGCGAAGCGGGAATTTCAACGGCGGTCAAGCAGTTCTTCGACGGCAAGCAAAAAATCACCAAAGCTCCGAGTGAATACTTCGACCAATTCTATATCGCCGCCGTCTCTTGGGAAACCTATCTGCCTGAAACGATCAAAGGCTGGCCCAATCACAACATCATCATCGGCAGCGATTTTGATCACGGCGACGCGGTAGCGACTTGGCCCAAAACGGTGCAGACCATCAAGTCTATGCCCAGACTATCTGAAGACGATAAAGAAAGAGTGTTGGGCGGAAACGCTATGCGGCTCTTTGGTTTGAACGGAAACGGCGCCGCCAAACATTAGGAGTCGAGCAGTAAATTCGCTCGGTGATTAAGTCCGTTTTATGCCTGATGCCGAGCTTGGGATTCCCATGCCCAAGCTTTCATCGGCGACGAATTCTTTGAAGAGAAACACCTCGAAGGCACTATCCAGCGCCTTTCGTGTGAGGGGCGCTTCTTGCAATTCACCACTCGCACTATCTATTTTTGTAGACACCCCTGTGTTCTAAAGGATACTCATGGCTCTCTTAGACGGGCTGCTTGGACTCGGCGCTGGAACAATTCCGCATAAAATTCAGGTGTTGTCGAAAATCAGCGCCGCCATTTCTAATTGGCACCCTACCTGCTTGGTCACATCACAATGGTCGAGAGAAAGCTGATAATCTAGAGCAACGTTCTGAATCGTGGAGGGGGCGCGCCAGCCAGTGACTCGTCAATCCTTTGTAAGGAAAGTTGCCCATGTCAATAACGATCACGACCTGGAATGTCCAGAACTTCACGCGCACCGATCCGGTCTTCTCCGATAAGCTCGACTTTCTTGTCGGGACCCTGCAAGCTCTGGGATCCGACGTCGTCGCGCTACAAGAGATTCTGGACCTGAACGCGCTGCAGGACCTCAGCAACAGACTCGGTTTTCACCACTTTGCCGCCGCGCCCGACGATCGCGGGATCCGGGTCGCATTCCTCACCCGCGACGCTCCCGTGCTGCCGCCCCAACAGATCGACCAGTTTCGGCTCGCGCCAGGCGTCGAGGTTCGTGACTTCAGCAGCAATGGAACGGTCAAAGTCATTGCAGGTTTCCCCCGGCCCGCCCTTCAGATTACCGTCGGGCACGGCGGCGGACAGATCGACGTCGTCACCGCACACCTGAAGTCCAAGCTGCTCTCATTCGGAGGAAACTTGTCGACGACGAACGAGACGTTGCGAGCGCACACCGCCTACTTCGCGCTCGAGCGCCGGGCGGCCGAGGCGACGAGTCTACGGGAGCACGTAACCAGCCTGTTATCGGCGGGCCGGCAAGTGGTCGTCCTGGGCGATCTCAACGACGGGCCGGAGGCCGCGACCACAGAAATCTTTTACGGTCCGCCAGGCGGCCAGCCGCACGGTCCCGAGGATGCAACGCACGCAACTGGGGCGTTCCAGAGGGCGGATGCCCAAGACGGTCAACGATTGTTCAATGTCACGAAGCTCGTCCCCGAGAACATCCGCTGGTCGCGGCGGCACAACGGGCAAAACGAGCTCCTCGATCACATCCTGACCAGCGAGGCGCTTATGCCAGCGCATGAACGGTTTACGACAGGTGCCGACCATGAGCATCCTCAACGAAGACACGCCAAACATGATCGGTCCACACCCAATCGCGGGAGGGGTAGTTCCCGATCACGCCCCGGTCACGGCAAGGTTCTTGTAGGGGGCGCGGCAGCAGGGAAAAAATATTGTGAAGTCAGGTCGAGTCGGCGATGGAGTAGACTTGACTGCTCTTGTAGATTAAATCCGTGGAAAAACAATAGAAAATGATACTTTAAATCTGGATTCACTGCTGGAGGTGGAGCATGCAACGATTAGCTCATTTGGTGGGTGGTAGACCGCGCTCAGCTTTGGCGACCAAAACAAACGGCGGGGTTTCGGAGAATTTTGTCAAGTTGAAGTCCACGGGGCAGCCTGATCGATCCATCCTGCCTTACGATGCATGGAAAACGATTGCTAAATCTCTTCGTATTTCGGATCGTGAATTGGAGATAATTCAAGGAATTTTCGACGATCGGAAGGAATTCGCAATCGCGGATGAGCTGAAGATCTCAATGCATACCGTTCACACTCATCTGGAGCGTCTCTATCGAAAGCTCGGTGTCAGCAGCCGCGTAGCACTTGTTCTTTGTATTTTATCTGAGTATCTCTCTTTGTTACCGCCCATTCTCTAGCCGCATTTCTCTTTGCTGCCGACTGGCGGCTAAGTCATCTCTCAGACTGCTTGGCCTCGGTCGCCTGTCAGCTAAACAGCTGACACCCAAACAGCCGACTTGAGACCGTTGCGTAACAGGATTAAGTTTGCGCTGCGTGCCCCTAGCGCAGAAGAACTAAAGAACTGGAACACCCAAAAGTAGCGATTTCGCATCGCCGTCACAAATCCTTTGGAGATAACGGTAAGATCCAGATGATGAAGTGATTTAAGAAACGGACGAGCAGGTTCCTATGGAAGACTCAATGTTCAACGTCAGTCGAGTGATTTTGAGAGCTAGGAATCTATCTAAAATCTTCTTCGGCTCGGTTTTGCTTCTAACGTTCCCCATTATCGTTGCCGGGGCCGACGTCAGTGAAAGGCCCGAGAGGCCAAACGTTACCATCGCCTACGTCTCCTCCAGCGCAGCCTTTACCCCGCTTTACGTTGCTTCCGAGGCCGGGCTTTTTGCCAGGTATGGTTTGAAAGCCAACGTCCGGTTGATTCCTGTCTCGGCGGCGGCCAAAGGCCTCCTTTCCGGGGATACCGACTTCTTTGTCGACGGAGATTTTCTTATATCCGCGCGCCTCAACGGTGCACCTGTGAAGTATGTTGGCGCGCATACACAACAATTTGTCTTGCAGCTCTGGGGTGCAAAAGGCATCACGGACGTCCATCAGCTCAAGGGAAAGATCATAGGTGTCGGGCCACCGTCAAGTCCCCCTCATATAGCGGTCAGGGAAGCGCTCAAGAAGCAAGGTTTTGTACCTGACCGAGACGTTAAGTTTGTCTATAACGGTCGGGGGCCCCCAGCCATTCTTACCACCTTGCTTTCTAACGCGATTTCAGCAGGCCCGCTAGCTGCCCCTCTCAACCTCAAGGCGCGTGAGGCGGGTCTAAATCTGTTATTGGACATTGCACCGATGAACATTCCCGGGCTTTCGCAGGCTTACGCCACCACGGAAAAGCATCTCCACGAAAATAAGAATACCGTCCGGGCGTTTCTCAAAGGAATGGCCGAGGGTGTTCTTTTGGCGAAAAAAGATCCCGATGGTGCGAAAAAAGCAATCGCCAGGTTTCTCAAAGTCGACGATCAGAAAACACTTGACGCGACCTACGACTTCTATGCGCCCTACTGGGAAACAAGCCTGACCGTGCGCGAGCCAGTGATCCAGGCCGAATTAGACTACCTTGACCCGAAACAACTTTCCCAGGCCAAGAATGCAAATCCAAAAGAGTTCTTCGATAATTCGTTTGTGGACAACCTGAAAAGCACAGGATTTTTTCGCAGCATCGGCTTTGGCAATTAGTGTAGTGTCTCATGCTGTTGGTACTTTATCCGGTGTATAGCCACCACGAAGATCCAGCGTGGCAGAGTCGCCACTGAAACTCGGAATATCTCGCGCAAAGACGCCAAGGCCGCAAAGGTCGGAGAATAACGGTCAATAATTGTTCCCAGATAGTTCACTCTTCCTTCCGAACTTGGCGAGCTTTGCGGCTTGGCGCGAGTCTATTCCTTTGTTCGGGAATTTCCACTTTGTTATGACGAACAATAAGTGCCTTCATTTAAGAGTCACTACACTGGAACTATCGTGTAAGCTTTCGAGACCGTGAGCTAATCACTAGGAGATGATTATGAACAAACTTCTTGGATCTTTGATTGTTGTTTTTGTTTTTCAAACCTCAGTCCATGCCGCAGACAAGCCCTCTCTGCCAATGTGAATGAGACACTTACCCGCCAATAGTTTAGTGTAGAGGGCGAGTAAGGAAAAGCAGGTGGAAACAGGAAGTAACGGTGTGAAATCTTTAACGGAGGTGGAAGTGGTGGCGAAGGGGGAGCGGCGGCGGTTCACTGGGGAATACAAAGCGAAGGTTTTGCGAGAGGCGGATAGTTGCAAGCAGCCCGGAGAGATCGGGGCGCTTTTGCGGCGGGAAGGTTTGTACTGGTCGAATTTGACCACATGGCGCAAGCAACGGGAGACCGGAGAGCTGGCGGGGCTAAAGGGGAGGAAGCGCGGGCCGCAGCGGCGGGAGAAAAACCCGTTAGCCGAGAGGGTGCGGGAGTTGGAGCGGGACAATGCGCGGCTTAAGCGCAGGGCGGAGCGGGCCGAAGGGATAGTGGAGCTGCAAAAAAAAGTCTCGGAGATTTTGGGGATCGAACTGGCAAAGAGCGCCGAGACAGACTGATGGGGGTGGTCGGAGAAAACAAGGCAACGTATACGGTGGAATCGATCTGCGCGGGGGTGGGAATTGGGCGGGCCAGCTACTACCGATGGCAACGACCGAGCCCAGGAGTTGTAACCGAACGGATTCATCCTCGGGCCTTATCGGTAAGCGAGCGAGAGGACGTGCTGGGGGTGGTTAACAGCGAGCGGTTTTGCGACCAAGCGCCTGGGGAAATCTATGCCACGCTTTTAGATGAGGGAAGCTATCTGTGCTCCGAGCGTACGATGTACCGGATCTTGGCAACCCATCAGCAAGTCAGAGAACGAAGAGATCAGATCAGACATCCCCGTTATCAAGCCCCTGAGCTCATCGCGACTGGGCAAAACGAGGTGTGGTCGTGGGATATTACCAAGCTGTTGGGGCCGACGAAGTGGACGTATTTTTACCTCTACGTGATCCTGGATATTTTTAGCCGTTATGTGGTGGGCTGGATGCTGGCGTACCGGGAATCGGCCGAGTTGGCCAAGAAACTCATCGAGCAAAGCGTGGAGCGCCACGACATCGAGCCCGGGTGCCTCACGGTGCATGCGGATCGGGGGGCGCCGATGACATCCAAGGCGGTGGCATTTTTGTTGGCGGGGCTGGGAGTGACCAAGACCCACAGCCGCCCGTATGTCTCCAATGACAACCCGTATTCGGAGAGCCAATTCAAGACCATGAAGTACCGCCCCGAGTTTCCCGAGCGCTTTGGTTGTTACCAAGATGCGCACCGATTCTTGACCGAGTTTTTCCCCTGGTACAACCACGAGCATCATCACTCTGGCTTGGGATACTTAACGCCGTACGAGGTTCACTATGGGCTGGCGGCAAACCGACGCGAACAGAGGACCGAAGTACTCAAGCAAGCCTATGAGAAAAATCCTCACCGTTTTGTGCGTGGCTTGCCAAGCCCCGCTCTGTTACCGACTGCCGCATGGATCAACAAACCCAGAGAAATCTCTCGGCCGCAGAGCCCAGAGGTTATGAATTCATCGATGACGGGCATCGAGCACAAAAACGGCTTCCATAATTGCCCTATAACGAACGATCAGCCATCGGTAAGGGTCTGGCTAGGGGGGGAAATCAGCTGAGCGAGGATATTGTAGTCTAATTTCTCAATCGGGCGTGTCTCATTTCATTGACAGGCTCCGAAGGTCAGAATCGGTTATCGGTTATCCCTCAACCGTTGGTCATTTTATCACTCTGCCTCTGGCGCAGAAGAAGGGCTTTCTTAGGGAGGAAGGTATCGATGCCGAGATAGTTCAGATAAGGCCGCAGGCAGCGGTGCCCGCGCTGGCGAATGGAGAGATTGATTATTATGCCGGCGTTGGCCCTGTGGTCACCGCGGCAATTAGGGGAGTTTCGGTCAGACTCGTGGCCACCTACGTGCCCACCCTTCCGATTATACTGATTGCACAGCCGCAGTTTAAATCGATTATGGACCTCAAGGGCAAAGCGATCGGGATTGGCGTCATCGGAAGTAGTCCTCATATCGTAACGCGGCTGATATTGAAGCATTTTGGCCTTGACCCGGACAAGGATTGAAATCCGTTCCCGGTGGTTCAGCGGATTCTCGCCTTGCCGCTTTGCAGCAGGGCTTGATTGCTGCGGCGGTGGTCCCTCCTCCCTTTGATTTCTTTGCTAAGAAGTTGGGTTTTAACATTCTCGCTCGGGCGCAGGATCTTCTCACTTATCCGGAGGGCGGTCTCAGCACCACAACTAAAAAGATCAAGGAAAGGCCGGACGAGGTCAAGCGGGTGATCGAGGCAGGGATTAAGGCCAACCGGTATATTCGTACGGAGCGCGAAGGGACTATTCAATTTCTAATGGAGTGGCAGAAGATCGATAGGGAAGTTGCAACGGCCACATACGACTCGGTTTCGAACGCTTATAGTGAAGACGAACCGTACCCGAAGACGGACTCCGTGTTGTGATCGAAGAAGCAAAGAAGAGCGCCAAGGTGAACAACGAAATTTCCATCAGTCAAGTGGCGGATCTCACGATGCTGAAACAAGCCCAAAGAGAACTGGGGAATAAATGAATCTTGACGTTGGGATCCCACAGGACGCTGGCGAGAGGTCATGTTGATAAGCAAGCGCTTGCGGAGGGAACAATAAAGAAACTTTACGAGGGAAAGGTCGTGAGTAGCGGCCTTAGTGACCAATTGGCTAAAGTTCTGCCTGAGATGGTAAAAGCGTTGTTTGAGGACTTTCCCGGCCAGAGTGGCAGCACAAAAACCTCATCGCAGGTGACAGATAGTTTCGCTGTTTTCGGTAATTTTCTATAAAGAAGATATAAGGAAGGGCCGATGTTCACGATTCTTGTAGTCTTGATTACTGGTTTCATTTTCCATGCTTCGGTCCATGCAGTCGATAATACGCTGGTAGTTATGTTGGAAAGTTCTGATAATAGAGGAGGGAGATCATGACAGACGGCACCGCCGCGGTACGACAGCGATACGCTACGAGTGGAATCCTGGATCGCGTGACCGCATTTCTCCTGGAGCGAGGCATTGACCCGGAGCACCCGGCATATCAGGATTTCTTTCCCTTCGACCAACTCCACGCGCGCGGAGTCGAAACCACGCGAGAGCATATCGAGCGCGCGGCCATCAATTCGAGTATGCACGTGTTGGACCTGGGGTGCGGCGTCGGCGGTTGCTCGCGTGTCATTGCCGCGACATCGCGGCTGCCGCGTGACCGCCATTGACCTCACGCCGCAGTTTATCGAAATTGCGCGGGAGTTGACCCGTCGGTGCGGGATGGACGACCGCATCGAATTCCGGGAGGCCGACGCCCTCGCCTTGCCGTTCGCTGACGGTACGTTCGATCACGTCTGGTGCCACAACGTCACCATGAATATTCCGGACAAGAAAAAGCTCGCCTCGGAAGTAGCCCGAGTGCTCAAAAGCGGCGGTCGCTTCTCCTGCTCCGAGGTTGGGCAAGGACCTGGCGGCGCCCTTATCTTTCCTTTGCCTTGGGCAACCGACACATCGGCCAGCTTCGTCGTCACCCCGGCGATGATGCGCCAGGCGCTCGAGGAGGGTGGTCTGCGGATCAAGGAAGAGATCGATCTCAGCGACGCGATCCTCGCATCCTTAAAAGAGATGCGCGCTCGTGCGGAGCGCGGCGACCCGCCGCTCAACGCGGTCCACTTGATCCTTGGTGACGATACCGCCGAGCGCATCAGGAACTTTAGCCGGTGTGCGATGGAAAAACGCGTGGTTGAGTACTTCATCCTGGCGGAGAAACCGTGAAACGCAACGTCGGGTGCGAGCGCAGATCGTGGGCATGGCGCGTTGAGATAGAGTCTGTACTGCCGCGTATTGAGAACAAGTGATATTGCCGCTTAACCCCGTGGTGGTACAGGCGGCCGTGGATCGTAATGCGCTGCTTGTCGTCAGGTTGGCCGGCCGCACACGGAGGAAACATGCAAAAGCTATCGTCACGTCTCATCACGCTCGGAACGGCGGCTGGTCCGTCGCTTCGGCCGGAGCGGGCGCAATCGTCCAATCTCTTAACCGTTAACGGGACGCATTATGTCGTTGATGCCGGCGACGGCGCCGCACGCCGCATTGCGGAGGCTGGTATTGATCTGCGAGAGATTGGAATGATTTTCATTACGCACCATCATGACGATCACACGGCTGGCCTTGGTACGCTGATGTCCCTGGCGTGGGATCGCCAACGTACGAAGCCGATCCACGTCTATGGCCCGCTCAAGGACAGAAGAGCTAGTCAAGGCCGCTGTGCAGTATTTCACGCATAAGCGCGGAGATCAGAATTGCCGATGGCGGTCGCACCGTGCCGATAGCCGACATCTTTTTCGGTCACGATGTCGGGCTTGGCGACATTTATCAGGACGCAAACATCAAGGTGGCGGCGGTCGAAAACAGCCATTTTGCTTTCCATAAAGGCCCGGCTGCCGGCAAGCACAAGTCCTATTCCTATCGCTTTGAAACGCCTGATCGCGTCATCGTGTTTACTGGGGATACCGGCCCAAGCGATGCCGTCACCGAACTTGCGAAAGGCGCCGATGTACTCGTCACCGAAACTTCTTCGTGCGAGGATCGGAAGCAAATGATGATCAATGACGGCCGTTGGCAAGCCATGACCCCTGCAGAGCAGGAAGGCATTATGCGACAGGCCACTCAGGGTCATATGACGCTGGACGATATTGCGACGATGGCGACACGCGCCAATGTCAAGACCGTGGTGCTGTCGCACCTGACCCAGAGGGTCGGTACTGAAGATTACACGTCATGGGCCGAGGAGGTGAAGAAACACTTTTCCGGCCAGGTGCTGGTCGCCAAAGACCTGATGGAGTTTTAATCGGTTCGAAGGAAGAAAGGAGGCGATATGGCTAAGGAACTCAGATGCGGAGATTTGATGCCGGGTTGCCAGGCCGTTATGGAGGGCAAGGACGAGGCTGAAGTGATGGCCAAGGCGGCAGAACACGCGAAGACAGCTCACGGGCTTCAGCAGATTTCCACCCGACGTTGCTAGCAAGGTCCGTGCTGCGATCAGGGAGAAGGGGTCTACGCAGAAGCCCTGATATCCCTGCGAGCTGGTCCACGGCTTACCAGAAGACGTGGGTGCAGCAGCCTCGCGATGTTCAGGGCATTCGCTTCGCTCGCACGATTAATGCACGGCTGGAATTTCGTCGGCGAAGACCGGTTCACGATAATTGAGATTAACGACCACACTGCACCGGCCAAGTGTATTGAAGTTTTTTCGCGGGTTATCCTGGCAAGATCAATTCGTGGTGCACCCCGCGCACGTCCATCTCGTATTCCACCTCGATCACAGGCGGACGGGCGTAATGCCAGCGGATGCCGTGGCGACCCGCGCCCTGCAAGGCGGGGAGAAGCGTGGTTGCCAGTACAGGATAGAGATCGTGCACCGTATAAACCTCGACGGTAGTGACCTCTGTCCAGGTAACCTGTAGCTCCCGCAACCGCGCCGTCAAGGCTTCGAGGACATACGCGGCTTTTTGCCGCAACCCGACCGGCGAGACATCACCCGGAGCGACAATATCGCGTTCGGCCCCCGATCTCGCCCGCACTTCAGGGGTGCCGGCCACAAGAAAAGTGGTACCTTCCCGAGATGCAGGCACAGTGTAAGAGAATCCGTAAACCGACGGCTCATGGACGGGATTGACAGCAAGAGCGAGATTACTCCGCGCCACCGGATTGAGGCCGTCAACCAACATGTTCCAGCTCGCGAGCTTCTCAATGTAAGGCTGGTTGAACTCGTCGAAGGCTTGGGGCGAAAGCGGACTAGAAATACGTAACTCCATGCCACACAACGCTTGCAATGGTCGCTGCAGGCTCTGCAGATGGCGCTCAATCAAGGTGAAGCCTCTCTGCAAGTGGGGAAGAGGATGAAAGGTCACGTGCACAATCTCATAGCCCGGGTTCGCGACGACGCCGAAAGAAAAAGGGGCAATGCCTGTGATGAACCTAAAATTGCCTTTCGGGTTATCGGTCAGCATAGGAGTGTCTCAAAGAGCGGGAGATGACTATCGCTAAGCCCGAGATATCCCGACAAGGCAGAAGAAGTCAAGGCAGTGGCCTGCACCGCCTTCCGTGCGATTTGGTTACCGGCTCTATGCGCATGTGCTAATGGGCGATCACGTTCACTATTTTGAGCCTGATGGCCCGCCCCATCGAACCAAAGGCCGATGGTAAAGACCCTGTTGGTCCTACTTTCCGAGGTGTCAGCTGAACAGCTGACTTGATCCCGTTTCTAGAAAGGATTAACAGTCAGTTGCGCTGCCGGGAGAAGGTTGAAAAGGTCGCCTTGTTGAAAGGATATCGCAGCAGATTTTGCTCCTCTAAGATGCAGTGATCCCGAATACGCCGCCGGAAGAGCCGGCAGTTCACTTAATAGTTGGGCATCATGAGATGCGGCGCCGTGCTCCGCGTTGGCCAGGAGGACACCATGAAACTTTGTCGCCGCAATTTTTTGCGTCTCGCTGCGGCAGCTGCCGTGCTTCCGGCCGCTGCGCACTTCGCGCGGGCGCAAGGCTCTTCGACGACTTCACAGCGTGTTCGAGTCGCAACCGGGCTGCTAGCAACCTGGCAAAGTACCGCTTGGCTCGGAGCCGAAGCCGGTCTCTTCAAAAAGCGAGGGATCGACATGACCCTGCCGGCCATTGCGGTCGGAGGTCCGGAGGCTGCGGGCGGGCTCGTCCGCGGCGATTGGGAGTTCGCCCACACCGGAACCGTGCCAGTGGCGGAAGAAGTCCTCAAAGGCCGGGACGTGGTGATCCTGGCGACGCCCACATCGGTCTTCCCGATGTCCTTCGTCATGACCAGGAAGGAGATCACTCAATTGGCACAGCTCGGCGGAAAGAAAGTCGGAGTGCTGACTGACACCGGACAGACCAGCGTGGCGACCCGGATCACGATCGAGAAAGCGGGCGCCACTGCAATCTACCTGCCCTTAATCAAATTCGAGCGAATCTATGATGCATTGGCATCCGGAGAAATCGACGCGGGAGCGCTGCCGATCGATCTGCGCTTTAGCGGCCAAGTTCGCTACGGCTGGAATGCCTTTCCGATGTCTTCCTTCGATACGCCGTCCATATTCGCGACCACGCGGAAGTTGATCGCTTCCAACCGCGAGCTTGTGATGAACGTCATGAAGGGTTTCGTCGAGACGATTCATTTGTTTAAGACGCGGCCGGACATCGTGGTGCCTTTGTTGCAACGCTACTTGAAGATCGAGGATCGAAAAGCGGCGGAGGAACTGCACGCCTTTCACGTACCGGTATTTCAACGGGTTCCGCGGCCATCATTTCCAGAAATGCAGTCGTTGCGTCACTTTCTTGTGAAGAAATACCCGGCCGCGGTGTCGCTGAAGGAATCCGACATTACTGATTCGTCGTTCATCGATGAACTTGAGCGAAGCGGATTCATAGACCGACTCTATGCAGACTAATAGGAAATAAGCCCTGATCAGAGGAACGAAATTCTCACAACGCCAAACGTCGACTGATTTACGAAACATCATGCTAGGTGCACCTTGCGCGACCGCAGTCGGTTCTCATATCTCCTCGTTAAGTTGCACTGGCAGCAATGAAAGCTAAAAAGCGTGCCCAGTCTGGCTTTGGCTGAAGATTACAGTTGAGATGCTGAAAATAGCACGCCACCTCTTGTGGAATTCAAGGATTTCAATGTGCTTTCGTTTCATCGAACTGATGTATGCCAAGACTTTTTCAACATTTCCTTTTCAATTGAATCAAATTTGCTACTCTTCCTGTAGCAAATTTGAGACGCTTTTTAGCCCGTATTCATCCATAAGTTGTGATTTGCATAGCCTCCGTTTTTTGGCATAACCATTGCGCTAAAAGGGAAAGGCCATGAATAAGAAAGTTGTCTGCCTAGTTACACTTGGCCTTCTTGCGGCAGGCAGGTTCGCCGAGGCGCAGCAAAAAGTTGCACGGATCGGGTATCTGACCACGCAGCCGGCGGCACTTGACTCCGACCGCAAGCAGGAGATTCGCCGGGCATTGCAAGTCCTCGGTTACGTCGAAGGACGGAATATTTCGATGGAGTACCGAAGTGCAGAAGGCAAGCTTGATCGGCTTCCTGGGCTTGCGGCCGAACTGGTGAATCTGAAGGTTGACGTCATTCTCGTAGCGGGAGGCTACAGGCCGATCCTGGAAGCCAAGAATGCGACCCAGACGATTCCGATTGTTATGGTGGGTGGTGGGACCGATCCCGTCGAGGCCGGCCTGATCGAAAGTCTTGCCCGTCCCGGCGGGAACATTACCGGTTATATAAATATCTCTGGTTATCTCGGCGGCAAACGGCTGGAGCTGCTCAAAGAAGCGGTTCCGAAAGCTACCCGCATCGCCATCCTTTACGAGGCTAACAATAAGCGCAACATGTTGGAGTTCAAGGAAGTGCTCTCATCATCGGCGCGCGCGCTGAATCTAACGATATTGCGTCGTGATGTACGCGATGCGAATGGCTTTTACAGAGTATTCGCGTCGATAAACAAGGAGCGCCCTGATGGAATCTCTGTGCTTGGCGGCCCACTGATGCAACGTAGCTTTGAACGAACTACGGCCTTTGCCATAAAGAGCCGGTTGCCGTCAATGTATGACGCCAGAGATGCGGTGGATGTAGGTGGGCTCATGTTTTACGGTGCGGACGTTATGGAGATGTATGAACGAGTAGCGAGCTTTGTGGATAAAATCTTGAAAGGCCGTAAGCCTGCCGACCTACCGGTGGAGCAGCCGACAAAGTTCGAGCTGGTGGTAAATCTCAAAACGGCGAAGCAGATCGGGCTCACGATTCCGCCGAATGTGCTGGCGCGGGCGGACAAGGTTATTAGATAATTTCGGATTGCGAATTTCGAATTGAGGGGAAACAGCAATGGATCGAATTTTGTTTCACTGTCTCGACATTGACCTAAAATCCGCATTCCGCAATCTCAAATCCGCAATTCTAATATGCGCCACACTCTTTGCGGTTTGTTCGACCGCGTCGGCCCAACAACAGAGAAAAATCCCGCACGTGGGATACCTGACCATCTCGTCGCTTTCCTCAAACGTCGCTCGCAACGAGGCCTTCCGTCAGGGGATGCGGGAACTGGGTTACGTAGAAGGGAAAAATATCGTCATCGAGTGGCGATCTGGAGACGGCAAGGTCGAACGACAGAGTGAACTAGCCGCCGAGGTCGTGCGCCTCAAAGTAAATGTCATCGTTACGAGCGGCCCGACCATGACCCGCGCGGCCAAACAGGCAACAGCTACGATTCCCATCGTCATGGCATTTGATCCCGACCCCGTCGGCAATGGTTTCATTGCCGGTCTTGCGCGGCCGGGAGGAAACATCACGGGTCTATCGGCGCTTTCACCGGAGTTGAGCGGAAAACAACTGGAGCTTCTCAAGGAGATCGTTCCACGGCTCTCCCGCGTGGCTGTTCTGGGAACTTCAGCCGAACCGGGTAACGCGCAAACCTTGAGAGAAATTGAACTTGCCGCGGGGGCCTTTGGGGTAAAGCTTCAATACCTCGAGATAGCAGATCCGCGAGATATTGAGCCTGCATTCCAAGCCGCAAATAAAGAACGGGCCGGCGCAATGCTCGTGTTGCAGACTCCGGTTTTCAATCCCAAACGCAAACAGATCGCGGAACTCGCGCTAAAGAATCGGCTGCCGGCAATCTACCCGCAGTCCCAGTGGGTGGACGATGGAGGGCTGATGAGCTATGGCGTAAGCTTTGCTGCCCTGTACCACCGCGCCGCCACCTATGTGGACAAGATTCTGAAGGGCGCCAAGCCGGCCGACCTGCCCGTCGAACAACCCACAAAGTTCGAATTCATCGTCAACCTCAAAGCAGCTAAGCAAATCGGCTTCACGATCCCGCCCAACGTGCTAGCGAGGGCAGACAAGGTCATAAGATAGCAGGGAAGCATGAAGCTAAGAGCAGGGAGCCAGAAAAACCCACGGGAGAACTCAATGAGAAAACAGGTCTTGGACAGTTCGTTTAATGCTTCCCTCTTAGCGCGAAGCCGTTGCGCCGCTGTGTTTCTGGCTCTTTGCTCCATGCTCCTTGCTCCCTGCTTCCCCGCCCAGGCGCAGCAGCCGGCGAAGGTCCCCCACATCGGGTTTCTCCTTGCTGTACCGCCTTCCACTATCTCGGCTCGTATCGAGGCGTTCCGACAGGGCCTGCGTGAGCTTGGGTACGTGGAGGGAAAAAACATTGTTATCGAGTGGCGATCTTCAGAAGGGAAAGCGGATCGCTTGTCTGCACTTGCAGCCGAGCTAGTGCGTCTTAACGTAGACGTGATCGTCTCGGGGGGGCCGCCACCCACTCGCGTTGCGAAGCAAGCGACTGCTACGATTCCCATCGTCATGGGCTATGATGATGATCCTGTCGGCAGCGGATTTGTTGAGAGCCTTGCCCGCCCTGGCGGGAACATAACTGGACTGGCAACCCTTGCTCCGGAGATAAGCGGAAAGCAAATAGAGCTTCTAAAGGAAATCGTTCCTAAGCTCTCCCGCGTGGCCGTTCTCGGGAATGCGAGCCAACCGGGCCACCCGCAAGCCTTAAGAGAGATCAACCTCGCCGCGGATGCGTTACGGGTGCAGATTCAATATCTGGAAATACGAGAACCCAAGGATATCGAGACTGCCTTCCACGCCGCAACCAAACAGCACGCCGATGCAGTCCTCGTGGTGACGACCCCTCTCCTCACCGCTCAAAGAGGACAGGTGGCAGACCGCGCGATAAAAAACCGGCTTCCCGCAATATACAGCAGGCCAGAGTATGTGGAAGACGGTGGCCTCGTGTTCTACGGCGTCAGCTATACCGATTTGTTTCGTCGCGCTGCTACTTACGTTGACAAGATTTTGAAAGGCGCCAAGCCGGCGGATTTACCGGTAGAGCAGCCGAAGAAGTTTGAGTTTATCATCAATCTTAAAACCGCGAAACGGATCGGTTTGACGATCCCGCCCAACGTGCTGGCGAGAGCGGATAAAGTAATTAAATAGCATGGAGCAAAGGGCAAAGAGCAAGAAAAACACCGGGAGAAATCTATGAGAAAGACAGTTATTGGCTTTGCGCTTACCGCTTTGCTCCATGCGCTTTGCGCTCTAGTTTGGGCGCAGCAGACCCCAAAAATTCCCCACGTCGGGATTCTCTTCGTTGGCGGGCAGGATCAGCCGCACCTGGAATCGTTTAAACAAGGGATGCGCGAACGTGGCTACACCGAAGGAAAGAACGTAATTTTCGAATACCGCTTTGCCGAAGGCAATTACGATCGCTTGCCGGATCTGGCTGCCGATCTGGTACAAAAACAAGTAAATGTCATCGTTACCACCTCGTCGCTCAGCGCTCAGGCGGCGCGCAAGGTGACGAGCACCGTGCCGATCGTCATGACCAGCGGCGGTCCGATAGAGCGAGGCTTGGCGGAGAGTTTAGCGAAGCCCGGGGGAAATATTACGGGTCTGACGGTCCTTGCGTCCGATCTCAGCGGCAAACGGGTCGAGCTGCTCAAAGAAGCGTTTCCAAAAAGCCGCCGCGTAGCGGCGCTGTGGAGTAGGGTCAGCTTAGGTTTCAAGGAAACTCAGGATGCGGCAAAAGCGTTATCGGTACCGCTACATCCCATTGAGTTGCGCGAGGCTGATGACATCGACAAGGCATTTGTAGAGATGTCGAAGGCTCACGTTGATGCCCTTTTGGTTGTATTGAGTCCGCTTGTTACCCTTCACTCAAAACAGATTGCCGAGCTGGCGCTAAAGCATCGCCTTCCTGGCATGTATCCGACTCGACAATTTGCCGAGGAAGGCGGCATCGCGGCTTATGGTCCTCTGCTTAGCGATCTGTACCGCCGCGCCGCCACCTACGTGGACAAGATTCTCAAGGGTGCCAAGCCGCAAGATCTACCGGTCGAGCAACCGACAAAATTCGAGTTCGTAATCAACCTGAAGGCGGCTAAGCAGATCGGATTAACAATTCCGCCGAACGTTCTAGCGCGGGCGGATCGGGTCATAAGATGACATTTTCGATTTTCGATTGCGGGAGAAAAAAGATAGATGAAAACTTATTCAAGAAGCGCACAAAGCAGCTACATTACGCGTCATCAAAGTCGTCGAACGCCTTGCCGAGGAACCGGAGCGCGGATGTCCTAGGTAGACAGTTGATCCGATCTGGCACTTCGATTGGCGTTAACTATCGAGCAGCGTGTCGCGGCAAGTCCACAGCCGATGTGATCGCCAAACTCCGGATAGTTGAAGAAGAGGCGGACGAATCAGGGTACTGGATGGAACTACTTATTGAATCCGAGCTCATAGCAGAGGCTCGGCTGTCGGAATTGTTGCAGGAAACCAATGAGATCATAGCGATGACGGTAGCGTCGATTCGAGCACTTCAAAGGCGTAAATGGAAGTTCTCCGTTCAATCGGCAATCTAAAATCTAAAATCGAAAATAGGTGGAGGCATGAAGCACATCGTCGTGCGACTCTTTCCAATCTTTGTGACTTTGGCGACCTGTGTGGCTGCGGCCACGGCGCAGCAACGGACGACAATCCCGCGATCGGATACCTAGCTACTACCGTCCCTTCCGCTAACGCGACCCGCACTGAAGCATTCCGGCAGGGATTGCGCGAGCTCGGGCATGTCGAGGGTAAAACCATTCTTATCGATTGGCGGTGGGCGAATGGAAAACTCGATCGGCTGCCTGACCTTGCGGCCGAACTGGTTCGGCTCAAAGTCGACGTCATTGTCGCGGCTGGTCCCGCGGCGACTCGTCCCGCCAAGGAAGCAACCGTTACGATTCCCATTGTCATGACTAACGATAGCGATCCGGTCGGTTCTGGGATCGTGGCCAGTCTTGCGCGGCCTGGCGGGAACATTACGGGATTGTCCACGCTTGCGCCAGAAATAAGCGGAAAACAGTTGGAGCTTCTGAAGGAGATGATTCCCAAGCTCTCTCGCGTGGCCGTCTTCGGGACTTCAACCTACTCGGGCAACGCACAAGTGCTAAAAGAGGTGGAAATTGCTGCTGGGGCTCTCAAGGTTAAGCTTCAATACTTCGACGTTCTAAGTCCACAGGATGTCGAGAATGCATTCCAAGCCGCCATCAAAAGGCGCGCGGAAGCTTTCCTCGTACTACAGAACCCCGTCGCTAATACTCAGCGAGCACAGATAATTGACCTCGCGGTAAAAAACCGGCTACCGGCGATATACTACAGGGAAGAATTTGTGGAAGCCGGCGGGCTGATGATATATGGCGTGAGCGGTGCCGACTTGTTTCGTCGCGCTGCTACTTATGTTGACAAGATTTTGAAAGGCGCCAAGCCGGCTGACCTGCCTGTGGAGCAACCGACGAAGTTCGAGTTCATCATCAATCTGAAAGCAGCCAAGCAGATCGGATTGGCAATACCCCCGAACGTATTGGCCAGAGCAGATCGAGTTATCCGATGATAGAACAATCTAAAACCTGTACTGAGCGGAGTCGATGTATCCAAAATCGAAAATCTAAAATAGGTAGGCGATCCCGCCTAACGCGCTGGCAAGGGCGGACAAGGTCATAAGATAGCACGGAAGCATGGAGCTAAGAGCAGGGAGCCAGAAAAACCCATGGGAGAACTCAATGAGAAGACAGGTCTTGGACAATTCGTTTAACGCTTCGCTCTTGGCGCGAAGCCGTTACGCCGCAGTGTTTCTTGCTCTTTGCTCCATGCTCCTCGCTCCTTGCCTCCCCACCCACGCGCAGCAGCCGGCGAAGATCCCGCGGATAGGTTACCTGGGTGCCTTCACCCCTTCCGCGGGCGCCCCCCTCCTTGAAGCTTTCCGCCAAGGGCTGCGCGAACTTGGCTACGTCGAGGGCCGGAACATCTTCATTGACTACCGCTGGGCGGAGGGAACGCCCGATCGCTTCCCGGCCCTTGCCGACGAGCTGATCAATCTCAGGGTAGACGTGATCGTTACACAGAGCAACGCAGCGGTGGCAGCTCTTCGGCAGGCGAGCCGAACCGTACCCATCGTCGTGGCGGGTATGGGCGATCCTGTTGAGAGCGGCTTCGTCGCCAGCCTCGCGCGGCCGGCCGGGAACATTACCGGCTTCTCAAATCAAGCCGAAGAGTTCGCAGGGAAATGGGTGGAGCTGCTCAGGGAGGCGGTTCCCAAGATCTCCCGCGTCGCCGTCCTCGCAGTTTCCCAGACCTCGTCCCACCGCACCTATTGGGCACAGATCCAAGCGACGGCCCAAGCGTTGAAGGTGACTCCCCAGCGCCAAGAGGTGGTGGGACCAGCCGAGATCGAGCACGCCTTCGCGAATCTCACCAAGGGCCATCCCCAGGGGCTTATCGTACTGCCGCATGCTGTCACCATCGAACGTCGAACGCAGATCGTGGACCTGTCGGCAAAGAACCGGCTGCCGGGGATGTACCCCTTTAGCTTGTTTGTGGAGTCCGGTGGCCTCATGTCCTACGGGACGAACTTGGCCGACCTGCACCGGCGCGCGGCCACTTATGTGGACAAGATTTTGAAGGGCGCAAAGCCAGCGGACCTTCCCGTGGAGCAGCCGATCAAGTTCGATCTCATCATTAATCTCAAAGCCGCCAAGCAGATCGGGCTCACTTTCCGCCCAACGTGCTGGCGAGGGCGGATAAGGTCATCAAATAGCAGGGAGCACGGAGCTGTGGGCAGGGAGCCAGAAAACACACTGGAGAACTAATGAGGAAAAAATTCGTTGAAAGGTCGTTCAGCGTGTGGCAATTAGCGCGAGGCCTTTGCGCCGCTGTGTTTCTGGCTCTTTGCTCCATGCTCCTTGCTCCCTGCTTCCCCGCTCAGGCGCAGCAGCCAACTAAAATCCCACGGATCGGCTATCAATCAGCGAGTAGTTCCGGAGAAAACAACGAAGAGGCATTTCGCCAGGGACTGCGCGAACTGGGATACGTCGAAGGGCAGAACATCGTCATTGAATGGCGATTTGCGCAGGGAAGGCCCGCTCAGGTCCGACGAAATGCGGCTGAGCTAGTCCAGCTAAAGGTTGATGTCATCGTTACGGGCGGCGCGGCAGATACACGCGCAGCCAAAGGAGCAACGAGCACGATTCCCATTGTTATGACAAATGAAACTGATCCCGTAGGAGCAGGTTTGGTCGCGAGCCTTGCCCGGCCTGGCGGTAATATCACGGGGCTGGCGAGTCTTTCCGCTGAACTAAGAGGGAAACTGCTTGAGTTGCTCAAGGAAACCCTTCCACGGCTCTCACACGTAATTGACCTTCGGGGCCCGGGTACCCTCGGCTCTACGGTGACACTGAAAGATACCGAAGAAGCAGCCCGATCATTGGGACTCAAGCTTCAATTTGAGGTGGTAAAAAACCCCGACGATCTTAGTCGCGCATTGGAAGCCATCTCCAAGGCGCGTACCGAAGCTCTCATTGTAACAAATGGCCCGTTCGCTACTGCACAGAGGAAACGGATTGTGGAATTTGCAGCCAAGAGTCAGCTTCCTGCGATTTACTATAGGCGAGAATTTGTCGAGGACGGTGGGCTTATGAGCTACAACGCGCGGCGTGACGACTTGGCGCGACGAGCAGCGGTGTTCGTAGACAAGATTCTAAAGGGAACTAAGCCAGCCGATCTTCCCGTGGAGCAACCGATAAACTTTGAATTCATCATCAATCTGAAAGCCGCCAAGCAGATCGGCCTCACGATTCCGCCGAATGTGCTGGCGCGAGCGGATAAAGTAATTAAATAGCATGGAGCAAGGAGCAAGGGCCAGAGAGCAAGAAAAACACCGGGAAAAGCCTAATGAGAAAGACAGTTATTGGTTTGCGCTTACCCTTGCTCCTGCGCTTTGCGATCCAGTTTGGGCGCAGCAGCCAGCGAAAATTCCTCGGATTGCTTTGCTAGGCGCGGCCTCCGCTTCTATTGTGGCGGCCCGGGTAGAGGCCTTCCGCGAAGGGCTGCGTGAACTTGGATACTTGGAGGGAAAAAATATTATCATTGAGTATCGGTTTGGAGAGGGCAAATCGAATGAAGTAACTAGCCTCGCGGTGGAACTAGCGCGTTCCAAGGTTGATGTCATCGTCACGGCTGGTCCGGCAGCGACCCGTTCCGCCAAGGAAGCGACAGCTACGATTCCCATTGTCATGGGTAATGAAGGTGACCCCGTAGGGTCGGGTTTTGTTGCGAGCCTTGCGCGACCTGGCGGAAACATTACCGGATGTCAAATCTCTCCCCAGTGATAAGCGGCAAACAACTAGAGATTCTAAAGGAGACTATTCCTAGACTCTCCCGCCTAGCCGTCTTCGGGACTTCGGCCGAGCCAGGCAATACGCAAGCGTTAAAAGACATAGAACTCGCTGCAGGAGTGCTGGGGGTGCAAGTTCAATACTTAGAAGTAAGAGTTCCCAAAGATTTGGAGATTGCGTTCCAAGCGCGAGTAAGGGTCGTGCTGCCGCAGTTCTTACGTTGCAGAACCCCGTCATCACTTTTGGACGAAAACAGGTTGTAGAACTCGCGGTCAAAAACCGAATCCCGGCGATATACCACTCCATGGAGAATTTGTCGAAGACGGTGGTCTCATGACCTACAGTGTGAGCATTACAGACTTGTTTCGACGCGCCGCCACTTACGTTGATAAGATTCTTAAAGGTGCCAAGCCCGCCGATCTCCCGGTGGAGCAGCCGAAGAAGTTCGAGTTCATCATCAATCTGAAAGCAGCGAAACAGATCGGATTGACCATACCCCCGAACGTATTGGCCAGAGCAGATCGAGTTATCCGATGATCGAACAATCTAAAACCTGTACTGAGCGGAGTTGATGTATCCAAAATCGAAAATCTAAAATAGGTAGGCGATCCCACCCAACGTATTGGCGCGAGCGGACAGGGTGATTCGGTGACCCAAGAGGGGCGAAAGGCTAGGGTTGTATCCACCCGTGAAGATCAGCGCTTTCTAGACGACGTGCCGGAGGCGCGCAGTTTCTCGATGACCCAGCGGCGTATTAACGTCGCTTCTGGCACACGTTTGGTTTTGGCAACTCGCTTGATTTCTTTGGCTTCGTTAGGACGCAATCGAACCGTCACCGCTGTGGTGGACTTACGAGTAAATACCGGAGCACTGACTTCCTCAAGTTGGTCCTCGAAATCTGTCAGGTCATGGCGGTCCCAGAACCGAGCAAGTTCTTCGATTGAATCAGTGGAAGGGATCTTACGTGCTTTCATTGTCTTTTCCATCGCCTGAATTGTCGCTTTTCTTTTTCCGTCATAGCTCGAGCGGTGACCGGGAAACCTTTGCGATTGGGAAACTGGACCACAACACAAAACAAGTACCGGCCAGAACGGGTTTGGCCGAGGACATAGTAAACTGGGTTTTTGCCAGTTGCTTTGGTGCGTCGTACCCAGGGGTTGCCGAAACATACTTCTTCAACCTCTTCCGGTCGCACGCGGTGTCTACCGATATGATTAATTCGATCCTGAGGCCACAGCAATTCATCGATTAACACCGCTTGGAGTTTACAATGGCATTAGATTACAGACAAGTTGGAGTCGGTATCAACGTTAGAGTCAAGCTCAGGTCGGCGTGACGATTTCGCAGTCCGTGCCGTATCGAGCCGATAAGGTAATCCGATGACGGCAAAGCGCATGGGGTAAAGAGCCAAGCGGAAAGAACCGGAGAACAGATGAGAAAAAATGTCCTGCTTTTCGCGCTTGGCGCTCTGCTCTTAGCGCTTTGCAATCTCACCGCCGCGCAGCAGCCGAAGAAAGTTTCCCGAGTAGGGTATCTATCGTCGACCGACCCCACTACTGATTTCCGGCGTTCTAAGCCGATTCGGATGGCACTACGTGAGCTTGGCTACACAGAAGGACAAAACATCGCCTTCGATTATCGCTATTCGCAAGGTAAGCTCGATCGGCTTCCTGAACTTGCCGTTGAACTGGTGCGTCTGAAGGTTGATTTGATCGTGGTATCGGGAGGGGACCCGGAGATCCGGGCAGCCAAGAATGCAACCAAGACGATTCCGATCGTCATGGTGGGCGTTGGGACTGATCCTGTGAAAGCAGGCTTCGTTGAAAGCCTTGCCCGTCCCGGTGGCAACGTTACCGGCATCACAAACCTTGGCCGTGAACTAGGTGGTAAGCGGCTTGAGCTATTCAAAGAAGCCGTTCCCAAGGTTTCCAGTGTCGCGGTTCTCTACGATCCTGCCGCTCAGGGCACTGCGAACGAGGTAAGAAAGGGTCTCCCTGTCACGGCGCGTGCGCTGGGATTGACTCTTAAGTCTTGGGAGGTACGCGATGCGGACGGTTTAGAGAAGGTATTCGCTGCCCTAAATAAGCAGCGCCCGGATGGAATCTTTGTGCCCGGCGGAGGCCGGCAAATACGTGCTAACGTACAACGGATTGCGGGCTTTGCGTTAAAGAACCGACTGCCGGCGATGTATGGCGTCGAAGAAGCTGTAGATGCCGGCGGCCTCATGTACTACGGGGCGGACCTCGCGGACAGTTACCGGCGCGTCGCCTATTTCGTGGACAGAATCTTGAAGGGAGCCAAGCCCAGCGACCTGCCAGTCGAGCAACCGACAAAGTTCGAGTTCGTCATCAATCTGAAAACCGCTAAACAGATAGGCCTTACAATCCCGCCGAATGTGTTGGCGCGGGCGGATAAAGTGATTAAGTGATGGCAGAAAAACAAGCCGGCGATGCCGGTTGAATTTTCTTTCTAACGAATTATGACCGGAAGCGGCTAAAGTAAGATCGTCATCCAATCATTTACCTGATCTTGATGGGTGGCTATGCCACGCGTACAATCAACCTGGTATCCATGGCGCGTTTTATGGAATGTGCTTTGGGTTGTTGGCTGGGCCGCGGGGCTATGGGGTGCGGGGTTATACGTGCGCGCTGGCAACTTGGCCTTTGCGTTATTGCTGCTTCTTTTGTCCCTTGGCTTGCTTTGTGGCAGGTCCGGAATTTCCACCATCTCAGCTCTTACTAGATTCTGCTTCAACCCCTCTAAACCGGTCACGAAAGGGGCTAACCCGTTGATCCTGGGCTGCTCTTTGCTTGGGTACGACGTGTTCCTTACGCTCATCAGCGCATTCTTCGTCGGCATTCCCATATTAAAGCATCTCGGAGTGTCTCCTATAGTGGGTCTAGCGGGATCGCGTCTCTGGATCTCGGTTCTACTCGCTCCCGTTGCCGAAGAACTCACTTTTCGGCTCCCTCTAAGATACAGCGAAATCAATCTTACGATCTCGGCCCTGATCGTTGTGTTATTTACGGTCCGACGGCTGCTTCTAAAGCTCGGAATTTTTGGCTTGGCAACACGGTGGTTATGGAGCGCAGTTTTTGCGCTATTGGTAGCATCCGTTGTACATGTTGTGCTGCGGACCGAGCCGGTCAAACGCTTTACCACTAGGATATGGTTCGGTCACTTTAGAGCCGTCGTTTACATTAGCTGCTTCGCTTTCGGGCTGTTCCACCTCACCAACTACCGATTCTCATCGTTTTCTGCTGAGACTCTGGTGTTGGCTCCACTGTTGGTGTTGCCGCAGATTATCGGGGGCTTCATTTTAGCCTTTACGAGAATACGCTTGGGAATCATCTGGTGCATTGTATTGCATGCGGCAACCAACTTTCTTGCATTCTGGCTGTTCCCAATCAGGCCGCGTTGACAGAACGATGGTCCGGCTGGGCTGGCAAACGGTGAGCTCAATTTTCTCCTACGATCAAATCCATCCTGGCGGAGTATCTTTCCTCACCATCACTTACTCTCTAACCTCATTTCTATTTGCGTATCATCTTTGTCCTCGGTCGCCCTGTCAGCTAAACAGCTGACACCCAAATAGCCGACTTGAGACGGCTGTAGAAAAGCACTAAACCTGGCCCGTGCTTCTTTCGTCTCACTTCTCTAATCGCGCGATGGTCTTCTGCCAAAAATAAAATGATATCAAAAAAATTCTCTCGTGAATTCGACAATCTACTTTTTCTCTATGGTCGATTGTTTCATCATCCCGAATTTTCCTGAATAGTCGGGTTCAGCAGAATCCTTCATAACGACGGCTATATCGCCTCGCTATCGCACTTTTATGTCAACTACGCCTTGAAAGCAGGCCAGTTGACTTAACCATGCCGTGCGATAGCCTAGACTCAGGACCGATTCGCTCGGCCAGTGCGTTCCGCGATCGCCGAGGGTCCGGGCAAGCTAACGAATACTTGGATTGGTAATCTCGGCTTAGGAGGTTCCCTTCTAAGTAGAGCCCGCAGAAACTCCGCGATGCACTTCGTCGAGTGGTAGTATCTTCCGTCAAATCGCATCGGTCCTCTTTATCGGCTGTTTTTATGGTAACGGCATATGCGAAACGATCGACTAAAAGGAGGATTAAACCATGCTGAAATTCATTTTTAAGACTGGTTTGGCTTCGCTCGTTGCCGGCGCACTGCTCATCGCGGGCAGTGAAAACGCGACCGCCAAGGTAGAGGGGGATACGATAATTCTGGGCGCGGCGGTTTCACTGACCGGCAAATATTCCACCAACGGCAAGAATACACAGCACGGGTACGATTTGGCAGTGCAACGAATCAATGAGAGCGGTGGACTCAAGATCGCAGGCAAGACTTATAAGCTAAAAATCGTTTACTATGACGATGAGTCTACGCCGGCCCGCGCGGCCCAGCTTGCAGAGCGTCTTATCAACCAGGACAACGTAAAATACATGCTGGGTCCCTATAGTTCCGGACTGACCACAGCAATGGCGCCGGTGACTGAGAAGTACAAGATCCCTATGATTGAAGGTAACGGAGCCGCGCTTTCGCTGTTCGATAAAGGTTACAAATATCTGTTCGCTACGCTATCCAGCACCGATTACTATCTCAAATCAGCGATTACTCTCATGGCCGAGAAGGCTCCGGCCATTGGTAAGAAGCCGGACCAGGGCACGATCGCCATGGCATTCGAGAACGATCCGTTCAGCCGGGACGTCCGATCCGGTGTCGTCGAAGACGCCAAGAAGTACGGCATGAAAATCGTTATCGACGACAAGTTGCCGCCCGAAATCAATGACATGGCTGCGACTTTAACCAAGGTCAAGGCGCTCAAGCCCGATCTTCTGGTGGTGTCGGGGCATGAAAAGGGCGCGACGTTGGTCGTGCGGCAAACGAATCAGATGAAAGTGCGGACGCCGATGATGGCAACCACGCACTGCGACTCGGCTAAAGTCGCCGAGACGATGCCCGCGGCGGCGCAAGGATTCCTATGCGCCTCGCAATGGGACAGTAGCCTGAAATACTCGGACAAGTTATTTGGGCGAGCCGAAGACTATGCCAAGCTTTTTGCGAAGACGTATCAATATGAGCCACCCTACCAGGCCGCCGAGTCGTCGGCTACGGTACAGGTGTTCGCCGATGCGTTCCAACGCTGTCAGTGTTTCGAGCCGGAAAAGCTACGTGACGCGATCGCGGCTACCGAGATGGAGACTTTCTACGGTCACATCAAGTTTGACCAGACCGGCAAGAACATCGCCAAACCGATGATCCTGTACCAAATCCAGGATGGTAAGTACCGGGTAGTGGCGCCCACCAAATGGGCCGAAGCGGAAGTCAAATTCCCGCTCAAGTAAAACCTGACTCCGTTGACGCGTTTGTCCCGATCCAACCGAACGCCGGATCGGGACAAATCTGCCGCAATGGAAAATATCGAACTACTTTTCAATGCGCCGATTTTGTCCGTTCAGCTGTTGCTGGACGGACTTCTGATTGGAGCGATTTTCGCGCTCGCCGCCTTCGGCATGGCTCTCGTGTGGGGCGTAATGAATATTATCAACATCGCCCAGGGGGAGTTCGTTATGCTCGGCGGTTACACTGCATATTATTTGTATATTGCTGGAATCCACCCACTGTTTGGCATCCCCCTCGCAGCGGTCTTGTTATTTATTTTCGGCTGGGCTCTTTATAAGACCGTCATTTACCGGGTCGTCGACAAAGACCTGTTCATCTCGATCCTGGCAACGTTTGGCCTGAGTATCGTACTGCAGCAGGTCGCGAACCAGTTGTTCGGCGCCGACGTTCGCACAGCGGATTCCGGTCTTGAAACGATCCTTCTATTCGGTGGTCTCGTGACGGTTCCGGAAATTAAACTCGTCGCATTTGCTGCTGCGCTGATTGTGGGCGGGGTGACAATGCTGTTTCTCAAGCGCTCGCGTATGGGTCAGGCAATCCGCGCGACGGCCCAGAACGCGCGCGCCGCGCGAATTCTGGGTGTCGCCACAGACCAGGTTTATGCCTGGACTTTCGCGCTCAATGCAGCCATTTGTGGCGCCGTAGGGGCGCTCGTCGCGATGACCTGGATCATTCATCCGTATCTCGGATTACCCTATACGCTACGATCGTTTATGATCGTGATCGTCGCCGGTCTCGGTAACGTGGGCGCCGTACTTGGCGCGGGAATCGCTCTCAGCATTGCCGAGAACTTTGCAGGTTTTATTCTGGGGACGGAATATCAGGCTGCTTTCGTTTTTAGTCTGCTGGTAATGATCTTGGTGTGGCGCCGGTTCTGGCTTGGTCGAGAGCGGAGATACCTGCAATGAGCCGGACAGTCGCAGGTCTTCTACTTTACGCTGGTCTTATTGCCGTTGCCATTGCGGCGCCTGTCCTGGCACCGGATTACCGAACTCAGTTGGCATTTCTCTGGTTAATGATCGTATTTGCGCTCACGTGGGATCTTCTCGGCGGGCAGATGGGTTATAACTCGTTCGGCAATATTGTGTTTTTCGGTGTCGGCATGTACGCCTGCGCGGTCGTTCAGCGCGATTCCGGACTTGGCTACTACGCGGCGTTATTCACGGGCATGGGTATGGGGGCCGTGCTCGCGGTCGCTCTTGCGGCCTTGCTTGGTTCAGCCATCCTTGGTCTGCGTGGGCACTATTTTGCCATCGGGACGCTGGGCCTTGGGGTTGCCGCGGGGGAATTTGCCAGCGGCTGGGACTACATCGGCGCGGGCTCGGGTATGGTGACTCCGCTCTATCCCGGCCCGGCCGGAGCACGCGAGACTTTTTTCTATTATCTCATGTTTGCCATTGCGGCGCTCACATTCCCAGTCTTGCGCTGGTTGTATTCCGGACAGTTCGGCTTGACGATCAACGCGATTCGCGACGATGAGGACAAGGCCGAAGCTTTAGGAATCCGCACGACACGCCACAAAACCACCGCATGGTGCATCGCGGCGTTTTTTCTCGGGCTCACCGGCGGAGTCGTGGGCAATATAGTCGGCTTTATCGATCCGCGGGATGTCGCTTTTGCCGGTTCCACCTACGGCGTATGGATGGTGCTCATGGCGATATTGGGCGGCAAGGGTACGCTGTGGGGGCCGGTCATTGGCGCAGTCATCTTTCATGTGACCCAGGAAGTCTTCTGGACCTACTTTCTCGGCTGGCAACGCGTGGCTCTGGGGCTACTGATCGCTTTGACAGTCGTCTTTTTTCCTTTGGGAATTCTCGGCTGGGCGCGTGAGCGCTGGCCCGAGCGATTTGGTTACCGTGTCGATTCGAAGATCCTACCGCCGGAGACCGCCAGTGAAACCCATTCTTGAAGTGAGAGGCGTCACCAAAGCTTTCGGCGGCGTCGTGGCGAACGACAAGATCACTCTCGAAGTGCCGGAAGGTAAGATCGTCGGCTTGATCGGACCCAATGGCTCGGGCAAGACCACGCTTTTTAACTCGATTGTCGGCTACCACCCGATTGACGCCGGCTCAATTCGGTTTGAAGGTCACGAGCTGGCAACGCTCGGCGTTAGCCAGATCGCCCGTCTCGGTCTCCTCCGCACGTTCCAGCAGACCCGCATCTTCGAAAAGATGACCTGCGTTCAAAATATGCTCGTGAGCGTGCCGCGAGCCCGGCAACGCTGGTGGTCGATGTTGCGCCGCTCCACGCCCCAGGATTTGCGTCGTGCGGAAGAATTATTGCAATTCGTCGGTTTGTACGCCAAGCGTCTGCTGCCCGCGGGGGACATGTCCTTCGGGCAGCAAAAGTTGCTCGAGCTCGCGATGGCGTTGATGAATCAGCCGCGAATGTTGCTCCTCGACGAACCGACGGCCGGCATCAATCCGACGCTTATCAACGGCTTGATGAATCGGTTACGTCGAGCTAACCGTGAATTCGGCATCACTTTGCTAGTGATCGAGCACAACATGCGTGTGATCATGAATCTCGCCGAATACATTTATTGTCTCGCACACGGTGAGTTGCTCGCCGAGGGCGAGCCTGAGAAGGTCAGGAAGGACAGCCGGGTGATCGAAGCCTATCTGGGGACGCACTAATGAGCGCGAAAACTCTCCCGCCTGTCGATGGCGAGGCCGACTTTGGCGACGACGTGATTTCTGCCGATGAAGTGGCGCACCAGGCAGCGCGTATCGCGGGCGAAGGCCCGAGCGAAGACCGGCTTGCCGAGCTTGCTGCCGGCAAGCCGCTGCTTGCGATCCAAAAACTACACGCGGGTTACGGTAAGATGGAGATCCTCCACGGCATTGATCTCCAGGTCGCCAGCGGACAATCGCTTTGCCTGATCGGACCCAACGGCGCTGGCAAATCAACCGTGCTCCACTCGATTTACGGCTTCACCCGTATCTACAGTGGCGCTATCCACGTCAGTGGCGAAGACATCACCCGGCTCACGGCAAATAAGAAGCTTCAGCGGGCAGGCATCGCTTATATCTTGCAGGACAACTCCGTATTTCCCGATATGACGGTCGAAGAAAACCTATGGATGGGCGGCTATCTGCTGGCGAGCCCGGCGCAGTCAAAAGAGGCGTCCGAGCGCGTATTTGAAAAGTATAAGCCGCTGGCCGAGCGCCGCAAGCAACCTGCGCGCGTACTCTCCGGCGGAGAACGGCGGCTACTCGAGATCGGACGGGCTCTGGTCATGGAGCCACGAATTCTACTCGTAGATGAACCGTCCATCGGTCTGGAACCGCGCTATATCGACATGGTGTTCGAGATTCTCTCTGGCCTGCAACACGATGAGGGCAAGGCGATTGTCATGGTTGAGCAGAATGCCAAAAAGGGACTGGAATTTGCCGACATCGGTTATCTCTTGATATCCGGTTCGGTCGCCATGGCCGATACCGGCGACAGCCTCCTCCAGCATCCGGACGTCGGGCGCTTATTTCTCGGCGGCTGACAGCGTGATTCCCCGGCGCCATGTTTCCCTGCCGGCACAGCGCGTCACTTTGCTTTTGAGCTGCGCGCACGCGATGAGCATGACCGGCTATGCCACCTTTGCCGCGTTGCTGCCTCTGCTCATTACAACCTGGAGCGTTAGCAATTCTGAAGCGGGCACGATTAGCGGCGTGTACTATGCCGGCTATATGGCCGCCGTGCCGTTTCTTACGGGCATGACCGATCGGATCGACGCGCGCCGTATCTATCTGTTCTCCTGCATGTTATCGAGTGTCGCTGCGTTTGGATTTGCACTCTTCGCTAATGGTTTCTGGTCGGCACTCATGGTGCAAGGGATTGCCGGCGCGGGCCTTGCGGGAACTTATATGCCAGGCTTGAAAATTCTCTCCGATCATATCGAAGGTCCGCATCAAAGCCGCTCGGTCGCCATCTATACCTCCACGTTCGGTGTCGGCGCGGCTCTGTCGTTATGGATGGCTGGCGCTGTTACGACCGCAGCCGGGTGGCGCTGGGCGTTCGCGGCAGCCGGCGTCGGACCGATCACCGCGGGGCTGCTGGTATTTTTGCGGATGCCGCCGCGCTCTCCGCATCCCGCAGCGGAGATCGCCTCGATGTCGCTTAATTTCGGATCGGTCTTCCGCAACCGCGCTGCCGGTGGCTACATCCTCGCGTACGCCGCTCACTGCTGGGAATTGTTCGGCTTCCGTTCCTGGATGGTCGCGTTTTTTGCCTTTGCGGGCGCTATACGCGCTCCGGCTGAACCGATGCTTGCGAGCGCCGCCACATTGGCGGCGGCGATCAATCTTATCGGTCCCACTGCCAGTATCCTCGGCAATGAAATCGCCGCGCGGTTCGGTCGGCCGCGCGTTGTGGTCGCAATCATGAGCGTGTCGGCAGCCCTTGCCTGCGCGGTGGGGTTCGGTGCCGTGTTACCAGGGCCATTCGTTTTTGCGCTTGCGTGCGTGTACTTTCTCGTGATCATGGCTGATTCCGCCGCACTTACTGCGGGGTTACTCACGTCTGCAGAGCCGCAGCAACGAGGCGTTGCGATGGCGGCGCATTCCTTTCTTGGCTTCGGTGCGGCCTTCGTCGCCCCGGTCATTTTCGGTGCTGTGCTCGACTTCGCTGGCGGAAATCGTAGCGTGTTCGCCTGGGGCGTGGCGTTTACAAGCCTTGTCGGCGGCTACGCGCTCGGATTGATGATCCTTCTTGTGTACCGTCGCCGCGAATAGGATCGCGGTCGTCGGGCGCGATAACAAGATCCTCGGAAAGGCATTGTTCAATTCGAAATCAGAATCACGGAGATCATCAAAGATACCTCGATTGACAAAATTCGGAGCTTTGGATAAATCTTTTGCATAAAATTTTTCATAATATTTTTGGAGGGATTACATGCCTAAGAGCCTGAGGACCTTTATCGAAGACTGCCAACGGGAGCTTCCCGGTGAAGTGATTCACATCAGCAAAGAAGTCAATCCGGCTAATTACGACGTCACGGCGATCATCAAACATCTTGGCGCGCAGAAAAAATTTCCGATCATCATCTTTGATAAGCCGTTGAATCTTAACGGTAAAATCGGGCCGATCAAGCTAACGATGAACTGCGAAATCTCCCAGGGAAAGGCGCAGATCGCTTTGGGCATGCCGAGGTCGTCAAGCCGTCCCGAGATGGCCGAAAAGTGTCTGGAAATGGAAGAACATCGCATTCCTCCCACCATCGTGGACAAGAGGAGCGCTCCGGTTAAGGAAAACGTCATGACCGGGAAAGAAGTGGATCTTTATGAAATTCCCATCATGCGCCACCACGAGATGGACGGCGGGCCCTATATCGTTTTATCGACCGTGACCAAAGACAAGAAAAGCGGGATTTACAACTGTTCGTACCACCGTATGGAGGTCAAGTCGAAGAACACCACCGCGCTGTACGCTTCGCCGCGTCATCTCTGGAAGATTTACCGCGATTATGAGTCGCGCAACGAGGAAATGCCCGTTGCGACCGTTCTCGGCCATCATCCGGCGTTCCACATGGGCGCCTGTTACAGCGGCCCGTTCGAAGTCAGTGAGTACGACGTTATTGGGGGTTACCTGGGCGAGCCGCTCCGTTTGACGCCGTCGGAAACCTTCGGCGAGGATCTTTTGATTCCAGCCGATGCGGAGATCGTCATCGAAGGAGTGTTGATCCCGAACAAACGGGTGGTTGAGGGACCCTTCGGCGAGGCGCCGGGCTATCTTGGGCCCCAACGCTATACGACGTGCGCCGAGTACCAGATAAAAGCCATCAATTATCGGAACGGCGCCATGTATCAGTCAGTCATTACGCCGGAAGGCGATAAGCCCTGGATGGACCTGCCGCGTGAAGGAGCTTACCTCCGCCGCTGCCGCGAGGCCGTCCCAGGTGTCACCGCGGTTTGTAAACAGGGGCGCCATGCGCATTACAATGTTTTTATCTCGATGAAAAAGATGTCGGAGGGCGATCCCGGCCGCGCCGCGGCTGCGGCGCTGACTTTTGATCACACTAAGAACGTGTTCGTGTTCGATGATGACATTGACGTGTTTAACCCGACCGATATTCTCTGGGCGTTTGCCACGCGCGTGCAACCGCACAAGCAGGTGTCGATCCTTCAGCCGTTGTTCCGCGGCAACTTTTTGGATCCTTCGTTACTGGATGAGATCAAGACCTCCGGCATGATCGTCGACGCGACCAGGCCTTTGGATCGGCCATTCTCGCCGGTATCCAAGTGCCCGGATGATGCAATGGCGCGCATCAAGTTGGAAGATTACGTACCTGGAGAGGTGCTCCAGCATATTCCAACCGACCGAACCACGTACTGGGCGTAATTGCGAAACAAAAGAGAGAAGAGAAGAATTTTACCGCAGAGAACGCAAAGGACGCAGAGGAAAGAGGTCTATGTGTTCTTTGCGGTTAATTGAATTTTTCAAAATCAAGATGATTGCGAGGTAGGCGATGGGTCAGGCAGTAGAAGTTACATGTCCAACGTGCAAGAAAATATTTGTTGTCAATCCGCATATGTTAGGTTCGGGAATGGATTTTCATTGTCCGTACTGCAATCTCTATTTTCCGGAAAAAGACAGTCCGAAGATTCGTAAGTAGCGCCATCAGCCACCGCGCCGAAGGTACCGGGCCGTTTGTTATCTGAGCCTCCATTGAATGAAAACGACGCATAGCTTCAACGTTGCCGGGAAAAATGCGCGCCGGGTCGACGGCATCGAAAAAGTCACCGGCAAGGCGCTCTATACCGGCGATCTGCAGTTGCCCGGGATGGCCTACGCCAAGATTCTGCGCAGCCCCGTGGCGCATGCCCGCTTGGTGAAAGTGGATGCTTCCAAGGCCCAACAGTTGACCGGCGTCATCGCCACTCTCACCCGAGACGACATCAAGGAATTCAATTACAAATACGGCGCGACCTACAAAGATCAATCCATCGTCGCTGTGGACAAGGTGAGATACGTCGGCGATCCGGTGGCTGCCGTTGTCGCCGAAGACCCGGCGCTTGCGGACGAAGCTTTGGATCTTATCGAAGTGGAATACGACGAGTTGCCCAAGGTTACGGATATAGAAGAAGCCATCCGGCCGGGTGCCATCCAGGTCCACGAAGGCGACGTCGCCCGGGCGGAGCTGCGCGGCTCGGTTTACGGGACGCCTGAAAGATTTAATGGCACCAATATTTGTTATTACCTTGGATTCAATCGCGGCGATGTGGAGAAAGGTTTCGCTGAGTCTGATTTTGTGTTCGAGGACACATTTCGATTCCAGAAGGTACAGCACTATTCCTTAGAGCCGCACATTAACATTGCCTACTATGATGGCGATAAGCTTACAGTTTGGGCCTCATGCCAGGATCCGTTTACACTCCGGGACCATTTGTCGGGAATCTTTCGGCTGCCGCTTAGCCGCGTTCGGGTTATCGTTCCCTATGTGGGCGGAGGATACGGCGGCAAGCTCTACGTCAAGGCGGAGCCCATCGCAGCGGCGCTGTCGTGGAAGACCCAGCGGCCGGTAAAGCTCGCACTATCCGTCAGCGAAAGCTTCAAGACCGTGACTCGCCATCCGGCGCGGGTAACGGTTAAGACCGGAGTGACGAAAGACGGTCGGTTGGTCGCTCGAGAATGCCAAGTCTATATGGACACCGGAGCCTATGCCGACGCGGGACCTCGGGTAACACAGAAAGCTGGCTACCGTTCTTTAGGCCCTTACAAAACCCCTCAGGCAAAGGTTGAAGCTTACGGGGTTTATACAAATACGGTTCCGGCGGGTGCGTTCCGAGGTTTTGGCGCGCTGCAGGTGACCTGGGCCTATGAATCTCAAATGGACATGATTGCCGAGCGGCTTGGTATCGATCCTTTGGACTTTCGCGTCAAAAACCTCCTCAAGAAGGGCGATCTTTACACTGCGGGTGACACTCCGGTGGATTGCGATCTGAAGGAAGGTCTAGTGAAAGTTGCCGACGCCATCAATTGGCGGCAGAAGAGCACGAAACCCAATAGTGCGAAAGGCATCAGCTGCTGCATGAAAGACGCCGGCGGGACTTACAAAGTTGCCGGCGCTACGGTGAAAATGTCGTCGGACGGCAGCGTGGTGCTTCTCACCGGTACTGTCGAAGTGGGCCAGGGCCCGCGAACGGCGCTCAGCCAAGTCGTGGCAGAGGAGCTTGCCATAAACCTGGATCAAATCACCGTGGCGCAACTCGATACCGACATGACACCCTACGATATCTCCACGAGTGCGAGCAGTTCGATGGTTGTCATGGGCACAGCGGTGCAACGGGCGGCGCAGGACGCAAAAAAGCAATTGCTCCAGTGCGCCGCGAAAGTGCTGAAACAAAAAGTTGATCACCTCGCGCTTCACCAGGGAAAAGTTCATTTAGGCGAGGGCGAAGGTGTTCCTTATGGTAAAGTGATTGTAGATTTTTTTGGCAGCAAAGCGGGAGAAATCATAGGTAAAGGGCTCTATAAAGACAAAAGGAGCAAAAAGGCGATCTTGGGTTCCACGACAACGTTTTGGGAGATCGGCTGGGGCGCTGTCGAAGTCGAAGTAGATCCAGAAACCGGGGTGATTCGTCTACTCAAATACGTCTCAGCGGCAGATGCCGGCAAGGCCATCAACCCCGATCAGTGTATCGGTCAAGATGAGGGCGCCGTAATGTTTGGCATCGGCCATACCTTGATGGAGGAAATGGTTTACGAGGATGGCCAGTTATTGAATCCCAATCTCGTTGATTATCGAGTGCCTATGTTTGAAGACCTACCGCAACACTTGCAAACGATCCTGATCGAAAACGGCAATGGCCCGGGCCCGTTCGGTTCGAAAGGGCTCGGTGAAGGTGGGCTGCTTCCAGTGGCATCGGCCATCGCCAACGCGGTGTCGCGAGCCGTTGGAGTAAGAATCCAAACACTACCGTTAACACCGCCTAATGTTTGGCGGGCAATTACAAGCAAAGCAGCAAGCTGGTTAGTCTGCCAGAAAAAAGATTTGTGATCCGAAGCACCTTCGTAATCCGCCGTCATTCCCGTGAAAACGGAATCCAGTCTCAAAAACTTTTGCCCCGTGCTTGCGACCTGGATGCCCGCCCTTCGACGCGGCTCAGGACATGCCTTCCGGGGCATGACGAACTTTCATAACTCCAAAATCCCTCCGCACCGATTACAGGTGGCCAGCTTGGGGTCGGCCTTCATCGCAGCGGTTGCTGTGGCAACCGCGTCGGAGGGTTCGTCGAAACGGACGGTGGTCTCGTGCAACGTATCGCCGCACTCTTCGCAAATCCAGATAAACCGGTCCTGCTCCTTCGCTTGGCGTGTTCGCTCGACGACAAAGGTCCACGAACCGTCGGCGCGCCGCGGCGAATGGGGAATGTTGGCCGGCAGAAGAAATAAGTCCCCGGCCTTTAAAACGAGCGAGCTCCGATTTACCATCCTTCCCAAGATAATGGAGATTGAGTTCGCCTTCGAGTTGGTAGAAGATCTCATCTCCAGGGTTGATGTGAAAATCTTTGCGCCGGTTGGGACCTCGGGTAACAAAAGCAATGAAGTCCGAATTTTCCCAAATGACTCTGCGCTGTCCCCAGTTGCCGCGGTTCTCATCGATCCACTGTTGAAGACTGAAGCCTTTGAGATGAGGGAACATAACACCTCCCTACTTGTCAAAGTTAGTATAGGGTCACCGCAAAACTCAAATCAACCCAATTATTACTTGACGAGTTTCTTTTGTCTCGTGCACGAACAAAAAAGCAAATCGATCTCCATGTGATCGGCCTTATTTCCGACACCCATGGCTTGATACGGCCGCAGGCTCTCGAGGCTCTTCAGGGCGTCGAGCTTATTCTCCACGCCGGCGACATCGGAAAGCCCGAAGTCATTGAGCGCCTTGAAAGTCGTTGCTCCGGTGGTCGCCATCAAAGGAAATAACGATACGGGAATTTGGGCCAAGCCTTTACCGGATACCAAGTTGGTACGGGCGGGCGGTAAGCGGCTGTTCATCATTCACAACGTGAAGGAGCTGGATTGCGATCCCGCCGCGCGAGGCTATCAGGTCGTCGTCAGCGGCCATTCCCACAACCCTTCAGTATCGACACGCAACGGTGTTCTCTACTTGAATCCCGGAAGCGCCGGACCGAGACGATTCAAATTGCCCGTCGCGGTGGGAAGGCTTTTCATTCAAAATAAGCAAATCAACGCTGAGATCATCGAATTGCCCGTGTAAAGCTAGTGACTCGTTTGCGAACGGCAGCCGGTTAAACTGAACCGGACAAAGAAAGATTCTTCGCTCTGCTCAGAATGACATTTGACTGGTTGTCCATTCTGAACGAAGTGAAGGAGATGAGTTACTACCTTCGCATGCGATCCCAATTGACTTTCACTGCCGCGCACGCTACAAAAGATTATTCCTTTTAACTCGATCCTGTGAGATCGGAAAAGGTTGCATGACGAAAGTAATCCTAATAGACGGTAATGCATTAGACTCTCTCGGATTCCCGAGGGGGTCTTTTTTTTGATCATGACCCAAGAGACACAGATTTTGTTAGAGCCAGAGGAACTGAGTAGAACCCTCAGCCGTATGGCCCATGAGGTCGTCGAGAAAACAACGACCCCCAACGAGCTGGCGCTCATCGGCATTCGTTCCCGCGGCGTGCATCTGGCCCGGCGCATAGCGAGAAAGATCGAGGCGGTCACCAAAACGATTCCTCCCGTCGGCGTCATCGACATTAGTCAATATCGAGATGACCGAACCCATGACTTGGCCGCTGCGGCCGTCGTCCCTTTTGAAGTTCCGGTCGCTGTCGACGACAAGACCGTTGTATTGGTAGATGACGTGATCTTTCGTGGCCGCACGATCCGGGCGGCCCTGGAAGCTGTTGGCCGGCTTGGACAGCCGAAGCGCATCCTGGTTGCTGTTCTGATAGATCGCGGCGCCCGGGAGCTGCCGATTCGAGCGGATATTGTCGGCAAGAATGTGGAGGCAGGGGAAGATGAAAGAATTAATGTGATGCTTGAAGAATGTGATGGGATCGACCGAGTTGCCGTCGTCCGCTGGAAGACAAAAACCGCGGTGTAAAGATTCAGACGATGTCCTGGCGAAACCTTATATCGATTGCTGATCTGAGCAATGACGAGATCGAGGAGATTTTCGATCTGGCGGATTCCGCGCCCAAGCTCAGGAGCGACAAAGTGGCCGTTGGGCAGATTATGGCTACGCTCTTTTACGAACCCAGCACCCGCACGCGGCTTTCCTTCGAGTCGGCCATGCAACGTCTCGGCGGCTCGGTGATCAGCTGTTCGGATATGCGAGCTTCATCGACAGCGAAGGGCGAAACGGTTGCCGACACCGCCCGGGTCGTTTCGAGTTACGCAGACGTGCTCGTGGTACGCCATTACTGGGACGGGGCCGTGCAAGCCATGGCCGAGTATGCCGATGTCCCTGTGATCAATGCCGGAGACGGGGCTCACGAGCATCCGACGCAGACCCTCTGCGATCTGTACACCCTGAAAAAGGAAAAAGGCGAACTGAAGGGCCTAACGGTCGTGATCTGCGGCGACCTTAAAAACGGCAGAACGATACATTCTCTTGTTTGCGCCCTTGCTCGCTTCGAAGCGAACATAGTGACGCTCGCGGCCAATGGCATGGAACTCCCGCAATACGTGCTCGAACGTCTGGAGAGGGAATACGGTTATTCATTGGCGCCGGTCGCCTCCGATGATCTAAGCGCCGTTGTAACCGAGACCGACGCCCTTTATTTGACCCCTAAGCAGCCTCATCAGTTGGCTCTTTTTACTGAGGTCGATTTAGCCGTTCAAAGCCGCTTGAGCTCAATGGTTTCCGGTTTGCGCTATGACGCGTTTTACATGACGCGAAAGCAAAAGGAGCGCATGAAGGAGGGGACGACCGGTGGGAGCTATCCGACCATCGGTCCCGGATTTCTTCGCGAACAACGCTTCAAGAATACAGTGGTCATGCATCCGCTGCCCCGCGTGGATGAGCTTTCCCCGGAGGTCGATAAAGACCGCAGAGGAATTTACTTCAAACAGGCGGCCTACGGTGTTCCGGTCCGAATGGCTCTGCTCAAATTTCTTTTTAACCACCGTGAAGGCAAAGAAACATCAGGCAAACGAAACAGGGCCCGGTATGAGAGTCCTGAACGATTCGGCCCGCAATGTGCCAACGTCAATTGCATTACCGTCACGGAAGCGGTCTCCACGCGGAAGAGATTTGATATTCTTTTCTCCGGGGCCGGCGGGGCCTTGATGCTGCGCTGCATTTACTGCGATCATCGTTTCAGGGTGCAGCTCGTCGGCCACGTGAAGTCCAAGCGTTATTGCACCTATCACACCGGATTGGCCGACACGGTCAAGGAATGGCTAAAGAAAAAAGAGCTGGCGATCTTCAATTCCATCAAAGAAGCGGAAGAATTAGGTTACGAGCCGTATAAAAGCGGGCCCCAGAGAACCGTCATGGACGAGGATGAAATTCAATCGGCCGTGAAGGAAATCAGCCGGCAGATCGCGCGGGACCACAACGATCTCGATCGACTGCTCATCCTCGGCATTCGTACCAAGGGCTCCTTGCTCGCGCAACGGATTGCCACGGAGTTGGAGCACCAACAGAAGCGCAAACCGGAAGTGGGCGAGATCGAAATTTATGGTTCCGGCGACGAGCTTCGAAGAATCTCACCCAACGACACCGAAGCCGGTCCGATGAGCCTAAAGGATCGAACGATCATTTTGGTTGATGATGTCATCTATACCGGGAGAACTGTCAAAAACGCGCTGACGATTATTTTCAGATCGGGCCGCCCGCAATCGGTGCGCCTGGCTGTGTTGATCGATCGTGGGCACAGAGAACTACCGGTGCGACCGAATTATGTCGGCAAGAACATCCCAAGCTCAGAACGAGAGCGAGTGCGGGTGAAATTGCGCGAGGCGGAGCACGACGAGAAAGATAAGGTGGTGATTTATTCGATCATCAGCCCGACTGAGACGATAGAATGGAAAGCCCGATGACAAGAAGAACCGCCATACTAGCACTCGCCGATGGCCGGTATTACCAGGGCCTTTCCTTTGGCGCCGAAGGCGAGGTGGTGGGCGAAGTGGTTTTCAATACCAGCATGACCGGCTATCAGGAAATTCTCACCGACCCGTCTTACGAGGGTCAACTGGTGGCGATGACCTACCCGCAGATCGGCAACGTCGGCGTAAACCCAGAGGATGTCGAATCCAGGCAACCGTTCGTGAAAGGATTCATCGTCAAAGAGTATACGTTCCAGCCCAGCAACTGGCGCTCTAGCGAACCGCTTCATGAATACATGAAACGTCATGGAATCGTGGGCATCGAAGGTATCGACACGCGCTCCCTTGTGCGTCATCTGCGTGATCACGGCTCGCAAGAGGCGATCATTTCCACATCAGAGAGTGATTCCAATGCGCTCGTCGCCAAAGCTAACGGATCCCCCGGACTCGTTGGACTCGATCTGGTACGCAACGTGACCTGTGGGAACTCCTATGATTGGAATGAAGGGATGTGGGATCTGGGAGAGGGTTACAAAAAGCGCGACGTTGCCACGAAGAGGAGAGGTAAGAAAGCGGGCTCCTTTCGGGCTCCCGCTTTTTTTGTCGTGGCCTACGATTATGGGATCAAGTTCAACATTCTCCGCAACCTGGCCGAGTCGGGTTGTCGGGTGAAAGTAGTTCCGGCTGCGATGCCAGCCGAAGACGTGCTGGCGATGAATCCCGACGGCATTTTTCTTTCCAACGGCCCCGGTGATCCTGATGCTGTGCCCTACGCCAAAGAGAATGTCCAGAAGTTGATCGGCAAAAAGCCGATTTTCGGGATATGCCTCGGTCATCAGATCATGGGGCTCGCCCTGGGCGGCAAGACCTACAAGCTCAAGTTCGGTCACCATGGCGGCAATCAACCAGTGATGGACCTGACGACGCGGAAAGTAGAAATCACCGCACAGAACCACGGTTTCGCGGTGGACGCCGATTCCCTCAAAGGGGCGGCGGAGGTGACGCATCTAAACCTCAATGACAACACAGTGGAGGGCTTAGCGCACCGGGACCTGCCCATCTTTTCCGTGCAGTATCATCCCGAATCTTCGCCGGGACCGCATGACGCGAATTATCTCTTCCGTCGCTTCATGGATTTGATGGCGAGGCACCGCGCGTAAAAGCAATCCATGCCCAAACGCACCGACATCAAATCCATTCTCCTCATTGGTTCCGGGCCAATTATTATTGGACAGGCCTGCGAATTCGACTATTCGGGCACCCAGGCACTGAAAGCACTCAAGGAAGAGGGTTATCGAGTTATTCTGGTCAATTCGAATCCCGCAACTATCATGACCGACCCCGGCTTCGCCGATCGGACGTATATCGAACCGATCACCACGGATATCGTCGAGAAGATTATTCAAAAGGAACGCCCCGATGTGCTGCTGCCAACTCTTGGAGGGCAAACAGCGCTCAACCTTGCCATCGACCTGGCCGAGCGTGGCATTCTGGATCGCTACGGTGTCGAGATGATCGGCGCGAAGCTCGATTCGATCAAAAAGGCGGAAGATCGAGATCTTTTTAAATCGGCCATGCGCAAAGCCGGCCTGGACCTTCCCCGCAGCGGATACGCAAGGAGCATGAAGGATGCCATGCGCATCCAGAAACGGCTGAATTTTCCCGTCATCATCCGGGCCTCGCGTACCCTCGGCGGCAGCGGCGGTAATTTTGCCTTCGGGCCACAAGACTTCAAAGAGGTTGTCCAGGCGGGCCTCAGTATCTCACCCGTGCATGAAGTTTTGATCGAAGAGTCTGTCCTCGGTTGGAAAGAGTTCGAGTTGGAGGTAATGCGCGATCATAAGGACAACGTGGTGATCATCTGTTCCATCGAGAATTTTGATCCGATGGGCGTTCACACCGGCGACTCGATCACCGTTGCACCGGCGCAAACGTTAACGGACAAAGAGTATCAAATCATGCGCGATGCCGCCCTCCGGGTGATCCGCGAAATCGGGGTCGATACCGGTGGGTCGAACATCCAGTTTGCGGTCAACCCGAAGGACGGGCGCATGGTGGTGATCGAGATGAACCCTCGTGTCTCCCGCAGCTCGGCACTGGCAAGCAAAGCCACCGGCTTTCCCATCGCCAAGATCGCTGCGAAGCTCGCCGTGGGATACACACTGGATGAAATCCCCAATGACATTACCCGCGAGACGCCGGCCTGTTTTGAGCCGACCATCGATTACGTGGTCGTCAAGGTGCCGCGCTTTACCTTCGAAAAGTTCCCCCAAGCCAAGGATCTCTTGACTCCTCAGATGAAATCCGTGGGAGAGGCCATGGCCATCGGCCGAACGTTCAAAGAATCATTGCAAAAGGCGATGCGGTCCCTCGAGATCGGCTCCTATGGTTTCGAGTCGAAGTTGAACGCTTCGGCGGACGGTCCAGACGAAACCTTGCCCATCATCCGCGGGAAATTACAGAACCCCAATGCTCAGCGCCTTTGGTATATCGGTGACGCCTTTCGATTGGGAATGACCACCGCAGAGATTTATCAGCTCTCCGGCATCGACCCTTGGTTTCTCGATAAGATCGGAGAGATCATCGCGACAGAGAACCAGATTCAAGCTTGCCGTGGCAAGGCACCGGAGGTGGGCCGCGAAAATTTACAGTCCTGGAAGCAGATGGGCTTCGCGGATGGCCGCCTTGCTACGCTCACGGACAGCACCGAAGCGGAGATCCGAAAACTCCGCAAGGAAAAGGATATCGAAGCGGTGTTCTGTTCCGTGGATACCTGCGGCGCTGAGTTTGCCGCCTTCACACCGTATCTTTATTCAACCTACGAAGGGGAGGATGAATCCAAGCCGACCCAGCGAAAAAAAATCATGATTCTCGGCGGCGGTCCCAATCGCATCGGTCAAGGCATTGAGTTTGATTACTGCTGTGTGCACGCAGCCTTCGCCCTCAAAGAAGAGGGTTATGAAACCATCATGGTCAACTGCAATCCAGAAACCGTCAGCACGGATTACGACACTTCGGACAAGCTTTATTTCGAGCCTCTCACCCTGGAAGAGGTCTTGAACATCGTGGAACGGGAAAATCCTGACGGGGTGATCGTTCAGTTTGGGGGCCAAACACCTTTGAAGCTGGCCCTCCCTTTGGAGCGGGCTGGAGTAAAAATTATCGGCACCTCGCCGGACAGCATCGATTTGGCCGAAGATCGAGAAAGGTTTGCGAAACTGCTGACCCGACTCGGCATCAAACAGCCGGAGAATGGTGTCGCTCGTTCCTATGAGGAGGCGTTCAAGATCGCCGAGCGTTTGGGCTATCCCATTCTGGTTCGGCCGTCCTATGTGCTTGGCGGCCGAGCCATGGAGATCGTCTACGACCGCGATGCGCTCAGGCATTACATGACTCACGCCGTTTCCGCTTCGCCGGAGCATCCGGTTTTGATCGACAAATTCCTTGACGACGCCATAGAGCTGGACGTGGACGCTCTGGGTGATGGCGAAGAGGTCGTGATCGGCGGCATCATGGAGCATATCGAACGCGCTGGCGTTCATTCTGGCGACAGCGCCTGCAGCCTGCCGCCCAAATCCATTAGCCGGGAAGTCCAGGACGAAATTCGCCGGCATACGATATCGCTGGCGAAAGCCTTGAATGTTTGCGGCCTGATGAATATTCAGTTTGCCGTGCAGGGAACCAACGTCTTTGTTCTTGAAGTCAACCCGCGAGCATCGCGCACGGTGCCTTTTGTCAGCAAAGCGATTGGCGTCCCGCTAGCCAAACTGGCCGCTCGCATCATGGTCGGCAAAAAACTCAGAGATCTCGGCTTCAGGACTGAAGTCCTTCCGAAACATGTTTCGGTTAAAGAAGCGGTTTTCCCATTCAACAAATTCCCCGGCGTCGATACCCTGTTGGGCCCGGAGATGAAATCGACGGGGGAAGTCATGGGCATCGATGTCTCCTTTGGTTTGGCCTTCGCAAAAGCGCAGTTGGGCGGCGGTATGCGTCTGCCTAACAGCGGCAAGGTTTTTATCAGCGTGCGGGACGAAGATAAGAAGGCTGTAACCGCAGCGGCCGAGAAACTTCACCGGGCCGGCTTTCAAATCGTAGCGACCCGAGGAACGGCCGCCCATTTTATCGCGCGGGGAATTCCCGCGGACATCGTCAACAAAGTCCAAGAAGGCAGCCCGCACATCGCGGATCAGATCAAGAACGGCGAGATTGCCATGGTAATCAACACTCCCACGGATGCTTATTCACAAGCGGATTCCTATTACCTCCGTCGCTGCGCCTTGGATTATCAGGTGCCTTATTTCACGACTGTCGCCGGCGCGGAGGCGGCTGCCGAAGGGATCGACTTTCTGAGACAGAATGAATTCGAAGTGCGAGCCCTTCAGGACTATGGCGCTTTAACCCTGCCGTAGCGGATTTCATGAATCCGTCGGATCAGAGTTTGCCGAATCGACCCGTACCGAACCCAAGCAAAAGACCTTCCATCAGAGAATCCCTTGGCGTTTTGCAAACGCCGCTCCGATTCCTCAAGGGGATCGGGCCCAAGCGTGCCGAGGAACTAGAAAAATTTGGCCTGAAATCAGTCGAAGATCTGCTCTATCATCTGCCGTTCCGTTACGAAGACCGGAGGCAAATCAAAAAAATTTCTGATGCCATGATCGGACGAGAGGAGACTTTCGTCGGAGAGATCCGTGGGCTTCAAAAAAAATACAATCCCCGCCGCCGGGCGCAGCTTCTGGTCGGTTCTCTCATAGACGATACCGGGAACTTGGGCTTGCTCTGGTATCGCGCGCCGGCGTACCTGAGCGATAGCTTAACGCGGGGGCAACGACTTCTTGTGCACGGTAAAGTGGAACCGGGGCTCAACGGACAAAAGCGGATCATTCACCCGGAGTTCGAGGTGCTGGAAGCCGATGACAACGAGTCGTTGCAGAAAATATTGCCGGTCTATGTTCACCCCGCCGCAGTATCGTTATCTTTGCTTCGAAATTGGGTACATCAAGCGCTCTGCCAGTACGCACGTTTTTTGCCGAGTTACTTACCAGCGCCGACCAAACAACGCCAAGGTCTTATGACTCTGGCCGACGCATTGGCGCAACTGCACGAGCCCGGTGCGACGGCAGACCTCACCGCGTTGAACGGTTTTTTTTCTTCTGCGCATCGCTCGGTGGTCTTCGACGAGCTTTTCTATCTGCAACTCGGTTTGGGCCTGAGGAAGCAGGGACGCAGGCGGGAAGCGGGCGTACCTTTCAAACCTGCGCGGCAACGGCTGACGGTGAGAATGAGCGAGTTATTGCCGTTTAAATTAACCAGGGCACAGGAGCGAGTGCTGCGCGAGATCGATCAGAACATGAGCTCAGGGCAGGCGATGCAGCGGCTCGTCCAGGGCGATGTCGGTTCAGGCAAAACGATGGTGGCGTGGTTGGCGTCCTTGCGGGTCATTGAGAACGGCTACCAGGCGGTCTGGATGGCGCCGACTGAACTGCTAGCTGAGCAGCATTTCCGCAACTTGAGTCCTTACGCTGACGCATTGGGCGTTAAAGCCACACTTCTAACCGGATCCCAAGCGGCCAAAGATAGGAAGGCTACGCTAGAAGGTATCGGTGGTGGCGCAATTCAGTTTGTCGTTGGCACCCATGCTCTCATTCAGGAGGGAGTCTCGGTTCCGAAATTGGGACTGGGAGTCATCGATGAACAGCACCGGTTCGGCGTGATGCAACGGCTATCACTCCAGCGTTTGTTATCCACCGAGTCGGGCACCGCTCCCATAGGGAAGCAGCCGCACATGCTGCTCATGAGCGCGACGCCGATTCCACGCAGTTTGGCCATGGTTCTTTATGGCGACATGGAGGTATCCTTTTTAGATGAAATGCCACCAGGACGTTTGCCGACTCAAACTAAAGTTTATTACGAGCAATGCCGCCGGTCGGTTTACCAATTGGTCATCAAAGAGCTTCGCGCGGGGCGTCAAGCCTTTATCGTCTATCCTTTGGTTGAGGCCTCTGAAGAGCTCGTACGGGTCCGAGACGCGACGCAAATGGCGGAAAAGATGCGGCAGGGAGTGTTTAAAGACTTCGGGGTCGGTCTTGTGCATGGCAAAATGTCCACGGCGGAGCGGGACGACGTCATGCGCTCCTTCAGAGACGGCGCCATCGGCGTGCTCGTCGCCACCACTGTCATCGAGGTCGGCATCGATATTCCTAGTGCCACGGTCATGGTCATCGAGCATGCGGAGCGCTTTGGACTTTCCCAGTTGCATCAGCTTCGGGGCCGGGTAGGTCGAGGGAGTGCGGCAGGATACTGCTTGCTGATCAATCGCGCGCCGCGTAATCCACTGGCGGAAAAGAGGCTGCGTGTCATGGAGCGGGAACGCGACGGTTTCAAGATCGCTGAAGCCGATCTTGCCATGCGGGGTCCGGGTGAGTTCTTAGGCACGCGCCAATCCGGTTTAGGAGATTTCCGCTTGGCCAATCTCGTCCGCGACGCCAAGATCTTGATGGAAGCGCGCAAAGAAGCCCAAGCCTGGCTTGAAAAGGACCCCGAGCTAAGCCGCTCGGAATCTTCAGAGCTTCGAGAAGTCTTGCTGCATCGTTGGGGGCAACGGCTGCAGCTGGGCGCGGTTGGCTAGTGCACGATGAAGGCCCCGTTCAAGGTTCAATGTTCCAGGTTCAACGTTTCAACTCGTTCGCGCGACTTTGAACATTGAACTTTAAACCTTGAACTCCAGATTTTCCCAAGTTGCACCCTTCGCTACCATCGCCTATAAAAGTAGTTTAGAATGCACTACTTAAGCGCATGAGGTAGAGCTTAGTGGAATTTCAACGAATCAAACGGCTTCCCCCCTATGTCTTCAGCATCATCGACGGCATGAAAATGGAGGCGCGTCGTCGGGGCGAAGATATCGTCGACTTCGGCATGGGTAACCCGGATTTACCAACGCCGCCGCACGTTGTCGCCAAGCTGGTCGAAGCGGCGAGCAAACCGCAAAATCATCGGTACTCCGTGTCCCGGGGCATTTACAAGCTCCGTGTTGCTATCTGCGATTGGTACAAGCGGCGCTATCAGGTGGGCCTTGATCCCGACAGCGAGGCGATCGTCACTATCGGCGCCAAGGAAGGGTTGTCGCATTTGGCGTGGGCGATTGTGGACCCCGGAGACGTTGTCCTGTGTCCCAGCCCGACGTATCCGATCCATCAATTTGCCATGATCTTGGCGGGCGGCGATCTTCGTTGTATTCCGCTTATTAGTAGCGAGGGGTTTTTGGGCCACCTCGAAGAAGCAGTGAAGCAGACGTGGCCGAAGCCCAAACTGCTTATCATCAGTTTTCCTCATAATCCAACGACGGAAGTGGTGGAGCTGGATTTCTTCGAGCGCATTGTTAAGTTCGCGCAGGAAAATGAGCTGATCGTCATTCACGACTTGGCGTATGCGGATTTGACCTTCGACGGCTACCAGGCGCCGAGCTTTCTTCAGGTTCCGGGCGCCAAAGAAATCGGCGTCGAATTTTTTTCGCTGTCGAAAAGTTACAACATGCCCGGGTGGCGGGTGGGGTTTGCGGTCGGTAATCGGGATATTATCCATGCCCTGGCGCGAATCAAGAGTTACCTCGACTACGGGATTTTTCAGCCGATCCAGATCGCTGCGATTCACGCCTTGAAGGGCCCTCAAGACTGCGTCGAAGGGATCCGGCTGATGTATCAAAAGCGCAGGGACTCATTGGTTGATAGCCTTGACCGGGCAGGTTGGAAAATAGCGAAACCAAAGGGCACGATGTTTGTCTGGGCGGAGATCCCGGAGCCGGCGAAGAAGATGGGTTCCGTGGAGTTTTCCAAATTCTTGCTTCAGGAAGCTAAGGTCGCGGTGTCACCCGGCATCGGTTTCGGCCAGTACGGCGACGATCACGTCCGCTTTGCCTTGATCGAAAACGAACATCGCACCAAGCAGGCAGTACGCAACATCCGGCGAGCGTTGGGCAAGTTGCTCGACTAAACAAGTTTCGGGTTTCGAGTTCTGCGTTTCGAGTCAGAACCCGGAACTTTAAACTCGGAACTCGAAACTGAGTTTGCCCGCGACTGGAGAGGCTCACACCACAGTCACTCCGCTGCGAATACTCGAGATGAGGTTTGATAATGGCATCCGTTAAGACACGGCATAAGGTTGGTCTCGGTTTGCTCGGCTCCGGTGTGGTGGGCGAGGCAATTCAGGACATTGTCTTTGATCTTAAGGGTCAAGTGGGGAGCGACCTGGAGTTGGAGATCCGCAAGATCTACACACGCACACCGAAAGAAAAGAAGTGGTTCCCCAACCGCTCGTCCCTCTTTGCAACAAAAGCGGAGGACGTCATTGACGATCCAGGCGTGGAGATCGTTGTCGAGGTCCTCGGCTTTCAGCACGAAGCGCAGCTTCCCATATTTCGAGACTACATCCTGCGAGCGCTCGGGAAGGGAAAATCGGTTGTTACCTCCGACAAGGCGGTGCTGGCTCGATTCGGCAAAGAGCTATGGGCAGCGGCTGAAAAACATGGCCGGCAACTGCGATTCGAGGCGTGCGTCGGCGGCGGCATTCCGATCATACGCTCGCTGACGGAAAGCTTCGCCGTTGAGGAACCTGAAACAGTCTTTGGTATTGTCAACGGAACGTGCAACTACATCCTCTCGCAGATGGAGAAAAGCGCTAAACCGTATGCCGATGCTTTAAAAGAGGCGCAACAGAAAGGCTACGCCGAAACCAATCCGACGGCAGATGTTAGCGGCAGCGACGCGGAAGCCAAATTATTGCTTTTGAACGCCGTGGTTTTCGGCCTTCAGCTCCAACCCGGCACAACCTGGCGTAAAGGCATCGAGGACATTCATGCCGTCGACTTCCGCTACGCGGGAAGGACCGGTGCGAGCACCATCAAGCACCTCGCCGTGGCTAAACGGAAGGGTCAGGCCGTCGAAGTTTTTGTCTCTCCCGTATTACTGCCGCGCGGCACATTTTCTCTCCGGAATTGACGGCGCCACCAATGCCATTTGCTTCAAGGGTAAGAAAAGTGGCGGGGCGCAAGCCGATCGAGATTGCGATTATGTTCTGGTCGGTCCGGGTGCGGGCGGCGGCCCCACGGCCGTCGCCGTGCTCGGCGACGTTTGTGAACTCGCGCGGGGAAACGGCCGATTCGCTGGTCTCCCGAGTCTGGTGCCGGAAGGGTCGCTTGAAATTCAACCGGCAGAAGAGATCGAAGGCTCTTTCTATGTCCGCTTCATTGTCAAAGATCGTGCCGGCATCGTCGGCGACATCGGCCAGACCTTCGGCCGTTTGGCGGTAAATATTTCCGAGATCTGGCAGCTTCGACACAACGAAGAAGAGTTGCGAGCCTTGACGGAGAGCTATAATCTGAAAGAAAACCCGAGAGCGATTTTGCCCTTTGTGATCACTCTGGAACGCGCGACTCTGCGGCAGATGCGTGAGGCTCTGGATTCTATTCGCGATCGGGATTATATCCTTGTCGATCCCGTTTGGTTTCCGATGTGGGGAACGAAGTGAGGCGAAGGCGCGCGGCGCCCTCGCGCTGTTCAGAATTCCAAGTTTCGGGTTCAACGTTGATCTTCGAACCTGGAAACTCGAACCGAGAGCGAACAAGAAAAACTTTCAGGGTGGGTTTACACCAGTGAAGTACATCATCCTTCAGGGCGACGGCATGGCCGATTATCCGTTAGATGTTTTAGGAGGAAAAACCCCGCTGGAGGCCGCCAAGACGCCCCACATGGATTGGCTCGCTACGCGCGGCGTATTTGGCCTGGCTCACGTGATACCCAAGGGATTTCCACCTGGCAGCGATGTGGGCAACATGAGCATCATGGGCTACGATCCGGCGGTCTATCACACCGGTCGCTCGCCCCTCGAAGCGGCCAGCATGGGTGTGGCACTGGGACCCAAGGACATCGCTTTTCGCTGCAACCTGGTGACTCTGGGCGGGAGCGGTAGTGATACGTTCATGGAGGATTTCACTTCCGGGCACATATCTACCGAAGAAGCGAGCGCGATCATCCATGACATCGCAAAAGAACTGGGTGGAAATGGGATCGAATTCTTCCCGGGTGTGAGCTATCGCCATCTGATGGTCTGGCGGGATGGCAAAGAAAAAATGGAAACAACCCCGCCGCACGACATCACGGACCAGAAGATCGCATCCTATATGCCGAACGGCGACGGTGCCGAAGTGCTGCGCGAACTCATGGAGGCTTCGAAGCCGATCCTTGCTGATCATCCTGTCAACAAAAAACGAGCGGTAGAAGGTCGCCGGACCGCCACTTCCATCTGGCTTTGGGGGCAGGGGAGGGCGCCGGCGCTGCCTTCTTTGACCGAAAGATTCGGCATTCGCGGCGGAGTGATTTCGGCGGTGGATATCATACACGGGCTGGGCGTATACGCCGGCCTCGAACGCATCTTTGTGCCGGGCATCACCGGTTTCTTAGACACCAACTACAGAGGCAAGGGCGAGTACGGCGTCAACTCTTTGGAGAAAAATGATTTTGTCTTCATCCATGTCGAAGCCATTGACGAGGCCGGTCATATGGGCGATGTTGAGAAAAAGATTCAGGCCATCGAAGACTTCGACGAAAAAGTCGTTGGTACCGTGCTCGCGAGAATGGCCCATAGAAAAGATTGGCGTGTTCTTTTGATGCCCGATCATCCCACTGCGATCGCGCTGAAAACCCATGTCTCCGATCCGGTGCCCTTTGTTCTCTATTCCGCGGCAGAACCTCGCAATAACGGCACTGTGGGCTACAACGAAATGGATGCCGCTAAAACCGGCATAGTCGCAAAACAAGCCTTCAAATTAATGGAGGCGCTGATCGAAGGGAGGTCAACGTGGACCGAAACTTAGCCTTAGAAGCTGTTCGCGTTACTGAAGCGGCGGCACTGAGCTGTGCCCGGCTAACAGGGCGTGGCGACGAAACGGCCGCGGACCAGGCGGCAGTCGATGCGATGCGCCGGGCTTTTAATGCCCTCACCATCGATGGGACCATCGTCATCGGCGAAGGCGAGCGGGACGAGGCGCCGATGCTCTACATCGGTGAAAAGGTCGGAGCTGGGGGACCGAAGGTCGACATCGCTTTGGATCCGTTGGAAGGGACGACGATCTGCGCCAACGGCGCCCCCAACGCGCTGGCCGTTATCGCCATGGCCGAGCATGGAAACTTTCTCCATAGTCCGGACACCTACATGGATAAGATCGCCGTCGGCCCAGCCGGAAAAGGCGTCGTCGATCTCGACAAAACCCCGACACAAAATCTCAACGCGCTCGCCGAATCGAAGAAGTGCAAGGTCGAAGACCTGACGGTGATTATTCTCTACCGTCCGCGCCACGAAGCGCTTATCAAAGAAGTCCGCCAAGCCGGCGCGCGCATTCGCTTGATCGGCGACGGCGACGTCTCTGCGGCCATCGCGACGACCAAGCCGGAGACCGGTATTGATCTCTTGATGGGGATCGGCGGCGCTCCCGAAGGAGTCCTGGCCGCCGCCGCGCTGCGCTGTGTCGGAGGGGACATGCAGGGCCGTCTTAAACCGAGAAACGACGACGAAATCGAGCGGGCCACGAAGATGGGAATCAAAGATATCAACAAAAAGTTTTCCATCGAAGAGCTGGCGGCGGGCGATGTGATGTTTGCGGCAACGGGAGTCACCGACGGCGACTACCTGCAGGGCGTACATTTTTTTCCCGGCGGCGCGACGACCCAGTCGGTGGTGATGCGCTCGAGTACCCGCACCATTCGCATCATCAACGCCACCCACTACTTCGAACATAAACCCAACTACTGACGTAACGTTCGAGGTTCAGCGTTCAAAGTCCAGCCTCCGGGTCTAAAACATTGAACCTTGAACTTTGAACCGCCTTGGCAGTGGCTAAGAAAAAAACAAGCAAGAGAAGTTGGCTCAGAAACCTGCTTCTCTACATCTGCACATTCCTCTTCACCCCGCTCCTCATATGGTTTCTCGCCTTTCTGCTCTGGTTCTACTGGTACGATATCACTGGCCGTGTTGACCGAGAGGATAGGATGCCAACGACGAAAGCGAGCAAGCAAATAGATAGGTCAACCAAACCGTCCGACAAAAGTGCTCAAGAAAGAATCGGCGAAGACGACCGCAGAAAGCTGGAAGGGATTTTGAAGAGCAAAAAGTAGGTTAGGACGGAGAACTATTCAGTGAGCCGTTTAGGCTGCGCTGTTGCTGGCCGCCTAAGGCATAGGATAGGCCGTCCGTGCCGGGTATTGCGAAGGTGGTTTTTATTTCAGGTGCTTCGCGAAGAACTCCGTGGTGCGGTCCCAGGCGAGCTTTTCGCATTGCGCATTATAGTTCGCACCCGTCTCATTGCCGAAGGCATGGCCGGCGTCATACCAATAGGACTCAAATGGCACTTTGCCTTCTTTCAGCTTGGCTTCGAGGGCTCGCGCTCCGTCGGGACTAAAGGAGGCGTCTTTCTCCGCGAGATGAAGCTGCAGCGGTACGGTGATGGTTTTGACATCGCCGGCTTGTTCGGGTGGAAAACCATACCAGGAAGAGCAAGCATTGGCTTCCTTGACATAGAGCGCCGCGAGCACGGTTAGAGCGCCACCCATGCAAAAACCTACAACGCCAACTTTGGTGCTGGATTGCTTGAGATACTGGGCCCCGCCGCGAACATCCTGTGTCGCCGCATCGCCGAAGTTGAGATTGGTCATCATATGCTTGGCCTCGGCGGCGTCGAGGGTAACCTTGCCCTTGTAGAGGTCGGGAACCAGTGCGCGGTAGCCAAGGGCGGCGAGCCGTTCTGCCACACCTTTAATCTGATCGTTTAGACCCCACCATTCCTGGATGACGACCACACCCGGGGCCTTGTCACTGCCCGCAGGACTGGCGAGATAGCTATTACAATCTTTGCCGTCGGGCCGCTTGAAACTCACCATCTGTCCCATACTAATCCTCCGCTAATAAAATAGTCTGACACTGCTTACCTATGCAAAGGCGAATGCGAAGTCAATATTCACAGACACATTTTTCTCGGGGGTTCCCAAATGCCGGCGACACGTAGTTAACATAAACTTAATCTCTTCGTATCGGAAAAGATGCCCAGAATCTTTTAGTCTGATATCGAGGGCGGCAAGTCGGTCATCCTTCGTCTAGAATTTCGAGCAGCTACATCATGGAATTAACGCGTCCAGCGGTATAAAATTGAACTGCTATGCAGTCGGTATACGTGGACGGCATCGGTATGACCAAGTTCGGCAAAGATCCTAGGCCCATCGTCGAGATCTTTTGCCAGGCGGGTCAAGAGGCACTTGCCGCCTCCGAGGGAAAGCCGGTGGAGGCTATCTATATCGGATCCATGAACCCCGAGGAGTTTACCGGCGAAAGTAACATCGCCTCCCAGATTGCCGAGGCGCTGGGTTTAACCGGCATTCCGGCCCTGCGAATCGAGACCGCCTCCTCGGCCGGGGCCGCCGCTCTTCAAGCCGGCTTTCAGGCCGTTGCTTCCGGATACTATCGCCGGGTCTTGGTCCTGGGCGGAGAGAAGATGACCCATCTCAGCACCAGCGCCACCACGCGCATCCTGGCAGAGGTCATCGACAAGCAGGAACGCCAGTGCGGCGCGACCATGCCGGCGCTGGCAGCGATGATTACCGAGAAGTACCGGCAAAAATTTCGCCTCTCTCAGTCCCGTTTGGAAAATATGCTTTGCAGCGTGGCATTGAAGAATCATCTCAACGGTTCACGCAATTCTTTGGCCCAGTTCCAAAAAGCGATTACGCGAGAGGCTTACCTGGAGAGCAAATTTATCGCCACGCCGCTGCGCCTCTACGATTGCGCGCCGATCACGGATGGGGCTGCAGCCCTGGTCCTCACGAGCGAAAAAACCGACGTGCGGTTGGCAGGAATAGGGCAGGGAACAGGACCCTTGAGCTTGCGGGAAAGAGACATTTTTACCTCTTTTCCGGCCACACGGATCGCTGCAGCCCGGGCCTATCAGATGGCGGAGACCTCACCCCAGGGCATCGACTTTGCCGAAGTCCACGATGCCTTCACTCCTTTCGAAATTATCACTACCGAAGATTTGGGATTCTTTCCCCCGGGCAAGGGAGGTGAGGCGGCGGTGGAAGGAAAAACCGCTCTCGAAGGGAGATTGCCGATTAACCCTTCGGGTGGCTTGAAAGCTCGCGGGCATCCGGTTGGCGCAAGCGGATTGGCCCAAGTCGTAGAAGTAACAAAACGGCTCCGAGGGCAAACACGAGCCAAGCGCGAGTTTAAGCGCGGCCTTGCCCAGAGCACCGGCGGTCTGGGAACCAATAATTTTGTCACCATCCTGGAAAGCACAGACTCACGCGCGCGTTCAAAGTACGATACAGCCTTTATCAGCCCCAGCACCTGGGATCGCTCCGAAAAAGGCGGCTTCGCCGGCAGCTATGCGCGATGAAGGTGAAATCGAGACGTTCACGATTCTCTACGTGACACCGGACGGCTTTCTTCCGCCTGTGGCCCTGGCATTGATACGAGACAGCAACGGCCGCTTGCTTATGGCACAGGGAGAGGACAACGTACAGCTAAAAATCGGCCGGGAGGTTTATCTCAGGCGGATGGACGACGTTTATCTATTCACCGTCAAGAGCCAGCTTCAGAAGGTGCAGGAATCATTGAAAAGACTCCTGCGGCGCGGAACCGCATCCTCCTCTAACGAAGAGAGTCCAGTGGAGAAAAAGCTATGATCGGTGGCGGCGCAAGTCGAGCGGAAAAAAAATTCAAGTCCCTGACCAAGCTCCTGACCGAAAAGCTCCGGGAGGCGATCGTCGGCGGCAAATTCGCTCCGGGAGAAAGACTCTCGGAGGAAACCTTGAGCGCCTCGCTGCATGTCGGCCGAGTAGCGCTGCGGGAAGCTCTGCGGCTGCTTGAGACGGAGGGCTACGTGACATTTCTGCCCAATAATGAAGTGGCGGTCAGCAAGCCCACCCGCGAGGACGTTCAAGACTACTACACCATCGCCAGCGTGCTCGAAGGACTGGCGGCGCGGCTAGCGGTCGAGAACGCGCAACCGGAAGAGATCGCCCATTTGCGAGAACTGCACCAGCTTCTCAAAGAAGCCTGTCAAAAACGGGACCTGAGGCGCTATTTTGACGCCAACAGCAGCTTTCATCGCTTCATTGCTGAAATAGCCCGCAACGAACGCCTTTACCGGCTCGTCGATCAGTTGCGCCAAGAGATTCAAAAGACGCGAATTCTCTCGCTCCATTTACCGCAACGGCTCGACTATTCCATGCGCGAGCATGATCAGATCATGGACGCCTTCCTCAAAAAAAATCCACAGCTCGCCGAGAGCACGATGGTCCGTCATTTGAACAACCAAATGGAAATGTTGCGCAAAGCGCTCGACCAGAAGGGCTAAGGACACGGCCTGTCAGCGACCCTTTGAGGCCTTCTTTGATGCCGCGGTCAAATTTCGCCCGTATTCTCTCCATAGGCTCTCCAGCGACTCGAAGTCAGCCAGAGTTCGAAGCGAGGCAAAGGTTGGAAAAATCATCGGCAGTTTATCCTGGGCGAAAAGCTCCAGGGCGCGATCGGGTGTAAGCCAAAGGCTATGGACAACTTCAGGCGAGGTTGCCAGGGGAGTCTGATCTTTTGGTAAGGCGGCAAGAAAGAACCGCGTATCGAAACGAGTCGAAACTTCTTCCGGAGTTTGCCAGTGAGAGAAATAAGCGAGACCTAGTGCGTTACACAGCAGGTCTTCGCTTTCAAGCAGAGATCGGAAGCGAATGGTATTTTCAAGCAAAGCGGCATGCTTCTCAGCTAGACTGTTTCTACGATCCTGGTCTACAGGTTGGCCCAGCTTGTTGACGGCCAGCAAAATTCCCACCTCCTCGAAGAGCTCTCGAATACCGGCAATCCAGAGCCCCAGTGCTTCTGGCGGCGAAAATTGAGCGCCAACGATTTTCCGCGCATCGACGGGTGACAAACCATGGCAAAGCCGCAGCATCTCCGGAGAGCAATCGTCTTTTTGCATGGCGCCACCCGGGAAGCAGTACATCCCGCCGAGAAACGCCATTGCGTCCGGGCGGCGGGTGAGAAATACTTCAAAACCATTCGCCTCGGCGGGGCGGAGCAGAATGACGGTGGCTGCCTGTCTCGATTTCTGCGGTCCACTCATCGGACATTGAGCTTGAGGGCTTCGGCGAAGCATTCCTGGCAAGGAGGCCCGGGGCAGTTAAAAGTGTAAAGGCACCGTTCGGATTGATCGTGAAAGATAATCGTGGAAGAGACGGTGCCGGCAACGTCTCCATGAACACAAATAGCGTCCCTCGGCTCTTTGGAACCGTTACCCAAGGCGTGATCGCCGAGGATCGTGCGCAAAGAACGCACCCACACCGATTTGTCGCTGCACGTCGATCCCAACTCATCGAATACTCGAGAGAACTGCATGTGGGCCCGATCGACTTTTTCAGATCGCACAGAGAGATCGGCCGCGCTGCTGTAGACGTGCAATCCTTTTTCGAGCTTATGGGTCTTGATCTGTCGCCGTATGTTATACGCGATCCATGCCTCCTTCGGATCGACAAAAACAACGGTAAACGGTTGATAGGCTTGTTCGTGCCGGTTCATGAACGCATGGGCGTCCGCGGCGGATTTGAGTCTCAAGAGATCCAGACAGAGAAGACCACGAGAACGCGTCTGGGTGTGTGAATCCGGCTCGCCGTTCGACCGGCGATTGAGAATACCCACCAGTAGCCCATGCTCATTGACTCCAAGCCAGGTACCGCCCGCCAGGAGATCCTTCCCGGCAAGAATCTCGGGTTCCGTAGACCATAGGGCGGGCGGCGCAGAAGGGCGGTCATAATGCTCATCGCGGTTCGCGGCGACGATCACCGGGTAGCGGTCAACCATGCGAAAGTAAAGCGCTAACGTGCACACATCTATCGTTTACCGAAAGCTCAGAGGTTCTGCAAACATGCTTTCCAACTGCTGATTGTCGTCGATGGTTGTTTATGTTAGTTTCAAATTCTTGGAAAGGGCGACCATGTTTCAGTCAGTGGATGATGTTGTCACGGGCCTGGGGAGCCAAAGTTACATTTGCAACAAAAATGTCGCCACGGTGGTCTACCTCGGAACCCAACTGCAAAAGCCGATTCTGGTTGAGGGACCGGCCGGCGTCGGTAAGACCGAACTGGGCAAGGTGTTGGCGGGCGCCCTGGGGATGGATTTGATCAGGCTCCAATGCTACGAAGGGCTCGACGAAGCCAAGTCGCTCTACGAGTGGGAGTACGCCAAGCAACTGCTTTACACGCAGATCCTCAAGGATAAAATCGGCGAAGTTCTTCAGGGCACCCAAACCTTGCAAGAAGCGATCGAGTGCATAGCCAACCAGGATGGGGTTTTTTTTTCCGATAGGTTCTTATTGCCGCGACCTCTGTTAAAGGCGCTCCTTGCGGACCAGCCGTCGGTTCTATTGATTGACGAAGTGGACAAGTCCGACGCCGAGTTCGAAGCCTTTTTGTTGGAAGTCCTCAGCGACTTTCAGATCACCGTTCCTGAAATTGGCACGTTGAAGGCGAAGCACATCCCACTGGTCGTGTTGACCAGCAACAACAGCCGCGAAATGTCCGATGCATTGAAGCGGCGTTGCCTTCATCTCTATTTGGATTTTCCGGACTCCGAGAGAGAAATGGAAATCATCAAGTTGAAGGTGCCAGACGTCGGGGATCAAATCGCCCGGGAAGTCGTTCAGCTTCTGCACCGAGTGCGCAAACTTGACTTGAAGAAAACACCCAGTATCAGTGAAACCCTCGACTGGGTAAAGGCCCTGACTTTGCTCAATATCAAACAGTTGGATAACGAGCTCGTTGAGCAAACTCTTTCGACGCTCATGAAGTACGAAGCCGATATTCGCAAAGCCCACCAGGAACTCAAAGCCTATCTTGCCGAGCGGAAAGCCCGCCAGGGACCGAGCGCGGGCGACAGTGACAAAGATCACTTGCACTAAGACTCCGAGACCGCGGTTTCACAGATGAAAGATCGCATTGTCGAATTCGCGAACGTCCTGCGCCGCAACGGCGTCCGTGTATCGCTGTCTGAGAACATGGATGCTTTCCGGGCTCTCGGCCTTGTCGGTATCGGAGACCCGCACTTGTTTCGCAACGCTCTGCGGTCGACTCTGGTTAAGCGGGCGAGCGATATTAAGCCTTTCGAAGAGCTGTTTAACTTTTTCTTCCTCGGCATCGGGGAAGCCATCGATGCCCTGGACAGACGGATCATGGAAGAGCTGGGGCTCACTCCACAGCAGTTCCAGCAAATGCTTGAACAGATTCAGCGACTCTTGAAGGAGATGGAAGGGGAGCTGTCTCCGCTCACTCGAGCGCTGCTCACCGGAAACCGGGGCGAATTGGAACGTCTGCTGCGAGAGGCCGCGAGCCAGGAAGCCGAAGCCGCCTCCCTCGACAGTTTTCGCCTGACGCCCTACACAAGGATGGCCGGCCGGCTGCAACTCGATCGCGTGCGCACCGAGGTGGAAGGCTTCAAGGCCATGCTTCAAATGCTGGCCGAGGGCGGCGAAAATTTACAAAACGTAATGCGCTACCTGGATGAACGGATGCGCGACCTCAACCGTCTGCTGAGGGAAGTTATTCAACAGGAGCAAAGAAAACGCGGCGTCGAGCCAACCGATTACAGCCAGCGCAGCTCGTTCGCCGACAAGAGTTTTTCCTTTTACACCGAGGATGACATAAGGCGGATGAACGAAGCCGTGGCGCGCCTGGCGCAGCGGCTAAAAAATCGGCTGTCCGTGCGCCGTAAAAAGGCCGCCCGCGGGCGCTTCAACGTTAAAGCAACCCTTCGCACCAACATGCAATACGGCGGGGTGCCGTTTCACATCGAGCTGGACCGGCGCAAGAAGACCAAACCGCAAGTGATGATCCTGTGCGACATCTCGGACTCGGTGTTGAACGCCTCTCGCTTTATGCTGCAGTTCGTCTATTCGGTGCAGGACTTGTACACCAAAGTTCGGAGTTTTGTTTTTGTCAGCGATATCGGCGAGGTCACCAAACTCTTCGAGGAGTACGAGATCCATCGCGCCGTGGAGACGGCACTCAAAGGCGAAGTCATCGATGTCTTTTCGCATTCCAATTTCGGTCGCGCATTCGAGTTGTTTTTTAAAAACCATTTCGCCGCCGTCACGAGCAGGACCACCGTACTGATCATCGGTGATGGCCGAAACAACTACAACCGTCCCAACGAGTGGGTGTTGCGGGAGATACAGCAGAAGGCGAAACAACTGATTTGGCTGAACCCCGAGAGCCGCATGACATGGGGCGTGGGAGACAGCGAAATGCCGCGGTACTCGCCTTATTGTGATGTCGCCGAGGAATGTCGTAACATCAATCAGCTTTATAAAGTCGTCGATCTGATCGCGCCATGAAGAAGCTTTATCTGCAGACCCACGGTTGTCAGATGAACCAGTACGACTCCGAGCGCATCGCGCAGGTCATGGGCCCTATGGATTACGAGCGGACAGATCGCATCGAGACGGCGGATTTGGTTATTCTTAACACCTGCAGCGTACGCGATAGAGCGGAACAAAAAGTCTACAGCGCGCTGGGGAGATGGAAGGAACTAAAAGAACAGCGGGAAGGCGTCGTTATCGGCGTGGGTGGTTGCGTTGCGCAGCAAGAGGGTGCGAAGCTGCTAAAACGCTTGCCCCACCTGGATCTTGTTTTCGGCACCCACAACATTCACAAACTCCCGCAGATGGTCGAACAGGTTCAAGTGTCGCGCACCCGCCCGGTGGAAACCGCTTTCTATCGCGAGCCGTCCTACATGGAAGATCCGCAGAACCGACCAGACGTGCGGGGCGCCAAAGCCTTCGTCACGATCATGCAGGGATGCAATAAAGTCTGTAGCTTCTGCATCGTGCCCTACGTTCGTGGCCGCGAAGTAAGCCGGCCAAGCGGGAAGATCGTTGACGAGATTGAATCATTGATCCGCCAAGGAGTAAAGGAAGTCATGCTGTTGGGGCAAAATGTCAATTCCTACGGCAAGACATCGCCCGGCGAAATCAGTTTTGCCGAGCTTCTCAGCCGAGTCAACGGGATTGACGGCCTGCAGCGGATCCGTTTCACGACGTCGCATCCCCAGGATCTTTCGCCGGAACTGATCGAAGCGTTCGCCACTCTGGACAAACTCTGCGAACATCTCCATTTGCCGGTACAGTCGGGCGCGGATTCGGTCTTGTTTCGAATGCGCCGCGGTTACACGCGCAACGAATATCTCGCCCGGATTGATCGCCTGCGGCAGCGCTGTCCAGACGTTGCGCTTAGCACGGATATTATTGTCGGTTTTCCCGGCGAAACCGACGCGGAATTTGCCGATACTCTAGAAATGCTCAGACAAGTGGAGTATGATGAAATTTACTCGTTCGTGTATTCGCCGCGACTGCAAACGGTGTCGGCAAAAATTTATGACGACGATATTGGTGACGAAATCAAGAAAGCACGGCTGCAGCAAGTGCAAAGTTTGCAAAAGGAAATATCCTTGAAGAAGAACCGCGAGAGCATTGGCAACGTGGAGAAAATTTTGGTGGACGGAAAATCGAGGCTCAAGAACGGACAGATGATGGGCCGTACGCGGGCCAATCGAATTGTAAATTTAGCGGGAGACGAGACTCTGGTGGGATCTTTGATACCCGTTCGGATTATTGGGGCGACTGCCAATTCGCTAATCGGGGAAGAGCTGACAACAGAAAATATTTCTGACTTCCGGTCAGAAGGAGAAATGGCATGACCAAACGGGAAGATACGATTCAGATGGCCGTCGGAGGCTTAACCCTCGACCCGGTAACCAAGACACCGATCGTCATCCTCAAGGACACAGACAATAAGCTTAACCTGCCGATCTGGATCGGCCTTCTGGAAGCCACAGCCATGGCGACCGAAATTGAAGGCATCAAGATGGCCCGACCGATGACTCACGACTTGCTCAAGAATATTCTTGGCGAAGTAGGCTGTGCCGTTGAGTCGGTGGAGATTACGGAACTAAAGGAAAACACCTATTACGCTCTGGTTCACATCAACATCGGAGGACGAGAGCTGGTCGTCGATTCGCGCCCCAGCGATGCCATCGCGCTGGCTTTGCGGACCAAGGCCCCGATCTATGTTGCCAAGGCGGTGTTGGAGGCCTCTAGCGTCTTGCAGCAAAGCGAAGAGGCCAAAGAAGCCGCCGTGGAGAATGTCTCCAACGTTTCCAAGGAAAAATGGGCCGAGATTCTTGAAAAGATGGCCCCGGAAGACTTCAAGTATAAGCAATAGTTTCTCACCGCGCGAATATTTCTCCGGCTGTTTCCAGGTTCGGCACATTTCGCGGTCTCTCAAAACGTAATGGCGACCACTAGTAGGCGAATTACTCGCAAGGAGCTCCGGCAACCGGATTGGTTTCAAACCGTTACCGAAGACGCCCTGGAGTTCTACCAGAGGCGGCGTGTCGCGGTTTACCTGGGGATCGCGGCCGCCATCTTGATACTTCTCGGGATCTGGGGCTGGGCAGTTTTCAAAGGGCGCCAGGACTCAATCGCCGCGCAGGAGTTCGGCCAGGCCATGGCTCAGTATCATGCGGAAAAATATCGCGAAGCTATTGCGGGCCTGGAAAAGGTTCAAGCCCAGCGATGGTCGCGGTACGCTAATCTGGCTCATCTCTACGAGGCGAATAGCTACCTTGCCCTGAACGATCTCACCAAGGCAGCGACTGCGGCACAGCGATTTATAACCGGCACGGATCAAAACTCCTTGATGCGCCAGATCGGCCTATTGACGTTAGCCGACATCGAAGAGCGGCAATCGCAGTGTAAAGAAGCGATTAAAAACTACGAAGAAGCCGCAAAGATAAAAGGCGCGTTCAGCGACAGGGCCATTCTTGGCGAGGCGCGTTGTGCCGTTCAAATGGGAGATGTCACGGGAGGCATCGCGGCTTATCGACAGCTGCTAAAAGACCAAGCCGAATCGCCGTCCGCAAACTATGTCAGGTTTCAAATAGGCGAGCTGGAATCGAAGCTCGCCGCCCAGCCGGTCGGAAAGTGAGACGTAAGCGTAACGTCTGATAATCGGTGCCAGTCATAGGCGCTTTGTCTAAGTTTACATAACTTGAAATCAGGTAGTGGATGAACCGGCTCGCAGACCCCTTCCCAAAAATCGCAGATCTCTTCCAGGTAATCACCCTCGCACCGATGCGCAATTCGTCGCTCACGCGGTTCCTTCCATGTGAGAGACAGCTCACAGGACACACTGGTAGAAACATGATGTCAGACCATCGCGTTCCCCCCTCCCGGCGGATCATTCCAATGGCTCCAAAAGCGAGGGAAATGCCCTCATCTCACCACGCCGGGAGGGGGTAACGACCAAGATTCATTCCACCCTCATGGACGCAAACAACTACCTCGAACGCACTCGAGTTGCTACTTCGAATAGGTCAACTTTCCATTCAAATTATCGATGCCGCGAATCAGAATTGTGGTTTTTTCGTTAAATGAGCCATCTTTTTTCCGACACTTTGCTGTCAGGGTCGCTCCAATAACGCCAGTGTTCTCGCAAGAATCTTGATACGTACTAATGGCAGCGGGATTACGAGAATAGGCCAACTTGCCGTTCACATTGTCGATGCCGCGAATCCGAATTGCGGTTCTCGCGTTTAATGAGCCATCTTTTCTCCGACACACTGCCGTCAGGGTTGCTCCGGCAACATCAAGGGCTTGACAAGAATCTTGATACGTACTCGGATCAGTGGCTTTTGCAAAAGCAGCCTCAACGGGCATGGTAGCCAAGACTGCACCACACGCCGCAAGAGTCATTACATGTGACCGAATGAGTTTTGTGAGATACAACATACTATGCTCCTTTCAGAAAGTTAGTATTCCTACCTGAAATGTGCGCGTCCATCTTCTCCCACCGCAAGCGTCGCGCCGCCGGTGCTGGGAGGCGAGCTCTTTCACTAGCCGGGTGCCCCCAATCGCCTGCGGCTGCCGCCGCATTACCTCGCGTATCTGGAATGGAGCAGGCTGTGTGCCAGCCGCCCAGTTCATGCGGTTCCGCTTGATTCTTAACGAGCTCGTCTCCCAAAGAGCGTACGCACTCCTGCGACAAGAATTGACACGATACGGCCGGGACGGTCGGAAGTGCGGAAGAACCAAAGAGGAGAGAGGAATCAACAGACGCTCAGAGTGCAACCGATGTCGCAGCCCAATCCAATCTCAGGCTGATTCTGGCCTTCCTACTCAACTAAGTCCCCGTCGCGTTCTCGACGTGAAGTGCCTCAAAATCTGATACTCCGACTGTAGCAAGTTTGCGACGGTTCTTGACAATACCCTTCACTCATAAGTTGTGATTTTTATGGGCTTCTATTCGTGGCATGTACGTTGCGCTCGAGACAGGCAATAGTCAAAAACTTGTGATCCTTCAAACAGAGACATGCAGCTAAAATATTCAAAGGGGTGGCAGCATAATGGAAAACCGTCGATTCACCGCTGTTATTGTGGGTGTATATCTCTTCAGCGTGGGGGTTCTCTCCGGAATGCTTTTTGACCATATGCGGTTCGATCATGAGTGCGCCGTCATTCTCCACGAGCTCGATCAACACAGACAGAGGCTAAATCAGCATCTAATGGCGATGGAGCGTGAAGGTTTTGTGGAGCAGTAAATAGGTGGATCTAATCCAGAGTAGTGTTAAATGGAACTGACTTCTCCAACGAAGAAATCTTGTGAAATTTTTGTCTGAGGCGTCGTACAATTCAATGCTACGCCGAATTTTTTCGATTCTCAGAGCTAAGTGAGAGTGGTTTGATTGTCGTGAAAAACGGATATTTAGATCGGCAATTTGCGTTCTCTCCATCACACAAATCCTGTGAGTTTAGGCCGAGGCGTTGATCTCCGTTTGTCCTAGAACTTCATTTGACAAACCGCTTCGTTCCGCGTGATAAATAACACTCGGAACGGGGTGTGTAATGAAGAAGGCTGCGGTGCCGTCAATCCTTGTTGCAGTGGCGTTGCTTGCTGTTGGAGTGATAGCCGAGGCGCAGCAGCAAAAAGAGATTCCTCGAATAGTTTTTTTAACGCTTACCCCCTGCTTCTTCCCGAGCTCTCCGGCTTGAGGCATTGCAGCAGGGTCTAAAAGAGCCGGGAGTTTATCATATGATTGAGGATCTGCGGCCCAATGCGAAATCAACCCCAGTGCATAAGCCTGCACTCCCTGCTGCCCTTGCGCCGGACAATGACGGGAATTTTGGGCGAAGTCTCGGGCGACTTTAAAGCGCGGCGTGTACTTCGGCAGGTCGCGGTCGAGGTTCCAGCGAACCCCGGATGTCACTAAACTCGAAGGTTGCTGTGATGCGGCCACACATTTGCTTTGTCCTTTAAGGCTTGGCCCGAATCTCTACGACCGAAGGGTAGGTTGATATTTCGCTCGACGAGCATTGCGATTTGACCTAACTGCGCCAGGGCTGATTTAATGGCGGCACATCGCATTTCTCAACCCCGCCGCCTGGAAAGTACAACATGACTCAACATCCACCGTTGCGCCTGATAGTGCTAATGCCGCTCCGAGACGACTGGCCCTCTGCCGCGGAACTAATCCGGCGGCTTGACAAAGCCATTTCTTCCGATACGTGCACGATGGAGATTCTCCTGGTCGATGATGGCTCGGTGCAGAAGTGCGATCGCAACGACTTCCAAATTGGCTTCTCAATTGTGCGAGCCATCCGGACTCTGCGTCTACGCCGCAATCTTGGCCACCAGCGGGCAATCGCAATTGGGCTTGTCCACGTTCAGCAAACCACCAGCTGCGACGCCGTGATTGTGATGGATGCCGATGGAGAGGATACACCAGAGGGCGTGGCACAGCTTCTACGCGCCTATTCGGACACCCACGGTGGAAAGGCCATTTTTGCGGAACGGAGCCGCCGGTCGGAGTCTCTTGTGTTTCGATGTTTTTATTATCTCTACAAATTCCTGCATCGATGCCTGACGGGCATCGGTGTAAAAGTAGGAAACTTCAGTATTCTGCCCTTCCGGTACCTGAATACGCTCGTCGTGATGAGCGAACTGTGGAATCATTACGCTGCTGCTGTATATAGAAGTAAACTTCCCTTTACGATGATCCCAATTGCCAGGGGAACCCGGATCGCGGGAACTTCCGGGATGAACTTCGTCGCTTTGGTTTGCCACGGTCTCAGCGCCTTCTCGGTGTTCGGAGACATTGTCGGCGTGCGTCTTCTGATCGGTTCTTTAGCCGGTTCCTTCCTGGCTGGCTTTGGAATGGTTCTCATCACCATGATCCGGCTCTTTACCAACCCGGCAATACCTGGGTGGGCTACCTATACAACCGGCATCCTCGCCATTGTCGTGATTCAGTTGGTCACGATTGCGACGAGCTTTGCATTCTTTCTGCTTTCCAACAGGGCGAGCCTGGGCTTTGTGCCTCTCCGGGATTACTCATTTTTTGTGGAAGGGGCCATAGACATCTATTCTCATGAGTGAATTCAAGGATGTTGGCTCAGAATTGCACCTGTTCGCTGCCGTATGGAACTGGAAGGCATACTGGTCCCGGCAGATACGACCGTTTCTCGTGGGCGATATTCTCGAAGTGGGCGCCGGAATTGGATCGAACACCAGATTTCTCGATCCCGCCGGCCCTGGTCGGTGGGTTTGCCTGGAGCCCGATCCTGAACTCATCGTCCAGTTAGGCAAGAATTTAGCAGAAACGGAACCACGGCGCACGTACGAAACTGTCTGCGGAACATTAGAATCGCTGGCCGACCAGAAGTTCGATACGATCATCTACATTGACGTCTTGGAGCACATCGACAACGACCGTGAAGAACTGAATCAAGCGGCATCGCACCTTCAGCCTGGCGGTCACCTCATCGTCCTATCGCCCGCGCACCAGCGCCTCTTTTCTCCGTTTGATGCTGCCATCGGGCACTTTCGGCGTTACAATCGCCCGATGCTGCGAGCGATTTCGCCTGCAAGGCTCCGACTCGAACGAATGCAATATCTGGATTGCGCCGGCTTGATCTTGTCGGCCGCCAACAGGCTATTGCTCCGGCAATCCATGCCGACCAGATCTCAACTTCGATTCTGGGATCGCTGGGTCGTCCCAATTTCGCGAGTTTTTGACAGGCTGTTCCTATATTCCGTTGGCAAAACGATCATTGCTGTCTGGCGACTTACGACGATTCCAAATGGCCCAGAATCGGCAGCTAGCAGGCTATTATAGTGGCCATGCAAAGTACATCTTCCGATTTACGCGCGTTTAGGTTTAAGTGGCGATGAAAAAAACTTCTGATTTCACGACAACTCACTTCGGTCCTCGGGTATCAACCGGGAGGAGTCAATTGTTGGGAGTGTGGCGACATGCGGCATAAAGCGTGGGACTGCTGGGCGCGTGATTAAAGCACTGCGGTGCAAGTCGCTATTGAGTGGATCGGTGGTTGCCCTCTTGCTGGCAGGTGCCTTGTGTACAGCAGTTGGCACGGCTCTCGGGCTGGCGAACTTTAGAGACGTGGATTATCCGGACAGCGCCACTCTGCTTAGAATTGAGCAAGTCATCCGTTCTGGTCATATCTATCCCGACAGTGATCGCCCTCCGTATTTAGTTACTATTTACGGGCCATTGACTTATGTCCTCCTTACAGTTCCTTATAGGCTGGCGCAAGCCGCTGGCATCACTCCTCAGGTGCTGGTGCGACTCGTTATAGTGTGCGCGCTGTGCCTGTGCGTTTTACTCATATTCCTGATCAGCAGACGACTGTACAGCTCGCGCCCCATCGCGTGGCTTTGCGCCCTATTCGCCGTGTCTGCGCATCCGCTAGCTTTCTGGACAACTCAGATTCGAGGCGATTTCCTAGCACTTGCATTGTCGCTTTTGAGTGTTTACTGGTTCCTCCTCACGAATGCGCGCCCGCAGGCGATCGGTGCCGCAATCTGCGCCGGGATTGCACTTCTCGTTAAGCCGACATTCTTCTCCGTGCCGATCGCTATTGTTAGCTGGCTTCTCTACCAGCGGCGATACAAGGAGGCTATCCTCTGGGCTACAGGTGTTGCGCTGACCGTTGCCGGTGGATATGCAATTGTGTGGTGGCGTGAGCCTCTGATGCTGAAACACATCGCGGCTCTTCGGCACCCGGTCCTTGAATTCTCGGGGGCGTTATCCATACTTTGGAACGCCGCGTCTCAACCAGTGGTGCCTCTCGCTGCTATAGGTGGTTTCTTAGCTCTGTGGAAACGTGCTCCTGAACGGCTCCTCTTTCTCATTTACTGTATTGTCGCGTGGCTCGTGGCGAGTCTCACTATTCCGCAAGTGGGAGGCAACATAAACTACTTCTGGGAACCATTAGTGGCCTCGGCAGTCCTGGCTGGGCCGGGACTGTGCGAACTTCAACGGAAGGCAAATCGCACTCCGATACTGGTCATAGCGATGCTCTTTGTATTGCTCCTGCAGGCGTTTATGCCGATGCTGCGGCAAGAAGTTGAGTATCTGAGGAGTAGTTATGCGAATGTTAGCGACTATCAAGTTCGCAAGACGAAGTGGGAGTCTTTCGTGTCCACGGTGTCCGGGCGAAGGTTGCTGTCGACTCTTCCAGACGTGACAGTTCACAGCATGACCCCGGAGATTCCCGACCCATATTTGAATTCGGTTCTCGAACTCCGAGGCCGATGGAACTCCGGGCCTGTTGTAACTCAAATAGACGCGGGCATGTACGATCTCATTGTCATTCGGAATGGAGAGGCCGAGGACCACGAGGGTAACCGCTACCGTGGTCTTCGGAAGTGGGACGACAGGATGTGGGGAGCCCTGAAGAGAACTTACCGGCTCACATGTGTATTCGAGGGTATGGAGGTTTGGTTGCCCATTCGCGGCTCTGGCGAGATCCTTCGTAGCCTTTCTGGTATTGGCTGTATAGCTGTAGCTCTCAGCTCTGGGCCGTCTAGTTCTTCGCGCTAAGGGCATGGCGTCCAAGAGTGGCACTAATCCCTCATATCGGACGTTAAGCTTCTAATTGAACTGATTTCTCCATCGGCTAAATCCTGTGAGATTTGTCTGAGGCTCGGTTAGTTCAATCCTGTGGAGTACAGTTGTGCCTTGCAGGTATTCATTGGTTGAGCGGTTTCGCGGCAATCGCCAGAGATCTGGATCTATGGTTTAATCTGTACGGGAGCATTACTCGTTGGCTTTAGAATATAGCCAGCGACTGTAAGTGCATTGCCTGCCGCGAATAGTAGTGGGTTAGTGATCAACACGCCTGAGATATGAAAACGGAGTGAGTATGAACGGGATAACGCAAGCATTCATCTTGAGCGCAGTCCGCACCCCCATCGGGCGATTGCAAGGCGCTTTATCCTCAGTGTCCGCCGTGCAGTTGGGTGCAGCGGTTGTGCGCGCCGCTGTATCCCAAGCGGGTGTGCCCAACCTCGAAGATATTGACGAATTATTAATGGGCAATGTCGTCTCCGCCGGCTTGGGTCAAAATATCGCACGCCAGTGCGCCATCCGAGGCGGTCTGCCCAGCAGTGTCGGCGCGACAACTGTGAATAAGGTCTGTGGTGCGAGCCTCAAAGCCGCCATGCTCGCGACCCAGGCAATCCGGGCTGGGGATGGCAAGGTATTTGTCGTTGGCGGAGTGGAAAGCATGAGTAATGCGCCGTATCTGCTCGAAAGGCATCTGAACCAATTGCGTTACGGCCATGCCCAACTCAAAGATGCGTTGGTCGTGGACGGGTTATGGTGCGCTTTCGAGGATTGGGCAATGGGCAACGCAGCCGAATTTATTGCCGACGAATACGGAGTGACGCGCGAAGCAATGGATGAGTATGCCCTGTCGAGTCATCGCAAAGCGATCACCGCGATCGAGAGTGGGAAATTCAAAGATGAAATCGTTCCTGTTCATATTAATGGACGCAAAGGCGAAACCTTCATAGTGGAGCAGGACGAAGGGCCGCGCCGCGACACCTCGCTAGAAGCACTGGCTAAACTTCCACCGGCCTTCAGATCGGATGGTCGAGTCACGGCTGGCAATGCGCCAGGGTTGAACGATGCCGCCAGCGCGCTCGTCATCGGTAGCGAAGCGAAAGCCAAGGCCACAGGCGCGCAACCACTGGCCCGCATTGTTGGTTATACTCAGGTGGCAGTGGAACCGAAATATATTTTCGATGCCCCGGCCAAAGCGATTCCGCGTTTGCTGACCCGGGTTGGCTGGACACTCGATGAGGTCGATTTGATCGAATTGAACGAAGCATTTGCCGCACAAATATTGGCGAATGGGTACGCTTTGGCGGACAGTGGTTGGAATTGGGATAAGGTCAATATCAAGGGCGGTGCGATTGCGCTCGGCCATCCACTCGGCGCCACGGGCGCGCGTCTGCTAGTCACTTTAGTGCATGCACTCCGCGAGCGTTATTTGCGGCGTGGCCTAGCCGCGCTTTGTTTGGGCGGCGGTGAGGCCGTCGCCATCGCCATCGAGACCTGAAAAAGAGAAAACAACCATGGCAAGACCCCTCCCCTTGCTTATCATCGGCGCTGGCCCTTATGGCCTGGCAATGGCGACGTATGCCCGTCACAAACACATCGAGTACATGGCCCTCGGCAAGACGATGGATTTTTGGAAATCCAATATGCCGAAGGGCATGTACCTCCGTTCCGCCTGCGACTGGCACTATGATCCATTCAACGAGGATACGTTTGAACGCTATCTCGAAACCAGGAACCTCAAACCGGTCGAGGTTGAGCCGCTGGCGCTCGACTTTTATCTGAGCTACGTCGAGTGGTTTGTGAAGCAAAAAGGGATTGAGATCCTGCCCGCGTGGGTGCAACAGCTCAACTATGTCCATGACACGCCCCCGTTCTTCGAAGCTGTCTTGCAGGACGGGAAAATCTTGACGGCCAGGAATGTGGTTCTCGCGCTGGGCTTCCGCTACTTCAAGAATGTGCCCGAATTTTATTCGTCCTTATTTCCCCCTGGACGTTTCGCCCATACGTGTGATTTGGTGGATTTGGCGCTTTTGAAGGGCAAACGCGTGCTTGTTATCGGCGGGCGTCAAAGCGCATTTGAGTGGGCGGCCCTACTGAATGAACAAGGCGCTGACACAGTCAGTCTGTCTTATCGCCACTCGACTCCAGTTTTCCAACAATCGGAGTGGTCATGGGTGAATCCGATTATGGATGCAATGGTTGAAGATCCGAGCTGGTTTCGTCGTTTGACTGTGGAGGAGAAGGAGCAGGTCAATCAACGGCTATGGGCAGAAGGACGATTGAAATTGGAGCCATGGCTGGCAGCACGAATCAGTACAGATGCTATTAAACTATTTCCGCAGTCGCACGTGACCGGATGCAAGGAATTGCCCAATCGTGAGCTTCAAGTGAGTTTAGACGGCTCGGCATTCGTGGCCGACCAGATCATTTTAGCGACAGGCTATAAGGTGAATGTGGAACAAATTCCATTGCTGACAAAAGGCAACATCCTAGCGCGCCTCGAAACCCGGAACGGCTTCCCTGTGCTAGATGAGCATTTCCAGAGCAACCTACCAGGATTGTTCTTTACGAGCATGTGCGCGACCCAAGACTTCGGCTCCTTTTTTGCCTTCACGGCAGGTATCCGCACTTCTGCAAAGTTGATCGGATCTGCGCTGGGCGCGTGATCGATCACGAACAGCTAAAGCGATGCAGGCGTACAACGACGCCAAGCAGCTCAGTGCTTACCTCGAGTAAAAGCGTAGCAGGGCTAGTTGAAAGAGTTGGTGAACAGTTGCGCTTGCTTATTCCAAAAAGTGAAAGTGGTCAGGGCGCCGTTAGTGGCCCTGGAGGATTGTCAGTGCCGGCGAGAGTACAACCTTTGAATCACATGGGGACATATCGGGCACTTTCACTTACGTTCGATTGAGTTCAGTTCATCTCGCCTCCTTCTTGAAATTGCGAGAGATCGGAACAACAGAATCGAAGTGATCTTCGACATGGGGCAGTCCGAATTCCAGGAGGTGCAGCGCGTGATTGACATCATTTCTGGAAAGTTGAGCCCTGATGGGCACGCGCACTAACTCCAGTGGAATGAACGGGCCACAAGCGCTATGCTTCATCAACCTTCGTCGCTGGCCCCCGGTTCACCAGGACGTTAACCGTTACCCCTGTGATTGAACTGAATTGATCTCATAAACGGAATGGCATTCATGGGCGGTTTTGTCGTAAGGGAGAAACCGCCGGAGGAGTGATCATGCGCTCAATGAGGCGCGAAGAGATGTGTGGGTTGCTACCCGAAGTTGATCGAATAGTCTGGTGGTGCTCGGTAAAAAGGGGGATATCATAGGTCATGTCTGAGTGAGATCGTGCGTTTAAAAGGAAATGCGGAGGTTTTTTTCTGACTGGCAAGCACAAAATTTACAAACTTTCATCGCCGCAGGGTTGACACGGTCGTTCCGTTTAGAGATCTCCATCGACCAAATCCTGTAAGATTCACCAGACGCGTTGTTCAGTTCAAATCCTTATAAATTTGTCAGAGGCGCTGGGCTGCTAACGTGGGAATTCCAGCTGCTGCACCGCGCGGGAATCGGCGAGCGTAGCCACCTCAGAGTTCCGTTCTCGAACCGTCTCCTTGCCTTCATTTTGATCAAAATTTCTATTCGAGGCCCAGTTATCCGCATATTGGACTAAAGTCCAATAGACACGTTTCCCGCTATTTACTAGAGAGACGATAGGCGCGCGGGCCATAAGACGGAATGCCGACCATCGAGACACATGCGACGACCATAGGATATGAAGCGCTTTTTCGATCTTACTTTCCGCCCCTTCTTCGTTCTCACCGGGGCTGGAACTGCGTTGGCCAGCCTCTATGCCTTCTGGCCGCGGTGGGCAGTGGAGGCGATCGGGAAGATCGCGTTCATCCAAGAGTACACGATCATCCTGCAGCACTGGGGCATCATGGTGGGACTGATGGGCATCTTCATGATCGTCGCAGCCTTTCAGGCGGACTGGCGGAAACCGATTCTGATCTATAGCGCTTGTGAGAAAGCCTTCATGGTCTATCTCGTGGTAGCCAATGGCAGCCGCCCATATGCTGAGGGCTTTTGGCTCGGCGCCATTATGGATGCTACGGTTGTCCTCTACACAATCGTCTATTTCAGCGTGTACGGCTTTGGGACGCCTTCAACCTCCTCTTCCCGCCTAGGCAAGCGATGAGCAACTGAGCGGATGGCCATGGGCTTTCAGTTGAATCGAGAACCGCCGTTTTGGTGAAGACGAACGTCTCGTTTAAATCAGGTAGTGGATGACCGGCTCGCAGATCCCTTCCCAAAAATCGCACATCTCCTCCAGGTAGTCACCCTCACACCGATGCGCAATTCGTAAAGCTCCTTTAAACTAATTAGTTGATTAAGAATCTTGATTCAAGGTGCAAAATGTCCCGTTAAAACTTGTAGACTTACTCCCCTGAAATTGAGAGGTCCACGAGCGGGACTGTGGGTAGTGATTCAGTCTGACTTTAAACAAATTGGAATGCCCCTCGCAGAGTTTGAACCCAAATTGCGCTGAAGCGTCGTTCAGTTCAATCCTACGTCGAATTTTGGACTTTTGCCCTCGACGAATCCGGTTTGCCTTCCGCGGTAAACAACAGTTTTCTCAGCTTCCATGTTCGTGATAAATAGCGTAACAGTGAAGTGCGCAATGAAAACAACTGGTTGGTCATCCATGTTGGTTGCAGCGGTACTGCTTGCTGTTGGAGTGATGGCCCAGGCGCAACAGCCGAAGAAAATCCCGCGGATCGGTTTTCTCTTCATCGGCTCTAAAGATCAACCCCACCTGGACTCATTTCGCCAGGGACTGCGTGATCTGGGCTACGTCGAGGGCAAAAATATCGTCATTGATTATCGCTACGCGGAAGGTAAGAACGACGCGTTGCCAACGCTGGCAGCAGAGCTCGTTGCGCTCAATCTTGACGTTATTCTGACGACGACCGTTTCAGCTAACCGCGCCGTTCTCCACGTGACCAGCACAACTCCTATTGTATCCGTTGGTGCCGGCGACCTGGTTCGTCAGGGTCTAGCCAAAAGTCTGGCACAGCCAGGGGGCAACCTGACCGGTCTCTCAAGCAGCGCCGGCCCCGGTATGGAGGGCAAGCGGTTGGCGCTATTCAAAGAGGCCGTCCCCAAGATCAGTGTCGTGACATTACTGTGGAACCCCGAAGCTCGCACGATCGGAGGTTTTGTACTTGAAGAGGCGAAAACGGGGGCCAATTCTCTTGGGCTGCAACTCCACACTTACGAGATCATGAGCGCCGGGGATATCGATCGCGCCTTTGATGATTTAAAAACGCGTAACCGCAATGCACTGCTGATAACCGGAGGGCCAATCATGACGCGAAATTCACGGCGGATCGCCGAGCTCGCGGTCAAACTTCGACTACCGTCAATGTATCAGACGCGCCAGTTCGTCGAAGACGGCGGATTGATGGCTTACGGTATTAACTTTGCTGACCTTTATCAGCGCGCGGCGATTTACGTCGATAAGCTCCTCAAGGGAAGGAAACCCGCCGACTTGCCAATCGAACTACCCATGAAATTTGAACTGGTGATTAATCTGAAAACCGCCAAGCAGATCGGCGTGACAATTCCGCAGTCGGTGCTGTACCGAGCGGATAAGGTGATCAAGTGATGGCAGAAAACTAAGGCTGCGCTGCCAGGATTGAACTGATTTCTCCGACGATCAAATCCTGTGCGATTTGTACGATTTGCCCGATGCGTTCAGTTCGATCCTGTGGTAAATTGCGCGTCCCTGATGAAACATGATCGATTTTGGGACGCGAGCAGGGGATTGGCGATCCTCCTGTCGGCAGCTTACATTACATTTGCGTGGCCATGTCCTCGTACTTCCTAACTGAGTCGAAAAGCGCAAAGAAGTTATGCTCACGGACAACTATGAGCCGCTTGAAATGGCGTAACTCTGCGCCAAGGACGGAGAGGCTCCTTACGATGTACCGCTCCAGCCCGGCGCCACGCGTTTTACCGCGCGGGAGAGGCTATTCAAGTCGAAAATGTATCATGAATCTATTGGTGATCATCGTCTCAGCGATGCTATTGGTAGCGGTATTTGGGTGCGGACGAGAAGCGCCACTAAACGAGGCTTCCGTCGAGCGCGGCAAATACTTGGTAACCCTTGGTGGATGCAACGATTGTCACACACCGAAGGTGCCGAGACCCGGCGGCGCGCCAGAGCCTGACGCAAAACGTTTGCTTTCCGGCCATCCGGAGAATGCGCCGCCTCCCGTGTGGACCCCGGAAGACGCCAAACGGAACGTGCTCGCCACAACGAACGATATGTTGACCGCCTGGGCGGGTCCCTGGGGCGTAAGCTTTGGCATTAACTTAACGCCTGACAAGGAAACTGGCATCGGAGAGTGGAGCGAAGCAACGTTTATCCAGATGGCAAGAACCGGCAAACACCAAGGTCAACCCGACGGTCGCGATGTTTTGCCGCCGATGCCGTGGTTTAACATGAAGGACTTGAGTGAGGCCGACTTGAAGGCAATGTGGGCGTACCTGCGAAGTATTCCGCCGGTCAAAAATCAGGCGCCGTTCCCGATCCCGCCCGGCGCCAACTCGAAAAGATGACTCCGGATTTGCTCGAACAAGCCAAGAGCGAACTGTTTCAAAAATTTCAAACGTTCAAGAAGCCCGATGGATTTCACAAACTGAATCGCGCTTTATTCGCCTTCGGTACGAAGCCAGCGTAGCAACCGGGCAGCTTTTCAATGCGAAGTGATCGGCAATGACCAAAATTGCGGATCTCTCGATTTCGACGTGCCCGAGACGTATACCTCCTCGGACAAAGGTTTCTGTATTAAGTGGTTGCACTTACAGAATTAACTTCGACTTATATTGCAGAAACGGACGTGAGAGATGGAAAGGACACATACGAGAAGGTCAGTATACTCACTGGTTCGACGCCTGGGGCGAGAGTGGGGCGACAGGCTGGTGCCGGGTACGAAGAGCGATCAACGGAGGTAGTGCAATGATCAAGGTCTCAGTGTTGCTTAAGCGCAAGCCGGGGATGAGTCCCGCGGAGTTTCATCGCTACTGGAAGGACGTGCATGGGCCCCTGATACTGGGAGTGCCGGAGGTCATGCGCTACGTCCGCAGGTACGTCCAGTGTCATGCGGTCGCGGAGGCGTTTTCGGGCACGCCCGGCGCGGCCTCCCAGTTCGACGGAATAGCGGAGATATGGGGCGAGAGCCTCGATGACGTGAGACGCGCCCTCGCCGAACCGCGCTACCTGGAGGTGATCCGGCCCGACGAGGAGAAGTTTCTCGACCTGCCCAACTGTGTCTTTATGGTGACCGAGGAAGTCCCGCTGAAGGGGTGAGGAAGGAACGCCACGCGAGCCGACGGCGCCCCGCCGGCGACAGAAAGCGGTTATAGAAATCGGAGGAAAATCGAAGGAGCCGGGAGTCGTTGCCGAGCTGTGAAAGCGCCGAACCAATCGCTCCAGCCGACCGCCTTCGGCGGGGGCTGAACTCCACCGTTGGCGAGAGATCCCAGCAGCGAAGGTTTAGAGCGAGATGCCGGAGGCGCGGGCAGCCTAATCAAAAAGCATTACTAGTTTTCACTGAAAAATCAGAAAGTTGTTGGTGTAAATATTGGATTGATGTAAAAGAAGTCATGCGCAAAGCAATATCTGAGCAGATGAGTTTTGGCGATGGCTTCATCGATCCCAGTTTGTACCGGTTGGATGAGGAGCTCAAGAAAGTGGATGAGCTTCTGAGCCAGGGCGAGGTGCTCAAGCCCTTCGAAGCACTCTTCGATGATAGCCTGGGCCGGCCCGGCACCCCAGCGGGGATTTACCTGCGGATGATGTATCTCAAGTTTCGCTGGGGACTGAGCTACGAAGAAGTGGAGACGGAGGTTAAAGAGAGATTGCCTTGGCGCTATTTCTGCCATCTGTCTTTGATGGATACGGTTCCCGACGCCACCACGTTGATCAAGCTCAACCAGAGATTTGGCGAGGAGCGGATTGTCAATCTGAACAAGCAGTTGGTCGGCCATTTGGTCAAGCACCGAGCGATCAAACCGCGCCGGATTCGCATCGACTCGACGACTCTGGAAGCCCATATCGCTTACCCCACCGACATCAGCATCCTCCATCAAGCAGTGCGCACCCTTACCCGCACGGCGAGTTCGTTGGGTCAGAAGATTGTCAGTCATGTGAGAGCCACCAAGAAAGCCTGGTTGGGCAAACCCAGGACAAACTGGCGGGAAAGCGTACGATCCCCGAGCGCATCGTTTCGTTCTTTGATCCTGAGGCCCGGGCCATCGTCAAGGGCAAACTCGACAAGCCGGTGGAGTTTGGTCGCACCCTGCAGTTGCTCCAGGACGACTCGGGAGTGATCGTTCACTACGAGATTGAGAGGGGCAATCCTAGCGACAAGACCAAGCTTATTTCTTTGGTCCGCCAGGCCAAAAAAATTCTCAAACAAGCGCCCCGAGAATTGGCCACCGACCGCGGTTATTACAGCGCCGACAATGTGAAAAAGCTTAGTCGGCTGGGAGTCCGTAGGGTTGGCATTCCGAAGATTGGTCGGTTGAGTAGAGCTGAGAAAAGACATCAACACGCCAAATGGTTCAAAAAGCTGCAACGGTTTCGCTGCGGCATCGAAGCGGGCATTAGTCTGCTCAAGCGCCGGTTCTCTCTGGGCCGAGTGCTGGCCAAGGGCTCGCCGGCTACCGCCGTATGGACCGGCTTTGCGATCTTTGCTTTCAATCTGTGGCAACAAACCTAACATGTGATGAAAACCCAACTCAATGCCGATGACAACTTTCGAGACTCGTAAACACGGCTAATATCCAAATCTTTTAACCGTACTTTTTCAGCGAGAACTAAGTATGAGCCAACAAGAGCCGGAAAAAGATTTTTAAAAAAAGATTGGCCGAGCTGTCGAATTTAGGGGATGCCAAACGACTAAGGGTGCAGGACAAATAAAACCAACGGAGAAATACCATGCAATTCATGATGCTGATGATCCCCGCCGTTTATCAGGGTGGTAAAAAAGTGGACCCGGGGTTTGTACCCGATCCGAAAAAAATGGAAGAAATGACCAAGTTCAATGAGGAATTGGGAAAGGCCGTTAAAATCATTTCACTGAACGGCCTGCATCCGTTGGCCACCGGCGCGCGCGTCGCGTTCGGCAAAGGCAAACCGACCGTGACCGACGGCCCCTTCATTGAAGCCAAGGAAGTGCTCGGCGGCTATTGGATGGTCGAGGCCAATTCGAAAGAAGAGCTCGTGAAATGGGCGCAACGCTGCCCCGCGGACCCGGGCGACGTGATTGAAATCCGCCAGATTTTCGACGCGGCCGATTTCGCGATCAAGCAATAGGAGGCGGCCATGAAATACATTTGCCTGTCGGTGTTCCTTACGAGGAGTCGGAGCATTATTTCAGAGTGATTGGATACCGCAAATGAAGCCTATCAATGCGCTGCAGCGAAGCCGGCGTGAGTGTCGCGGTTGCAATCGGTGCGTCCCGTGGGCCGGGTCGCTGAGCTTGGGTCTTTATCCCGCCTATGCGAAGCACAGTGAAGCAGGGCCGGAATGGTACGGAATTTTCCGCAGATTGACCGTTGAAAGTCGGCCGAGCCAATGCCCTTCGACTGCGAGCGCATCGTTTACTCGCGGCGTCGGGCGGCTCATTACGATGGAGAAGTGACATGGTGAAGCCAGCAAAGAACACGATTTGCCTTTGGTACGATGGCGACGCCGAGGACGCGGCGCGGTTTTACGCCAAGACCTTTCCCGATTCGTCCGTCGGCGCGGTGCACCGCGCACCGGGAGACTTTCCGTCCGGGAAGAAAGGGGATGTGTTGACGGTCGAGTTTACCGTGATGGGCATTCCCTGCCTCGGGCTCAATGGCGGACCTGCGTTCAAGCACAACGAAGCGTTCTCGTTTCAGGTCGCAACCGCTGACCAGGCCGAAACGGATCGCTACTGGAACGCGATCGTCGGCAACGGCGGCCAGGAGAGCGCGTGCGGCTGGTGCAAGGACAAATGGGGATTGTCCTGGCAGATTACGCCGATCGCCCTGACGAAAGCGATCACCGATCCCGATCCCGCTGCCGCCAAGCGCGCGTTCGATGCGATGATGCAGATGAAAAAGATCGACATCGCTGCAATCGAGGCGGCGCGCCGCGGTTGAGGCTGCAATCTTCGAAGGGTGCGTCCCGCGGAAGGGCAAGGGGAACATGACGGGCGGACCCGAACCCGCTTAATCCGGAGCCTGCGGCTTTCAACCGAGGGGAGAACATATATTCTCGGCCTCACGAGAGGCGGGATAACCGGCCGCTGAAGTCGGTCCGTTAAGCTCTAATTGAACTGAATTCTCCTACGATTTGTACCATAACCCTAAATGAGGTAGTGGATGACCGGCTCGCAGATCCCTTCCCAAAAATCGCAGATCTCCTCCAGGTAGTCACCCTGAATAATGCTTTCTACTGGACCTGCTTTACTACGGGTCGCAAGGATTTTTGCTTTATCCGCTTGCTGACAACCCAGCAGGATAGATGGCCGTTTTCGCAAACTCTTCAGCTACATCTACAGGAATATCTTTCCACCGCATCGGGAACTCAACGCCTTCAGTCTTCATCCCCTTCGCAATGGCATCTTGAATCAACGTGTCAGCATTCTTCTCTGTCGCTTCTTTGACCGCCGTCGCTGCTGCCATGGCTTCGCCGGCTGCTGCTCCGTGTTGAACACCTTTTGCAAACTGTCGTACCACTCCGCCCACTGGTACAAAACCTGTGCCCGCATCAACGGCGAGACCGATGGCTTTGGCAAGACCAGGAGAGGCCCAGCACTAAGGGACATTTTGTTCTGCAACATTGGCGGATACCTCCCCAACCGCGGTAAACGGCGCGGCTACCGTCTGAATCATTCGGCCATGCCGGTGTTGGAACGAATGGTGTGCTAGCCCGTGAATTTACCTTTATGCTGACCGCTAGGAATTTCCGTCTAATATTAGACAACTTTCAAAAAATAAATGGCAATCAAGAAACCGCTTCTTATCGAGATGGTCGCCTACCGCGAGAAATTGGATCTCACTAAGCCAGCCGAATCGGTTGGTGGCACAGCAAAAAGCCTTCGCCGAGGATCCCGATTTGTATGAGCGCTAGAGAACCGCAAACACCGTGCGTGTCGGCAAGGTCTTATGATGGACTGAAACGGTTTGGCCGAGGGGCCGAGCATACCCCATCGGCGCTGTCCTACTTTCTTCCTTTCTCCACGTACAAAAGCCCCAACTTTTCATGCTCTTAGATGGAAAGGGACAGGTCGAAAAAGACAAGCCGACTGGTGAAGAAAGCGGGACCTATCTCGTGTTCTGCAGTAACTCGTTTTCAGGGACCATAATTTTTTTCAACTTTGTCCAATATTAGACAGCAATCCGTCCCCGGTCAGTTTATCGTCCGACGAATTCTAGGGTTCTCCGCAACAGGGACATAAGGAGTTTTTATGAAGGGTATTATGGGCCTTCTTGTGGAAAGTCTTTTTGTCGTTTTCGTATTGATCTCACTGCTCTCAGGTGTTCGCAACCAAAACTCCGGGTTGGTCACCACCCACGGAAAAATCTCGAATTCCGAGCCCCTTTTACTGGAAACGATATTGCTCCAGCTGCACAGAACCGACTGGCGCTATCGGGTGGCACCTGAGCAAGTGCACGGACAAGAAAGTTAGAGATTTTGATCAATCCATGCCTGCTCCATCTCTGTCTCTGTCATAACCCTTGCTGCTTCATGCCAATTTGGGCCAATTATCGTGTGTGAAGCCGCGTGACTCAGGTAGTGACGCTGTTTTGGGTGACAGTCTCATCCGCTGAACAGATTGAGTTTGACAGAGTGGTGTATGGTAGGTGACCGACTACTAAGGAAAATACCGGGAGGAAAGTATCTAGCAACTGCGATCAACTGCAACGGGCAGACTACAGAAGTGGTTATGCTGATGCCACGACAACAACTCACGAGTAGGATGATCATTGATGACGCTCAAAGGCTTAGAAAGCAGTCGCGGGAACTTCGTCATAAGTCTCGCAACATTAGGGGTGTCTCAGTACTGTGGAAGGAAGTCAGTGAAGACCTTGTGACTGCTCTGCTACTAAAACTTAAATCAGGTAGTGGATGACCGGTTCGCAGATCCCTTCCCAAAACCGCAGATCTTCTCCAGGTAGTTACCCTCGCACCGATGCACAATTCGTAAAGCTCCTGCGCCTTCATTTTCACTATCAAGTACCTAATAAGTTGATCACAATTCAAGGCGCAAAATGTCCCATTAAAACTTGCAGACTTACTGCCCTGATATTGAGTGGTCCACAAGGGGGAGTGTGGATAATGATCCAGTCTGAATTAAAAAATTCGAATGGCTTGACCGGCTGACTAAAGGCGGTAGACTTGGTATAAGATTCTCTATCGAATAAATCTTCGAACCAAACTGGCGAATGCAGGCTGTGTTTCTTTGTCGCACTCGCTATCGAGCTGTTGATAGTTGGCTCGCAAACGGCTGACGGAGCCGGGTTTCAGTTTATTCGCGTCGAGATCCAAAAAGCAAATCTATCATTCTAAGAAGGGGAATCAAAAATGCCGCCAAAGAAGTCAAACATCGTTCTCATCGTCTCGGACGACTTCGGTTATGGGGATGCGGGCGTGTATGGAGGCGGCGAGAATCGCGGAATGCCGACTCCAAATCTCGACCGGATGGCGGCCGAGGGCATGCAGTTCATGTCCTTCTACGCGCAACCGAGTTGCACGGCTGGCCGCGCGGCGATGATCACCGGACGCATCCCGAATCGCAGCGGCATGACGACCGTGGCCTTCCAGGGTCAGGGCGGCGGGCTGCCGGCGGCCGAATGGACCCTCGCCTCCGTCCTCAAGACCGCCGATTACAAGACATTCTTCACCGGCAAGTGGCACCTCGGCGAGTCCGACTATGCGCTTCCCAATGCGCACGGCTTTGATGAAATGCGGCACTGCGGCCTGTATCACCTCAATGCGTACACTTATGCCGACCCGGAATGGTTCCCAGATATGGATCCGGAACTGCGCGCGATGTTCGAGCGCGTGACTCAGGGCGCGCTGTCGGGCAAGGCGGGCGAGAAGGCGAAAGAGGACTTCAAGGTCAACGGCCAGTACGTCAACACGCCTGAGAAGGGGCTGGTGGGCATTCCCTTTTACGATGAATACGTCGAGAAAGATGCACTCGAGTTCCTCGATAGCAACGCGAAGTCGGAGGCGCCATTTTTCATGCACGTCAACTTCATGAAGGTGCATCAGCCGAACATGCCGCACCCGGATTTCAAGCACAAGTCGCTCTCGAAATCGAAGTACGCGGATTCGATCGTAGAGAACGACACGCGGATCGGCCGTATCATGGACAAGATCCGTTCGCTCGGCCTCGACAAGGATACCTACGTATTCTGGACGACGGACAATGGCGCCTGGCAGGACGTCTACCCTGACGCCGGCTACACGCCGTTCCGAGGCACCAAGGGCACCGTGCGCGAGGGCGGGAACCGCGTTCCTTCGATCGCTTGGGGCCCGGGCATCAGGGCTCTATCACGGACCGCTGATCTCGTCGGCGGCCTCGACTACATGGCGACCTTTGCCGCGCTCGCCGGCGTGAAGTTGCCGGAGAACGATCGCGACGGCAAGCCCATCATCTTCGATAGCTACGACATGTCGCCGGTGCTGTTTGGCACTGGCAAGTCCGAGCGCAAGGCCTGGTTCTACTTTACCGAGAACGAGCTGACGCCGGGCGCAGCGCGGGTGGGCCACTATAAGGCCGTTTTCAACCTGCGTGGTGACGACGGCGCGAACACGGGAGGCCTCGCAGTCGACTCCAACCTTGGCTGGAAAGGTGCGCAGTCGTACGTCGCGACCGTTCCCCAGATTTTCGACCTCTGGCAGGATCCGCAGGAACGCTACGACATCTTCATGAACAATTACACGGAACACACTTGGACACTCGTGACGATTAACGCGGCGATCAAGGAGCTGATGCAAACTTATCTGAAGCACCCTCCGCGGAAACTGCAGAGCGAAGGCTATTCGGGCCCAATCACGGTCACGCAGTACCAGAGACTCCAGTATCTGAGAGAACAACTTGCGAAGGACGGGTTCAACATCGGGCTGCCCACGGGGAACTAGCGAGTCTGGCTAGAGGCTCGTATCGTCAAACGATCCACGTAGCGGCTGGCCGTCTCTGTCTTTTGTCCGCGTACGTGAAGCAACAAGCCCCAAGAACTGCTAATCACGACAGTGCTTGGGGCTTGGCTTCGTTGGATTTTCCCTTTTTTTTAAATCAGGTAATGGATGACCGGTTCGCAGATCCCTTCCCAAACATCGCAAATCTCCTCCAGGTAGTCACCCACGGGCACCAGCAGAGGCAACGCTCGCCACAGCGCAAGCATATCCGCAATCAAATAGATGACTTCCGACCCGGAGAGTATCGTCTGTTCTTTGACTTCTCCATTCTCCACAATCTGAAGAACGATGTCGTCTGAAATTGTTCGCGTTACCTTGACTTGCTTGTGGCTCACGGCCTAGCTCTGATTTTCTTTGCTGGTTCAGCGGAGAGCCAGCAGCGCCACGCTTCATCAGTAGGGCAGGGGAGTAGGAGCGCTCGAATCGCGATAACCGAAGCGCAAGGGATTTTGATTTGACCATTCTCCCATCTTCCCACGGTGCGACGATCCACGCCGAGATGAGCTGCAAGCTCCTCTTGCGGAACGCTCCCAGCGATGCGCAATTCGTAAAGCTCTTCCGCCTTCATTTTCATTGTTAAGTAAATGATTAAGAATCATGATTCAAGGTGCAAAATGTCCCGTCAAAACTTATAGACCTACTCCACGACATGGACTGTGGCTAGTGACTCCAACCGACGATAGCCGGAGGAGTTCATTTCACCTGCTCGACATCGTTCAGCTTCCAGCTCTTGTCGAAGAAGGGTTCCAGTGGGCCGTAGAAGCGAAAGATCGGGAACCATCCTTTCTTGGGAACGGTCCTGATCCAGTTCTTCTCCTGACCTTTTGGCATCTGGGGGCCGAAATATATGTCCACCGAGCCGTCGGCGTTGATCTTCGGATCGGTGTACTGACTGACCGAGGGGAATGGTTGGCCGTTCTGTAGCTCTGATCGGCTGAGCGAATCGTACACCAGCACCGACCAGAAATTGTTGATCGGAATCTTGGGTGGGACGTGCAGTTTGTAGTTCTTCGTACCGTCGAGGAAATTGCCTTTGGCATCCTTGTAGGTTCAGAGGTACTGCGAGCCGACGCCGACGTTCTTGGCCATCATAGCTGGCGAGTTGCCGAGTGCCATGTAATAAACGAATGCCCGGCGGTCCACCGCTAGCACACCGTCCTTCATGAAGGTATAGGGAACATCGCCGACGCCCTGCCACTGGCGATCCTTATAGTAGAACGTGTCCGAATCCTGAGAGGCGAAGCTGTTGGCACGCGCCATCGCAGCCGCTACCTTCGCCGCGGCCGAGAGCAATGCCTTCGTTTTCGCATCCGGGTTGAACTTCTTTCCCTTCTCGATGCCGATGGACTGCATGTAAAACCGCTCAAGCGGCGTGAAGACTTCCGCAGGTTCCTCGTTCACAAGCGCGGAAAGCTGCTCGAAGAACGAAATGGTATCTGAGTGGATCGTGTCGATGGCCTGGCCCGAGCCGTTCAGGAACTCCATCTTCGGCGGCTCTCCTGCTTTGGTCAGGGGGTAGATTTTTGTCTGTTTCATGAGCGCCACGGCCTGATCCGTCTTCCCGTCCACTTTGAAACCACGGATGAAATAGTTGACACAGTAGGTCGATGACTTTACGACGAAATAGCCCCCCGGCGCATCGCCCTTATAGTCCGGCGGCAGAAAAAGATATTTCCCGCCCTGGCCTTTGTCTGGTCCGAGCGGGCCGATGTCTACCAGGAAGCGTTGTAGAATGTCCATTGCCGCCCCGAGCATTTTTGGCGGGGCTTCGAAGACAGTTGGGCCATCGCTCTTCACATCGAGGAAGCCCATCCCGTACACCGTCTCGGTGTTCGCTGTGAGCACGAGTGTTTTCGCGTCCATGAGCGTTTCCCAGATGATGACCTGGTTGGAGCGTGTCGCCCCGAACTCCCGAGCGCCACGCCGCGACTCGAAGAGGCCCACAGCCGGGATTTGGGTGAGATAGACCTCGATTGCGCGGTTGAATTTTAACTGGTCAAGCAGCGCGTTCGCCGCTGCCAGCGTGGGGTAACCGTTTTTAAATTCGAAGGTGCCGAACCGGGTCTTCACCTTCTCGGTGCCGATCCAACCGTGACGATCCGCTTTCTGCCTTGTTTTTGGTTGGGCCATGATCATTCTCCTTATTGAGCGTTTTGAACGGTTACAAGTTTGCGTTGTCGATCAACTTCGTCCTGCTTCGTTTTATTTGAGAAGTCTCGCCGAACGATTTTTGAGACGGAACTCTCAGCGGACATCTCCAATTCGATGTCCTGTCGCTCGGTAGCAGTCATGTCACTGCACTCGCGCATATTCTGGCAACAATAGTATTGAATTGGTAACATTAGAAATGAAATGGACTCCTGTTGCGAGACAAAAGCAGAAGAATTGAGCGCGTTGCGCAATGAACACAAGAAGATTCTCATTATCGTCTTGGCCATCAATGCAGTCCTGTTCATCGTGGAGGCGGCCGCTGGATTGATCGCACATTCGACGGCGCTCCTCGCCGACTCACTCGATATGCTCGGCGATGCACTTGTGTACGGATTCAGCCTGTATGTCCTGTGGCGTAGCCTGAAGTGGAAGGCGACTGCTGCAATTGTAAAAGGCATCATCATGGCCGCATTCGGACTAGCAGTCCTGGCACAAGGCATTCACAAAGTGATGCTAGGGGTTGTACCGAACGCTGAGACGATGGGCATTATCGGAGTGCTAGTTTTGCTGGGTAATGGTATTTGCTTCCTGTTGCTTTTTCGCCATCGCGCCGATGACCTTAACATGCGTTCTACATGGCTATGCTCGCGTAACGATATTATTGCAAATTTAGCGGTGCTAGTAGCCGCTGGAGGTGTAACGTTTTTTGCCTCTTCTTGGCCCGACATAATAGTTGGAGTCGCAATTGCTACGTTATTCTTGAAGAGCGCGTTTACTATACTCTATGAGTCTCTGGCAGAGCTACGTGCGCTTAGGGAGCATCCTGGATTAACACCCTAGGCATGACCAGGCAAGCATAATAATAGCCATCCCAACCAAACAAACCGCGACCCCCGTCTAGTTTACAGAAGTTAAATCAGGTAGTGGATAACCGGCTCGCATATTCCTTCCCAAAAATCACAGATCTGCTCCAGGTAGTCACCCACCGGCACGAGCAGAGGCAACGCTCGCCATAGCGCAAGCATGTCCACAACCAAATAGATGACTTCCGACCAGGACAGTGTCGTCTGTTCTTTAATCTGTCCATTCTCCACAATCTGAAGGATGATATCATCTGAAATTGTTCGCGTTACCTTGACTTGCTTGTGGCTCACGGCCTAGCTCTGGTCTTCTTTGCTAGTTCAGCGGAGAGCCAGCAGCGCCACGCTGCATCAGTAGGGCAGGGGAGTAGGAGCGCTCGAATCGCGATAACCGAAGCGCAAGGGATTTTGATTTGACCATTCTCCCACCGTCCCACGGTGCGACGATCCACGCCGAGATGGAGCTGCAAGTTCCACTTGTGTAACGCTCGCAGCATTGCGCAATTCGTAAAGCTCTTCCGCCTTCATTTTCATTGTTAAGTAAATGATTAAGAATCATGATTCAAGGTGCAAAATGTCCTTTAAAACTTGTAGACCTACTCCCTGACATTGAGAGTCCACGAGCGGGACTGTTGAATAATGATTCAGTCTGACTTGGGGCTCTGTAATATACTGGTCAGTATACTCAATGGTTAGTTTGCTGTTTCTGCCCCAGAGGCGTAACGTTTCAGGATGGAGGGAGCATGAAGCTTCGAGTTGTCCTTGAATCAATGTGCTGTCCCAGCCCTCGGCGCACGCGAGAAATGATCCGCGCCCGACGTGCCAGGCGCGGCGCCGTGCGGGACCGATGAGCCAACGAGTCGACTCGTACGCGCTCGTCGTCCGTCAGAATCAGCGCGACCTTCGGGCGTCCCAGTGGCATGCTCGCCTCCCTGTAAACGAGTGGACCGTGCTATTTATTTCATTTTCTTCGGGGTCAGGACACTAGCTGCCTACCGGCAGTGGAGGATTACCATGACGAGCAACCCACCGGGTGGAATCCAGACTCTAATCGACGCCCACATCAACGGCTTCAACACCCAAGACAGCGATCTTTTCCTCAGCGTTTTCGGGGACACCGCGATCATCATCGACGGCATTGCGCCCTATCGCTGGTTGAACCCAAATGCTCCGGCCAATTGGCTTGCTGACGTAGCGAAATGGCGTGAGGACCTTGGCGTGACCCACGAGCACCTCTCCTACGAGATGGGCTTCTGGAATGTCGAGGGCTCGTCCGCCTATGCAGTCATATCAGGGACTCTCGCTGTCACGATCAAGGGCCAGTCCGTCGTTCGCACAGGTACCCTTGCGTACACGTTCGCCAATCACGATGGCGTCTGGAAGATTGAGGCGCAGGCTTGGGGCCGCACGTCGTAGCCTGCTTTTATGTGAAGTAACGTTAGGCACCTGAAGAATGCGCAGCCATGAGGTCCGGCGCTTTTGCGACGAGCGGGACTGCGGGTAGTGATTCAGTCTGAATTTAAAACAATTGGAATGCCCCGCGGGGTTTGAACCCAAATTGCGCTGAAGCGTCGTATATTTCAATCCTACGACGTAAAGGGTAGTGGCAAGGCGGTTCGTAGTCCGGCTCATCGGTAATGAATCGACCTGCTCTGGTGAACTCTTCTCGCGGCGTCAGTTTTTGCGGTTGTTGAATAATGCTTTCTACTGGACCTGCTTTACTACGGGTCGCAAGGATTTTTGCTTTATCCGCTTGCTGACAACCCAGCAGGATAGATGGCCGTTTTCGCAAACTCTTCTGCTACATCTACAGGAATATCTTTCCACCGCATCGGGAACTTAACGCCTTCAGTCTTCATCCCCTTCGCAATGGCATCTTGAATCAACGTGTCAGCATTCTTCTCTGTCGCTTCTTTGACCGCCGTCGCTGCTGTCTTGGCTGCTGCCATGGCTTCGCCGGCTGCTGCTCCGCGTTGAACACCTTTTGCAAACTGTCGTACCACTCCGCCCACTGGTACAAAACCTGTGCCCGCATCAACGGCGAGACCGATGGCTTTAAGCTCGGTCTGAGATTCCCGCTGACCCTGGTAGAGTCCGATTGTAATTTAAGTTTTTGCGATTGTCTTTAAGCTCGGCGACTTCGCGCTCTAATTTGAAGATTTGTAGATCGCGAGTGGATGGGATGTCGTCGTCGCGCTTTTTCACGCGCTCGACTATTTCAAAGCGGATGCCTAAATTTTGAAGTGATCGTTCAAGTTTGGCTGGAACGGCGAAATTTGTGTCCAGGCGCTTACGCTAGCGTAACGTCTGATAAGATATATTATGTCAACTTTTGTAAATAGCTCTTTTTTAATAAATCCTGCGACTTTTCTCCCCTCCCACAAGGTTTTTTTAAATTGATGATCAAAGGGGCGCAACTGGTGTCCCTGAAGAAGTGGGATGATTAAAAATACCGCCACAGCCACCACTTCTCGAAACCAATCTTTGCCCAATAGATAAGCCGCGAGGGTCCCCAGGTGCGCGGTTCAGTGACGCCAAATGGCGGCCAGCCGGTGGGATAAACAGTTCGATTTGCAGCGGCGCGACCTGCGCCGTAAGCGAGCAGTCATATGGTGTGAAGCCAGAGATCGACGGGCCTGCCTTTTCCGGTGATTTCGACAGCCAGGTTATGGGCCAGTACATCCGCCTCTTGGTGTGCCACACCGCCGGCCTTTGAAGCCGGCATGTCCGCGCAGTCACCGATAGCGTAAACGTTTTCCCATTTGGTCTTCAGCGTATCGTAATCGACGCGGATGCCGGTCTCAGTCTCCGCAAGCCCGCTGTCGAGGAGTACCTGCGCCGGCCGGTGCGGCGGCACCATGACCAGCAGGTCGTATGACAGGTTATAGTTGTAGAGACCCTTTACGATTTTCTTTTCCGGATCGATGCCTCGGACCACGAATTCGTAATTTTGCTTTATGTTGCGCCGCTTGCTCTCGGTATCCATCCAGACGACCGGGTCGTGGGCCTCGCCGGTCGGCTCCGGATCTCGCGTGAAATATTCGATCTCGACTCGCTCACGAATGCCCCGTTGGCGAAAATATCCGTCGAGCATCCACTGCGTTTCGTAAGGCGCTGGCGGGCATCGATATGGCCCCAACGGAACCCCAACCACAATCCGGCCGCCGCGAAAGCTTGTCAATGTATCGCGCAGACGCACGGCCGAGTCCATCTCCCAGGGATGGATTGATGCTTCGGCAAATCCCGGCACAAGATCCGGCCTCGTCTGCAATCCTAGAGAGACGATGAGGTAATCGTAACTAACCTTCTCTTTTTCCAGAGAAACTTCCTGCCTGGTTGGATCGATGCCTCGTATCTCCGATTGTATGACTTTGACATTGCGCTTTTGCAGATGACTCAGGCTCCGGCTGATATCCCAGGGTTGACGCTCGCCAAGCATGACGAAGAGGAACGCCGGCATAAAAATATGGTCCGCCCGGCGATCGATGAGAATAACATCGTGATCGGCGCCAAGTTTCCGGCCCAAATGGGTAGCAGCGACCACGCCTCCGCAGCCGCCGCCGAGAATAACGATCCGTTTCCTTCCGTTAGGCAAAGACATGGCAGCTGATTTATGACTCTGATGTGCTCTTATCCCTGAACCGTTCGCGTGAGCGAATCGCGAGTCCTTTGAGGTTTCTTAACCGTTGTTCGCGCCAGAGCCGTCTGTTCCCGTTTGCCGTCGCGAGTCAACTCCTTGCCGAATCCCGAGGTTACGCGCAGAAACCAAATTAATAGTTTATCCGAAAGATGCTTAATCCATTCCATAAATCAGTTTTCGAAAACGGGAGGACGGCTGCGAATCGCTAACGAAGGAAGGTATCTTCCTGGCGAAGCTTCTCACCCGCATCCAACAATGCTTGAGGTGTCGGTCCCGCTTCGCCAATGAGACCCACTTGTTGGAGAAATTGCCCGATCTGTGCATGGTCACGGGGGCTAACGGGGGCATAAGGCCGGCACGGATTTCCGATGTCGATACCAAAATGTTTCATCGCCGATTTCATCACAGGCGGTAAACCGTAGGCTGCCCATTTTCCCGGAAATAGCGCATAGCAGCGCGCCCAGAAGCGTGCCGTATCGAGATCCCCTGCCCTGAAGGCTCTGACAATCTGCGCGCCGATTCTGGTCCCCGGCGGCGGCATCGTCGCACCCGACCCACCGAGCATCAGAGTCACCAGTAGAGGTTGCATCGTCGTAAAATAATAGCCACGTCCGGCTAAATCGATTTGTTCAATCAATCTGGATATTTTTGTAATATCCCGCGAGCTTTCCTTAAAGTAACGAATATTGTCGATTTCGCTGATCTTGACGAAGGCATCCTGCGGCGGATCTGCGCCGGGTCCCGGGTTGTGGTAACAGGTCACCGGCAGCGGGCTTGCGGAGGCGACTTGAGTATAGAATTCCATCAACTCGGCGATCGTCGGCTGGCCTCCCCAGGGCCGAAGCGGCATCAGGACTTGCACCAGATCCCCGCCCACCTTCGCAGAGTATTCCGCCAATTCGATGACCTCTCTAGGAGACGGGCTCGAGCAACCAAGAATGACCGGCACGCGCTTGTTGACCATTTCAGTGGCAATGCGCAGTATTTCCTTCCGCTCATCGCGGGACAACATGGTATATTCGGCCGCTTCTACCGCGGCAATGGTGATGGCGTCGCAATCAGAAACGATGAAATCAATTTCTTTCTCCAACGCCTGGTAATTTATCCGATCGTTCTCGTCGAACGGTGTAAGGCAAGCTCCGATAATGCCTTTGATGGGTTTAGTCAGCGCCATGATGTTAGTTCAATACCTCCGCCACAATCCTGGCATGGCCGGCATCGCTGCCCTTCACGCGCAGAGGCAGGGCCAGGATTCTGGTCCTCTTGCCGACTATACTGCTCAAGTTGGTTACGTTTTCGGCGATCAGCACATTGTTCCCCAGTAACATTCGGTGAACCGGGAAATCAAATCCCTTCGGCCGAAGCGGCGTCGGAAGGTCAACCGTAATGCAGTCGATGCCGAACATCTTGATCCCTTTTTTGACCATCCATTCCGCGGCATCTACGGAGAGGTAGGGATGCAGGTTGTAGTCCGGGCTATCGAACTTTTCGTCCCAACCGGTATAGAGCATCAGAATGTCACCGCGATTGACCGGCACGCCTGAACTCTCCAGATCCTTGGCCGTGACCTCTTCCCCGCCCTTCTTTTTCACGCCGATGACCGCGCCCGTCCCGACAAAAGCATCGAGCGGCAGCTCTTCGATGGATTTGCCGTTGGGCACGATGTGAATCGGCGCATCGACGTGAGTCCCCGCGTGGCAAGGCAAAGAAAGCTCGGTTACATTTAAAGGATGACCCTTTTCCAAGCTTAAAAACTTCTGCACATGAACTTCAGGAAGAATCGGGATCTTTGGCATTCCGTCATAGATCACCCGCGAGAGATCAACCATTTCCATGGAAAAATCCTCCTTAGTTTCCGTTGCGCCACCTGGCGTAGAGTGGATCTTTGTCGACAAACGCGCGCTTGATTCCGTCAAATGCCAGCCAAAACTGGTCCAGTGTCTTCTGCACGGACGCCCGGACTTGGGCTTGTTGCGGCTCCGTTACCGCATATCGCTCCACCGCCAGTGGCCCGACTTTCATGTGCTCTTCGTCCACTCCCATATGCAAGGTCCAATAACGGATATCTTCCGAGTTGCGATCGAATCCGTAATATTTCGTCAGCCCGTTCACGATGCGCGTCATCCGTTCGTTGGCGGTACCCTCGAGACAAAATCCTTGGCATGCGTAGAGCTCCAACCAGGAGCGTTGGTACATGAGTAACTCACGCCAGTCCAAAAACGCTTCGGTCTCCGGCAAGGGTTCCACCCGGTCCAATTCCTCCTTACCGTATCCGCAGGCGTTCGCGAAACGAATGAACAGTCCTTTGTGACTATCGGTGCCCGTGATCTCCCCTGTCCCCTCCTCCACCACATTCTCGATCCACATCTTCTCGAGTTCCGGATCATCCGGACACCGGCTCAGCATAGCCGCGATGGGCTTGGGAAACGGTTTCGGAAAAAAAAGATAGAACTGCCCGACAAACCCTTTCAGTTGTCCCCGGTCCAGCTTGCCGTCCTCGATCAGGCCGATGATCGGATGGTCCTTGGAGTGCTTTCTTCGCACCATTTGCTGAATCTCTTTAACGAACTGCTCGCTTGAAATTCCCATAAGCTTTTCTCCCGCTGGAAACTCTGCAAAACAACCCCCGGTGGGATTCTCGTACCCCTATCACATAAGACAATTGTTTTCTATTGACCGCTGTCGTGATAACAGCCGGTGTTAGTCCGCGAGACACGCCGTATTGGAGGGAGAAGACTCTCCAGCGGAATTAAAAGCGCTCACCGCATAACAAGCTCCTGGAGGCGCGTCTTTATCGACATAGTTAGTGACGTTGGGCCCCACCTCGTCGATCTTTGTCGTATCCTTAGCTGTAATCCTATAAATTCTAAATCCTGCTTCGGTGTCGCTGGTATCTTCCCATTTCAAGTGGGCGCTCTGTTTACCGCAACCAAAAACACAAAGGCAAAAAATCAACAGACCTGCTTTGTGCTTGATTTTTTTCCGGGCTTGGAATGGAAGTTTCAATACTCAAAGGCAAGTGATCGAAGATGTCACAGCGACTGAAGTCGACTATGAATGCTCCGGCGAGATTCGGACTCACGATAGATTCCGAATCCGTCGAAAGGCAATGGCTCACATCTTCTGAATTTTTAGCACATGGAAAAACGATAGAAAAGGCCAAAGCCGCGAACTTCGCCAACCGAAGGTAGCTGGGCGTAAAATCGGAAGAGGAGTCTTCGAAGTCAAGCTGTGCGGGTTCCGTCTACGAGCACTGGCGCCCGAGAACCTGCTTAACGATGGCAGCGATCCGCTCTACGTGTGCGAAGCTCACGCCAGGCTCACAAGGGAGCTCGATCAAATCGCTCCAGACTCGTTCCGTATGCGGAAGACGTTCGCGCACCCATGGTTCATAGGAAGAGAGAAGATGGATCGGAACATAGCTTCCTTGAACTTCGTAACCCGCGCGGCGGAGTGTCCCGATGAGATGCCCGGACAGATCATCGCCGCAGCGTTGAGGGAAGACACGAATAACCTGGGTCAGGCACGCCGATCCCGATCGATGCGATATGAGAGATAAGCGTTTCTCGGCACCGAGCAACTCCTGATAGGCTCTGACGCGCGCGCGGCGCGCGGCGATGTTCTCGTCCAGTGTTTGCATGAGACTCAAGGCCACTGCGGCGTTGAGATTAGATAAAATCTCTTGCCGATATGGATTCGGGGGCGACTCGGGACCGATGGTCTCCGCATGGGACAACCACGCCTGCGCGGGAAGCGTCCAGCGCCGCCAACGTCGCCAAGTAACAGTCGAAAAAAAACCCCACAGCGTAGGGAAAGGCCGGGCTGGTGGCAAGTCAATATTCGAACTGCCGTTAAGAAATCCCTTCTTTCCAGAAACGAGCACGCCCCCACCAAGACCAAAACAAATCTTTTCACTGCCGAAACTCAAAATCCCCGCGTCGCCGAAGCCGCCCACCGGCCGGCCATCGATGGTCGCGCCCAAAGCCTGAGCGGCATCGTCGATGACCCGAATGTTCCGGCCGCGAACGAATTCTACGATCGCGTTGATGTCCGCTGGGTTGCCAAAAAGGTGCGGGACGATAATGGCTTTGGTTTTCTCGGTGAGTGTCAATTCGACTGTCTTAGGGGTGATGTTTAGCTCCTCGCCGACGTCCGCCAGAACGGGATGCGCGCCAACGGCTAAAATGGGCGGTACGACACTGGTGCAACAAAAGGTGGGAATCACCACTTCGTCGCCCTTGCCAACACCGGATGCCCGCAAAGCAATTTCGAGGGCCAAACTTCCCGACCCGCAGAGGAGCGCGTCTTCGACGCCGAGTCTTTTGAGCACGGCAGTTCTCAGCTGGGTAAGATCCGGCCCGTTAACAATCCGTCCCGATAAGAACGATCGAAGGACACCTCTATAAGTTGCCCCGTTCCAATAAGGTACGGCTAGAGGAACGTGATAGGAGTAAGAAAGCCGGCTCACGACCTAGATCTCTTGGGACTCACGAAAACCAATCAGCTTTTGACTGAAAGTGTGCGCGCGTGAGGATCAGGTATTGCGCTCTACGGTTTCTAGGTCGAGGGTTTGAATGAGTTGGCTCATATCCCCCACGTCTCGGACTCGCCACCAGCGGTCGAGCGCGGTCCGGCAGCGCTTTTGCCCGAGGACCGGTTCGACGAGCGCGATAAACTTTTCTTCGATATGCCGATCCTGCATCGGATTCTCGGGGTGGCCCAGCGGGTTAACAATTTCGACGGAATGGCGCGCTTCATCAATCGTAGTCGCCATGACTCTGATCACGGTTTTCTCAGGCAACAAAGCTTCGATAGGCTCGTCCGGAATAACTTTGATTTTTGCCATAAGCGGCCTAAGCGAAGCATCGCGGACCGCTTCGTCATTGAAGGAACTAATGCGGATCGGTCCGTCAACCAGGGCTCTGGCAAAAATGTAGGGAAGGCTGTGGTCTGCTGTCTCGCGTGTCTGGGGGTCCCATTTCTCAGGCTCGCTGCCGATTTCGAACCACGTAAACTTGGAAGTGAGAACTTCAATCTCTTTGAGCTCGCTCGGTTTGACCTTCGACCGCAGCTCTAGAGCCGCCCACACGGCGGCTTGTCCATTGGTTTCGATGGGCAAATATTTCAGTTGAACTCTCCGCGTCAGGTACGCACCGCCCTCGTTAGGGAACGGCGCCAATTCAAATGGGCCGGTGACTTTTTCCCAAAGACCGTTCCTTCCGTCAAAAGCGTTGCCCGGTCCTGGCATACCTTCGGCGGCGAGCAAGGCAGCGAACAATCCATTGCGCGCGGCATAAGCGGTAGCGACATTTTTCCAAGCGGTGAGCTCTCCCGATCGAGTGACGCGGAGCGGAAGATTAGAAGCAGCGGCAATGCCCACGGCGTGTGCCGTAGTATCGATGGAAAGCTTCAACAGGTTACATACTCCCGCCGCTGTGGCTATGCCGATCGCGTAACCTTGATCCCATCCGCGCCGGCTAAGCGTCGTCGCGTCGCTCAACCGGGCAAAAATTTCATATACGACGATCATGCTCGAAAGAAAGCGTTTGCCGTCCACGTTCATGGCGCCCGCCAGCGCCAGCAGCGCACCCAGGCAGTCGCTCGGATGTCCTCCCGGATAGCGGTCGTTGAAATCGAAATTCCGAATCATCGCCGAATTGATAAAGGTTGCAGCCTCCGCCGGCAACCGGTCCCCGAAACAGAGAACGTAGCCCGGATACTTGCCCGGGACTTGACCGGCTGCCAATCGCCTGCCGATCTGCGCCGGCTCACAGTCATAAGCCCCGACCGCACAGCCAAGAGAATCGATCAGCCGCTGCGTCGCGGCATGCACGCTCTCATCGGTCAGGTCGTCTAACCTTGCGCCAGAAGAGTACTCGGCTATTTTGCGTGTGATGCTGTCCATGTCATGCGTTTCGTCGTTAGTCTTGGTTGGCTAAGGAAACCCGCGGGCAGTGACGGAAGATATACGGCACCGAAAAAAACGAAAAGAACACAGAGATCAGGTATTGGCCGAACTAGGAGCAGAAGAACTGTCACGAGCGCGGCTTCTGCGACCCAAGTACCATCGGCAAAGGACGCAGCTCGCGACGGATCGGATCAAGCAGCAAACCCAAAGCTTCAAGCGACACTGTCCCCAGCAACGCACTGTCTCCCTTTTCACCGAATATGACTGGCGAAGCTCCTTGATGACCATTTAGCTTGAAGGTTGCATCGCCTATTTTACGGCGGATCTCCGAGCCGTCCGCGAGAGTAAAGGTCTTTGTCGAGTGTGGCTTCACTCCAAGCTGACGCAGAACCTCCTTGGAAACTACCGAGTAAATGGCGCCGGAGTCCACGAGCAAGCTAACTTTCTTGGCTCTCCTCGGGTTGCCCGGGTTCGCAATAATAACGTCGATGAAAGTCAAACCCATGGTTTTGCGCTCCAGTAACGAATCGAGTTTAGAAGCATAACGTTTGGCTGTCAACGTCGCGTTTCAGCCTGTCAAATACGCGCCCGCCTTTGTGGGCCTTGAATGGGCCAGCCGGAGTTGGCCATGATGATCCATCGGGAAGTAATCAATGTCCCAACGTTCTTCTATGCGGCACAGAGGTTTCGTGCCAACTCTGCTGTTGATGGCAGCTCGTCCAAGCGAGAAACCAATGCCAATATTTTTTGTTGTTGATCTGTGTTGAGGCCACCGGCCACAGATTTTTGAAACTTTTCACTTACGGCAGCCCAGCCTTTGAGGTTTGTATGCGGCTGAATCGGTTCAGTGATTCTCGTACCGTCTCTTCAAAATGACAGTGAGCACAGGTGAGTCGGGCACATGGTGGGTGCGGGAGATTAACTGCTGAACCAGAGGCTCAAACAAACGTTCATTGGTGAAGTCGCCTGGATCAACGGACCGATGGATCAGCGTCATCGCAAGGCAAAAAGGCATGCTGAATCTTCCCTCGAAGCCTCGTGTTGGCTTTTGTCGCACCAGTGGATAAGGCTTCAGGTCAGCTTCAATCGATTCAACATCAGCAGGGAGAATCGAGTTCTTGTCCATCATTCTGAGCATCGCCTCTAATCCCGAGTGCGTCGCCGTGCACGAAGCGAAGGGTTTCACGTTGACTCCGACCGTCTCGAGGTCGAATCTTTTTCCTAAATTGCTTGCCAGGTCGTTTAAGATCTCTTCGGGAATCGGGCCCAAGGCTTCAATCAAACCATATCGTCCTTCCAGCGCTGAATCATCGCTGGTAAAACCTTCTTTCGCCAAAAGCGCACAGGTCATTCCGGTAGCGGCGGCTTGGCCGACGCGAAAAGGTTTAGCCATGGTGCCGCCGTCGCGGGTCAAAGCCCCACAAGAACCAGCCGCCAATCCGATGGCTGTTCGTGTCTGCTGCAAACTCAGGTCGAATATTTTGCTCACCGAACACGCAGCGGCGAGGGGTCCGAGAATACCGTTGGAATGCCATCCTCTGGCGCCCGGTCCGATGCCGCTGGAACGTTTCGAAAATAGCCCGTCCAAGGCCGAGCGGACTTCTCTGCCCGCGATGAATCCTTCAAGCATTTTGCTCCGGATAAATCACGAGCTTCAGCGGCGGCAAACGACGCCGCGAGGGTATAGGTCGAAGAATGATTTCTATCATCGTAGTCGAGGCCATGAGCCAGAGTTCCGTTGATAAGCGCCGCGTCGCGCGGCGTGGTTTTCAGCGCTGTGCCCCAGATTGTGCAGGGACCGGTGCCGACGTTGTTGCGCGCGAAGTTCAACAGAATCGTTCCTATCTCCTGCGTCGTTGCCAGAACTGCAACGCCCAGACAGTCGAGAATTGCGACCTTTGCGTTTTCCAGGGCTTTCGCAGGGACCGCGTCTAACTGAAAGCCAACGGTAAACTCAGCGAGCTTCGAAGACAGATTCACATCTTTCCTTCCATCAATCCTGACCTCCAAGAGCTCTTTCGCTACCTTTTGCTTCCCGAGTAAGCGCCATCGATAAAGCCGGTTTCATCCAATTTTCGAATAAAACGGCTGTCGATGATTTCTTCGACTTTGACACTGCCGACTTTTGGATTCAGCAATGCCATGATCCGCTGGACATTGCGCAAGGAATCGGCAGAAGGATAGGGCTTTCTCTCAATACCGAAGAGCAAATCTTGATACCCTTCTTCCGCCATAGCGGGATCCGTAATTTGCATATGCTGCATCACGGTCTTAATGACGGCAGCTTTGTTATTGGGCGAAGCGATAAAAGCCTGGGCCTCGATAAGCGACTTGAGTACATTCTCGACGGCGTCGGCACGCTGCTTCAAGAACGCACCATTGACGACGACACTGGTATTAACGAATGGGATCTCCTGCGCGGTAAAGCTCTACAAGGGTTGGCAACCCCTTCTGCTTCAGTCGCCGGCTTAGAAACGGATCAAGCAGGGTCGCATCGATGGTCCCGGCCTCGATCGCTTGGGCAAGAATCGTCTGATTGCCAATGGCATTGATCTTGATCTGATCCCGGCGCTGATCTAGGCCCATATGCTCCAAGGCAAGCAAGGCCGCCATCCAGGTTGTGCCACCGATATTCGTCACCCCGAACCGCTTATTACGAAGATCCTTCGGTTCCTTGATCTCCGGCCGGACCACAATATCGTAAGCCAGGCGATTGCCTGGAGTTGCCACGATTTTTAAATCTTGTCCTCCCGACACCGCGGAAAGAACGGGCGCGCCGCCGCTGCTGCCGATCTGAACATCTCCGGTGGCCATCGCCGCCATTTGTAGGTTGCTGCTGCGCAAGTAAATCGTTTCAACGTCGAGGCCGTTTTTAGCAAAAAAACCTTGACCCTGCGCAATCCAAAGAACCGCCGATCTGGTGTTCACCGCGGACTGGCTTATCCGAATCTTATTGAGAATCGGCGGAGCGCTTTTTTGAACAACCTGAACCGCGTAAAGCGGCGGCACTGGGCCAAGGAAAATAAGGAGAAGACCCAAAAAGCAATTATTGAACGCCATAAAATTTGGCGGCGTTATCCCACGTTAGCTTCCGTTCGATCGGTTCCGGAACGCCTTTGAATTGCCTCGCAACGGCGTCTTTAGAGCGCGGCCATGTCGAGCCGCCGTGCGGATAATCGCTCGCCCACATGTAGTTATCGATCATGTTGAAAACCTCCGCTCCCAACACCCCGACTCGATCTTCCTGAAAAGTGATATAAACCTGGCGTCGAATACACTCGCTGGGGAGCGCGGCAACGGTGGGCGAGTCCGGCGATTCGGAACGGGCCCTCTGTAGCGTACCGTCCATTTTACTGATGAACGGATGCAGCCAGGAAACGTCATATTCCGCGAGGACGAAGCGCAGTCGCGGAAAACGTTCGAGCACCCCACCGAACACCAGATCAGTGAGCAGATTCAAAGGCTCTAGGATGCCGCGGCGCACCGCGTTCCGCCCTTGTTGAAGTTTAGTAATCACTTTGAGCCGTGCCGCCATCCGGTCTCTTCCCTGGATGATGTTGATATGGAAGTGCAGCGGGAAATCCATATCCTGCGCAGCCGTCCACAGCGGATCAAAACTAGGATCCGCATAACTGATGCCGTCCGGCAATTGCGATGGTAAGACAACACCCTTCAGTCCCAGCTTGGCGCACCGCTTCATCTCTTCCAACGACCAATCGACATCTAATGCGGAGAGCAAGCCTAAACCGATAAGCCGCTTAGGCGCGGCGGCGCAGTAATCGCGCATCCAGTCATTGTAGGCAACCAAGCCGGCTTTCTGTAGCGGAATCTCTTCGCCTTTGAGGCTGTAAAAGTTACGCGCCATGCTCGGATAAAGAACTTCCATCTTGACGCCGTCCAAATCCATGTCGGCGATGCGTGCCGCTGGATCCCACGGACCGCGCCAGTCTTCCCACTTGAAGGTTTCGATCACTTTACGAATGCCTCCGCCGGCTTTGTCTTGACCGGCGGTAAATGTCATGCCGACGGGATCGGGCTCATGACCATCAAAAACCATGTAAAGACCTTTCTTGCCTGGCGGATCCTGGACAAAATGGGGCCCGTGTTCACGCAACTGTTTAGGTATTCTCTCCCAAGCTTCAGGGGGCTCGTTGACGTGAGAATCCGCCGAGAAAAATTTTGCATCTTCCATTCTTGCCTCCTTCGATTCACTCATATTGTACACACGATCGATGAATTGACTTTCTTCCAGTTTTCGGTAAATGCGCCCTTCGATTACATTCTCAACCTTTATTCGCGCTACACTCGGATTGTATTTCATCACTCGTTGGATATTACGCAGCCCATCCACATCGGGATAAGGTCTTTTCGCCACGAGCTTTTCAAAATCCTGAAGCGCCTCTTTGGCCGATATCGTGTCCGACAACTTGAGGCGATCGGATAAAATCCCGAGCACGACCTGCCGGTTGGCTGGTTTATAAAGAAATGCCGTGGCCTCTATCAATCCCTTCAATACATTCTCCACAGCGTCAGGTTCTTTCTTCAAGTAGCCTTGCGGGACCACTAGTCCCGAACTGGCAAACGGAATGCTAGCGCTGGAGAGCTCTGCCAAGACTCTAAAGCCTCGTTTCTTGAGCTCGCGCGTAAAGGAGGGTTCGACCAGGACGGCATCCACTCGACCGGAGCTTAATGCCTGTAGCAGAACTGTTTGATCGCCGATACCTTGAAGCTGAATACGATCGCGATCAGGATTTAAGTTGAAGTGCTCTAGGCCAAGAATAGCGCCGATCCATGTGGTCCCGCCAATGTTTGTAACCCCAAGGTTTTTGCCACGCAACTCGCCGGCAGTTCGGATCTCCGGCCGCGCGACGATATCCCAATAGACTCCGTGGCCAAAGGTTGCAACGATTTTAAGATCGTGGCCTTGGGCAGCCGCACTGAGCGTCGGCGCCCCTCCAGTATGGCTCAGCTGAACTTCCCCGGTGGTGAGTGCCATTATTTGGATTGTGCTGTTTCGAACATAGACGGGCTCCAACTCAAGCCCATATTTGGAAAAAAACCCATGGCTGGTCGCCACCCAAAGCGGAGCTGCGGTGAGGCCCACGTTGGATTGGCTGAGTCTGATTTTAGTTGTCGATGCAGCCTGCCCAGGAAAAAGACAGCTGAGAATTATCGACACCAGCAGGAAAGCACTTTTCTTAGCCACGCCCTCAGCTTTCCGTTTTCATGATTGTCTATAGGCTCGGCGCCTTGACAACCACGGTAGAATCGATGTCTGCGACCGTTGGCCTGCCGCATTTGGCCATGGTGATTTCGATCTCTTCGCGGAGAATGTCCAGGACGCGAATTACGCCCTGCTCGCCGCCAAGCGCGAGACCCCAAAACAGCGGACGGCCGATGAATACCGCCTTGGCTCCGAGGGCCAGGGCCTTCACGACATCGGCGCCGCGCCTTATACCACCGTCGAGGAGAACTTCCGTCCGCCCTTTGGCCGCATTGACGGCCTCAGAAAGCACCTCGATGGTCGCCAGCGTGTTATCGAGATGGCGGCCGCCGTGATTGGAGACGATCACGGCATCGGCACCGGCGTCCGCGCATGACATCGACATCCTCCCCGGTCATGATTCCTTTGGCAACCACGGGAAGACCCGTAGCCGATTTCATCCATTCCAGATCTTTCCACGTCGCTGCGGGATCCGAGCCCGCCCCTGCCCGTCGCGACTTTTCCTCTGTATGGCCGCGGTTGGCCCCGCCGCTTCGCTTATAATTATTTCGGATGTTACGCTCGCGTTTGGGCGGCCACTGGGAATCCAACGTGACGCAGATGGCCTCGTATCCTGAATCCTTGGCGCAGCGCAGCCAGTCCTTGGTCACTTCTCGGTCCTTAAACGGATACAACTGGAGCCAAAGATGTCCCGCCGCGGCCTTGGCCAATTCTTCAAATGGAACATTTGAATTGGCGCTGACGGCGAAGATGGTCCCGCAAGCCGCCGCCGCCCGGTACGTGGCGCTTTCTCCCTCGGGATGAGCTCTCTTGTGCCCGCCGCAGGGAGCGATAAGAACCGGCAGGTTCACCTTGGTTCCGACCACGGTTGTGGAAAGGTCGAGCGTGCTCACGTTGCGCAGCACGCGCGGCCGCAAGGCCCAGGACTCATAAGCGCGGCGGTTGCGATCGACGCTGATCTCATCCGTCGCTCCGCCGGCGATATAATCGTATTCCTCTTTGGGCAAACGCTCCTTGGCAAGGGTCTCGAATTCAAAAAGATTGATGGGTCCCAGGGTTGTGCTCATAAAAATCCCCCTACATTTTGAAATGATAAAATGCTGAGTGTCGTACAGCGAAACGCGGTGTCGTCAAGTTCTAACATAAACAATGCGAATGAAACCTACCCGAGTGGCCGCGAGTATTTCTCGCGAAGCTTGGCGAACCGCTGCCCGCTTTCGCGCGCCGCCCGGGCGAAGTCTTCCGGCATGACGTTGTAAGGCGGCCTGATGGGACCGGTTTTGCAGTAACCGGAGGCGCCCATCAGGATCTTCTCCAGCTGGATGTTGTACGAAGCGAAAACGTCCTGTGAGCCGGTAATCGCGTGATGAGGCTCGACAGCCCAGGCGATATCGTCGGCCACGGTCTTGGCTAATTGCCCGTCGCGCGCTGCAAGCGCTTTCATGAGCGCCAGGGCCGGTTGCGGTCCGACGGCGGGAATCCAACAGGTCGTCGCCGTCTCCGGCGAAAGCTGAGCGAACTCGTAGGCGAGGCCGACCGGAGGAACGAAATTCACCCGTCCCTTGGTCGCGGCAACCGCTTCCCGGAGGATACCTTTGCTGGAAAACTTCGCAGACATGACCGTGGGCGCCTTTTCGACAATGGGTCTCCAGAAATCGACGCCGAATGCGAAGCGGAAGGCGCGCGGATTGGCGTAGACCATGATCGGAAAACCCGGAAACGTCTCGGCAACAGAAGCGTAGAACTCCACCGCCATATCGAGAGTGGCAGGTTGCCACATGGGGATACCGAGTAGAGTTCCCGTGGCTCCGCGCTCTTTGACAAAGCGGATACGCCGGGCGATCTCATGGCCGCCCAGGGCTGTGGTGCCGACAAATGTCGGGATGCGGCCGCGAATGGTCTGAAGCAAACAGTCCACGTAGGCCTCATAGTCGCTGTGGGAAGTGGTTGCGCACTCTCCCATCGTCCCCAAAGCCATGATACCGGTGGCGCCATCGCGAACTAGGGTCTCCGCTAGGCGAGCGGTCTCGTCCAGGTCGACTGTATTCGTGGCATCGAGGCGGTCTGCCCCTTCTCTGGCCGGTGTCGGCATAATTGCCAGTGCACCCTGAAGATCGTTAGCGCTGATCATGATCCCCTCCTTGTGAATAAGACGTTGAAAAAACGTTGCTCGTATTGACGTTGATGCCTGCCTCTCTAGCATGTCTGGCCAGTGGCGGCAATAATAGAAAACTATAACGTGACATTAATAATCGATTAATCTCTGACCCGACTGCCGGCAGTAGTTTGAACCAACATTGTCGTTGAGGCGTCGCGGATAAGTCCTTTCGGATCTTCGCCTTGTGCAACCGCGTGGATTGCAGTCCTCAGAATTCGTCTGAACATGATGACACCCTTGTCCGAGGTGACGAGATGCTCGAGGCCATGCAGCGCGATGGGGCCCTGGCTTTCCACCGCTTCTTTGTCATCGGGATGACGCTGGGTGTATTCGTAACTGGAGTCTTTACGGCCACCGGGCGCGAGTTGTTCGCGCCCGGTGGGCTGGTCGAGATCGCCATCCGGCACCCAACGGATACTGGCGCCGAGCTGGTGCGTGTCGTCGACGGGGACGCAATAGGTCACCGCGCGCACGCGCTCCGTTTTAGGCTCGTCCGTGTACACGAGATGGATGTTGAGCGGCATGATCATTTCCCAGATAAGATCCCACCATTTACCGCTGGGTAATTTTCGAGTCAGAACGAAGCGCATTCCGACCCCGGTCTCTTCGTATTTCAGCTGGTCCGGGTCCATGCCATAGACCGGGGAGGGAAACTGAGTACCGCTGTGCAGCGTGTGAAGCCAGAACGTGTGCAGCGCGTCCATCAGATTCTCCTCGGCTTGCAACCAATTACAATTCACCGGGCCGCCGACCCGGGGTCCCATTCTGGCCTTGAGTACGCCACCCTCTTCTTTCCATATATCGTAGATGGGAAACTCTGGCTGCCTGTCGAGCGGCCCCATGTAGGCAAAGACCAAGCCACCGAACTCCCTCACAGGATAGCAGGGATGTCGAATCTGTTTGAGGAACGGGTTGTTAGCAGGCTCCAGCGGCATTTCTAGGATGTTACCTTCCACGTCGTAAAGCCAGCCATGATAGCAACACCTGAGCCCCCGCTCTTCAACCCGGCCGTATTCCAGAGACGTGCCACGATGGCTGCAGCGAAAAAAGAGCAGACCCGCCCTGCCCTGTCCATCTCGGAAGGCAACCAGATCTTCACCGAGAATTCGCACCCGCTTGGGTATATCTTTCAGATCAGCCGACGGACAAACCGGCTGCCAGTAGCGGCGCATCAGCTCGCCGCAGGGCGTACCCGGCCCGACACGGGTCAGCTCGGAATCAGGCTCGGGTATTTTGAGTCCGTAGGCGCTTTTCATAAGAGTGACCTCCACCAGGCGATTTTGGCCCTGCAATGGCGCTGCGGCGAAGCCTTCAAACCAACCTTCTGTCATATGCCCAAGTCGTAAAAATTCTGTCAAGGCAAATTTCTTGGATCTCGGCCGTCAACGCGGATCAGGACACGACTTGACAGTGTCACTCGACGGAACTAACGTCAATCAGCGTTGCCCTCACCACGGCGAAGGAGGAGGAAACCAAAATGGCTAACTCTTTTCCCATTATTGATGCCGATGCCCATGTCATTGAAACCGAGCACACCTGGGACTATCTGGAACCGTCGGAAAAGAAATATCGCCCGCGGCTTTTCTACACACCGGAGGACGAAACGCGGCAGTACTGGGTGATCGACGACAAGATCAGCGGCTTTCGTTTCCCGACACTCTCGGAGCAGGAGCTCAGAGATTTTTCGGACCGAGCCGGCAGAAACATCGCAACGCCCCAGGCCGCGCGCCAGCTAGACGACGTCGACGTACGATTGAAGCATATGGACGAGTTGGGCATCGACATTCAGGTCCTGCACAACACGTTCTGGATAGAACAGATCACGACGCGCCCCGAGGTCGAAGCGGCGCTTTGCCGGAGTTGGAACCGCTGGCTCGCCGATGTCTATAAGAAAAGCAACGGCCGCCTACGTTACTCTTGTGTGGTGCCCGCGCTGAATATCGACGAAGCCGTAGCCCAGATCAAGTTTGCAAAAGAGAACGGCGCCGCCGCCGTCTGCATGCGCCCTTTGGAGGGAGAGCGGCATTTGACCGATCCTGATTTCTATCCGATCTACCGAACCGCCAGCGATTTAGATCTGGCCATCGCCGTCCACATCGCCAACGGCAATCCCGAGAGCTGCGATCTCTACCGGCTTGCGCCGGCCGGGCGCTTCGCGCAGTTTCGCGTGCCGACGGTCACCGCCTGCTTCGGTCTCCTCATGAGCGAAATACCGGCGATGTTTCCCAAATTGCGGTGGGGATTCATCGAAGCCTCGGCTCAATGGGTGCCGTGGCTTTACCGGGAAGCGGCCATTCGCTATCGGGTGGCGGGACGGAAGTTCCCCGAAAATGTGTTTGAGGAATACAACGTCTTCGTCACCTGCCAGACCAACGATGATGTTTCCTACATCGTCCGCTACGCAGGCGAGAACCGGCTAGTGATCGGCACCGACTACGGCCACACCGATCCGTCGAGCGCGGTCACCGCGCTAAATGAATTTCAGCGAATGGAAGGGATCGACGCCGCCATCAAAGAAAAAATCCTCTCCCATAACGCCAAGGCGCTGTACGGGCTCTAACTTTTTTGGCGACAATCAAACTTTTTAGGTGGGAGGCGCGTTCCTGGGCATCGATCTCACCAATGGTTATTCTGGGTTTGTCTGGATGATCGCTGGCAGCTTGTTGAGAGTGAGCTTCTTGAGGTCAACCTTTCGACTAGCATTATCGATGTCAATGCCCACTAAATTCCCTTCGGCATCATAGTCAAGAACCACACCCTCCGTGATCTCTCGACTTTCGACGCTCGGCCGCTCAGAAAGGTCGATATACAGCGAGTCTGTGTCGGCATAGTAATTGAGCTTCATCGCTTGAATCCTCTGTCTGGAAAAGCGTTGTGAATCGTAACCTTATCCTCCAATGTGATAACTCTCAGAATTCGCCCTTCAAACTCCTCGATTTTGCCCCAAAACCGATACCGGTTTCCCTCTTGAGGCTCGCTTCTGATTGGCTTCTCCAAAACCTGAATGCATCCAGTTTCTTCCTTCAAATACGACCGCTTGCGGAGAACCTCGTGCTCAAAATATTCCGTGAACCTATATTGTGGCACCCGTCACAGGATAGCCCGTTTGCCTTCAGATGGCCAGGCTAACATTTACGTCACCTGCCAGACCAACGATGATGTTCCCTACATAATCGTCCGCTACGCCGGCGAAAATCGTCTCGTGATCGGCACCGACCACGGCCACACCGATCCGTCCAGCGCGGTGACGGCTCTCAATTTAGCGAGCAAATAGCAAATATCGGGCTTGAACCCCAGCCGATTCCAATCCGCCAGGCGAGTCCCCGTCGGGTTAGTGCGGTGCCTATACCCTAATGGAGACGTAAAGGGATCCTGCTTATTTGAGTTTATCGAAGAACTTCTCCTTCTCTAATTCCTGCATCAAGCTCAGATCGACGAAGTTCTCCGGCTTGGCCTCTGGCCGCTTCAATTCATCTAGAACTAGCTTTGGTTTCTTCCAAGGTCGGAAACGGCCGGGGTTGGATAAAACGCAGGGAATATTGATAACCCTCCTCGAGGATTTCGGGATCGCTGATGCGCATGTATTTCTTGAGAACGTTAACCGCGAAATTCTTCTGCGTTTTGATCGCATGAATGCCTTCGATTTCGCCGCGCAGAAAGTTGAGCGCCGTAGGGCGCTGGCGCTGGATGAAGCTCTTTGTGGTTGCGATGACCGTGGCCGGATACTTGTAGTTGAGGCTTTCAAAATCCGCCAGCTCTTTGAAGCCTGCTTTTTTGGCGGCCGTCAGCACTGGTGGCGACATAGAGCCTCCAGAAATAGCGCCCGCTTTCATGGCCGCCAATTGTTCCGGAATACCGCCGATCTGAACGATCGTAACGTCTTTCGCCGGGTCGAGGCCAAACTTTCTGAGATACCGTCGATCACCAAATCACTGAGCGCACCGAATCGGCTCACGCCAAATCGCTTCCCTTTGAGATCCTCCGCGGTTTTGATATCCGGAGTAACCACCAAGCTCTGAGGAATTAGCGGCACGAGCGTTAAAACGTTCACGGTGTCCGCCCCTTGCACGGCGGCCTGAATCGTCCCGTTGCCACCCAGTTGAATCATCGGCGCCTCTCCCGCCAGCAACGCGGCTGTGATGGTCGCGGCACTGCGGATCAAAACCAAGTCCACGTCGAGCCCATATTTTTTGAAGAAGCCGCCATCATAGGCAACCCAGGTCGCCAAGCGACCACGAGCTTTCAGCCGAATAGGCCGCGCTGAGTTTTGTCCGCTGCGCGGACGAAGGTGAAACCATGCAGCAGCTAAAAACCAACGCCAATAGAACGATTTGTCTCTTGCCGTTCATTGCAACCCTCCTTTAGTTCTAATAACCTTCGCCCCAAGTCACTTCGATTCCGAGTTTCTTTTCCCGCGCGCGTGCAAGAATCAAATCGGCGATGGCCAGTTCAGCGATTCCTTGGCCACCGTTGTTTTTGAACACCGTGATGTCTGCACCATTTCGCCGTCCGTTCGCATGCCCCGCGACGATCTCGCTGAGATCTATGACTTTGTCCCAGGATATCAAACCGGACTGCACCTGCTCATAAATATCCCCCTGCTGGTCCTGCTCGGCCAAGGCGCGGGAGGCGATTCCGATGATGGCGGCACGCGTTAATGTCTCATCGTCCAGCTCGCGGCGCTTTTGCGCGATGACGCCCGCCTGGACCATACCGACATTACTTCCAACAATGGACGTTACGTGAGTACCATCGCGCAACCATGCGCCATTGAACACCGGCACGTTGGTATTTGTCGCCGCGAGCACGATGTCGGCACGTTCGATGACCCCTTTGGGCTCGTTAACAGGAACAACGTCTAGGCCCAGCGCGATAGTCATCTCTACGGCAAACTGCTCGCGCCGAGCCCGTGTCGGGCTGTAGACATTTACCCGTTTGAGGCGACAAATCGCCGCCATCGCGATCAGGTGATTCCTCGCCTGTTTACCCGAACCCAGCAGGACAAGTTCAGTCGCATCAAGACGGCTCAGCCACTTTGTGCCGACCGCGCTGATCGACGCGGTCATAAGATCAGAAGTGCGGAGCGGGATACCATCCTTGGTCATGCCCCGCTGCGTCGACGCTATGATCATCGCCACGGGCAATGCCGTGCGGGTGTCGAATAACACGTCGACCAGTGGACTGCGGGACGGATAGATCTGTACACCGCCGCTGACAGCTAAAATCTCGCTTTGGATGCGGAGCCCAATCTTTTCTCGGGACGGTAATGCCGCCGGCATTGTATTGAGACGGGCATCGCCGAAATGGAGCCGGCGGCGAGTGAGATTGATCTCTGGATATTTTCCCCAATCAGCGAAGGCTTGCTCTACCGCGCCGACGGCCTCGGCCATCGAGAGCAAACCTTCCACTTCTTCCGGTCTAAGAATTAACATCGCAAATCTCGTGAAATCTTTTGGCATTCCGTTCCGCAATAGCAAAAACTCTGGCAAGCTGCTCAAAAAACTTCGCCTATGGCCGATAGCTTATGGCATATAGTTGGAACATACGAACCATAGGCCATAAGCCATATGCTATAAGCCAACAGAACTAAGGCGAAGGCATGAAGCCTTTATCCATCCATTCGCTCAAGTCCGCGCCGAACCACTCGCTAGGCAACTCTCGACCCAGCCCCCGTTTCTTGCACTCTTCGTAGATCAAAGCGCCTGCGGCGGCGAACTGAATACCGACACCGGTGTTGCTCTTGTAATAAATGATTTGTTGATCGTTTGTCCGTCCGGCATGATTTCCACTCAGGACCTGGCCTAACTCACAGACTTTGTTCCAGCCGAATTTGCCGCCTTCGACGAGATCGAGCAGCTCGCGCTGCTGATTGGTGATCGCCGTCTCTTTGTTATTGAGCACGATGAAGTCACTGCGAATCATTGTGGTTGCATCCGCTTCGGTGCGGCGGTGCACGCCGTCCGTGTTGGCAATGGTCGTCACGAGTTGCCCGGGCTCCAACCAGTTGCCGTCGAACACAGGCTGGCTTGCATTAGTGGCGCACATGACGATGTCCGAGCCGCGCACCACCGCTTCAGGGTTACTCACGGGTTGAACCTCGACGTTCAAGAGCTCCGTCATCTCTTCGGCAAATCGATCTCGATGTTCTTTCGTCACGCTATAAACTTTTACCTGCTCTATGGAACGGACCCCACAGATAGCTTCCAAGTTGGTGCGAGCCTCGTTACCGGAGCCGAAAATCCCCACGACTTTGGAGTTTTTTTTCGCCAGCGCCCGGTTCGCGACGCCCGTGGTCGCACCGACCCGTATTGCGGAAAGGCTAAAGTCATGGATGAGCGCAAGAGGTTCGCCGGTCTCCAGGCTGAAAAGTAGAACGAACCCCCAGCTGCGTTTCAGCGGCGAGGGAAAATCCATCCTCTTTGTCCCGGCTACCACCCGCTCTTGCACGATGGTCGAATCGTAGCGTAGAGCGGCGACGCCGGAACTAGGCACTGCGCCGGGAATGATATTGGCCATATATCCCGGTTTGTCCAGATCCGGTGGCACTTTGTAGCGCGTCCGCGGTTTGTTAACCGCAATTCCCCGCGCTTCTTCTGCGAAGGCCCGCTCCATCGCAGCGATACAATCGCTCATTTTGAGAACCTGACGGACTTCGGGATCCATAATCAAGAGCATATTGTTTCTCCCGCGCTACTTTTTATTTCCCTTGGCGTTCCCTTCGGCTTAGCTCAGGACATGCTTGTCGCCTATACCGTAGGGGCGACTGGCCAGTCGCCCCACCACTCTATCTCGCCAAGACGCAAGATCGCAGAGAAGCATTACTTGTAGAGCGCCTTGTAAAAGCCCTGCTGTTCCAGTTCGCGCACGAAACTTGGATCGACAATTTCCGATACTTTAACTTCTTTGCTCAGACCCGGTGTCAGCCCAACGGCAGTTTCCATACCCGCCTGATTGACGTATGGAATTTCCGGTACCCAAGCCTTGTACGCTTCGTAGGTTTTCTCGAGGATAACCGGGTCCATTCCTTTGAGATACCGCCCGATGACCTTGAGCGACGTTTCCCTCTGCCGGTGAAAAACCGCGATTGCGGCCGAATAAGCGCGCATAAATCTGCGAAAGGTGTCCGGCGATCTTTTCACAAGAGACCTCGTTGTCAAGACTATGGTGTTCTGATAATCAAGCCCAGACTTGGAAAGATCGAGCAGCTCCCGGTAGCTCAGCTGAGCGGCCAGGATCGTCGATGGCGGCTGGAGCGTCGCCGCCTGGACTGCGTTACCGGCCATCGCGCCCATCAGCGCGCTGGCGTCGCCAATTTGAATAATCGCGACGTCCTTCCCTGGCTGCAAACCCCATTTCTTAAGCGCAAATTGAGCCGAAAAATCGGTTAGCCCGCCGAAGCGGGTGATGCCGATACGTTTTCCTCGTAGATCCTCGGGGCCACGGATCTCTGGACGGCCGAAGATCGCAACATTGATCTGATTGACCGCGCCTGCGATCGCCACAGGATCGTTACCCTGCGCATAGGTGGTTACGAGAGGACTGACGCCGGAAAGAGCGACTTGAATTTCACCGGCCAGCATTGCCGCCATGACCCGAGGTGCTGCGTTGATATAAAGCAGCTCTGTCTTAAGACCTTCCCGATCAAATATCTTGAGTTCTTGGGCGATCCAAAACGGCGCGCCGGAGGGGACCAATGCGGAATAACTGAGATGGAGCGTCTCGACCTGTGCCGGGAAAGCAATAACCGGATGCTCAATAAAGATTACGACATAGGATCAGCAAACTTCCGATGACCTTCACGCATCCTCCGAGCTTTACAGTGAAACTTAGAACGGCTATACCAATCTCGAAAACCAACTGTCAACGACGTCAAGTTACCCCAGGAGTAACCCAAGATGATCTTTTTGACCAACGACCACATTCAACAAGTGCTCGACATGCCCACCTGCCTGAAAGCGATGGAAGAAGCTTATCACGATCTCATCGAGCAGCGGGCCGCCTATCGGCCGCGCATCGATTTTTATGTGCCCGAGGAGCCTCATTACTATCGCTGGGGCACGATGGAAGGCGCGTCGCGCAAGCTCGGCGTCTTCGCGATTCGTATGAAGTCCGACATGCTCGCCTGGGAAGAGCAAGACGGCTTTCAGGTCGAAGACAAATACTGCATGAAGCGCGGCACTTATTGCGGCTTGATCTTTCTTTTGAGCACGCGCAACGCCGAACCGCTCGCCTTAATGAACGACGGCTACCTGCAACACATGCGTGTGGGCGCTTGCGCGGGTCTGGGAACGAAATACCTGTCGCGGAAGAATTCCAAGGTGCTCGCCATGATCGGCTCGGGCGGGATGGCGCGGACCTATGCCATGGCGATCAAAGAAGTCCGGCCCGTCGAAACCATGCGCGTGTTTAGCCCCACCAGAGCGAATCGAGAGCGTTACGCGCAGGAAATGACCGAGAAATTGGACATTGAAGTCGTCGCGGTGGACTCGCCGGAGAAGGCGTTGAAAGGCGCCGACATCGTGTCGCTCACCACCGATTCTCTAGTGCCGGTGATCAAAGCCGAATGGCTGGAACCCGGCATGCACATCAATAACGTGCGTAACAATGAAACCAGTCCGGAAGTCCTGCAGCGGGCGGATGTAAGAGCGCGCCTCGGGACTTCGACCTTGTTCGCCGATCGTAACGCGTCCGGTGTTGCCACCGGAAGCGACGGGATGTTCGCCTATATCGCGGGCAACGATACGGAGAAGAAGAAAATCCCTGTCTCGCCGCATCACGACATCGACAATCCCAACATCGGCACGGTACCGGATATCATGGCCGGTCGCTGGGTGGGCCGCGCCAACGATCAGCAGATCACGTTTCTCAACAACCAGGGGACCCAGGGGCTGCAGTTCGCCGCCGTCGGCGGGACGGCTTACAATCTGGCGAAAGCCAAAGGACTCGGGCATCCGCTGCCCTTAGAATGGTTTACACAGAATATTCGGGATTAAGAAGCCGTGTTACAATCGCATAGACCACCCAGCTGTCATCCCGAGCGAACGCGAGGGATCTAGATTTCTCGCTGCGCTCGAAATGACAGGAGAACTAAACTGATACAGTCTCTAAAAGGAGGATAGAAGATGGCAACGCTTCGTTACATCGCCTTCATCTGCGAAAACCCAGAAAGGCTCGTTGATTTCTATCACCGATTCCTCCGGACCGAAGAGTTAGGCCGCTCGCCCGAAGGGGATATCTCCATTACCGACGGCTTCTACAATCTCACCTTTTTCAAAAAGCGACCGGCGCTCAACGAAATGAAAATGGACACCGGCCTCCATCATATCGGCCTGGAGGTGGACAATCTGGAGGAGGTCAAGGGCCGATTTCTTGCTCTCAATCCGCGGGGCATGATTTTGCAGGAACCGGACGACGTACAACATGGGGAGATCCGGATTCATGATCCGGAATGTCTTCCGGTAAGCCTCTCGACCAAGGGCTTCGGCGTGCCCGCTAGCAAAGAGAAACGATTTCCCCGTATCCGCCATATCGCCTACAATGCGCTGGACCCCGAAATGATGCTGCGTTTTTACACCCAGGTTCTCGGCCTGCGTGAAGTGCCGTCCAGTTACCTCCGGCGGCAACAAGGCCGCGGCAACCGCTTTTGCGCCGATGGCAAGACCAACCTGGCGATCCATCCGTTCTATAATCGCATCGAAGGTCACGAAGCGCGTTTCGGCATTAATCACATCGGCTTTTTGGTCGATGATATGCAGGGAGTGATGGCGGAACTGCAGAGCGTGCTGAAGATCGCGCCGCGTCCTTCGACCCGACCCTACGCCGAATTTCGCTTTCGCGATGTCGAAGGCAACGCCTTGGATTTGTCCCAAACCAAAGGGTGGGAAGTGGATATCAATAAATGGGAGACCGCCGCGTAACACCCCTGCCCTTGAACAGCTTATCCGACAAAATGGGCGCCGCCGTCGACGTTGAGCAATTGCCCGGTCATGAAGTCACTTTCCGGCGAAGCCAAGAATAGAACCGTGCCGACCAGATCGTTTTCGACCTGGATCCGTTTTAACGAGCGGTTCGCGACTCGGTTGGCGTTAAATGCCGGATCAACCTGCCGCCCTTCCGTCACGACAAAGCCCGGGCAGACCGTATTGACACAAATGTTGTAGTCGCCGACTTCGCGAGCCATCGCCCGCGTCATAGCGATCAAAGCGCCTTTGGAAGTCACGTAATGGATGTAGTTCTGGCCGCCGTTCAGTGCGGTGCCGGATGAAATGTTGATGATCTTTCCCTTGCCTTGTTTCTTCATGTAGGGGAACACCGCTTTGCCGCAAAGCCATGAGCCGCGGACATTCACCGCCATCGCTTTGTCGAACTCATCAACTTGCATCTCCCAGAACGGGCTCTTCTTGACGTTCATGAAATAAGCGGCGTTGTTCACCAATACGTCGACGCCGCCAAATTGCTTCGCGACTTCGTCGACCATAGCCTTGACACTCTTTTCGTCGGAAACATCGCACGCCATGCTAATCGCCGTGCCACCCATGTCTCGAATCGCTTTGACGACAGGGTCGGCGCTGGCGATGTCCGGCAGGGCAACTTTCGCTCCCTCTTTCGCGAACCCCAAGGCATAAGCCTTGCCGATCTTTCCGCCGCCGCCGGTAATGATGACTGATTTGTCTTTAAACCGCATAAAGCATCTCCTATTTTTATTACGATGGTCTTCGGCCTTCCCTTAACACCGAGGTTCCGACCTGTCAACGCATTCGAGCTGGCATTCGGTTAGAGATCATTGACTGCCTTGCCCTCTTACATATGATCGCTTTAAGCCAGCTATTTTACGCTTCATAGCTATTTTAGGAGGAACATAATGTCAAAGTTGAAGCTCACGGTCGCCTGCGACAAGTACGACTACTTGCAACCGCTCCGCGAAGGAAAAGTCCAAGCCGAAGGCATCGATCTCAATCTCCTCACAGTAGAGAGCGGCATCCGCCACCAGCGCATGTACCACCACGGTGAATATGACGCCTGCGAGTTCTCCATGTCCTCCTACCTCGTGGCCAAAAGCCAGGATGTGAGCTGGTTTCATGCCATCCCCTTCTTTCCCCGGCGCATGTGGAGCCACAAGTTTTGCTTCATTCGCGCCGGGGCTGGTATTAAAAAACCCGCCGATCTCAAAGGCGCGCGCATCGGGCTGCGCAGTTATGAAAATACCCTGGCGCTGGTAACCAAGGGCATGTTTCACAACACTTACGATTTGCCGGTGACCGACGTCACCTGGGTCATCGTCAACCCGGAAGCAGTTGGCTGCCCGCTGCCCTCGAAGATCAAAGTCGAGCGAATGGAGGGTCAATGGCGCCTGGAGGATCTTCTGTTGGCGGGTAAGGTGGAAGCGGAAGTCGAACCGGACCTCCCGGAGGCGTGGATTCGTGGTGAAGGAACCGTGGAGCGGTTGTTTCCGGACTTCGAACAAGCGGAGCGGGATTACTACACGAAGAGTAAAGTCTTTCCAATCATGCACCCGATTATCATCAAAACGGATATTCTAAAAAGCGACCCGTGGGTCGCCACAAGCCTTTATGAGGCCTTCATGGCGTCGCGCCGCGCTTGGGACGATTTCATGCAGCAGCCACACCGTCTAAGCTTCGCGTGGGGACGCTCCTACCTGGAGGAAGAACGGAAGTTTTTCGGCAAGCATCCTTTTTATCAAGGATTGAAGGAAAACTATAACGACATTCAAAGCCTGATCACCTTCGCCCAGCAGCAGGAAATGCTTGCAAGACCGCTGACGGTCGAAGAGCTGTTTACCGAAAACACGAGAAATACTTAACGCACCAGGCGCTGGATGGAAGCTAAACGTATCGTTTAACTAATTGAAAGTGATGGAGGAGGTTTGGAAAATGGCTGATTATCGAATTATCGACGCCGACGGCCATGTCATGGAGCTGGACGATGAGCTTCGCGAGTTCATCGGGCCGCCCTACAAAGACCTCGAGTGGCACAAGAGTTACTCCTTTTGGCCCGGGCTTACGATGGACGGTTATCTGCGATCTCTCCGGCAAAAAGGAGGCTGGGCTGGCGGGGGGGAGGGGCCGAAGGCGAATCATTGGCTCGATTTTCTCGACAAGAATAACATCGAGCTGACCGTCCTCTATCCCACCCAGGGGCTTACCCATGCGGCGATTCAGGATAAAGACTGGGCGATCTGCATGGCGCGGGCCTACAACGATTGGCTCTATCACAAATTCATGGCTGTGAGTCCCCGGTTGGTGGGCGTTGCTTTACTGCCGGTTCAGGACATTTCTGAAGCGGTGAAGGAGCTTCGCCGCGCCGTCAACGAACTGGGAATGGTCGGCGCCGTGTTGCCGGCGGTCACACCAGCGGGCAGGCTTTTCAGCGGGCCGGAGTTTTATCCTCTGTGGGAGGAAGCGCAGAAATTGGACGTGCCGATATCCACCCACGGTGGGTTGAGCATGCCGGCGCTGGGTCTCGATTTACTGGGTAATTTCACCATTGCCCACACCTTGGAGCATCCGTTTGCACAGATGCGTCAATTCGTCAGCATGATGTTCGAGGGCATCTTCGAGCTATTTCCGAACTTCCGCTTTGGTTGCATCGAATGCGGCGTCGGTTGGGTGCCGTATATGATGGACCGCATGGACGAAGAGCAGGAGCGCAAAGGCCACTACTCGCCGCGATGCAAATTGAAACCCAGTGAGTACGTCAAGAAGGGAAACATTTTTTTCGCCGTCGAAGTCGAGGAATCGGCATTACCTCTCGCCGCACAGGTGGCCAATGACAACGCGCTGATCTGGGCCTCGGACTATCCGCACGAGCGGGATCAACGCGACTTCAGCCAAGACATCCCTAACCTGATCAATCGCAAAGATGTCAGTGACGAGCTCAAGCGCAAAATATTCTGGGACAATCCGCTGCGCTTCTATCCGCGGTTGAGAGACCGGGTTGAAACCGGGAAGACCGCCGTTCGCGCTGTCGCGGGATAGATTTCGAATGGCTTCGGACGCATTCATTGAAGAGCTGTGGGGCTATGCACGCGAAGTACCCATGGGCGAACATCCCTGGTTTCAAGGGATCTTGCAGCATCGTTGGAGCCGGGAGCAGATCATTCTCGGAGAGGTCCAGCATTACCTAAGGATCCGAACCAATCCGATTTTCTTCGGGTATATGGCCATCAACGCCGTTAGCGATAAGAACTACGAGCTGATGCAAACCATACTGGAAAATTTCATGGAGGAGCTTGGGGGAGAGCGAACCCATGTCGATATCATGCTCCAATTTCTCGAAGAAGGCGGGATCTCCCGTGAAGAAGCGGACCGCGCCGAACCGGCTCCCGGAACATTGGCCGCCATTGAAATGATTACCGGCTGCTGCCAGCGCCGGTCTGCATTGGAAGGCGTAGCTATGCTTGCCTTTGTCGAGAGCCAGCTCGGGGGCGCCGGCAAAGTCTCGGACAAAGTGTATCGCGAGCTAACCGGCCATTACGGCTTTTCACCCCGCGCGGCGGAAACCTACCAACTTCACGCGGAGGAAGACGTGGGTCACGGGCAACGCCAGATCGACGCCATCCGGCTTTTGGCAAATGATGCTGAGACTCAGAGACAAAGTGCGGGCCGCCGTGAAGCTCGGTTTAACCGCTTTCACTTTGGAATGGGACGGCCACGTCCAGGCGATGACAGGCAAGCGAGAATTCTGGAGCGGTGTGACCGGCCTGCAATTGCGCCAACCCACCGTAAGGTTGCCAGAGTCCAAGCGACGGTAAGTCTCTCTCCAGGTTTCGGGTGTCAGGTGTCAGTTCTTCTAACTCGGAACCTTGAACTTTGAACGTTGAACCCTGAACCGGTTTCACACCGGCCAACTCTTCGGCAGATCTTTCCGTAGCTTCTTGTATTCTGGATCGTCCGCCTTTTCCCGCCGCAGCCTGTCCAGGGCTTTGACGACCTCTTCTTGGCTGATCTTTAGCGAATTGGAGACCATACCCGTGGTCTCTTCGAAGCCGAGGCCTCAATTGCGCCGTCAACCGCGCATTTTTTGAAGGATAAGAAAATCTTGATCGTCTTCCGTCATGAGATCCCTTTCAGCTTAACCGACTCCGGAAAAACCTACCCGTTGGGTTGTAATCAGTTCGGTCGCCGTTTCCGGCTCCCCCGCTTCGTTAATGATTACGCGCAATCTCACGAATATTCTCCACTGTTTGTCGAGCCATTCGACCAAAAGAATCAGAAACCCGTTCTCAATGACGCTCCCTGCCGGCTCGTCACAGCGCACCGGCATCTCGATAGTCGCGGCTTTTCCGGCGGCAGCCTGTAACGGTGGGGCGAAAAATCGTTCGGCGCTCCTAAATTGTCCGTGGGGACACCGGGCGGCAAAAAGCCTTATCGGTTGCTCCGTGAGATTTTGAATCCGCCAACTAAACAACCAGCGGCCGTTTCCGACTTCTCTATTTCGACGGAGCTCATCGACAGCGACCTTTGGCTCATCGTCACTCAGGTTAGACATCGGAGACTTACGGCTTTAGGCGTCCTTCAGTTCTTAGCTCTTCCTGCGCCTTTTTGAGAATTCGGTCGTTGATCACCTTATCGACCGTAAACTTGTTGTCCACCAGCCCGGCGCGAATATCTTCGTCCAGCATGAGTTGAATTCCCGGAACCGCAATCGACAAGTCCGACGTTAGCGCCGGCTGATACAAATCGTAGGCAGCATTCACAATTTCGGGGTCGCCTTGAAGTCCGGACTCATATCCCGCCTTGATCGCTTCTTTTTTATTGGTTTTGGCGAGGTGAATGCCGAGAATCAGTGCCTTGAGAAATCTCTTCGTCGTCTCGGGATATTTCTCTAACACTTCGCCGCGGGTCACGATAATGCTCTGCGGAATATCCAAGGACTCGGCAAAATTCGAAATCAACGGATAACCGCTTTTCATCAGTCGCACCGCGTCCTCGGGCGAGAACGGCGCTGCGGCCACAAGCCCCTTCTCCAGTGCAGCCGCGCGCATGGTCGTGTTGCCGACGGCACGCAAAACGACATCCTTCTGGGGATCGATGTTCTGTTTCTTTAGAAACGTCTTGACGGCGAACTCGGAAAACGCGCCGGCGCCCGTGATCCCAATAATCTTTCCTTTCAGATTCTCCACCGTTCGTGTCTGTTGGTTGCCCAGCAAGACGTAATTGGTTTGATTGGAAATCGAGCCGATGATGGATAGGTCAAGCCCCCGCGCCTTACCGCGTATAACGGCCTGGGCTCCACCAATGCTGGCAAAATCCACTTCACCTGAAATGAGAGCAGCTATCGCCGCGGGTCCGCCACGAATGAATATTGGCTCGATTTGCAATCCTTGCGCTTTAAAAAAGCCGCGAGCCAAGGCCACTCGCACGGGAATTTCACTGTTCCACGATAAACTAACAAAGACGACGCGGAGCAACTTCTTCTCTTGCGCTTTGGCGCCAGGCGCCACAAATAAGAGTACGAGACACGCGATGAACCAGCGAATCACAAATCCGTTGCGAGAAGTTTTCACCTGTCACCTCCTGTTCCGAGAATTCCTTTTCCGAGGGCTGCCGAAAATCTTCTGACCGCCAAACACCCGTCTCCCTAAACTACCAGATCGACTGCCGTCGGAAAAGTCGCTTATTTTTGGTGCAACCGCGCAGGCTTTTCGTTGACAGTCTCAATTCGAGTGTTGTACAGCGGTAACAGTACCAGATTAATGCGGCCCGGGAGGCAGGTATGGCAAAAGACGGGTTAAAGATCCTCGACAGCGACATGCACTTGATGGAACCCGTGGACCTCTGGGAGCGCTATATCGATTCTAAGTTCAAAACCGAAGCGCCGCGGGGTCTGACGAGCGAGAATGTCCGGGACCTCAGAATGGCCCATCCCGATGGGCGGCTCTGGGGGCTCCCGCAAACCCACGGAAAGCGGAACTCCAATCGAGGGCATAACTTTCGCAAGAACCAGGGAATCTACGGCTCCCGTGCGGAACGCGGATGGACCGCAGACATCCAACTTGAAGCCATGGACATAGAGGGGATCGACGTCGCCGTCCTCTACCCTACACGCGGACTTCAAGTGCTGGCCGAACCCAACATGGAAGCCAACTTCGCGGCTGCGTTAGCCCGCGCCTACAACAACTGGCTCTACGACTTTTGCAAGAAAAACCCCCATCGCCTGCTCGGCGCCGGAATGATCTCGCCTTTCAACATAGAGGAAGCCCTCACTGAAGTTAAGCGGTGCGTCAAGGACCTTGGCTTCCGCGCGATCTTCATGCGCTCTAACATCACCAACGGGCGCAACTGGTACGACGACTATTACGAGCCTCTTTGGTCCCTGCTCGAGGAATTGGAGACCCCACTTGGGTTTCACGAGTCCTCTTCGACTGCCGGAAGACAGGTTGGCGATAACTTTGAGCCCAATTTCATGCTGCGGCGAGTGGTCGCACAACCCATGGAGCAGATGCTGGGCTTGGTCAGCCTCTGCTCCGGCGGCGTCTTGGCGCGCCATCCGAAACTTCGTGTGGCATTTCTGGAAGCCAATTGCACCTGGCTTCCCTGGCTGCTTTGGCGCCTCGACGAGGGCTGGGAGCGCGAAGGCGATATCTGGGCGAAGGATCTGGCGATGGCACCGAGCGGATACTTCAAGCGCCAGGTTTTTGTTTCAGTGGAGCCTGACGAAGCCGGCGTGAAATACGTGATCGATTACATCGGCACGGATAGACTGGTCTTCTCCACCGACTATCCGCACGGAGATTCCAAGTTTCCTCATGCGGTGGAGAGCTTTTTGAAGCTTGACATCAAGCAGCAAGACAAACGCAAAATTTTATGGGACAACTGCGCGGAGTTCTACCAATTAGACTAAGGGTGGTTCATAGTAAAAGGGAGATTGGCGATGGCAGAAGAAGTAAACACGGACCAACCCGTTAACCGCCGGCTTAGGCTTGGTATTGTCGGTATCGGCGTCGGCGCCTCGGAGATCTTGCCGCAGATGGAAGCCATGCCCGATATCCAGCTCGTGGCAGCGGCCGATATAAACCGGCGGGTATTGAATACGTTTGAACACCGGTACGGCGCCAAGACCTACGACAGCATAGAGAAACTTTGTACTGATCCAAATGTCGAAGCCGTTTGGGTTTCGACGCCCAATAAGTTCCACGCGCCGCACACGATCATGGCGGCTGAACACGGCAAGCACGTAGTCGTGGAAAAGCCCATGGCGATCTCGCTCGCGGAAGCGGAAAAGATGATCGAAGCGGTGGAGAAGAACAAAGTCAAGCTCCTGTGCGGCCACACGCAAAGCTACGGACCACATATCCGGACCATGCAAAAGATCATGCGCTCTGGTGAACTGGGCAAACTTTGTGCTCTTCACGTGTGGGCCTATACGGACTGGATGTTGCGACCACGGACCGCGGAAGAGCTGGATATCAACCAAGGCGGCGGCATCCCCTACCGCCAGGGCCCGCATCAGATCGATACACTCCGTCTGCTTGGCGGCGGCATGGTGCGAAGCGTTCGCGGGACGGTGGGGCAGTGGTTTGCCGGGCGGCCGATCCCTGGTTATTACTCCGCTTTCATGGAATTCGAGGACGGCACGCCGGCCACACTCATGCATAACGGCTACGGCTATTTTCTGGCGTCGGAGCTCGTGCCGTGGGGCAATCAAAACAGCCGCTATTCCGAAGCTGAGCGCGCCGCGATTCGCAAATCGCTGTTGGACGGTACCCGAAACGAAAACGCCGACAAGGATGAAATGCGGATCGGCGGCTCGCGGGAAAGTGATATTCGTGACCGTAGTAAACCCAGGCCGTGGCTTCCCAACGATCTGGGAATATTAATCGCGACCTGTGAAAGAGGCGATATCCGCCAGTCGCAGTTCGGACTTTACGTTCACAGCGACGAGGGAACTAGTGACATTCCACTGATAGGCGGCGGTCCCTCCCGGCGCGGAGAATTGGAAGAACTGTACAACGCCGTAGTTCTCGATAAACCGATTCGCCACAGCGGCCTTTGGGGCATGGCGACCTTGGAAGCGTGCCTGGCCATCATGCAGTCCGCGAAAGAAAGAAAAGAAATTTTCTTGTCTCATCAAGTCCCGGCTCCGGAGGAAGATTAAAAGAACGAGTTCAAGGTTCAAAGTTCAAGGCTCAAAGGCGGGGAGAGGGCATTGAACATTGAACTCTTGAACGTTGAACCAATAGAGGGAAGGAGTTTCTTATGCATAACGGCCAAAAAGTCGTCGACGTTCACGGACACATGACCACACCGGCTCCCTTTCGCCAGTTCCTGGCAGAAACCGTGGCGCAGAACACGGCGGGTCGAAAACTGGAGATGACGGACGAACAGCTCGAGAATGCCCAGCAGCGTCATCTCAAATTTATGGACGACAGAAATGTCGATGTCCAGTTTATTGGGCCGCGGCCGATTGCCATGTGGCATTGGATGCGCCCATTTCTTCAAGAGTTTTGGTGCCGCACGGCCAACGACGTCATCGCCCGTATCGTCAAGCTCCATCCCGATCGGTTTCGCGGCATGGCGCAATTACCCCAAAGCAAGGAAAGGGACACCCGCAACTGCGTCGCCGAGCTCGAACGCTGCATCAAGGAACTGGGGTTCGTCGGCGCATACTTAAACCCTGATCCTGCAGGCGACAAACAAACCCCCGGCGTGCACGAAGAGTACTGGTATCCGCTTTACGAAAAAGCGCAGCAACTAGACGTCCCCTTGATGGTCCATCCTTCGATCACCTATGACCACCGGTTGGAGATCATTCCGGCGAACTATCAGATGAACAACTATCTGGAAGAGTTTGTCGCGATGCAGCTCCTTTCTCACGGCAAAGTATTTGAAACCTTTCCGAAACTAAAAGTCGTCGTCTGCCACTGCGGCGGCGGTCTCAATCGGTTTATTCCTACGGATCATCACATCGCGCAAAAAGATCTGAGCAAGAACCTGTTTTACGATTGCTGCGCTTACGACGTTGATTTCCTGACGGCCGCGATCAAGCAACGCGGCGTAGATCAGATGCTTTTTGGCACGGAATCCCCGGGTTCCGGCGGCGCGGTTCGTCCGGAAACGGGAAGGCCGTCGGACGACCTGGTACCGGTGATCGATAGCCTGGAGTTTTTGACCCCCGAAGACAAATTGAAAATATTCCAAAAAAACCCGTTGCGGGTATTCACAAAGGTCAAGATATAGGACAAAGCCCAATCGAGGATAGAGGATTGAGGATCGCCATCTTCCATCCTCCATCTTCGATCTTCGACAAGTGTTTCAATCGGAGGAGAGATAGATGGCTTATAAGTTTGTCGGCAAGTCTGTCCCGCGGCTCGAAGGAGCGGAGAAAGTAAGCGGCAAGACGCGCTATGCCGCGGACGTCGATATCCCGGACGCGCTTTGGGCGAAGCTCTTGCGCAGTCCCCTGCCCCATGCGCGGGTGCTCAAAATCGATAGCTCGAAGGCAACGCAACTGCGGGGCGTGCGCGCGGTGATCACCGCCGCCGATATACCCCCGATTCTTACGGGTTTAAGAATGAAAGACATGCCGGTGCTCGCCCGCGATCGGGTCCGATATGTGGGGGAGCCTGTGGCCGCGGTGGCCGCCGATAGCGCTGAAATCGCCGAGGAGGCGTTGAACTTAATCGACGTTCAGTACCAAGATCTGCCGTATGTCACCGACCCGGTTGAAGCGATCCGCCCGGGAGCGCCCATCCTACACGAAAACCCCGGCGCCTATAGGAACGCTCCCGAGCGCGCTACGGAGCTGCCGAACATTCAATCCTACGGCCGATGGAACAATGGAGACGTCGAGGCGGGATTCAAAAAGGCTTCGCGTGTGTTCGAGCATACGTTTCGTACACCGCTCGGTTTTCATGCCTACATCGAACCGCACGCGTGCACCGTCAGAATCAACGATGACAATCAGATCGAGATCTGGGCGTCGAACAAAGCGCCCTTCACATTGCGCGATCGCGTGGCGCGGGACTTAGATCTCGACCCGAAAAAAATCAAAGTGCATATCCTACCTGTAGGCGGCGACTTCGGCGGCAAGACTTCGGTCATCGACGTCCCGGTCTGCTATTTTTTAGCAGCCCGAACCGGCAAACCGGTCAAGATGGTACTCGACTATACGGAAGAGCTAGCTGCCTGTTCGCATCGCCATCCTGCCGTTATCACGCTCCGCACTGCCGTCGATGCCGATGGAAAGCTCTGCGCATTGCATGCGCGCGCCGTGTTCAGCGGCGGCGGCTACGCCGCACTCAAAGCCAACGCCGAAGTGACCGTGCAAGGACCGCGCCGCGTGGCCAGCTACTATCGAATTCCCGCGATCCAAGTGGAAACGATCTGTGCTTACACCAATCAAGTTCCCTGCACGCAGACGCGCACCCCGGGAAGCCCGCAGACGACTTTTGCGATGGAATCGCAGATCGATATTATCGCTCGCGAGCTGGGCACGGACCCGGTCGCGTTTCGCATGAAGAATCTGCTAAACGACGGCGACGCAACACCCTTTGGCCAGAAACTAAAAGGCATCGTCGTCAAGGAAACTCTTAAGAAAGCCCTCGATGTTTCCGGCTGGAAGAAGCCTAAGGTGAAGAATATTGGCCGCGGAGTCGCCGTTTACGAACGGCCCTCGGGCGCAGGCCGTTCCGGCGCGGCGATCACCTTTGAATCCGACGGTAACGTGACCGTAAACTTAGGTGTGCCCGATGTCGGCCCCGGCATCCACACCGTCGTACAACAGATCGTCGGCGAAATGCTCGATCTGCCACGGGAACGGGTTAACATCCGCGTGGAAGATACCGAGAGCTCGCCTTACGACTCTGGTACCGGAGGAAGCAAGTCGACCAACAGCGTCGGCACCGCGGCCTATCAGGCAGTCTCTGAAGTCAAAGAAAAAATCGTCACCTTAGCCGCAGCTCGACTAGGCTGCAAGCCCGAAGATTTACGGGAAGTGAAAGGCCGCTATGCCGCTCTCGGACAGAAAGCGTTGGCATTCGCCGACCTCATGCGCCTCGCCGTCGAACAAAACCGCGGAGCCATAACGCACCTGAGCGTCTACGAGCCCGCGCGCGCGGCAATTACTTCATTCGCCGCGCAAGTGGCGGAAGTCGAGGTTGATCCCGGAACCGGTCAAGTAAAGGTGAAGAAACTGACAACGGTCCATGATTCGGGCACCGTGTTGAATCACTTGAGCTACCAAGGGCAAATCGACGGCGGCGTTGTCACCGGTCTCGGCTTCGCGCTCATGGAAGACAGCTCGTTGGTCGATGGCAAGATGTCTACCGCCAACCTCGGCGAGTTCAAAATGCCGACGATAACGGACCTGCCAAAGTTAACGACCGTGTTAATGGAAGACGCCACCGGACCAACTCCGTATCAAGGCAAGGCGATCGCTGAAATTCCCAACGTCCCAACAGCAGCCGCTATCGCCAATGCGATCGAAGACGCCGTCGGCGTGCGGTTGTATGACCTGCCGCTTACGTCGGAGAAGATTTATGCGGCTTTGCAAAAGGCCTAAACAGCGTGGTGGGCATGGGCGATGATTGTGGCGGCAATGACGACCCGGTTGGGTTGCCTCAAGCCCTCTGTTGATGGATTTTCCTCCAACAGTTGTATGCCCAATGACCACACCCATTTTTCAAACAAAGCCTTCATCGAGATTACAAGCGAGCCAAAGAGTATCTAAACCTTACACTTGTAACCCTCTCGGACAGAGAACCCTTATGCCGGCTGGAATGGCATATCCTTTGCTCCACCTTGGAGTATGGGATGGATCTGCCAACATTGCGGCGCACCTTTTACCGATTCACCGCATCGGGTTATAAGCGAAGAGTCCGGCATCGTCTTGCTTGATCTTATCGTTTGTCATCTTTGCCATGTGCAAGCCCAGAAACTCGGATTGCGCAGCGAAGAGGTTAAGGGCTCGACTTCAGAGCACCAGCCGCGCGACTAACGAGCCGTAAGCAACGTCAACTTCGCCCGGTTCTCTCCGCTTCAGTCTTCGAGTCACATTGCAATTACTTGTCGGGTTGATCTTCCTGAAATTGTCATTGTCCTGAGTCAATTGGGCAACTCGGCGATGGCGCCTGCCTTATGGTTTAGCTTTCTTCTGGCCCCGGGGTAGAGTATCTAATGGTGATATGACACAAGTTTTATGCGCTGGAAAAAAGCACTTTGCCCGCCGAAGGACAGCTCATAGAAACGTAAGATGCTCTGTGCTCGAAGGAGATTAGGAATGAAGTCGATGGAATCTAAAACGCAGCGCCTCGAGATTCTTGCTATACTCATAGGGTTGTTGTCTCTTTTTCCGGTGCCGGCGTTTTCGCAAACTTCCTTTTATCAGGGAAAGACGATCACACTCCTTCAATCTACCCAGGCAGGTGATACTTCGGACACAATGACACGGGCTATCGTCCCTTTCTTGAAGAAACATATCCCCGGCGAGCCGACCATTAAGTTCGAGTTTATGCCGGGAGGTGGGGGAACGAAAGCTGCCAACCATATATTCAGCAACGTGCGGCCGGACGGTCTTACGATGGGCCGCATCGGCGGTGGCCTGGTAGCCAACGCGGTTCTGCGAGAAGCAGGTGTGCGCTACGATCTCAACAAGTTCGTCTATCTGGGCTCCTCCCACAGCACCTACCACTGGGTCTTTATAACCAGAGGCGATGCGGGTCTCAAAAGTCTGGAAGCCTTGCGTTCGGCCTCCGGCGTTAGAATCGGCGCCCAGGCGGTGGGGCATTCCAACTATTTCGTGGGCCGGTTGTTTGCCTATTTGATCGGGCTCAAGTCGCCGAATTTCGTCGTCGGCTATTCCGGCAGCGAGCTAGATATCGCATTGGCCAGAGGGGAATTGGATGGCCGTATCAATAACGCCGATACCTTGCTGCGACGAAACGCCGAGGCGATAGCAAAAGGCGCCATAGATCTCCATGCCATCATGGAAGTCCCGAAAGGACTTAAGCAGGCTGGGTTCGAGCGGCTGCCGGAGTTCGAGGACTTTGCTAGAACCGAAAGGGAACGTCGATTGTTGCGCATGGTGAGAGATTTTCGCCAGGTCGGATCGCCTTACATACTCCCTCCCGGGACGCAGCCCGAACGGGTAAAGGTTCTCGAAGAAGCCATGGTCAAAACCTTCAAGGATCCGGAGTTTCATAAGGAGTATAGGAAGCTCGTGGGCGAGGAACCCACCCCGGTCATGCCGGAGGAGATGGAAGGACTCATTAAAGAACTTCCCAGAGATCCGGCAATCGTCGAGCTATTCAAGAAGATCAACGCGGCCGACCCCTTGCCGCCACGCTAGCCGCGACCGGAGCGGCTCGCTTCTCGGTCGCTCTCTGGTAAAGAATCGATGCGCCGCTAGTCGGGCGGGTCTTCAGGACATACCTTGCGCTCGTAGGGACGGGTTTCAAACCCGTCCTCCTTGCTCAACGTTGGGTTACTTTTTTTCCGCCAAGATTTCATCCAGTAACTTCATCACCGGATTGAGATCTTTGGTGTCGGGATCGTCGGTGTCGAAATAACTCATCTTGTCGCGGCGCTGCTCGTCGGGTGGGATATGGTCCTTGGGAACATCGATTCGGCGCGAATTTCTTGGATCGCCGGGCTGCGATATTACTTTTTGAAATAGCGTCTGGCCTTCGGGCGACAACAGCCAGTTGATAAAAACTTTGGCCGCCTTCGGATGCGGCGCGCGATTCATCAACGCAAGCGAGCCAAATGCCGACGACAAATTGACGCCTTCCTTGAAGTGGTAGGGGCTGAACTCATCCACCGGCAAACCCTGGTTTTTTGCTTTATAGACCGTTCCACCTTGTATCGGCATAGCCACGGCGAATTTCCCCGTGCCGAGCCAGTCGATGGCTTGACGAAGATCGGCGGTTAAAGTGACCTCCATCTCGCCAAACAGACGGCGGAGATATTTGGGACCTAGTTCGGAGGAGTAATAAAGAAACTGCCAGGGAATACCTGCGCCGCGCACTTTGCGAATGTCGGTGGAAAGGATCTTTCCCTTCAGTTTGGGATTGAGCAAATCCCAGTAGCTCTTGTACTCGCGCGGATCAAGCAACTGGGTGTTATAAGAAGCGCCCGCGCCGGCTGATACGTTGCCCTCGTAGACGAAAATATATTGACCTTCTTTGTCCGCGTACTTCTGTTTGCCCTCCCACCATTTTGATGCATCCGTCACGTCCGGCAGGATCAACGCCGACTTAATCGGGTCGAGCATTTTTCCCTGATAAAGAACCTGAAACAGCGAATTTCCACCACCGTTGTAAACGTCGAGAAGATATTTGCCGGCGCGCCGCTCCGCCGAAATACGCTGGGTAAGGTTGGTTCCGGCACCGGTAATGTGAGTTATTTTGATCTTGGGGTAAGTTTTTTGAAATACCCCCGAATCGATAATAGCTCCGTAACCGCCGATCGAGACCATGACCTGTCCTTCCTGCTCAGCCGCACGCACCGTCTGGTCCCACTCGGCTTGCCATGATGCTTTGGACTCGGCGGCAAGAATGGGTCGGATAGGATCAATGACGCTGGCAAACCAAAAAGAGCACGCCAAAGACAAATTTCATCGAATCAAGTCTCCACTGGGCAAACAGCATGCGCACCACGAAGCGAACCCTTCGGCCGGACTCAGGGCAGGCTCCGGACAAGTTTCGGAGATCAATCATCTTAAACTTCGTGATCTTCGCGTCCTCCTTTGAAAATACGAGGGGTGGAGGGCCTGGGTCAGTCTCAGTACGACTCCTAGATTCCGTCATTCCAGCATGGAGCGCTGGAATCCAGGCCGACATGGATGTCTCCGGACGCATCCTACGCACCTGGATGCCGGCCATCCATGCCGGCATGACGAAGCTTTCCATTTTCATCTTCTGTGGGCGAGCGTAAGATCATGAATCACTTCGTGGTAAATCGTTACTTTGCGTACTCTGCGTTGTTGACGGTCAATTTCTCTTCTGCTGCAACGCCCAGTAAATTTTCTCCGCTGTCAGCGGGAGATCGAACAGCCTCACGCCGCAGGCATCGGCGATGGCATTGGCTATCGCCGCCGCCGTCGGCACGTTGGGATTCTCGGCGATGGCCTTGCCCCCGAATGGCGTCGGGCCGGTGGGGCTCTCGACCAATACAGTCTTCAACGGCGGCACGTCGGCGATGCACGGCAACTTCGACTCACCTAAAGTTAATGTCGCGATCTTGCCGTCAATCATTGGATTTTCTTCCATTAATGCAAAGCCGAACCCGGTGACAACACCTCCTTCGATCTGACCGGTCAGGGTGAGATGATTGAGCACTGTGCCGGTGTCGTGCGCCGTCGTCAAGTTTAAAACCCGCACGCCGCCGGTAGTCGGATCAACTTCCACCTCAGCCACTTGCGCGGCGAATCCGGTGACCTTCGGCATGTCCTTGGGGACAAAATTGGTCAGGTGAAAGACGGGGCCACCGTTTTCTTTCACGGCCAGCTCGATCATCTTTTGCGTCGTCGTCGACTTCTTGTTGGGCGCCGTGAGCTTGCCGCCCTGCTGCCGAATCTCCTCCGGCTGACAGCCCAACTCCCGCGCCGCCAAATTGATCAGCTTCTCGCGCACCTCATCGGCCGATTGGTTGACCGCGTGACCGGAAGTATTCGTCTGTTTGCTGCCGCCCGTGCCGGGATCGAAAGGCAAGCTATCGGTGTCTTTGAAAACCACGCCCAACTTTCTCCGGCGGCAGCCCGAGCGTTTCACAGACCATCTGCTGGCTGACGGTATAGTATCCGGGGCCGACATCGGGCACGCCGGTGAGGATGTTGATCTTGCCATCGGCCTCCAGCGTCAATGCCGAGCTCGCTTTCCCTTCCGGCGTGCCGCGGTCATAGAGCGCCATGCCCCAGCCGCGGTTTTTCTTCGATCCACTCTTCTTCCAGCCGGAAGTCTTGACGACGCGTTCCAGCACTTCCCCCATAAGAATATCGGTCCACTTTTCACCCATGGGATTGGCATCGCCGTCGTGCAGAATATTTCTTCGGCGCAATTCGAGTGCATCGATGCCCATCTCGTTGGCGATAATGTCCACCTGCGACTCGAACGCGAACACGACCTGCGGACTGCCCGGCGTGCGCGTTTGGGTGCACGGAACGTGATTGGTGTATGAGCAATAAGTCTCGCAGCTAATCGCCGGCACTCTATACATGCTCGCCAAACGCCGCCCTCCGAGCACGGTGACTTGCGGGTTGGCTTTCTGCGAGCCGTAGGCGCCGCCGCTAAAATATATATCCGCTTTGATCGCGGTGAACGTCCCGTCCGCCGCGACGCCGGTTTTGAGTGAAAGTACCGCCGGATGGCGGTGACCGCCGGCGAGAAGCTCTTCGGTGTAATCGAAAATGAGCTTAACGGGCTTTCCCCCTGCTGCTTTCGATAGATAGTAAGCGATGGGCACATCGATCAACGACGCCTTGGCGCCGAAATCGCCGCCGACGTGAACGATGTGCACCTTGATCTTTTCCTTGGGCACACCGAAGTCTTCGGCCATCTGGTCGCGCAAGCCCCACGGCCCTTTATTCGACGGCCAGACTTCGACGCGTCCGTCTGAGTGCACTTGCACAGTGCAGGCGCAGGGCTCGATGTAGCCGTGATGGGAGAGCGGTGTGCGAAATGTGTGCTCGAAGATCCGCGCCGCTTTGGCGAAGCCCGCGTCCAGATCGCCGTTTTTCCATACGACGTGAGACTGCAGATTGTGCCCTGACATGCCTTCCGGCAGTTTCGGAATATACTTGTACTTGTTCCGGTCTTCGTGGATCAGCGGCGCCGTCGGCTTCAATGCTTCGACGGGATCGTCGACGTAGGGTAGCTCCTCATATTCGAAATCGATCAGTCCGATCGCCTCATCGGCGATTGCTTCGCTGTCGGCAGCCACCGCCGCGACCGCATCCCCGCACATGCGCACTTTGTCATAAGCCAACACGGGTTGGTCTTTAACCCGCGTGCCAACGAAAATGTCTTTGACATCCGCCCCGGTGAGAACAGCGCGGACACCCTTCAATGCTTTGGCCTTCGAAGTATCGACTTTAACAATGCGCGCGTGCGGCACCGAAGCCCGCAGCACCTTAGCCCACAATAAATCTTCGAACGGCAAATCCGCCGCGTATTTGGTTTGACCGGTGACTTTCCCTTCGCCCTCGATGCGGGGCAGCGCCTTTCCTATGGTGCGAAATGCCAATGTCCACCTCCAACACTAGAAATTCGAAGCACGAAACCCGAAATTCGAAACAATTTCGAATGACCAAACATACAAATTCCAAAAAACTGCCTTTGGATTCCGTGTTTTGGATTTTCCCGATTTGAGCTTTATTTCTATCTGAGTTTGTTTCGAATTTCGATATTCGGATTTCGGATTTTATTATTTAATCACTTTATTCGCTCTCGCAATGAACTCGGGCGAAAGTGTCAGTCCGATCTGTTTTGCCGCCTTCAGGTTGATGACAAACTCAAACTTCGTTGCCTGCTGCACCGGCAAATCAGCCGGTTTGACGCCTTTCAAGATCTTGTCCACATTAACAGCCGCTCGACGATAGAGATCATCGTAGTCCACCCCGTAAGACATAAGTCCACCCTCATCGAACAAATTCCACCGTTCCCTTTAGAACCAGATCGGCAATCGGGCCGATCCAGACTCGGCTGCCAGAAGATCTGCATGAATGTTTTTAAGTTAGGGCGAACTAAATTGCTTTTGGGTTCAGGCTGACCAGTCAATGACTACAGTTAATGTAAGGGGGTTCATTTGAACTGCAGGATCTTCCCCACTTCGTTGAGACGCGCTCGCTTGTTAGCGATGTCTTCGCGAACGCATTCTAGATGGCGCATGTTTGCCCGCGTATAGTAGCGCTCACCGCAGTTTCGACACAGCATCAGGGTCAACGGAACCCTTACAATATCCGAACCGACACCGATTTCCTCAAAGACCTCTGCTAGGGAAATTTCTTCGCCATTGCAAATGATACATTTCATCATTTTCTCCTTCGGTAGTCTTCCCATTGGTCCGGATCAGGGTGATATACGGTTACAACTACAATTTCATACGCCGCCTGATCATGAGCAGCCACGATGTGCAGGGGTCGGCCTGCTCTCGTAAAACCTAGAACCAAACAACTGGGATATGGGCTATCATCGGGATATTCCTCGATTAGCTCCGGCGACGCCATCGCTTCACCCACCTCACGGTCGGTGATTATACCAAATTCCTCCGCAAGCATCTCGCGCCTAGCGTGCCCGGAGTAGAGAACCGCATCACTGGCAAAACAATCGCAAACTACCTGTATCCAACTAGTCGGAATGGCTCAATCTCCGTTAGCCTAGCGTAACCTCAACGAACCGGGTTCTTTCTGAAGCCTAAGAACTGCCAAGGCAGGGACACCTTATCACCAATTCATGAAAAACTACGCTTCGGCCTTGACTAGTAAAAGCTCCTTCCCTCTCCCAGTGCGAGGTCGCTCCCGTCGAAGGGGAAAAGACCCAACACTCAGCGCTCCATTACTCCAACTCCCCGATTATCCGGCTAGCCCGTATAGTCGCGCGCAGTTATCCCAAAGAATCTTCTTTCGGCTCTCGTCCGACGCCCCATCCATCTCCAGAAACTCTTCAACGGCATGCGGGAAGTCCGAGTCGCCGTGAGGATAGTCGGTGGAGAAAACGATCTTGTCATCACCGATGAGATCGATGATCATCGGCAGCTCCTTTTCATGCTCCGTGGAGATCCAGCACTGGCGTTTGAAATACTGACTTGGTTTTAGTTTGCCCGCTGTCGGGAAACGCCCTTTCTCCATAGCATTGTCCATCCGGTGCAGTAAAAACGAAACCCAGCCGCAATAACATTCCAAGAAGGCGAGTTTGAGCTTCGGATGGCGCTCACAGACCCCGCCGCCAATGGTATCCACCATGGCAAGCATGTTTTCCAGCGGATGAGAGACCACATGGCGGAGCAAGAGATTGTCGCCGAAGCGGTCGCCAATCTGCGGCACCTCGCCCGCTGCCGTGGCGGAATGAAAGCCGATGGGAACGCCCAACTCTTCCAGACAAGACCACACCGAGTCGAAATAGCGCGCATGCCAGGGCATGTTCAGGAGCGGCTCGGGACGAGCGAAGACGCCGACGAAGCCCAGTTTGCCGACGGCGCGCTGCGCTTCTTTGACAGCTTCATTGGGATCGTGGAGCGGGATCATGCCGACGCCTTTTAAACGTTTCGGGTCGGTCTGGCAGAAATCGTAGAGCCAGTTGTTATAGGCGCGCGAAATCGCCGCGGCGAGCTTCGGGTCCATATCGTCGCGCATCATAATCCCCAAGCCGATGGACGGATAAAGCGCCGCCACGTCCAAACCCTCGCGATCCATCGCCCGCAACTGTGTCTTGGCGTCGAAGCCTTGCGCCCGATAATCCGCGATCTCTTTATCAATTCGAGTAGCATCGAAAATCCCGCCGCGATAGGTCGGTTGGTAGCCTCGGAGAATTTTCCCGTCGATCATCACCATCGCCGAGCTGCGCGCCGTGGAGCTGAGCACTTTCGGCGCACGCTCGCGCCACTCCGGTTCCATGTATTTGTCCCATAGATCGGCGGGCTCTCGCAGATGCATGTCCGAGTCCATGATCTTGAATCCAGATTTCATTCTTTGGGGCTCCGTTTGTTGGTCAATAATTTCGCGTAGCGATACGCGAACTCGCGCTGGCCGGGAGTATTGCTATTCAGGCTTTCTCTGTCAACCGAAGCGCCAGGTGGCGCAAAACGATGAGGGAATCCCGTTTTGGGTTCAGATTTAACTCTAAACCCGAGACTCGGGACGCGAAACCGCAGGAACCCTGCGCTACATCAACTCTCGGACCAAGGATCGCGCCACTTCCGGAGAAACTCCGAGAGGGCGCCGGGCGAGCGGACCGCCTTCGTCAAGAATCGGCTCGAGTTGATCCAGCGCGGGAAGATCTTCTCGCTTCCAAAAAAGGCCGATGGGAATCTCATCCCCCCACTCGTAACTCTTTTGTATAGCGGCAGCAAAGTCGGTCGGATCATGCCCCATGTCTTCTAACTTTTTCGTCCGGTGTTTGAAAAACTCGTGGGTGTTGTCGAGATTGAAGGTCACGCATGGGCTGAAGGCATCGATGAGCGCAAATCCCTTGTGTTGGATGCCGCCTTTGATGAGATCGACGAGATGTTTTACCTGTCCGGTATATCCTCGCGCCACATAGGTCGCCCCCGCAGCAATCGCGAGGGAAACGGGAAAAATAGGATTCTCCACGCTGCCGGTAGGAGTGCTCTTGGTTTTCATCCCTTTAGTGCTGGTCGGAGAGATCTGTCCGGTTGTAAGCCCATAAATCTGATTGTTCATCACAATATAGGTAAGATCGACATTGCGTCGCATGGAGTGAACGAAGTGGTTGCCGCCGATGCCGTAGCCGTCGCCGTCCCCCCCGGTGACGATGATCTTGAGATCGTGATTGGCAAGCTGGGCGCCGGTCGCCACTGCCAAAGCGCGTCCATGCAAGGTGTGCATACCGTAGGTGCTAAGATACCCGGGCAGGTTGGAAGAACAGCCGATGCCGCTGATGGTCATCACCTGATGAGGGTGCAGATTCAACTCGGCGAGCGCCTGCTTTAATGCTGTAAGAACACCGAAGTCGCCGCAGCCCGGGCACCAGTCCGGGTCTACCTTGCCTTTAAAATCCTTGACGGTTACCCGCGGGCCCGCGGGCGGCTGGTGGCCCGTCTTCGAGATTCTCGCCTCTATATCGACTGGATCTACGCTCATAGATTACTCCTTCCAGGAACCGTTCAAGCCGTTCAAGGCGTTCAAATCGTTTAGGGACTTTCGCGCCAACGAAGCAAATGGGCCGTTTCAATGGCCAGATCAGACCATGATTTCATGGACGGGAACATATTTCTGAGTTGTGCCCGCCAAAATCTTCCTAACGCCATCGACAATATGATGCGGCATAAAGGGCTCGCCATCGTACTTACGAATGTCACCGTCGGCGACGATGCCGGTTTCGGAGCGCAGGTAGCGCGCGAACTGTCCGCTGTAGTTATTCTCTACGATGATGAGCTTCTTACACTTGGAAACTATCGTCGTGATCGCTTCACAATGGAGAGGAACCATCCATTTGATCTGGAGGTTATTGGCGGCAACCCCTTCTTCGTTTGCTAACTTTTGCATGGCTTCGCGAATGACCCCTTCCGTCGAGCCCCAACCCATCAAGGTCACCTGCGCGTCCTCTGGTCCGAAAAGCCTAGGCGGATCCAGGAGCGGCAGAATCGCGTCCATCTTGCGCATGCGTTTTTCATGCATGGCCTGGCGCTTGTGCGGGTTGGTGAATTCATCGCTGATCAGCACGCCATCCTCGTCATGTTCATCGGTCGCCACCACATGGGCGTATCCCGCCGTCCCTGGCAGCGCCCGAGGAGAGATGCCGGTATCCGTAAGTTGATAACGATTGTAGCCGCCATTGACGGGCGGGACGCTACCGTTGAGGCCGATGACTTCACCTCTATCGATGGGAACATTGAAGTCTAATTCGGCCGGGTCCACACTGGAACGACCCTCGGAAAGCAAGAGATCTGAAATGACGATGCCCGGACACTGAAATTTATCCACCAGATTAAACAGCTCGGGCACTGTTTTGAAGCAGTCCGGGATATTCGTCGGTGTCACAATGATACGCGGATAATCTCCCTGGCCCGCTCCCATGACTTGCCAGAGATCACCTTGCTCGGTTTTGGTCGGCACGCCCGTCGCTGGACCGGCGCGCTGAACGTTGATACAGACGACGGGTATCTCCATCATGGCCGCCGATCCCAGCGCTTCACTCATCAGCGCAAAGCCGCCCCCCGAAGTGGCGCACATCGCCCGGCATCCGGCATGGGCAGCGCCGATGGCTACGTTGATAACTCCGATCTCGTCTTCAATCTGACGCACCATGATGCCCAACTGGCGCCCATGTCGGGCCATCCAGTGAAGCACACCGGATGCCGGGCTCATCGGATAGGCACAGTAAAAACGCACGCCCGCCGCCGCTCCTCCCATGGCCAGCGCCTGGTTGCCTTCGAAGAACGCCAGTTTTTTTCCAGTGTCGGGCAGCGCGAATGCGAACGGCTTGAAATGCGCACCCGCGTAGTCGTAACCGGCGCGGGCCACTCCGACGTTTTCGGCAACGACGGTCTCCCCTTTTCTTTTGAACTGTAGAGTGAGGATGTCTTCGAGGATCTTGAACTCCACGCCGATCAGGCGCAGCACCGCCGCCAAAGCAATCGTGTTTTGAACCAGATCTCCTCTGATGTTCGGCGCCAACTCCTTCACCGAAAAGGGACAAAGCTGGACGCCGGCTTCAGCTTCGCCCGGTTTGATCTTATCGCCGTTGTAAAGGACAAGCGAACCAGATTTCATTAAGCGAAGATGGCGATCCATCGTGTCCTGATTGAGGGGCATCAAAACGTCGAGCTTGTCACCGAACGTGAGAACCGGTTCATCGCTGGTGCGAAGCGTGAGAAAAATGTGGCCGCCGCGAATGATCGACTGGTACGCATTATAGGCGTTCAAGTGCAGCCCCCGACGGACGAAGATCCGCGCCAGGATATCGCCGGGCGTGGCGATTCCCTGACCCGCCGCACCGCCTATTGCGATTGAGAGATCGACTTTTGCCATGGTGACTTCCTTTCTAGCAAAAAGGCCGCGCTATTACCCGCGTGAAGTGAAATCTACTGTTGGAAGCTTATCCAGTATGCGCTTCATTTCGTCCGCTGAAAAGGCCCTCATCGTTTGCGTACGAATATTTCCAATCGATCCCATGCTGACGGCCAAGGCTGTCATGGTATCATCATCCGGACCGTCCGCGGTAAAAACCGCATCATACGCACCCATCGTCCAATAGATGTCTTTGATCGTTATTCCCAAATTTGCACGCAGCGTTGACAAGCTGCTTTGCTCTCTCCGTGGTTTGCTTGATGTGACGGATGCCTTGGTCGGTGAAATTGACGAGAACAACGTAGGTGGCCATTGTGCCTCCCGTTGCGATTGATTAAACAAAAAAACCAGTCCACCCTTGCGAAAAACGCAAAAGCAACCGGCTTGCATCATCTGTTCAACCTCAAATTCAGAAGCCCATCAAAGTTGAGGAGGCTCTTGACCGTTATGTCGATAAAAAATCAATACCAAGGGGAAAGAAGACTGTCAAGATAATCTAGCTTCAAACAGTTTCAAACTGTGTCTCTCGCTTCAGTTGAACGCTACCAACGAAAGCGTTTTTGCGGTAAGCTGCCGCCGTCTTTGTGCATTGGCTTTAAAAACAGAAACTTTCTCTGAAGTGAGTGGTCTTTTCGAAGTCATTTTTATAGCTCTGACGAAAAACGAGGAAGACGCAAATGTTTGATTTCTTCACGCCAACCCATCCCTTCGGAGGTCAAACCCTTCGCCTTGTGGCCCAGGCACAGCAAGGCGGCGGCGACGTATTCGATATCGCCCGCACCTGCTCCAGAATCGAACCGGGCGACAAAGCGGGTTGGGAACGGGAATGGCTCGAACTGGCACAAACGATTGAAGCCAAGGCGAAGTCGGCTGAAGCGGCCGGCCGGCGCCATACGGCGATCCCCTACTTCTTTCAGGCCAACCAATACTACCGAATGTCCGATGTGTTTTTGACGTATGAACAAAACGACAGAAAAGCGGAACGCTTCCGTAAAGCCCAGGAATGCTTCCGTGCCGGCGCCAAACTTCACGAGCCCAAAATCGAGGTGATCTCGGTTCGCTGCGGCGACGAAGACTACGACGGATATTTCTGTTATCCCGTCAATCCAAAACCGGGCAAGTGGCCCGCGGTGCTTTTTCTCGGTGGCGCGGATGCCTATGCTGAGGAGATCTACTTTGGAGCTAAGCCAATGTTAGAACGCGGCTGGGCTGTCTTGCTCGTTGATACACCGGGCCGCGGCTCTTCCATCTATCTCAAAGGAATCAAAACGCGGCCGGATTACGAAGTCCCTGGAAAGGCATGCGTCGATTATCTCGTCTCGCGACCAGAAGTAGAACCCAATCGCATCGCCCTTGTCGGTATCAGCATGGCGGCCTACTACGCGCCGCGAGTAGCCGCGTTCGACAAGCGAGTCAAAGCCCTCATTGGCTGGAGCGGATGCTACAGCATCCTTGAGGATCTCTATGATTTCTGCCATCACCTGCAGCCGACCGTGCAACGGCTGCTTGGCGGTGTCAGTCATGACGAAGCGCGCCGGCTCTTGCGTGACTTTACGATGGCAGGTATCGCAAAGAATATCACTTGCCCTACCCTGATCACCCACGGCGCAGCCGATACGTTGATGTCGGTCGAGGGCGCCAAGCGGCTGTTCGCCGAGATCGGCGCCAAGGACAAAACGTTAAAGATCTACGATGAACATGACGCCGGTGGAAGAATCCACTGCAGCCACGACTATTGGGCGCATAATGTTCCCTACATGTTGGATTGGTTGGAAGAGCGGTTGTAACAATTTCCATGGTTCAAAAAGTTCAAGTCGTTCAACCGCTGCGCTTCGTTCAAACCCCCACTATCTCTCCCCCGACGTCGCGGGGGAGATGTAAGAGGGGGATTGATCGGATTGAACGTTTTGAACGACTTGAACATTTGACCGATCAGTAAGGAGCGATGTTTGTGAACACAACGAGTAGGTCTCTAATTTGGGACAAAGAAGTCGATGTAATCGTTGTCGGCTTCGGCGCGGCCGGCGGAATCTCTGCCATCACCGCACATGACGCCGGCGCAAAGGTCTTGTTGATCGAAAAGATGCCGAACCCGGGTGGAATATCCATACTCTCGGGCGGCGGGGTTGCGTTTGCCCGCAATGCCGAAGGCGCTTTTCAATATCTAAAGCGGACTTGCAACGGCACAACGCCGGACGACATTCTCCACACCATGGCGGAGGAAATGGTCGGCATGATCGATTGGCTTAAAACACTGGCGAAAGTTAGCGGCACTGAGCCGACACAGACAGAGACACGCGGCCACGGCACCTATCCATTTCCCGGAACCAACGACATCGATTCGATAAAGCTAAAAGACTTTCCCGCTTATTCAGAATTTCCCTGGGCCAAGGGCCTCCGAGGTGGCGCCCGACTTTTCAAGGTCGTCTATGACAATGTCAACGCGCGCAAGATCGAAGTGATGCTGTCAACTCCGGCGAAAGAGCTTGTCACCGGACCGGACGGTGAAGTCCTGGGACTCGTGGCTGGAAGCGACGGAATAGAACTCAAGGTCAAAGCCAAGAAAGGCGTCATTTTGGCTTGTGGTGGCTATGAAAATGACGACGCCATGAAGTTACAATATTTCGAGGCCCAGCCGGTATATCCGGTTTATCTCGGCAACACCGGCGACGGCGTTAAAATGGCACAGAAAGCCGGCGCAGCTCTGTGGCATATGTGGCACTTCCACGGTGGCTATGGATTTAAATTTCCCGAGCTCCCGTTTGCGATCCGGCACGTTTGGGCCGGCCCAAGAAACGAGAATCGCAAGATGATCTGGATCGCCGTCGATCGATTCGGCAAGCGCTTCATGGACGAGTATCCGCCGGCCCCGCAAGATACGGGAACGCGCGGGCTTGAATTCTACGACGCTGATATTCAAGACTACCCGAGAATTCCCTGCTATCTGATCTTCGATGAAGAAGGCCGGAAGCTCGGGCCCATCGGCATACCCATCGTCAATGACGAACGTTATGATGCCAAATGGAGTGAAGACAATCTCGCGGAAGTCGACAAGGGATGGATCAAGAAAGGGAATTCAATCGAGGAAATCGCCGGGCAAATCGATGTAAACCCAAAGGTTCTGAAAACGACTGTCGACCGCTGGAATTCGCTCTGCGGTGAAACTCAGGACAGCGATTTCAAAAGGCCGCCGAAGACGATGATGCCTATTGCCACCCCACCCTTCTATATCGTCGAAGCCTGGCCCATCGTGAATAACACCCAGGGCGGGCCGGAGCATGACGCTAAACAGCGCGTCTTGGATCCGATGAAGAAACCTATTCCGCGCCTCTACGTCGCCGGTGAGATCAGCTCCATCTACGGCCATCTCTATTTAGAAGCCGGCAACATTACCGAATGCTTTGTCGCGGGGAAAATCGCGGGAACAAATGCCGCCCAAGAACAACCTTGGGAATAGGGCGACCGCAGAGAACGCATAGAACTCAAAGAGAATTTTCTATGTGATCTTTGATGCTGTACAAATAGCCCTCGCCGGTGTCAAGCGCGCTTGCGTTCCTGAAATAATGTTTGCAATGAAACCGGCATTTAAAATATGATCCGGAGTCTATGAGCATCCGCGGTAAAGCTGCCATCGTCGGCATCGGCGAGACGCCGGCCGACCGTCTCGGCTCAAAGCCGGACGAGCCGCGCAAATCAAGCGCCGAATATCTTTCCTGGGCGATGCATCTGGCATTGGAGGACGCGGGACTCAATCTCAAGGACTTTAACGGCCAAGGACTGGGAGCCACGATCCCCACGGCTTATCCGCAGCCCTTTTGGCCCGAAGAAGTAGCAGAGATTCTCGGCATCACGCCGGGGATGCTTTTTTCCGGGGGCACCGGCGGCGCCGGATCGGTTTCTCTTTTGGGCCAGATGAGCGCCGCGATTAGCTCCGGCATGATCGATCTCGCGATGTGTATCGGCGCTGCGGCTCCGTTCTCGGAGCATCACGGCGGTGGGTTGCAGCCGGGCGATATGCGCGATTTCGAAATTCCCTTCGGGACTATGGGTCCCAACAGCAAAATCGCAATGGTCATGCGCCGGCACATGCACGAGTACGGCACGACCCTCGATCATCTCGGCAAGATCGCAGTGGCGGGCCGTTATCACGCCAGCTTGAATCCCAACGCGTATTTGAGAAAACCGATCACCATCGAAGACTACAAAAATTCGCGTCTGGTTGCCGATCCCGTTCGGCTGCTCGACTGCGTGCTACCGGCCAACGGAGGTAAAGCTTACATCCTGGCCTCGCCGGAGCGGGCGAAGGCGTTGCGCAAGCCTCCTGCCTATCTCCTTGGTTTTGGTGAAAGGAGCAATCCCTCCTACGGAGCCCGCGCCGGTTCCGACGCCCTGATCATGGGAATAAAAGACGCCGGCAAAGTGGCGATGGAAATGGCGGGAGTAAAGCACGGGGATATCAATCTCTTGGAGATGTACGACGATTACATCATCGTCGTGTATTTGCAGATCGAAGACCTGGGTTTTTGCACAAAAGGAGATCTTGGATATTTCGAACGAACGGATTTTACGTTTAAAGGGCAACTGCCGATTCAAACCGGCGGCGGTATGATCAATTGCGGCCAGCCATCAACCGCAGGCGGAACGCTCCATATTCTGGAGGCGGTTCGGCAATTACGAGGCGAAGGCGGCGACAGGCAGGTGCCCGGAGCCAAGGTTGGACTCGTCACCGGACTAGGCGTTCTACCCTACGGAAAAAACCTTGGCTGCTGCGCGGTAGCAGTCCTGGGAAAAGACGCGTGAGTGCCTATGGCTGAAACGGCGATTAAGAAACCACTGCCCCAGATCACCACGGAAGCAAAACCCTTCTGGGATGCGGCAGCCCAAAAGAAACTGCTAATGCAAAGGTGCCAAGACTGCCGCGCCTGGGTGTGGACACCGCGCCCCTCCTGCTTCGAATGCGGCAGCGAACGGATCAAATGGACTGAGCTCACCGGCAAAGGCGAAGTTTATTCCTTCACCGTAATCCGCCAAGTCGTCGGCCGAGCAGCGTCGAAGGCCTTTGAGCCCGATATCCCCTACGTCGTTGCCTGGATCGATTTAGAAGAAGGGCCACGTATGATCAGCAACGTGGTCGGCTGTCCGGTGGAAGACGTCAAGCTCGGCATGAAAGTTTCCATCATATTCGAACAACAGTCGCCGGAGATCTGGTTGCCGAAGTTCAAGCCAATTACGTGATCCGAGCTGCAAGCGATTACGCAGCCTACCTGCCCATCTGCGTCGCAGTGACCTAATTTTCTTATCCGCTCACCGGCCTGATCAATCTATTGGATGGTTCCTGCGAGGCACCTATAACTTTGCGGGAGGACTCGATCCCCGTTGCCGGTAGTTTCTTCGCATCAATCAATCCTATCTGAGCAAGCACAGAGGCCTGGTCCCAATAAATGTGTTCACCGGCGATCTTTCCATCTTTGAACTGGACGACCACGACGACGGCGATTTCGACTCGCCTACCCGTGGGCGGTATGCCGGGAAGCATCCATGGCATCTCGATTGTGTGGGTAAACTTATGAATGAGTTCATCGACAATACGATCTTTTCCAACCGTTCGTGTGACCGGCACGATGTCTGTGTCCGGCGGCTGGCAAGGAATGAAATAGTTGCCGTAAAAATGGCGGACTTCAGTATAGCCGACGCCGCCTGTCATCACGGGGACATGATTGACGAAAGGATCTGACGTCATCGTCGCCATCGTTGCATCGATGTCTTTCGTTTTGAACTCGGCAGCCATGTGCCCCTCCCAAATCTCCACCATCGCCTGCTGCTCCGGATTAAGGTCTTGATCGGTCATAGGTTTCATCCTCCCTCTGGGACCCTGATCATTTCGCACTTACCGCTTTCCCAACTCATCCAACAATGAGAAATCAAAAACCTGCTCGGGCCTGGGAGGCTCCTTTAGCCCCATGTCGCGTTGATCGATCTCGAACTCAAATTTAGTCGCGCCGGGCGTGGGTCTGCCGTCCAATGCCCATGCCGAGTGGACCGCGTCATAGATCGATGCCGCGTCTTCCTGTGACAGCGACAGTTGTTTCATTAGAACGGGCAGCACTCTTTCCTTTTGGCTGGCTGTTATCCGGATACACTCCAACGTCGCTTGTATTGCCCTTCGAAGAACGTCCCGTTTATTTTGCAAGCTAGCCACCGAAGCGCCGAGTCCGCCGGTGGATAGTTCGATGACCTCGGCTGCTCTGGCCAGTACGCGGAACCCCTGTTTCACCGCATAAACCGTCTCCAGACCATTGAGCACGGCTGCGGGTACATTGCCGGCGGTCAGCGCTGCGAGGCGTGCCGTGCCGACATTGAGGATCTTGTATTCATCCGGCCTGAGACCCTTGCGCCGCATAAGCTCTGTCAAAATTACGTTTACGGTCGCCTGGGCGGTATAACCTCCCACCACCTTGCCCCTTAGTTGTTCCACGCTCGTAATCTCTTTGGCGGCAACCAGCGCATGATCCGGACGGTTCAGACCCACCATGATGATCCGGACGGGCACACCCCGAAGCGCGGCTCGAGTGGTGGTTCCGGTGGCGGTATAGAAGTCTAAATCTCCGGTCAATAGTGCGGCGAGGGCCGCGCGCGGCTCCAGCACCAAGATCTGTGGGTCAAATCCGTAATTTTCAAAAATTCCCAGGCTCTTGCCGACATAAAAATGCGTTGCGCCGATTGTATTGCTGGGGAGCGCTATTCTTAGCGGCTTGAGTTTTGGTTGCTGTTGAGCGAACGCCAGGCTCGAAATGAGCAACGATCCTATCGCGAGAGCGACTAGCAGTTTGTTCCAATCACGCATTGTCAGAATCTCTTTCGTGAGCCGTTTGAGCTGTCCGCAACCGGGAATTTTCCGTCAATGTAACGACATGATCTCGAAATATCCTGCATTTCGAGAAATGTTGTCAAGCGAGTCGTTCGTGTGGGTAGAGCTGGACAGCTGCCCCCGATTGCGGTAAGAGGCTGTTGAATTAGTTAGCTGTACGCGGAATACGATCAAGCGTATGATTTTTGCCGGATATGCCGGCTGCTGCGCCCGGGGAGCTGAGTGGCAATCAGCAGTGCTCCGGCCACGGCAAAGCGGCGCTGCGGGAGGCGTTCACTGCAAAAAGGCGTTTCGCGCACATGCTGAGTCATAACACAAAGTATCCATTTATTATCACTACACTGGGGAGGATAAACGATGCTACGTCTATACGGCTCCGCGCGATCTCGCGCCGTGCGCACCTTGTGGATGCTCGGTGAGCTGGGACTGACCTACGACCACAAGGATTACCTGCCCCGCGCGCCGGAGACGAGGAAGCCGGAGTTTCGCGCGTTGAATCCCAATGGCCGCGTACCGGTGATAGACGACGACGGCTTCGTGCTGTCGGAGTCGATGGCGATCAATTTCTATCTCGCGAAGAAGCACAAGAGCCCGCTGTATCCGTCGGACCCCAGAAACGAGGCGCTTGCCTTACAGTGGAGCCTATGGGAGACCGACCGGCTCGACCGCCAGATCGTGAACTACGTCAGGCATACTACGGAGTTTCCGGAGGCCGAGCGCAAAAAGGAGATTGCCGAGGCCGCATGGAAGGAAGTCACGGCATCGTTCGACGTGCTGGAGACTGCGCTCGCGAAAGCGGAGTGGCTTGCCGGCCCTGCATTTTCAGTCGGCGATCTCAACGTTGCCGCGGCGCTTTACCGTGCGTTGGCGATCGATCTCAAAAAATGGCCGCGCGCGCAGGCCTGGCTCAACCGCTGCTGGGAGCGGCCGGCAGCGAAGCGGGCGCGCGCCATGCGGGAAGGCAAATAGCGACGAGCCACGGGGTTGAGGTGTGCGAGCGTGGTGCCCGCGGCCAACCCACGCGTGACGAGCTAAAATCGCAAACTCAACTGTCCAACAGATTTCTCAAAGTCTTTAGATCCCGCTCGACCATTCCAACATCTTTGGCAGGTTTTCATTTATCACTAAAATAATAAGCCTCCGGTGCCGGTTTATACGAACGCGGTAGCCAAAGCGGGCGACGTAGATTGTTAGGCCCAGGCCCGGGGCGAGTCTTGCCGAGCCAGCGTTTGTAAACCTCGTGGGATTTGTTGGTGTCGACGAAGACGTCGCCGTACCTGTCGTCGGGACCCGGTTTGGTGACGCGGACTTTTTGGTGCCAGCAGTGCTGGCCGCTGATGGTGTCGGGCTGCACCGGAAAAGTCAGATTCTGGTGCACGCCGCCGTCTTCCCAGAAGATTCGCTCAGAATCCGGGTCATCGCTCTTAAAAGGTTTGATTCCGTGAATGTGGCGCATCATCCACTTGCCGGGTTCGACTTGCTTCAGATCCACCAGCGCGGTGGACCAGCGTTCGCCGCCGCAGTCTTCTTGCAACCGCCAACGACCTAGGTGGTGCGAGCAAGCGACGACGCCGGGTTTGATTCCTTCCGTGACCCAAACCTTATCGATGAAATAACCGATCTCGGTGTGGACTTTTAGGAGATCTCCGGTTTTTACCTCTAGATTCTGGGCGTCTTTTGGATTGATCCAGAGCGGGTTTCGGTGCGAAATCTCGTACAGCCACTTCGCATTTCCGGAGCGGGTGTGAATCAACGTCGGCAAGCGGAACGTTGGCAGCAGCAGCATCTCGCCGGCGTTGATGTCGATGTTGTCGGGTGAACGTGGCTCTTGATATAGCCGGGGATGACATACTCCGGCCATTTCCAATCCTTCAGGGTCTTTGAATAAAACTCTAGCTTGCGCGACGGCGTCGGAAAACCGGCGCACGCGGCTCCATCGACTTCGACTCCCAAAACGACGCCATTTTTTGAAATGAGATTTGTGACCGGGTCCGTAACGGCGTCCGCTAGATCACCCGACTTGAGCCTAGTTTCGTGGACCTTGTAGACATTATCTTCGATCAAAAACGCGCCGTATTTGCGCATGTATTCCAGTGGAGTCAGTCCTTGTTTTTCAGCCGCCGCCGGAAGACCGGGAACGCTGTTTTCAAAGATCCATCGGTAGTAATCGTTCACGGTCATCTTCTTGCCTGCCTCATAAGGCGACTCAAAGTATTTCCGAATCCCCAATGACCCGTCGGGGTCGACACGCCACGACAGTTCAATCCAGAATTCGTCCTCTTCCCAGACTTCACCGATGCCGGCCGCTGCGTGAGCCTCATAGGTGGTGTTGAACTTTTTCCCCTGCTTTTCCAGAACGACCCGCAATATCGGTTGGCGAAAGCCGATCCAGCGCGCCGCCTGGGTTTCTTGGCTCATCAGATCATGCCGTTCCGCGCCATGGCCCATCGGTAAGACATAATCGGCGAACCAAGCGGTCTCGCTCCAGGTTGGCGTGAGGCAGGCGTGCCGCTCGACTTTGCTTTCGTCGGTCAGCATCTCGATCCAGCTCATGCCGTCTGGGTTAGTCCAGACCGGGTTATAAACACGGGTAAAATACATCGCGAGCTTGCCCCTCCCTTCCTTGATGAAGTGAGGCAAGAGAAAACTCATCTCGAAAAACGCTAGCGGATACTCCTTCGGTAGAAGCATCTCGTTCCATACCTTGGATGGAGGCGGCATGAGCGGCGGAGCCGGGATGTATTTGTTTGCTGCATTTGGCGCCGTGCCTCCGGGGGTTCCCACGGCCCCAACGAGGACGCTCAAGAACTGCAGTGCCCGCGCAACCTGCCAGCCACCGAAATTTCCCGCCGCCGCGTTGCGCCATACGTGGGCGGAAAACGCCGAACCGGCGCGAGCTATTTCATGCGCGACCTCGACAAGGACTTGCGGATCGACTCCGGCTTCTTTGGCGGCAAATGCCGGCGTGTATTGAGCGTAGGCTTCCTTCAATATCAAGCAAAATGATGAAAATGTTTGTGGCTTATCAGCGTGCTCCTCTCGCAGAAACTGTTCCCAATTGACCCACTTTCTCACGAACTCACGGTCAAAGAGATCTTCCTGCAACAAGATATTACACAGGGCCAGCAGGATCGCCGCTTCGCTGCCCGGCCATGACGATAGCCAGTAATCGGCTTTGGAGGCCGTGTTGGAAAGCCGTGTGTCAATGACGCAGATCTTTGCCCCTTGTTCCTTACCCTCGATGATTCGCTGGGCATGGGGATTGAAATAGTGGCCGGTCTCTAAATGGGAGCTCAACAATAGAATGAAACGCGCGTTGGCATGATCGGGCGAAGGCCGATCGATGCCCGACCAGAAAGCATAGCCCTGCGCGGGCCCCGGCCGAGCAAACATTGGTATGGCTATTATGACCATCTATTCCCCAGGCGTGAAAAATTCGCTGATGATAAAGTAGCTCATGTCCCGGCCGGCCGACGTGATACATGATCTCGCTCTGCCGATCTTCTTGAAGCGCCTTTCGCACGCGGGCGGCGATATCATCGAGAACTTCGTCCCAGCTCACTCGTTCCCATTTTCCTTCGCCCCTCTTTCCCATCCGCTTCAAGGGATAGCGAATCCGCTCGGGATCGGTGACTTGATTGAGCGTCGCTGGTCCTTTGGCACAATTGCGTCCTCGGCTGCCGGGATGTTCGGGGTTGCCTTCGAATCGCCGGATGCGCATCGTTTCCTTATCAACCAAACCGACGAGTCCGCACGCCGCCTCACAATTAAAACAAATAGTCGGGATGATTTGATAATGCTTCTCTACCTTTCTCGGCCAATGGGCCGTATCGTATTCGATCCAATCGTCCCACTTTTCTACGGGTGGATAGCTGGCTAACCCGCTGGGTGCTTCGAGTCGCAAAGCCGATGGATGAAGAGGCCGCCGAGTTTCGGACATATTCGAGTTCCTTTTAACAGTAATTCGATTTCGTTGGAAGATCCTTCGCTTCGCTCAGGATAAAGAGAGTCTCGCTTATCGCGAGACTCTCTTTTAACTCAACGGCACGGCTTGACCGGCTTTGATCCAGAGATTTTCATACACCCAGAGGCCGGCCAATACCAACACAGACGCAATCACGTTCGGGATAAGCGATGGCGTCGGCCATAGAATCAGCGCAATCGGTGCGACTACCCCTAAGAGCACGACGAAGAGCCAAAATTGTTTCCACAAGGCTCCTTTGAAAAGCAGATCTGCCGCCCGCGCGACCTCTTCGCTGCGACGGTTCATAAAGTGCTCGGCGAAGATCATTCCCAATCCGGCAAAGAGGGAAATAACGAGCACGTTACCCAGCCAGTAAAACATCGGCAGGCTCAAGCCGATGAGAGTTCCCAACAACAGGAGTACCGCCGCGCCGGCCATCATTGCCTGAATTAGAAGATGCCAAAACAAGAGCGGGCTTTGCCAAAAATCGCGACCCCTGGCCTGCGCAAACAGAAAAGCGGAATAGCCGGCCGACGCAACGGCGAAGAGCGCCGTGAGCCACACGATCCAAATAGAAATGGCCCCCCGAGTTATGCCTTGGAGAAGCCACACGGTTGCGAGAATCCCGAAGATCATCAAGACATAACCGCCCAAGACCAACCACGAGCCGAGGTTGGGTTTGGTTAACAGATAAAAAAACCGATCGGGTCGCTTGAGATCGAAAACCAGCAGTAACATCGTCGCGGCCAAAAATATCAGCGAAAGCGCAGGACTAAAAAAATTCAGTACTAAAGCATCCTGCTCGAAGCCCATATTCAGCAGCAGCGCCGACAAGAGGAGAATCCCGGCGGCGATGGATTTCGTCCAGAGGTAAAAGGCGATTTTCTTTCCCCAAGGGGTCATGTGGGGAACATCGTAAACTTCACGGGCAGCGCCAGGCACAGACCGCTCCGGAAGTTTGCTCTTGTTTAGCGCGTAAAGATCTTCTCCGGGAGTTTTTTCCGCCCAAAAGTGGGACGACTGAGGCTCCATCATCGTCGGATTCAGCAAGTCGCCGTCCACGCCGACATAGAAGAGTTTGGGCTTGGTCCCCTTCTCGGGTTTTCGAACGCTCACCTTGTCCATCGCGATTCTCCGGCTGATCTGGCTGTTCGGATCATCGAGGTCGCCGGAAAGAATCGCTTGGGTCGGGCAGACGACTTCGCAGGCCGGCTTGTAACCCCTCTCGACGCGCGAGGCGTCGAAGTTGCATTTCGCCGCCGTATTTCTATCGGGATCGATGTAGAGCGCGTCGTAGGGGCAAGCTTGCATGCATGACTTACAGCCGATGCAGCGCTCGCTGTCGAAGTCCACGATGCCATCCTTTCTGCGAAAGAGAGCCACCGTGGGACAAATCTCGATACAGGGCGCGTCGTCGCAATGGTTACATCGAAGCACGGCGAAATGGCGGCGGGTGTCGGGATAATGGCCCTTTTCGATGTACTTTACCCACGTGCGATTGACGCCCACCGCGATGTTATGCTCTTCTTTGCACGCGACTGTGCAGGCATGACAGCCGATGCAGCGGTTTTGATCGATGACAAAGCCGTAGCGCATTTCATACCTTTCTAATCGGAAACATCAACTTTTAAAACATGAAGGTTTCGCTTTTGATAAAGGAAAATTCTGGCGGGGTCAATCGGTCCGACAACTTTTAACCTATATTGCGAGCTCACTACTCTGACTCCTTGGCTTCTTGGCGTCTCCGACCTCCCCGCGCGGGGTTTCTATGCGATTGTTAATTGTATTCAGAGGCATTCCTAAGGTTAGCCCGTCCGGCTTGACCACCGTATAGATATAGTTAGCCGCGATCTAAGCATTGGTTTTGTTTGACGACCATTGGGACATGGGTGGCCCACTAAACATTTTCGATGTTTGGGAGTCTAACCAGTAAACATTTTTAATGCTTGGGCGTCCAATAGGGTAGATAGAATATCCTGGACAGGTCCAAGACCCTCACGGGCCTCTCTCAGAAAATCCTTGGAGGAAACAAGCAACAATGAAAAAACTGATTTTGGCTGTGCTGCCTGTTCTATTGTTGGCTGCGGCACTGCCTGTATTTGCTCAGCCGAGACCTGTTTGGCGCGGGGGCTTTCATCAGCACGATATCGTCGTTTGGCGTGGAGGGCGCTGGTATCACGGCTGGCACGGGCCCCGGCTCGGCTGGTGGTGGATCGTAGGTGGCGCTTGGTACTGGTATCCCGCACCGGTGTATCCCTATCCAAACCCTTACACTCCTCCGGTAGTTGTTCAGGCTCCTCCGTCCCCACCGCCACAACCCCAAGCATTGCCGCCAACTTGGTACTACTGCGATCGTCCCGCGGGCTACTATCCTTACGTTCCTGAGTGCGCTAGCGGTTGGAGAGCTGTCCCGGCGGCTCCCGCTCCCGGCGCGCCAGCTCCGATTCCACCGCCAGCTTATAGCTCTCGGTAGGTGAAAGTAACGAGATGCGAGTCAACGCCATTTTCATCTCGGCTTTAATTCTCCTGGCCGGTTGTACGCAGGTACCCTTAGGCCCGAGTATTGCGGTGATGCCCGCGCCCGGCAAGCCCTTCGATCTCTTCGTGGGTGAAGAGGCCCTGTGCCGGCAGTACGCCGAACAACAAGTTGGGATTTCTCCACAACAAGCGACGACGAATAGCACGATCACTGGAGCCGCTGCGGGCACTGCTCTTGGGGCGGCGGCGGGTGGTGCGATCGGCGCTGCCTTCGGCAGTCCGGGACCCGGAGCGGCTGTCGGTGCCGGAACCGGTCTGCTTACGGGTAGCGCGGTCGGTGCCAACGCCGGGTATGGGGCGTCGTGGACCATCCAGCGGCGCTACGATATCGCTTACCAGCAGTGCATGTACGCCAAGGGCAACCAAATTCCTGGCTTCCCCACTGCATATGCCGCACCACCTCTCCCTCCTGCTCCATTGACAACGCCACGACCATAGTCATGCACCCGGCAGAACCCGAAGTAGCGCGATAGCCCCTCGTGAGGGACTTTCCTTGTCACTGTATGTCGAACGCTGACACCTCTTTCACAAATAGCTGTGATCACGCACAAACGAAATCTGGAAGTATCGGTTTTTCTAAACTTATTATACTTTCAAAGGAATCGTCGGGCGATTCGCGATGGCATTCTACTTGCTCAATCTTCACATATGGGATGGATCTGCCAACACTGTGGCGCGCCATTCGTCGATTCGGCTTATCGGGTCAAAAGTGAAGAGGCCGGCGTGGTCCTGCTAGACATGATTGTCTGCCAACATTGCCATGTGGAAGCGCGTGATCTCGGATTACATACGGAGGAAATCCATGTTCGAAATAGTTCTCGCGCCAGAAGGCATAGCAGCTCAACCAAAAAGCCGGCTTTTCGGCGATGAGCAGAAAAACGGCCGGGGAATCAAAGCGTCAGAAGCGATGCCGGCTGACTTTCTAAAGTAGCGGCCCTAACGGACGATTGACGGCGCCGATTATGAACATGTCGATCGCATCACAATTATCGATCACGGCTGGTAAGGAGATGCGCAAATGTATGTCGCAATACAACCCTTAGTCGCACTGATTGCGGGCATCTTAATTTTAATAATTCCAAGGTTGTTGAATTACATCGTCGCAATTTACCTGATAGTGATTGGAATCCTTGGGCTGGCGAAAATGTAGACCGCTTCAAAGAAAGCTGATCTTCTGGCCCCAGAAAAAGCGCGGCTCCCAGGACGTAGGCGCGTAAAAACGACCGCCAAGAACATATCTATATCTTTTCTCGCCTAGAGGTAGGACTTTCGATTTGTTAAACTGAAGGTGGCGGATTGGAGGTTATATGAGGCAAGAGAAGAACAACAGAGCATGTGGGGTAAAATCCCTGATTGGCACGTTAACCGTGTTGGCAATTGGTTATATGTTGGCTAAGAATTTGCCGGACATCGTTCGGTATATAAGAATTAGCCGTATGTGAAGCGCGGTTTACAGCTATTTTGAAGCTTCGTGGCCCGAACTCCGGGGTCAAAAGTCTCTAGCATTCTTCGAACCTTTTGTGTCTCGGCAAAACCGAGATCTCTTGGTCATTAATTTGACGAATTAGTTGGAAAGAATTGACAGATCCCGGTGTCCCCCCCCCAGACTATTACGGCGCGCGCACAACTTCACACGATAGGCTCTTTCTGTTAGCTTAATCACCGCGACAATAATCCGATAGAAGCTATTGGTTCGGAACGGAGAAAAACATGCGGCGATTGGTACAACCGGGGATTGTGTTAGCGGTGCTCTTCATGGCGCACGGCGCGCGCGCGGCGGATCAAAATCACTTTGCTTCGATCTTTCTGGATGGCAAGAAAATCGGCCAGGTTCAATACACGGTTCGAACCAATGACCAGGGGATGGTGGAGGAGCTCAAGACGCGCAGCTCGCTATCCATCCTCGGCTTTCAAGTGTACTATTTTACTCAGGATCTGCACGAAGTCTGGAAAAGCGGTGAACTACAAAACCTGCAGGGAAACACGGACGATCACAACACAATATTTAACTCGTCGCTGCAAAGAAATCCGACGGAATACGATGGCGTGCTAAACGGCAAGACTTTGACTTTGCCGCACCATGCCTTTCCTACTTCCGTCTGGCACTATGCCATTACTCAGAACTCGTTGCTCTTTGACTTGAAGGATCTTCGGTTGATGAAGGTCAAGGTTGCCAAAAGCGAGGATCCGGTCGTCGCCTCAAGTGGACAATCGATTCCCGCGAGCAGGTTTGATTTCTCCGGCGAGTGGCAGGCTTCGATCTGGTTTGACCAGAACAAGCAGCTTTTGAAGATCCATTATAATGTTCAGGGGAGGCAGGTCGTGGTCACGATGGATTCAAATTAATCGCGCACGGATCAACGTTTTTGCACTTCGGGTTTTCGTGCCTTCCGCCGGCTCACGCTGTGGAGATTGCCGGCTCCTCTGCTGGGACCTGGGGGATTTCATCGGTCAATTCCTGAGCCGTTACGGCTTTCTTTTTTAGAATTGCCGCTCCGATCAGCGTGGCAAACGGCACATCGGCGGCGTCGCGGCCCATGCCGATTCGCACCAGCCCTTCGACCGGTGCCAGCCTCGTGGCATCGAACAGATACCAATGATCGCGCAGATAGGCCTCAAAGAAGCCATGAAAGTCGGGGGGTTCCAGTGCCACCGCGTAGCCGGAAACATAACGCGCCGGGATGCAGAGCGCTCGGCACAGCGCGATCGCAAGATGAGCGTAGTCCCGGCAGACGCCGGTCCGCTGGATCAGCACGTCACAGGCTGTGGTGGAACTACTGGTGCTGCCGGACTGGTATCGCAGATGTTCATGCGTCCAGTCGCGAATAGCGTCTACCCGTAGATATCCGCGCTCCAAGCGGCCAAACTCCGCTATTGCAAAGTTGCCCAACCGATCCGATTCGCAATAGCGGCTGGGATTGAGATAGGGCAGCACTTCCTCGGGCAACTCAGGATGTTCGGCTTCGGGAATCTGGGGAGGGCTATCGATTTCAGGGTTAAGTGTTACGCCGGCTTGATAGTTCAAGCTGAGCTCCCCCGGCTCGGCCTGGAACCGAAACACACGATTGTCTTCGGCGCCAAGGTAGCAGATGTCGTAGTGCTTCGCCGGCTCGATCCGCAAATCTTCCCCCTGAACCTTCTGGTGTGTCGTATTCGCCGCCGAGAGATGAAACAAAAAGCTGGTGGGGGCTGTGACTTGGTAGCTCAGCTCGCAACTCACTTTAATCAATGACATGATCGTACCTCAATCTGCTTTGGTCGATGAAAGATTTGACAAAAGTGAATTTGCCCAGTTCATAGGAAATTGTCCCAATGCGGTCTGCAGCGTCTGCTGCCACCATTCCGCTGCGCTCGCCAGGGCGGCAGCATCGAAGCGTTCTTGATGAAGAGATCGTGTTACTGGATCGAAGACAATGACGTCGATGGGGAAGGCGACATCGACTACGCTTGTCCGGGTGGCGTCGAATGCGAGATAAGCGAGGCCCAGTGCCTGAGGAAGGGGGGTTTGGAAACCCAACAACCGATCCAAAATCGGCTTTCCATACAGGGTGCGACCGATAATAAAATAGGGCGAGTCCGAGCTTGCTTCGATCCAATTGCCTTCTGGATAAACTAAAAACAATGAAGGAGACAGATCATCGTCGAGTTGCCCGCCGATTATGGCGTGGAGATTAAAACTCAATCCTCCTTGAGAAAGCGCGGCACCGTCTTCCATACGAACCCTTCGCAACTGATCGCCTAACGATTGCGCCACCTGATAGAGGCGTTCGAAATCCGCCGCGTCCTCCGCCAGCTTCTCTTCGAGATAGATAACGGTTTTGTCCCGCACCGAACGCAAGCCCGACGTCATAATAAAGAGCCGCTGATCGCCGTGCCGGAGCAGCGTGAATTTCCCTTTGCTTAGCCGCTCGCTGCCTTTAACAATCTGCGTATCGGCTAGCGCTACCAGCCCTTGCTCTACTTTGATTCCTAGACAAAACGTCATGGCCTGAAACGATCGGGCCTTTCTCGAGCCTTCATCCACCCCAAACTCGTCTTATTTAAGAGTAGTCGATTATCTGTCTTTTACAACGAGTGGATTTAAAGATTCGGCCGATTATTTCTTCTTACTTCAACTCGCTATTCAGCAACCAGGCTAACCTGAGTCCGGCCTGAGCGAGCCTCATTCGCACGATCGGGCGGGCTTTTTCCACATAATCATCGGAAAGCTCGACCGGAGGTCCCGTATTGTACGCATCCGACCTGACCAACATTAACGATTCATTCGTCCACTGTGTCGGATCCCCGGCCTGCCATTTTAGACGCTCTTCTTGCGTGAGATTTGCAGTAAACCGCTTGGCGATCTCCTCATCGGTACCGGTTTCCAGCTCTACCAGGTTTGTATCCCAAAAGAAGTGAAGATTCGTTGTCGCGCCTCTGTAGGACACGGCAGTATCGACGCCGCCTCGATCCCCTGCTCGACCGGCATGGAGCGGCTGGTGCATGTCGCCCACCAGGTGTGCGACGTAATAAAGCGCGACTCGCCGCACCATAATCGGCGCGTTTTTATCTGCAATGACCGCTAAAAACCATTTGAGCGCTTCAACCATACAGTTTCCCTCCGGACAGTCGCGTCCCTGATCGTAACCTTCCGCGCTTTCCGGAATACTGACGTAATGGAGAGGATCGAAATCCCGAACGCTTCGCCCCTCATGATCCGGCCAAACCGCCGCGTCCGCCAAGGTCGTGTTCACGGGAAGGATCTCGTTAATTTTCTTGCGTGCTTCGGCGGTGAGATTGGCCTCGGCGATCAAACCTACGATCCGATGGCCTTTATCGTACCAAGAAAAACATGCCGCAACAGTCAACAGATTGAACACTAAGAATGTTGAGACGAAACTGGCTATCAACGGCCCGGTGAGGTCGGCATTAAAATTGTTGTATGCTGACGAAGACGCGTCCGAGGGGTTATTAACCACCTAAAGGTTCAGCAGTCTCGCGGCGTTTTCTCCGAGGATCTTATCTTTCTGCTTGGGCGTCAGATCCTTTCTTTCTCGAATACTCGAAACCGTGTACGGGTATTCGGAATCGAAATGCGGGTAGTCGGTGGCCATCAAGATGTGATCTTCGCCGACTTCCTTTAGCGATTGCGTCATGTCGCCTTCGTCGGCTTCGCAGGTGACATAGCAGTTGTGCTTGACGTATTCTGAAGGAGCCATCTTCAATCCACCGGAGATCTGCGGGAAGTCTTTCGCCCATTCCCAATCGTCGTCCATGCGATGCATCCAGTAGAGCGGCCACTCCGCGCTGCATTCAAAGAAGGCGACTTTCAGCTTGGGAAATTTTTCGAATACCCCGCCGAGCACCAGGGCGACCAGAGCGGGTGTGCAGTTCAGAACCCGCCCGAGCACGTGGGTCTTGAAGAAGTTATCGAACCGATCGGTCAACTCGCCGTTGCTGTTCGGATGACAGAACAGTGGCACGCCGAGCTCTTCCGCGGCCTGATAGTAAGGATAGAACGTTGGGTGGTCGACATTGCGGTTGCCGATATAGGGCACCAGATGGCTGGCTTTGAATCCCAGTTCTTTGACGCAACGATGTAACTCACCCGCCATCGCTTCCGGACAGCCGGCAGGCATCATTGCAGCGGGGAGCAACACGTCTTCGTGTCCTTTCACTAGCTTCGCGACCCAGTTGTTATACGCCTGCGCGCAGGCGAGTCCTAAGCCGCCGATATTTTCAGTGGCGACGTTGATGCCCGTCGGGAAAATGATTTGTTTATCGATCCCCTCTTTCTTGATATCTTTCAGTCGCCGCTCCATGTCGTATCCGGCAACCTGCCGCTCGGCGATCTCGCCGTTACGCCAGTTGACCTTGGGATCGTAAATATAAGGATGGCGGTGCGCCGCGCGACCCTGCGGATCGCCCGGATCCAAGGAATGAACCCACTTGGTATTGTGATTTCTGCCATCGCCCATTCGCTGCGGCGTGAATCGAGCATAAGGCTCTGGCAGATTGTAGACTTCGTCCATGAAGTAGCCCTCACGCAAATGAGAATCGAGATCTATGATCATATGTCCTCCACGAGTAAGTGGTTCAAATCGTTCAAGACGTTCCAAACGTTCAAGTAAAGCACGCTCCTCGCATCTGAACCTCTTTGAACAGCCTGCGAATTTAGTTTTTTAGATACCCTCTAATAAACCTATACCTTCACTTTTTGCCCATCGATGAAATAAACGAGCGGTCGATCATGTCTTCTACGGTCAATTTTTTCTTCAGCCTACCGGCCTCGAACTCCTGTTCGATGACGGTCGGGATTACCTTTTCGGCGATTTGACCGTTGACCGGGAACGAATCGCGGTATTCGTCGTAGCCGGCGGGAGCGTACGCCGGATCTATCTTGACGTATTTTCTCAAGATCCTCACCGAATCGTCCTTATTCTCCATGGGTATATCTCACGCCTCTTTGATACGCGCGAAGAAATTTTGTGACCTGCTCCTTTTCCTTGCTAAGATAAGATTCCTTCGCCGCAAAAGTCTCGTAGGGCCATTCCGGGAAGACTTCCTTGAGATCGAGCAACTTGTTATAGCCCTGGCTTTGGCGATCTCGGTCACCGGGAACCAAACCATCGATGCATCCACCCCTTTTGCGGTCAAGGCGGCAAAACGCGCCGGCGTGCTGCCGATTTGAAGAATCGTTACGTCTTTGGGTCCATCCCGAAATGGCGCAACGTCGCACGGGTCAGAAAGTCGGTGAGCGATCCGAAGCGGCTGATGGCGAAACGTTTGCCTTTGGCTTGCTTCATCGACTTGAAATCGGGCTGGGAGTATAGCTGAAAAGGCATAATGTTGCAAATACCCCAAAAATTTTTAATGTCGAACCCTGCGCCGCGCCCCCCGATAGTTTCCACGAAGGCGCTCCCCATGATCTGGATGTCACCGCCCACCAGCGCCTGAACATTTGTCGCGCCGGCGTTGAACAACACCAAAAGAACGTCCAACCCCTCGTCCTTGAAGAAACCCTTCTCCTCAGTAACGTAGACCGGCAAGAACGCGACATTCACCGAAGACAGCCCGACGATGATCTTACCGTGACTTGGCGAAACGAAAAAACCTACGAACCAGAGTACCGACGCGATCAGTGTCAGGGCGACTTTCCCTTTTTTCATGAGCACCCCCCTAGGTTTTTGGTTGCGACTTTAACTTGGCTTTCGGCGACCGACGAAGATAGTGTAAACCCCGGATATTCTGATATGCAATCGAGTTGGATAAAGCAAGCGAAACTACCTGCAGCCTGAATCGGCTGCAGAGTTCCAAACGTTCCAGACGTTCAAAACGTTCCAAACGTTGAAGAGGTGTCTTGACCTCTCTGTGTCTCCCTTAACTGGGAGAAATCTACCGGCTCAAATCAAAGCTTTTGGATCACTTTTTCACCGAACAGACGCATCGATGCGAGAATATCCTGTTGTCCAAGCCCCGGGGTCCAGTCAAAACGGGGCAGCATGTAGGCGACCCCAAGCCGCTCCCTGTACTCTGCGATTTGGTCGATGCATTCTTCCGGAGAACCGAGAATAAAGCGGTTCTTGGCCAGCCGGTCGAAAGCCCAGCTTAATTCGCTAGGATCGCTCATCGCCTCGTTCTGCTTCCACTTGATGTAAATGGAACGGTATAACTGCTCCAAGCAGGGCCGCGCCTTTTCCACCGCTTCCTGGCGGGTTTTCGCGACGAAGGTTTCACGAATGATCGGCAAGCTTGGCGCGCCGTTCTTTCCCGCGGTAACCCAGGTTTTTCGGAATAGGTTCACCTGCCGTTCCAATTCTTCGATGGCCGAATGGGGCCCGATGATCCAGTCATCCCCTATTCTTGCGGCCCGTTCCACTGCGGCGTCGGAATTGGCAGCGATCCAGATCGGTGGCCGCGGCTTCTGCAGCGGCTTGGGATCAACCGTGACGTCTTTGACTTGAAATGATTTTCCTTGGAAACTCACGTGATCTTCGGTCCAGAGTCTCTTGATGATCTCAATCCCTTCGACGAAGCGTTGAAATCGTTGCGCCTTCGTCAGGTGAAACGCGTTGAGCTCGTCGTCGCGGTAGCCGAGGCCGAAGGCGGCGAAAGATCGGCCGCCGTTGATCACATCCAAAGTGGCAAGTTCATTCGCGACTGTCACGGGATGACGCAAGCCGAGGAGCATGACCGCGGTACCTACCTCGCAATGTTTTACCTCAGCGCAGAGGCGAGCCAGAGCCGGGATTTGGTGCACGCGCTGCAAGCCGGGGATATTGTAGTGCTCGCCCATGGAGAAGGCGTGAAACCCGCTTTGGTCCGCCACCCGCACTTGCTCGATGAGCGTGGGCATAAGCGATTCAGGGGATTTATCAATAGAAACCTGAGGATTGAGTTGAACGCCGATTTTCATGGGCGATCCTTTTCTGGCGTTACTTATACACGCTCCGAATAAACCCGGACTTTTCCAGCTCCGCCATGAGTCTCATATCGACATAATCCTTAGGGTCTCCGGATACCTTAGCCGGCCGTTCCTTTCCCAGCAGCTCGATACCCATCTTCACCGCTTCGAGATTTGGATTAGGAATCTTCAGCATTTGCTCGATCACGACTTCCTGAAAACTGTCTTCCAATGCCTCTCGATCTTTCTTTGGATCCATCCGCAGATGCTTCGCTAAAACTGCGATCGCCAATTCCTTATCGGTCTTGATATCGCGCACTGCTTCGATAAATCCCTTGAGAAATCGCAGCAACGTATCGCGCCGCTTCGCGATGTATTGCCGGCTGGCGACGACTCCCTCCTGTGGATAAGGAATGCCCAGCTTGGTCATATTGAAGAGCTTATTGAACCCTGCCCGCTGGGCTGCGCCGCTCAGCGGCGGTATCACAACCGTACCATCCACCACGTCAGCTTTCAAAGCCGCATAGCGTTCCGTTTGGCCGCCGATCTGGAGAATCGTCACATCCTTGTCTGGATTAATTCCTGAGCGCTGCAGTGAAACTCGCAGCCCGGCATCGCTGCTGGAGCCAAAACGGCTGATAGCAAGTTTTGTTCCCTTCAGGTCTTCAGCGCGTTTGATTGACGGCTTGACGATCAACGAATAAGGAAACTTGTCCATATGTGTGGCGACCATGACGAGATCGGCGCCCTTCACTGCGCCGGTGAGATAAGCCCCGCCCATCACCGCAAAGTCGATGCTCCCGCCGATCATCGCCTGAACCAGTTGCGTGCCACCCTGCATGGCGATGATTTCCATGTCCAAGTTATATTTTTTCAGCAATCCCTTATCTTTAGCGGCCCACACCGGCGCGAATTCAGCGCTGAGCCCCGGAATACCGACCCGGATAGCCTCAGCTAAGGCTATTTCTCTTACGAGAAACAAAGACACCCATAGGTAACCGAGAAAGAGCTTTCGTTGCATCATTAATAACCTCCGTCAAAACGCTCGCTACCCCCTGCTTTACTCAACCCCACATAATATCAATGCGGTCAGTGCATAGACCTCGTTGCCTGGACAAGATGCGAAATCGTCATCGCGTGATTTTTCACGCCGATCGGGCTCTCTCTGGTGCGGCGGACCGTCACAAATTTCTGTTACTGTCCTCGTTTCGCATCTCTCAGCGCGCGCCAGACGCGCTCGGGAGTCAACGGCAGTTGCCGTATTCTAACGCCGGTGGCATCGACGATGGCATTGGCGATCGCCGGCGCGATGGAAACGATACCGGATTCGCCCATGCCTTTTGCGCCGTAGGGTCCCGGGCCGTCCCGGTTTTCTACCAATTCCGACTCGAAAACCGCCGGCACGTCGGTCATGAATGGGACGCGATAATCGACCAGATTGGGATTCAACGGCTGGCCATTTTCGAACACAAGAGATTCGAACATGCGTATGGCCCAAACCCTGAATCGCCGCTCCTTCATCCTGCCCTTCGCATTGACGCGGATTGATCGCTTTACCCACGTCGGCGACGCTGACAAACTTGTTGAGTTTGATTGAGCCGGTTTCCATTTCCACTTCCAGATCGACTCCCCCCATACCAGTCTCCCAAAAGATCGGCAGTTTCGTGTCCATTCCACCACCGGGACGGATGTAACCGCGGCCGATAAGCTCGCCTCCAGACATGCCGAAAAATAGGCTCACCACTTTGCCGTAAGACAAACGATGGTCGCCGCAAATCACTTCTCCATTCTTGAGGTCGATCTCTTGCGCATTCACTTTCAAAGCCTCCGCGGCGGCGCCGATAATCTGCTGGCGTAAATCCTGGGCGGCGGCCTTCACCGCGTTACCCATCACCGTCGTGGAGCGGCTCGCCCCCGTAGAGCGGTCGAATGGCGTGAACAGGGTATCGGTTCCCTGCATCGTGACTTGCTTCATTGGAACGTCTAATTCTTCGGCGGCGATTTGGCTCAATACGGTTCGCGCCCCCTGGCCCACTTCCGTGCTGCCGGCCATGACCATCACGCTGCCGTCGGCGAGTAAACGGACCAATGCCACCGATACCGGCATCGCTTCGGAATCCGATACACCGACGGCTATGCCGAGACCTCGGCCGGGAGTTTTTTTGACCTTCCCCCAACCGATGCCAGCGGCTGCAATGTTGGCGCCCATGGACAGATCGGCGTCGATAGGTCGGGCGCCGGCTCTCAGTTCTTCCCCTGCTTTGAGGAGATTCTTCAAGCGAAATTCCAAAGGATCGATTGCCAAACGGCGCGCAATACTGTCCATGTGAGATTCCAAAGCCCAGATCGTTTGCGGACCGCCGATGGAACGCATGGAGCCGGCCGGCACAGTGTTGGTGTAGACCGCGAGGACGTCGACTTTACAGTGCTTGATCTTGTAGGGACCGTGAATCCGGCTGGCGGCCCGTTTCGCCACTCGAGGACCGTTGTCGGCGTAGGCTCCGGTGTCCATCAATACTTCGGCTTCGCGGGCGACCAGAGTCCCGTCGCGCTTCACGCCGGTCCTGATCCGGCATTTCGCCGAATGGCGGCGGATGGTGAGCATCGATTCAGAAACGCTTTGCGCTACGCGCACGGGCCGGCCGCCCGTCTTCCTCGCCATGGCAACGACCATGGGCTCGATTTTGAAATAGGACTTCCCTCCGAACGCACCGCCGACATAAGGCACGATGACTTCGACTTTGGAGTGGGCATAGCCGAACATGTAGGCAAGCTCGGCGCGCACCAGAAATGGGTGAGCCGAGGAGGTCCAGAGCGTGATGCCTTCACGTGTCACTCTGGCAACCGTCGTATGGGGCTCCATCGTGTAGTGATAGATCATCGGGAACTCATACGTTTCGTCGATGATCTCGTCCGCTTCGGCGAAGCCCTTAGACGCATCCCCTTTCTCGAAATGCTCGTGATGGCAAACGTTGGATTTGTCGTCCTTCCCGACCCCTGTCATCTCATGAAATTCACCTACTCCCGCGACATTCTCGTGCAGGAGGGCCGCGCCCGGCGCCAGCGCGTCCTCTACGGTGGCCAGGCAGGACAATTCCCCATAGTGGACTTCAATCAAAGATAAGGCTTCGTTGGCAATATCGCAGTTCTCCGCCGCTACGACAGCAACCGGCTCGCCGACATAACGAACCCGATCGATGGCAATTAAAGGGCGATCGCGCAGGCAGTGACCATAGTAAGGATTGATGTCGTTCAGATCGTCGCGAGTTAAGACCGCAACAACTCCGGGCAATGCTTCAGCCTTGCTCGCATCGATGGATTCAATGGCAGCGTGGGGAAAAGGACTTCGTAGAACTTTGCCTTCGAGCAATCCGGAAAGCACGATATCGCCCGTATACTTCGCTTGTCCCGTCACCTTCTCCACCCCATCGAGACGGCCGGACGGGTTGCCCACAATGAAAAATGTTTCCTTCACTTTTTGATTCCCAGAATGTCCCGCAGCTTGGCGGCGAGCGCCGGATCGAGCTTGGCCATGCTGGCGACGACTTTCTCGATCTCTGCGGCGTTCACTGGGTCGACAGTCAAATTCGCTTGTTGCATTTCGCCGCGGAACTGCGCGTCTTTCATGGTTTCTTGGAACGCCCGGCGTATAGTCCTGACGATATCTTTGGGTGTCGTCGGCGGCAGCGCAAACGGACGGAGGATGGCGCTCTGATCGTGAATACCCACCTGGATCAGTTGTTTCGCTTCCTCACTCTTCGCCAAATCCATGGCCACGGCCACTTTAGCAAGATCAGGCTGAGCTTTGGGGACGGCCTGGATCACCACACGCACGCCGCCGGCCTCTAGTGCTTTCGCCCATTGCGCCTTCATAACCTCCCAACCCCAGCAGGTGCCGCCTACTTCGCCGCTTTCCGCGGCCAAGCGAATGTCGGCTGTGCCTTTGTACCCGGACACGATCTGCATCGGCAGGCCTAACGCGGCCTGCAAGACTCTCGGCACATCGTAAGTTTCCGAGCCGGGTCCGGTGGCGCCGAGCTTCGCCGGAGTTTTTGCCGCCATCCAACTCTTGATGTCGTTAACCCCGGTGGCTTTGGTCAACGCGCAGACCGCTGCCAGTTTGTTAGGTGCACCGATCCATTCAAACTTCTGTGAATCGAACTGAGCGCCGGGATTGCCGAGCAACTGGCCTACGACTACGCCCCCGATGAAATGGCCGATCGTCAGACCATCTGGCTTTGCCTGGTTGTAGGTGAAATTGGCGGCGATCAGACTACCCGCCCCGGGCATGTTGTCGACAATGATCGTAGGCTTTCCCGGAATATGTTTTCCCAGGTGGCGTGCAATGGCGCGGGCGTAGGCATCGAACCCGCCTCCAGCCGAGAAACCAACAACGATACGAACGGTTTTGCCGTCAAAACTCGGTTCTTGAGCATTGACCTGAGCGAGCCCGAAGGCCGACAAGAGAAAGCCAAGCAAAGCAATTTGAAGAATTTTGGATCGTAGTTGCATCAATGTGCTCCGTAGGTATTGGTTTATTTTGATGGCAGACGCCCGAACGGTTTGAGACCGGCCTCTGATAGGGACAATTGCGTTGCGTGAGTGAAACTCTCGAATTTTATTGTTTAGGAACAACTTGTGCTATGGTGTGATCCCTACGCGCCCACCAAATATCAGAGTTAAACCACCGATTGCTCAGGCAAAATGGTTTTCAGGACACGCAGGTAATTGCCGCCGAGAATGAGGGCGATTTCCTCTTCCTTGTAGCCATGTTTCTGCAGGCCGTCGATTAGATTGGGCAGATCTTCGATCTCCTCGAAGCCTTTGATCAGCGGATCTTTGTGTAACGGATGGTGGCGATCTTTGAGGGTGCGCGGCCCGTCGTATTTGACGAAGTCCATGCCCAGGGCGAGATGCTCGATGCCGACGAGATTGATCATGTAGTCCATATGCTTCAACATATCGTCGATTGCGACTTCTCCTTTCGCGACGCGCTCCGGCAAAGCCAGGATGCCCACCAACCCGCCTTGATCCGCGATGGCTTTGATCTGATCGTCCGCCAGATTGCGCGGGTTGTCGAGCATGCCGCACGCGTTGGCGTGGCTGACGAGGAGCGGAGCCGTTGCAACCTCTAACGTTTGGAAGAACCCTTCGCGATTCATGTGTGAGAGATCCACGACCATACCCAACCGATTTGCTTCTCTGATGACTTCGACGCCGAAATTCGTGAGGCCGCCTCCGGTGCGGTTTTCCCATACGCCATCGCCGAGCTCGTTGCGAAAATTCCAAACGGGTTGCAGGGACCGTAGGCCGAGACGATAGAAATTTCTTAGATTATGGATGCTGCCGCGCAAAGACATGCAGCCTTCGAAGTGGAGCAAAAACTTGACGGTGCCCGGCTCGACCTTATCGGGCAGGTCATCACGGGTCTTGACCATCTGGATCATCCCTTCGGAGCGCGGCGCCTCCTCCAAAAACTGATCGATCTGATCGAGGGCGGTCTCTAAGTAACGGCCGGTATTCTGCGAGTGGGAGTAAGAGTCGCCGCTAATAGCATAAACGCAGACATTGATGCCGTCGCGGATCAATCGGGGCGCGATGCCGTCCCGAATGGGCGATTTTTCGCCGATGGATGAACGGTAGAGCTGTTCATAGACATCGCGATGCCCCTCCACCACGACATACTTTTGCAACATTTCCTTTCCGTCCATGTTATAATCCTTTCCGGTTAGCTGTCAGCTAGCTACTAATATTTACAAAGTTCCTTATAAGCAAGCACCTCTTGTTTTTTCTACAGAACAAAATATCGAGCGGCTGGCGACTGTCTGCGCTCATTCTGCTGTTCTTTTGTGCCGCCTGCGAAACCGGTTCGAAAGGCGGCAACCCGGGAAAGAATTTCCGCGTCAATCTCAGCACCGAGCCGCCCAGTCTCGACTGGTCTTTGGCGACGGACCATGTTTCTTTCAATGTCATCGCCAACCTGATGGTTGGACTGACGGAATTTGACAAGCAGCTCAAACCGGCGCCGGTGGTCGCAAAGTCCTGGGATATCCTCGATGGCGGGCGAAAGCTTGTTTTTCATCTGCGCGACGACGTTTTCTGGAGCGACGGTAAGAAAGTCCGCGGCCAGGATTTCGAGTATTCCTGGAAGAGGCTCCTCGACCCCAAAACCGCCTCCCAATACGCCTACATCTTGTTCGACATTGAAAACGCCCAGGAGTACCACGAAGGTCAACTGACCGATGCGAGCGCCGTCGGCGTCCAGGCGCTGGATGATTTTACTCTCGTGGTCCGACTGCGCTACCCGGCTTCTTATTTTTTGGCCATCACCACATTTGAAACCACTTTTCCCCAGCGACAGGACATTATTGAGAAATTTGATTCCCGCTGGACCGACCCCAAAAATATCGTGACCAACGGACCGTTTCTCCTGTCATCTTGGAAGCATGAGAATGAGATCGAGCTGAAAGCCAACCCAAATTACTTTCGCGCCAAGCCGGCCATCGACAAAGTTACGATGTTGATGGTCAAGGAGAAAACCACCGCCGTTGCGATGTACGAACAAGGTCAGTTGGACTTCCTCGACGATCATAGCATCCCGGCATTGGAAAAAAGCCGTTTATCCAAACAGCGCGGGTTTAAACGGGTGCCGCAGCTGCGCGGCGAGTATTACGGATTTGCCGTTGATCGAAAACCTTTCGATGATCCGCGAGTCAGGAAAGCCTTTGCCATGGCCATCGACCGGAGCGTCTTTCCAAAAATTCTTCACGGGGGAGAGGAGCCGGCTTCCTCTTGGATACCCCCCGGGATGCTTGCGCACAACCCGAAAATCGGCCTTCACTTCAATCCGCCCGAGGCACGCCGGCTCCTGCGCGAGGCCGGCTACCCGGAAGGCAAAGGATTTCCGCGCATTGTCCTGGGCTATGATACCGAGGAAGATCGAAAGTTGGTGGCCGAAGCGGTGCAGGGAATGTGGCAGAGAAATCTGGGGGTTGTCGTCGGATTGGAGAATCAGGAATGGAAAGTCTATCTCAGGAAGCTGCAGAATGATCCCTTTCCCGTGTTTCGCGACGGTTGGGGCGCCGACTACCCCGACCCCGACAACTTCATGAAGCTTTTCACCGCCGACAGCGGTAACAACCACCTGCGTTGGAAGAACAACCGATATGACCGGCTGGCGGAGAACGCCGCCCGCGAGTTCGAAGTCAAGAAGCGTGTCAAACTCTACGATGAAGCGCAGAGGATTCTCTGCGAAACCGATCTTCCGATGGTGCCGCTGTATTGGCGCACCGAGAGCACCGTTCTGAACCCGCATTTCACCGGTTTAGAGATGAATTCCATGGGCCGCTTGGATTTGCACAACGTGCGACCGGTGGAACCAACGAACCCGCAGTGAATTTCCTCCGTAGTCTATTTGCCATGAACTCTGAAATCACATAATGTGAGTTCCCAATCAGGGGCAGATACGTCAACGCCCCTGACACTCTCAAAACATCTGGGAAGGGCGAGGATATGGAACTCACCGAAGACGACGTGCTTCACATACTCAAGTTAATTGATGAATCCAAATTCGACTACTTTCAGCTTGAAGTGGGCGAGCTCAAGATCACAGTGAGTAAGGGCGAACCCATTCCGCTTTCTTCCTCGGCCCGGAGCGCCCCGGCAGCGCACTCTCCCGGCCCCGCCGCGTTAGAAATGCCGAAAGCAACGCCTGCCGTGGCGGCCCCTCCTCCGCGGAGCGCCGCCTCCGACATCGACGCCAAAGCGGCAGCGGAGGGACTCTTGCCGATTACGGCTCCGCTGCTTGGCACGTTCTACATCGCGCCTGAACCCGGGGCGCCCCCCTTCGTGCAAGTGGGTACAGCGATCACCGAAGATACCACCGTCGGGCTCATCGAGGTGATGAAAGTCTTCAGTAGCGTGCGGGCCAGTGTGAAGGGAACAGTGGCTCAGGTGGTTGCCCAAAACGGCCAGTTTGTCGAATACGGGCAGACGCTTTTTCTCGTAAAACCATGAAGGTGACCCGGGTATTGGTCGCCAACCGGGGCGAGATCGCTGTCCGCATCATTCGAGCCTGTCAAAGTCTGGGGATTGAAACTGTCGCCGCAATCTCCGAAGCGGACCGGGAGAGTCTCGCGGCAAAAATGGCCAACCGCGCGGTTTGCATCGGACCGCCGCGTTCATCCGATAGCTACCTCAAAACCGGGACGTTGGTGGCGGCTGCGCAGAGCACGGCCTGCGATGCCCTGCATCCCGGTTATGGTTTTTTATCCGAGAGAGCCGAGCTTGCACAGGCCTGCGCCGATAACAAGATTACCTTCGTCGGCCCTAGCCCTGAGAACATCACCAACATGGGCGACAAGCTGGAAGCGCGCAGAATCGCAATTTCCTGCGGCGTACCAACGGTACCCGGGTCTGATCAGGCCAAAAATTCTCGCGAAGCCGCCGCTCAGGCGGAAAAAATCGGCTATCCGGTGCTGCTCAAGGCCTCCGCCGGCGGCGGTGGCCGGGGGATCAAGCTCGTTTGGAATCCGACTGAAATGCCAACCACGTTCAGCACCGCTGCCGCCGAAGCCCGCGCGGCGTTCGGCAACGATACGCTTTACATGGAACGATACATCGGTAATGCCAGACACGTTGAAGTCCAGGTCCTGGGAGACCGATCCGGCAACGTTATTCACCTGGGCGAGCGCGACTGTTCCCTGCAACGGCGCCATCAAAAAATCATCGAGGAAGCTCCGGCTTACGCCGTGTCAAAACAAGTCCGCGATCAAATCTGTCACGCCGCGGCTACCTTGGCGCGAAGTATCGGTTATCAAAATGCCGGCACGGTGGAGTTTATCTTTGACAACGACACCAACAAGTTTTTCTTTCTGGAAATGAATACGCGCATCCAGGTCGAACATCCCGTGACCGAGATGATTACCGGGGTGGACCTCGTGGCGCAGCAACTGCGGATCGCGCGCGGCGAGCCTCTGCCGTTTAAGCAATCCGATGTTCGCTTTTTCGGTCACGCCATCGAATGCCGCATTAACGCCGAGTCGCCGCAACATGGATTTCGCCCTTGTCCGGGGCGCATCGCCAGGTGGCAGGCGCCGGAAGGCACCGGCATTCGGGTGGATACCCACTGCTATTCGGGTTACTCCGTGCCGCCCTTTTACGATTCACTTCTGGCAAAGATGATCGCCCATGGCGGGGATCGCACCGAAGCCGCCGCCCGTACAAGGCAGGCCTTGGCCTCGTTTCAGATTCAAGGCATCGACACGGGCATCCCTTTTCTTCAAACGGTTATCGATGATGGCGACTACATAAACGGCAGGGTGAATACCCGCTGGCTTGAGAAAAAACTCGAACAATACTCCGCGTCTCATGGCGGTTAGGAACTGAACTCACTTCTCCCTCGCCCTCATGTTCCCTCCTCTGTGCAAACGAATGTTGTGAGCGGGCAAAAATGCTCATGTTTCTCTTGAAACGGCTGCTCCATGGACTTGCCGTTATTTGGGTTGTAGCGACGCTGACATTTATTCTCCTGCGCCTTGCCCCTGGCGGCCCTTTTGACAGCGAGCGCAAGCTCCCGCCTGAAGTGTTGGCGAATATCGAAGCCAAGTATCATCTCGATGAGCCGCTCCTTATGCAGTATCTGCGTTATCTCTCGGGAATTCTTCACCTTGATTTCGGACCGTCCTATAAATATCTCGACCGCGGGGTGAGGGAGATCATCTCGGAAACTTTGCCGACGTCGGCGCTCCTGGGCCTCCTCGCCCTGGTCTTCGCCCTGATGGTCTCGTTTCCAGTGGGTCTAATAGCCGCTTATTTTCGCAATTCGTGGGTCGACCGATTCTCCCTGTTGACCGTGACGTTGGGGATTTCGGTGCCCCACTTCATTCTCGGCGCTTTGCTGATCTGGCTGTTTGCGCTGCAGCTGGGTTGGCTCCAAGCGGGACGCTGGGACAATGTCGCCAGCATGTTCTTGCCGACGATTACCTTGGGCGCAGCGCCGGCAGCCTACATCGCTACGTTGCTTCGATCGACGCTGATCGAAGCTCTCGGCGAAGACTTCATCCGAACGGCGCGCGCCAAAGGCTTGCGAGAAAGCGCTGTATTGTTCAAGCATGCTTTGCGAAATTCATTGCTGCCGGTGCTCACGGTCATGGGACCGCTGGCGGCGACGTTACTGACCGGCTCGTTTGTCGTCGAGTATGTATTTGCGATCCCGGGCATGGGTCGCTTCTTCATCACGGCAGTGACCGATCGTGATTATCCCCTGATTATGGGAGTGACATTGGTCTATACGGCGCTTTTGGTTGCCGCCAACTTCCTGGTCGATCTCTTCTATACCTGCGTCGACCCCAGAATAGGGTTTTACTGAGCATGGTTTCGGCAAATCAGCAGGCGAGCGGTCCTAGTCGGGACCCTCTACTTCTTTGCAGCCTCGTATTTATCGTAGCCGTAGCGGCTTCCGGTTTCCTGGCGCCCTGGATCTCGCCCTACGGCACTGGCGGATTCGAGGAGAAACGTATCCTCGAGACGCCGACTTGGGCGCACCTGATGGGAACGGATGGCCTCGGACGAGACCTACTGACGCGAATTCTATATGGGGCTCGCGTGTCGATGGTTGTGGGAATCGGTACGGCTTTGATCGCGCTTATCATCGGCACGGCCTATGGGCTGGTTTCCGGCTTCAGAGGAGGGAATCTGGATCATTTGATGATGCGGGTTGTGGATGTCTTTTACGGCCTTCCCGACATGCTGATCTTTATTCTGCTATCGCTTCTCTTCGGCAGAAACATCGGCGGGCTGCTGGTCGCGCTTGGACTCGTTTCCTGGGTGCGCTTCGCCCGCATCGCCCGCGGTCAAGTACTCCAGGCCAAAGGATTCCTGTTTGTCGAAGGCGCCCGGGCTATGGGTGCTACGCGGCGACGGATCCTCCTGCGGCACATCTTACCCAACATCCTTGGCCCGATCATTGTGACCCTGACCTTCAGTATTCCGGCGGCCATTCTCGCCGAATCTACCGTGAGTTTCATCGGCCTCGGCATCAACGATCCTTACAGCCCCTGGGGGACCAGTTGGGGCTCGCTTGCGCAGGACGGCTGGCGCGCAATGCGCTCCTACCCGCACATCCTCTTCTTTCCGGCGGCGGCTATCTTCCTGACCATCCTCGCGTTTAATAACCTGGGTAACGCGTTGAGCGATTTGTTGAATCCAAAGGGAAGATAAATTGGCCCAGGCGTTCAATTTATGATTTGCTCGTAATGGTTCGACCGCAATTGCGTAGGCAGGACAAGCCGGGCCTGTCAAAAAGTAGTCCGCCGCGACGTTGCCCTCGTCTTTCGCCCTATTCACCCGAGGCTTAAGAGATGCTGCTTGAGAATCGTCTCCTTGGGAACTTCCGGGTATTTCTTGAAATACGCTTCCAAACTTCGGAATCGGATTCGTTCGTCGTCGAGATGTTACCCATGGGGCAGATCCTTCCGTTCGCAACGACAGACGATCGTCAATAGTGCAATAGCGCTCGAACCTTGACTTGGTATCGCTAGCGGATTTATATGTCAAGCAATGTCGACTTTTAACCACAAAGGGGGCGCAAGAAAGTTGTACCTCCGATTACGAATCTTCCCATGGCTCGGTGGATTGGCTTACTTCGCCCTGCTCGGAGCGGGACAGTTACACGCCGGGGAGGCAAAACCATCCTCGCCCGTCGAATGGGAAAGAGCGGTAGAGGCGGCCAAGAAGGAAGGCAAGGTGGTCGTCTCTGTTCCGGCCAGCACCGAGCTGAGAAGAGGCATAGAGAAGGTTTTCAAGGAGCGCTTCGGTATCGAGGCCGAACTCAACCTCGGCAGAGCCGCTTCCCTCGTCGGGAAAATCCAGCAGGAATCGAAGTCCGGTGTCCCCGGCTTTGATCTCCACATGGGCGGCGGCGAATCGATGATCACGGGACTTCTGTCCGAAGGTATTTTAGCTCCCCTCGAACCGGCGATGATGCTCAAGGAAATCAAAGACCCGAACAACTGGTGGGGCGGGCATATCTGGCTGGACAATGCGAAGCGTTACATTTACGCCTCCCAGGCTTATCAAGTCGAACTCATTTGGTGCAACACGGATTATGTGAAGGCCGGCGAGGTTCGTTCCTTGAACGATCTAGTGAATCCCAAATGGTCCGGCAAGATCGGCTACCTCGATCCGCGCACTCCCGGCGCGGGCGCCTCGATGTGGTCTTTTCTCTGGAAGCTCAAGGGGGAGGACTACTTGAAGAAGCTGGCGGGCCAGAAGCTGTTCCTCAGCCGGGATCAGCGGGTCTTGGCGGAAAGTCTGGCCAAAGGAAAGATCGCGCTAAGCGTCGGCCTTAGTTATTATTCTTTTCTTCCGTTTGCCAAAGCCGGACTGCCCGTGAAATCGGTTCCCACTCCTCGCGACGAGATTTACGTGAGCGGCGGCAGCGGCAACGTGGCGATCATCAAAGGCGCTCCTCATCCCAACGCGGCCAAAGTGTTCGTCAACTGGTTCCTCGGCCAGGAAGGACAGGAAACATATTCCCGAGCGATGGGTCAAGCAACCCGGCGCCTCGATGTCGATACGCAATGGTTAAAAGAGTTCGGCGTCTTTGCGGCTAAAGATAATCTTACGATGGACCAATACACAAAGCTCGAGAATCAGTCGGAAGAAAAAATCCTCAAGACGCGCGAAGTGTCGGCCGAGCTGGCGCGCAAGCTTCTCGACTAAAAAGTGGCTGCCCGTGAAAACCATGAGGGATGCGCGAGATCCTCGAAAGACCATAAAACGATACAACGCGGGCATTCAGCGTGCCAGAGGGCTATTGGAATTGGCCTCTGGTTTATACGACAGTTCGCTCGCAACCGAGTCATGGAAGGCCGCCGAAGGGGTACTGCAAACCGATACTCCCATCGCCAGCGAGAATATCTTAGATAGAATTTGCCTCGAAATCGCCGACGAACAATCCTTGGGCGAGGCGCGTTCAAATCCATCACCCAAGGTGATGAGTCCATCTTTTGGAAGTCCGCTTCAAGGGATACGGCGGCTTCTTCTACCCTCTCTGACTTACTCAGCTCAACTTGACTTTCGGGTGGGGCGGTTTTAACTTGGACCTCTAAGGTCTAGAAGCTTAATCGAGCGGGAGGGGAAACCATGGCCAAGACTTTTCAGGACATCATGGCCGATGCGCGAAAGGAAATCCCTGAGCTGACGGCTCAGCAAGTCAATGATCTCTTGACCAACAACGGTAAGTCTCATGTAGTCCTTGATGTTCGCGAAAAAGACGAGTGGCGCGAGGGGCACCTGGAAGGGGCGCTTTCGCTGCCTCGCGGATTTCTCGAAATCAAGGTGGAGAGCACGGTTCCCGACAAGAATACACCCATAATCACTTACTGTGCGGGCGGCGTGCGATCGCTGATCGCCGGCAAGGCTCTAAGAGAAATGGGTTATCAGAACGTCACGTCGATGGCTGGAGGCTATGGGGCGTGGAAGAACGCCGGTTACAGATGGGTACAGGATTTTCAATATACCCCGGAACAGCTGGTTCGCTATAGCCGCCATTTTCTCCTGCCCGAGGTAGGGGAAGAAGGACAGGCCAAGCTCCTGCAAGCCAAAGTCTTCATGGTCGGTGCCGGCGGCCTGGGGTCCCCTTCCGCCTACTATCTGGCTGCCGCGGGCGTGGGCACTCTGGGGATTATCGACAACGACGTGGTGGATATTTCCAACCTACAAAGGCAGATTCTTCACACCAACGATCGCGTGGGGAAACCGAAGGTAGACTCGGCCAAGCAGACGCTGCAGGCGCTAAACCCCGACGTCAATGTCATCACCTATCAAGACAAGCTGACGTCCGCAAATATCATGGATATCATCAAAGACTACGACATCATCGTCGATGGCTGCGACAACTTTCCGACCCGCTACCTGGTCAATGATGCCTGTATTCTGGCCAACAAACCGAACGTGCACGGAAGTATCTTTCAATTCGAAGGTCAAGCGACAGTTTTCTATCCCGGCAAGGGGCCTTGCTACCGGTGCCTCTATCCTGAACCCCCTCCGGCGGAAATGGCGCCCAGTTGCGCTGAAGCGGGCGTGTTGGGCGTTTTGCCCGGGCTGATCGGAGTCATCGAAGCCTTGGAAGCGATTAAACTGATTCTTGACAAGGGCGACACATTGATCGGCCGGCTCCTGTGCTTCAACACCTTGACGATGGAGATCAATACGCTGAAGTTGCGGCGTGATCCGAACTGCCCGATGTGCGGCGATCATCCCACCATCCACAAACTCATCGACTACGAAGAGTTCTGCAGCCTGCGTCACTAACTTCTGTACCCTTAACGCCTCACCCTTTGCCCCCCACGTGAGGGGTTAGGCGTGAGAGCCGCAAGAAGGCCGACGGCAGCCTTCAAAGCCGCGATCTCGATTTGCGAAAGCGGTCGGATTTCACCGGGCCGCAAAAAACCGAGGGATATCGGGCCGACACGCACACGGATCAGCTTTTCGACGAAATAGCCCAGCGCCTCGAAAATGCGACGAACTTCACGATTGCGTCCCTCGTGTAATTCAATTTCCACCCAGGCATTTTTTTTTAGTCTCTCCACGACTCGCGCCCGCGCCGGAGCGGTCACCCCGTCCTCCAATCGCATGCCTTTCCGTAACAGCGCAAACGCCTCCTCGGTCGGACAATCGCTCAGTTTTACGCGGTAAACCTTTTTCACGCCGAAGCGGGGATGGGTGAGCCGCCGGGCCAGTTCGCCGTCATTGGTCAAAAGCAAAAGCCCAGCGGAATTGAAATCCAGCCGGCCCACGGGAAAAACTCTCTGTTTGCGCCCCAACTTTTCTATAAACTGCGCGAGGTCTGGACGTTTCTGCGGATCGTTAAGAGTGGTAATGACTCCCGGCGGCTTATGGAATGCGAAATAGAGCGGCGCTGCGGCGGGTCTGATTCGCTTGCCGTCCACTTTGATGCTGTCTCTCGCGGGATCGGCCTGGGAGCCTAATTTGGAAACGACCGTCCCGTTGACGGATACCCGCCCCTCCACAATCCATCGTTCAGCTTCCCGGCGCGAAGCCAGCCCGGCGCGGGCCAAGATTTTCTGTAAACGTTCCATAACAGGTTGCTGGAGAAATTTCAGAATGCTTCGAGATCCTCAGCATGAACGGAAAATTCCCCTCCGCTCGTCCTGAGCGCCGTCGAAGGACTCCGAGAGGTTTTTCAGTAAGAAGCTAGTCTTTGTCTAGTCTAGCACTCTTCGGCACTTTCGAGCGGTAGCTCTTCACCGGGTATCTCCGGCAAAGTGATCTCTTGCATCTCTTTGAGCGTGGGCAAATGGGTCAGATCCTTGAGATTGAATAACTGCAAAAATTCAGGCGTCGTCCCGTAGAGAAAGGGCCTCCCGGGGACGTCCTTGCGGGCTACGGCGCGAATCAAACTCCGATCCAAAAGCGTGTTGATGACACCGTCCACATCGACGCCCCGGATCGCCTCGATCTCCGCTCGGGTGATCGGTTGCCGATAGGCTATGATTGCCAAAGTTTCGAGGGTTGCTCGACCCATGCGCGCGGGCCGCCCCCCGAGGAATTTTTTGACCCAATCGGCGTTGACTTTCGCCGTCCGTAACTGGTAGCCGCCGGCGACCTCGACGAGCCGAACTCCGCGCCGGTTGCTTTCTAGCTCCGTCTGTAGTTCATCCAGAGTCGACCGAATATCCTCCTTCTCAACGCCTTCCAGCACTTCGCCCAACCTCTGGATGGTCAGGGGTCCGTCGGCAACGAACAACAAGCTTTCAATAATCGACTTTATGTCTTCACGTTCCATGCTGATCTTCCTCGGTGCCCGGCGTCGCAATAACCGCCGGTATGTTCTCGATACCCGCTGCCGCTTCGATCTGAATCGGCCCGCTTCTTTCTTCCTGAAAGATTCTGATGGCGCGCATTTTAACCAGCTCCAACATCGCGAGAAAGGTAACGACCACTTCCAACCGGGTCTTCATATCGCTGAAGAGCGACTCAAATAGGAGTTTTCCCTGGGCGCGCAATTGATCGAGCAGCAGGGTCATTTTTTCGCGCACGGTGGTCTTTTCCAGCATGACCTCATGGACGACATCCTTAGGCAATCGATCCATAACCCGCTTCAGTGCCGTCAAAAGTTCGAATACCGATACTTCACGAAATCCCGGCGCGGGGATGTCTTCGGCTGGAGCTGCGGAACGGACGAACACGTCCCGCGTCAGGAGCTCTCTTCGCTCCAATTGATCCGCCGCATCCTTGAAGCGCTGGTATTCGAGCAGCCTCCTCACCAGCTCCGCCCGGGGATCCGCCCCCTCTTCTTCGTCCTCTTCCTCGTCTGTCATGGGCAGTAGCATGCGCGATTTGATGTGGATGAGGGTAGCCGCCATGACCAAAAATTCACCCGCGACATCAAGACTCAAACTCTGCATGACATCCAGAGTCGCCAGATACTGCTCGGTGATGGTCGCGATCGGAATATCGGTGATGCTGACTTCATTTTTTTTAATCAGATGAAGCAGCAGGTCCAATGGACCTTCGAAGATTTCGAGTTGTACTCGAGTCGTCACAGCCCTACAGCCTCGCGCACTTCGACCATGGTTTCGGTCGCTTTTTGGTGAGCGATCTCGTTACCGGCTGCCAGCACCGCTTCGACCTGGTCGGGGTTTTCCTCGTAGCGCGCCCTTTGCTCACGGAACGGCCCCAGATCTTCGATCACATGCCTGATCATAACCTTCTTGCAGTCCAGGCAACCGATGCCGGCGGTACGACAGCCCTGCGAAACGTAGTCGATCTCTTCCTGGGTGCAATAGATCTTGTGCAGTTGGAAGGCCGGGCACTTTTCCGGTTCACCGGGATCGGTCCGTCTGACGCGCGCCGGATCGGTCATCATGCGACTCAATTTCTGGTCGATTTCCTGTGGTGTGTCGGCCAGAAACACGGCGTTGTTATAGCTCTTGCTCATCTTGCGCCCGTCCAACCCAGGCACTTTCTGAGCCTCGGTCAAGAGAACTTCAGGCTCCGGAAAGATGGGGCGGTAAATCTGGTTGAAGCGCCGTACAATCTCGCGCGTCAGTTCAACGTGCGGCGCTTGATCGACTCCGACGGGGACCTTGTGGGCCTTATAAATGGTAATGTCCGCAGCCTGCAAAACCGGGTAACCCAGAAAGCCGTACGTGGACAGATCCTTTTCCACCAATTCCTTGATCTGGTCTTTATACGTGGGGTTGCGCTCCAGCCATGGAACCGGTGTAATCATGGAAAAAAGCAGGTGCAGCTCCGCATGCTCTTTGACACGCGATTGCCGAAAAAGTGTCGAGCGATTTGGGTCCAGCCCCACGCTTAACCAGTCCATGACCATCTCTTTGGTGCTCGGATTGATGCCTTGCGGATTGGCGTAATCGGTTGTGAGTGCGTGCCAGTCCGCGACGAAGAAGTAACAACGATAATTCTCCTGAAGTCTCAGCCAGTTCTTCAGCGCGCCATGAAGATGACCCAAATGAAGGCGCCCCGTGGGCCGCATACCGCTGACGATGGTATCCATAATCGTAAATTCTAAAGCAGCTTGAAATAAAAGTTAATTAAAAATTCAATCGGGGGTCCAATAATTCTGTCCAGCAGGTGCGTCATAAGCAACACGATAAGGATCAAAAAACCGTAGGGCTCAAGCCGGGCCAGCATGGAGGATTGCGGCTCCGGAAGCAATCCCACCGCCACCCTACCCCCATCCAATGGAGGGAGCGGTAACGCGTTAAAAACAGCTAAGACGATGTTGATGAGCACTCCATTTTTGGCCATGAGGGCCACGGGCGCGAGAAAGTCCACTAACGCGGATGAAGACGAATGGATCGCTCCCGACGCGATGAGCGGCAAGCCCATCTTTAAAACCAGGACGCAACCCAACGCCAATAAAAGATTCATGACCGGCCCGGCCAATGCCACCCAGACCATATCCCGCTTTGGGTTCCTAAGATTCTGGAAATTCACCGGCACGGGTTTCGCGTAACCAAACAAAAATGGCGCGTTGGAAATGATCAATAGCGCCGGCAACAAGATGGTTCCAATCAGATCTATATGAGCGATCGGATTGAGCGTCAGCCGACCCATTCTCGCCGCGGTAGGATCCCCCAACCGATAGGCCACCCATCCATGGGATACTTCGTGAAAGATGATTGCGACCAGGACCGGAAGAGCCCAGAGGGCAATTTGTTGGATGGCGTCTACCAAAATCGGCTCATTTATTCGCTATCTTAACATGAATACGGCAAGCCCTGTGAAAAGACAAGCATGAAGAGAGCTGGAGTGATGGGTTCTTGTTATGAGCGATCAGTCTTCCCCAATACTCCTCCGCTCCACTACTCCATTACTCCAGGGCCTTTTTCCTGCCGCCGTGCTCCCTCGGATGATGTCGCCGGTGAACTTCTTTGAGTCTCGCGCCGTTCACGTGGGTGTAAATTTGTGTCGTCGAGATATCCGCATGACCCAACATCGATTGCACGGAGCGGAGATCGGCACCCCCTTCGAGAAGATGGGTAGCAAACGAATGGCGTAAGGTGTGCGGCGTGACTCGTTTCTCGACTCCGGCTGCCAGCGCGTGAGCTCGAACAAGCTTCCAGAACCCCTGGCGCGTCAAAGGCCGCCCCGAGCGTTTGATAAATACAAAAACGCTGGCTCTACCCTTGAACAGCCGCGGTCTCGTACCATTGATGTAGTCGAGCAACTTTTGCCGGGCCCATTTTCCGAAGGGAACCGCTCTCATCTTCGAGCCCTTGCCCTTCACAGTCAAAAAATTACCTTGAAAATTGACCTGCTGCATCTGCAAAAGAATCAGTTCAGAAACCCGCAACCCGGTGGCGTACAAAAGTTCGAGCATCGCCTGATCACGGACTCCAAGCGGCTCCTTCAGGTTCGGCTGAGCCAGCAGCTTTCGAACATCGTCCGCCGATAGCGTTTGCGGCAACTTTCTCCCGCTGGCGGCCAGATGGAATGAAAGTACGGGACTCTCGCCGACGACCCCTTCCGTTTCTAAAAAGCGATAAAATCGGCGCACTGTCACGACATGGCGGGCTATGGAACGCGCGCTTAGCCCGTTGCGCCGCAGCGATGATACGTAGGAACGGAGATGAACGCTTTCGGTGCCTTCCCAGGATGCAACGCCCTGGCCGGCCAAAAACTCTACCAATCGAATCAGGTCGCGGCTGTAGGCCTCAACCGTATTTTTGGCCAACCCCTTCTCCACCGCGATCATCGTTAGAAAGGAGTCAATGTAAGGACTGAGCGATTCTTTCATCCTGCGGTGCTAAGCTTTCGTAAAGAGACAAGCGAATCCCTTCGAGTCGAGCCGGCTCTTGAATCTTTTTTCCATTTTCGTCCGTAACATAGAAAATATCGGCTGCCTGATCGACGTTGGTCGATATCTTGGCGACGTGGATAGACAAACCGAGTTGATGCAGCGCGTAAGTGATCTTGAACAGGACGCCGATCCGATCCTCGGTAAATACTTCCACGATCGTAAAGTAGTCCGACGCCTCGTTATCCACCTGAATAACCGTGGGTACTTTCGGCACGTGCTTTTGGAGGAAGGAGGAACTTTGGGAATTTTCCACGAGCCGGGCCACATCCGATCGACCTTCTAGGACTTGATCCAGGGTCGAGCGAAATTTGCTCCACTTCTGCTCCGCCATGACAAGCTCGGAGCGCCCGTGGTGAGAGATCCGAAAGACGTCCAGGATTCGACCGTCGCTGGAAGTAAAAATCCTGGCGTTCAGAATGTCTAAATTCTGGGCTGTCAACGTGCCCGTGATTGAGGCAAAAAGCCCGGGGCGATCTTGAGTGCAGATCCCTACTGAACTGCAATCCCTTTCCGGAAAGTGTTCGACGGCGGTGACCGCCCCCTTTCCTGCAAACTTTTCCATCAACTCGAAGTGACCCGGAATGTCGTTTTCCGCAGTGGAAAGAAAATATCTTTCCGGCATCGCCTCCAGAAAGTGATCCACCCTGTGGGCCGGATGATCTTTGGCTAGCTGCTGCCGGACCCGGTCCTGGATTCTTCTTAGCACCGCCCGCACATCTTCGCGTTGGAACTCGCCCTTTTCCATTTCTTCCAGTATCTTCAATGTCTTAAAATAAAGCTCGCCCAGTAACGACGCCTTCCATGGATTCCAGACATCCGGCCCGACAGCTTTGACGTCGGCGAACGTTAGCAAATAAAGCATTTTTAAGTTGTTGACGTTGCCCATTGTTTTGGCGAAGTCAAAAATCGTTTTGTCGTCCTCCAAATCCCGCCGAAACGCCGTATGGGTCATCAACAGATGATAGCGCACTAAAAATTCCACCAGCGCCTCGTCGTCGGCGTTGAGACCCATGCGTTGCGCGATGGGCTGCACCAAACGGGCGCCGATCTCCGAATGTCCCCCGCCAAATCCTTTTCCGATATCGTGAAACATCAGCCCGAGATACAGCAATTCGACTTTGTCCGTCTCGCGCGCTAGTTGGGTGAGGAGGGGCAGCCCCTCCTTGTATTTTCCCGCTTTAAGCCTCTCGATCTCCTGGATCAATTTGAGGGAATGCTGATCCACCGTGTAAGTGTGGTACGCATCATGCAACACCATACAAAGTAGCCGGCCGAACTCGGGGATAAACGCTCCGAGAATCCCGCATCGATGCATTTCTAAAAGGGTCTCGTAAACCCTCTCTCTCCCCTTGAGGATTTTGAAGAACGGAACATTGGCCGCCGCCGAGCCGCGCAAGCGATCATCGATCAACCCGATCTGTTCGCGTAAGAGCTCCCGCGTTTCGTGACTCAGCTCCGAGCGATGCTTCTGCATCTCGAGAAACACTTCGATGAGATTGGCCGGATCAGCTTTGAGAATACCCGGCTTTGTGATGTAGAGCTGGCGGTGTGAAATGCAGATACCCTCGCGCACAGTCTTGGCGCGGTTGTAAAGTCCGCCCACGAGCGGGTACGACGCATCGGTTAGGCGGTGAATGATCAGTGAGGTGAGGCGGCTGATCTGCGCGGCATGCAAATAATAATTCCGCATGAAAACTTCAACCGCCTTCAGAGTTCCCTCGCCTTCGAAGCCAAGGGCGTGGCTTACTTTTTGCTGCTCTTCGAAAGTCAGCTGGTCCTGATGTTTGCCGGTGGAAAAATGAAGCTCGTTGCGCACCCGCAACAGAAAATCCTGGGAGATTTTGAGCTTGCCGACATCGCCCGCACTGACGATCCCCTTTAAAGCCAGCGCATCGAGATCCTTCGCGCCTGCCTTGACGCGGCCGATCCATCGGGTCGTATGGATATCGCGAAGGCCACCCTCGCCGTCTTTCACGTCGGGCTCCAATAGATAGACCGATCCTCCGTAGCTTTCATGGCGCAGTTGATTTTCCGTCAACTTGTCATGGACGAATCGATTGACTCGCCTTTTGACCAAGCGGTTCTCCACGGCTTTGTCAAACTCCTGGTAGAGTTCATAATGACCGCATAGGTAACGCGCGTCCAGAAGCGCCGTCTTCACTTTCATATCGGAGGCCGACAACGCAATGGATTCTTTGACGGTGCGAGTGGCGTGACCCACCTGGAGTCCGGCGTCCCACAACGTGTAGAGCAGCCTTTCCGTTACCGCTTCGACGTAGGGCGAGATTTTCCAGGCGTAGAGAAACAGCAGATCGATATCGGAATAAGGATTGAGCTCTCCCCTCCCGTATCCGCCCTGGGCAATGACGGTGCAGCGTTGATTTTCACTGGGATATCTTCGAATGAAGTCATCGCTCACTTTACCGAAAAGATACCGGATCAGTTGATCCATCATCGTCGAGTAGGCGGATACCACCTCCAAGCCGCCCGCACCCGCTCGGTGTCTTTCCAGAAGCAACTCCCGGCCCTTTTTTACATAGGTCCGCGCAGCGCGTCTGAGGTCGGACTCCGCTTGGGTTTCATCCAGGAGAGAACGGGAAAGTGCAATTGCGTCCACGCCGAAGTGTCCCCTTATAGAGTCTTGCTTGCCACGGTGCTTTCCTTGTATTTCACGATCCCCTCGTACAAAGCGTCAACCACGGCGTTCTGGTAGCCTTCTTGACTCATGGCGCGTCCTTCTGTCTTGTTAGTGATGAAAAACATTTCCACAAGAACGCTGGGCATGCGCGCTCCCACCAGTACGGAAAAGAGAGATTTTTTGACCCCCAGGTCCTTTACATCGGCGAGCTTCGTTGACAGGCCGTCGACCAGGGAATGCTGTAGATGATGGGCCAGGGTAATCGAATCTTCGAGCTTCATGTTCTGTGTCATATCGCTCAAGATGAACTGTAAATCCGAAACATTCCGGCGCGAGGTACCGTTTTCTCGAGCCGCAAGCCTCAGCGAAGCCTCATCGGTTGTATTATCCAGATAATAAGTCTCCAAGCCCTTCGCCTCACCATTCGGACTCGCGTTCATATGCAAAGAGAGAAAAAGGTCAGCTCCTTCGGCGTTGGCGATGGCGGTCCGGTCTTCCAGAGGAATGAACCGGTCATCCTTCCGGGTCAGAACAACCTCCAGCCCCATCTCTTGTTGTAGCTTCTTGGCTAATTTCTTCGCTATGGCCAGAACAATGTCCTTTTCTGCAATCCCCCCGATTCCAATGGCTCCCGGATCCTTGCCGCCGTGCCCGGGATCCAAAACAATCTTGCGGATTCCCGAAATCGCAAGCGGTTTGCTTTTTATGGCCGGGGCCGCCGTTTTCTTTTCTTCGATACCAGCGACGCCTTCGGCGTTCTTCTGTCCTTGGATGTCAACGACAAGTCGATGTGGATCGGGCAACAGGAAGGCTTTGTGCTCTCCGGCACTCGTCATCTCTATTACGACGCGCACGACATCGGTACTGAATTGAGCGATCCGCACTTGACGGAGCAAGCCGTCGTCGACCGCAATGGGCTTCTTCGAATCCATCGAGAGCGTGGCATTGAATAGATCGATATAGATCCGAAACGGCAACCCTTTGGACGCATCCTCCTTGAGTCGATTGATCTCCCAACGCACCTCTTGGGACAAATCCATGATGACTTGAGTGGAGGTCTTCGACGACAAAAGGCGCACTGCGGTGAGACGTGGTCTCTCCGACAAACCTGCCACCTGAGCGGAATTATTGGTCCTGTCATTTTCCGGCTTATTGCTATTACGAGCGTTCGTCGTTGGGTTTCTGGACGAATCCCGCTTCTGAACCTGAGCGAGCCGATAGGAGGCTCCCGGACCTCCCGCGCAGCCCTGCGGAACCCATAGGCTCAAAGCTATGAATCCGATGATGCCGTGCAGAAGTCGCTTACGCATAAGACGAGCTACCTTTTTTCCGCGCCTACTTTTTTCGCTACCGCTGACCATTCATAGAGTAGATTGAGCGCCTCGATAGGCGATAGGTGTGCTACATCGAGTTTTCTTAGTTCTTCGCTCAATTTTCTCTCCATGGATCCGAACAGCGCCATCTGCACCGGTTCGCCTCCATCCGCTCCTCGTTTTTCGGTGTCGGCTCTCTTTCCCTCGGCCTCGCCACTCTCCAGGTTCTGCAAAATTTCCTTGGCCCGTTCGATGACCACCGCCGGCAGGCCGGCCAACCGTGCCACGTGGATTCCGTAGCTGTGACTGGCGGCGCCTGCCACCAGATTGCGCAGGAAAATGACGTCCCCCTGCCATTCCTTGACAGAGAAGTTAAAATTCCTGATTCTTTCTTTTGTCCGCGCCAAATCGGTGAGTTCATGATAGTGGGTTGCAAAAAGAGTCCGCGGTCGCTCCGGCATATCATGAAGACGCTCCGCCACCGCCCAGGCAATGGAGATGCCGTCAAATGTGCTCGTGCCCCGGCCGACCTCATCCAGCAAAATAAGACTGCGCTGAGTCGCATGACGCAGGATCTTCGCAGTCTCCTTCATCTCAACCATGAAAGTCGACTCGCCGCGGGCCAGTGAATCTGTGGCTCCAATGCGGGTAAAGACACGGTCCGCTATACCGATGCGAGCCTCGGTTGCAGGCACAAAGCTGCCCATCTGAGCGAGAATGACGATCAACGCGACCTGCCGCATGTAGGTCGACTTGCCCGCCATATTGGGTCCCGTCAGCATGAGGATCTGATTCGATGCCGGGTCGAGAAGGGAGTCGTTGGGAACGAAGCCGCCCCGTCCCAACGTGGCTTCCACCACCGGATGGCGCCCCTCTCTGATGAACAGCGCGAAGCCCTTATCCACGCGCGGCCGGGTGAAGTGCAGTGACTCGGCGACTTCTGCAAACGACAACAGCATATCTAGGGTCGCGAGAGCGACGCTCATCTCCTTCAAAGCGACAAAATGGACGGCGACTTCTTGGCGCACGCGGGCGAGCAAGGCGATCTCTATTTTTTCGATCAGTTCCTGGGCGTTAAGAATCTTAGCCTCATACTCTTTCAGTTCCGGGGTGATATAGCGTTCGCCGTTGGCGAGGGTCTGCTTGCGAATGTAGTCTGCCGGCACTGCCCTGAGATTCGACCTGGTCACTTCAATGTAATAACCGAAGACGCGGTTGTATCTCACCTTCAGGGATTGAATTCCCGTGCGCCGTTTCTCTCCAGCCTCGAAATTGGCCATCCATTCTTTGGCATGAGCGCGCATGCCGCGAAGCTCATCGAGCTCCGCATCAAAGCCGGCTCGAATAAAACCGCCTTCCCTGACCGACAACGGCGGCTCGTCGACGATAGCTCTATCGATGAGCGAAACCACATCAGGTAACTCCGCAATCTTTGTTTGCAGCGCCTTCAACATGGTCGAGTTACAGGGACTGATCTCTGCGCGCACGGCCCCCACGTGGGTTAGCGTCTCCCGGATCGAAACGAGATCCCTTGGCAGCGCGCTGCCCGCAACCACCCTGCCACTAAGACGCTCAAGATCACTCATCCGACGCAGCCAGATCTTTAATTCCTGGCGCATCTGGAAATGGTCGACCAGCTCCTGAACCCCTTCATGACGTTCTCTTATCGCCTGCTCATCAAGCAGCGGGTACAGCAGACACTGACGCAATCGCCTGGCGCCCATCGGCGTCAAAGTGCGATCGATGACGGCCAGCAATGAACCTTTTCTATCCCCCTGATAGTTCGTGACGAGTTCAAGGTTGATTCGCGTTGTTTCGTCGAGCACCATAGAGCCGGAGGCCACGTAGGGTGACAAATCACGCAAAACGTTAAGTGATTCGGCGGCATTGCTTTCGAGATAACCGACCACCGCGGATGCAGCCCGGATTCCCTCCTGCCAATGGTCAGCCCCCGGTACATCGTCGTTCACCCGTCTAACGGCCGCCGTCGCGGAGAAAAAAGAGTCCGCCAGCAACGTGATATGAACGGCCGGGAAGCTCTTTTGAAGCTGTTCTCGTAGCGCGGGGGCGCGTTCGGCGACCAGCAGCTCACTCGGCTTCACCCGGCTAATTTCGTCAAATAGAAACTGCTCTTCGGCCAGTTGGGTAAAGCGGAATTCGCCCGTCGTAATATCCGTGACTGCCAAGCCAAAGTTCCCGGGCCCTTCGTATACAGCGGCCAGAAAATTGTTGTCGCGAGCCTCTAAGGCGTCGGCGCTCGTAACGGTCCCGGGAGTGATCACGCGAACGACTTCCCTCTGAACCACTCCCTTGGCCGTCTTTGGATCTTCCACTTGCTCACAGACCGCCACCTTGTGGCCCGCTTCCAAGAGTTTTCGAATATAGGGCTCTGCCGAATGATAAGGCACTCCACACAGGGGAACGATGGAGTCTTCGTGCTTGTTCCTCGATGTCAACGCTATGTCCAGAATTTTGGAGGCCGTCTCGGCATCTTCGAAGAACATTTCATAAAAATCACCGAGGCGAAAAAAGAGAATCGCATCCCGGTACCTCTCCTTGATCCGGAGGTACTGATGCATCATCGGTGTAATCTTAGTGAGCTCCATCAAAGGCTAGGCCGATCCCGTCCGTTTTTCCTGGAGGCGGCGCAATGTCCCGGAGGTTTCCCCACCGACAGCCTGAGCCACCCGCCGCATTTCGCCGTTCAGTTCGCGCACCAAATTTCCAATCCCCAAGGAGAGCACAAAATGGCGTTCCATGGCGTCGAGGATTTTCTTGCGGTCGCTAGTAATCACAAAAAGCTTTTCCCCATCGGTCAGGTATTTAAGCGAATCCACCGGCGGCTCTGCGCGTGCGGCATATTGCCTCAAGGGCTGTAAGCAGCGACGAATCTTTTGCAGGCTGATTCCATGATGGGTCAGATCCTTCACAACCTTGAGACAAACCAAATCATGGAACGAATAGAGTCGCTTCGTGCCCCGTCCTTGGGCCGGCTTGACGGACGGTCTGACAAACCCCCGCTCGTCCCAGTACTGAATCTGCCGGAGGCTGATTCCGACGATTCGGCTTGCCATCTTGCTATCGTAGGCCTCGTTCATGAATGTTGCCCCCGTTGAAATGAAAACACCCGTGTTTTCTGAAGGTAAACGGATGGAGGGGAGTTGTCAAGAAATCGTTGTCTTTCACAAGACCGGCTCCTGGTTGACGCCCACTTTCGAATATGGTGAAGAGTGACTATGGCGCTGCCCGATAACCTCTATATCGGAACCGTAAGCTGGTCGAAGGCAGACTGGGTCGGTTCTTTCTATCCCACGAGTCTCAAGCCTTCCGAGTTTCTCCGGCACTACGCAGGCACATTTCGCACCGTGGAAATCGACTCTACCTTCTATCGCATTCCGCCCCGTTCCATGGTCACCGGTTGGAGAGATAGGACCCCCGCCGGATTTGTCTTTGCCGCCAAAATCCCGAGAGTGATCACGCACCAAAAAATCTTGAGTGATTGCCAAAAAGAACTTTCCAGTTTTCTCAAAATCATGGAGGCTCTCGGGGACAAACTGGGTCCCCTGCTATCTGCAGTTTCCCTACTTCAACAAAAATGCTTTTGCTTCGAGAGAACAGTTCGACAAACTCCTGCGCCCTTTTCTGGACGCATTGCCAAAAGGATTCCAATTCTCAGTTGAGATTCGCAATAAGAACTGGATCAGTTGGGATTTTCTGGAGCTCCTGAGAGAACGGTCTGTGGGTTTCACGCTTCTGGCCCAGGCCTGGATGCCACGAATCGATACGCTCGCAAAGGCGTTGGATCTGGTCACCGGAGATTTTTGCTATGTCCGCTTCATGGGGGATCGCCAAGAACAGGAGAGCAAGACGGAAACATTCGATAAGCTCCAGGATGATAAAACCGATGAGATGACGATCTGGGCCGGTGAGTTAAAAAAAATTGTCGCCCAAGGATCGAAAACCTACACATTCTTCAGCAACTACTATGCGGGTTATGGTCCCGGATCGGCGAAGCTATTCGAGGACCTCTGGGACAAAGGGTAACCTGCCCGCGCCAGGGTTCACAAGGAGCAGCCCCTAAGTGTTGGGCATCCGATGATACTTGCCTCTGAAGAAGAGTAAAGGCCGGTCGTGGCTAGCGAAGCCGGCCAGCACTTCGGCCACGATAATGGTGTGATCACCCCCTTCATAGCTCTGCACGATCTTGCATTCGAGATAACCGATAGCGCCGTCCAAGACGGCGGCGCCGTGAGCGCCTTCGTGCCAAGTCAAGCCGGCGAACTTATCGGCGCCCTTGGTGGCGAAGCGGCGCGAGATCTCTTCTTGATCTTCATGGAGAAAGTTGACCGTAAAAACATTGGATTCAACAAAGCACGAATAGCACTGGGCTGCCTTGTCGACGCAAATCAGGATCAGCGGTGGATTGAGAGATAACGAGGTAAAGGCGTTGGCTGTGAGACCAAAAGGAGAGCCGGCATCGTCTTTCGTCGTGATCACGGTGACGCCAGTCACAAAGTGACCTAGTATTCGCCGCAGCTCTTGTGATTCGATGGCCATATTTTTTGGCATTTACGTCTTCTTCACAGGTACCAGAGGCGCCCTCGCCCTGTCAATCGAGCGGAAACCAGCGCCGATGGCCTGGACGGCCGGTCGATAAAAATGATAAAAACAATTGTAAACAAAAGAGGAGGCGCGTATGGCTGTACAGGAACAAAGAGCCGATAACACCCTAGACAAATACATTGCGGAAGTTCGGGCCGTGTGGGGTAATGGCAAGGACCCCCAATTGCCCTTCAAGGTGAAAGCCTTGATGGAAAAACTTTTTGCAACGACTCGTCCGGATGATCCGTGGATGGCGGAGTTGATCCGAGACGGGAAGCCTTCTCGAGAGCTTTACCGCGATCCGGATTATGGCTTCATTCAGATGGGTCACATCCACAAACAGGGTCACGGCAACAAGCCCCACGATCACGGGCCGTGTTGGGTCGTTTATGGATCCTATAAGGGTGTTACGGAAATCACGAAATACCAACGCACCGACGACGGTTCACGGCCTGGCGTCGCCGCGCTGGAGAAAGAAAGGCTTGATCGCCTCACTCCTGGAGTGGTCGTGCCTTATCTTCCGGGGGATATCCACTCCACCAACGCTGTCGAAGGACCTGGGGTGATTTTCCGTTTCTTGAGTTACGACCTCGAAAAAATCGACCGTTACCGTTACAATATGGAAAAAGGAACAGTCGCCAAAGTCTGATTGCCGGCACTCCCTATGGCTGGAGAAGAAATCTTCTTCGAACAGATCCGCTCAAGCGGCTGTCTTTCTTATATCCTCGGCTGCAAGCAAGGGAAAGTTGGCGTTGTCATCGACCCGGAGATCGACAAAGCCGACGACTACGTCGAGCTGGCGCGTTTCTTCGGGTCGAAGCTTCTTTACGCCATCGACACCCACACCCATGCCGACCACAATTCCGCCTGCAAAGTGATGCGCGAGCGCTACGGCATCCAAGTCGTCATGCACCGCGCCACCGAGGCGCCCTACGTGGATGTAAGACTCGAAGACGGACAAGAGATTAAATTCGGCCAACTTTCACTCAAAGTCATTTACACTCCCGGTCACACAGCAGGATGCCATGTGTCTGCTGTTCAAGGACCGAATCTTCACCGGCGACACACTTTTGATAGGGGGTTGCGGCAGGACCGATCTGCCCGGGGGCAATGCCGACTGGCAGTACGACAGTTTGGCGAAGCTCAAAACCCTCGGCGATCAGATTCGCGTTTATCCCGGCCATGACTACCGGGAGGCTGTTTCAACGCTGGGGGATGAGAAGAAAACCAACTCTAGGATGCTCATTTCCACCAGAGATGAATTCGTCCAATTCATGACCTCTCGGAAGCCCCCTTTCCCGCGCAAGATCGATGAGGCCCTGGAATGGAACCGGACACCGATCCAGGGCACGCAGAGAGGCATGGGGGAAGGAATTTAGTTTCAAACCCGCTTTTCGGCGTCTCCCACGATCTGCTCATTGACTCATTCGAGCGTCTCATGCATTGATTTGGATCGTAGCGAAAAGAGCATGAGCCAACCGAGACACTACTCGACCGCTGACATCCTCGCCACGGTGCGCCGTTACTGGGGATTCTCCGAGCTGCGCCCGCTGCAAGAGCAAGCGATTCGGGCGGGACTCGAGCGGCGCGACTCGCTCGTCGTCATGCCGACAGGAGGCGGCAAAGTCGCTCTGTTACCAGGTTCCCGCCGAGCTGGCGCAGCGGACCGATATCGTGGTCTCGCCGCTCATCTCATTGATGAAGGATCAGGTCGACGGGCTGCGTGAATCCGGCTATCCGGCGGCGAGCCCTATACAGCGGCATGCCTCTCGATGCCATCCGGGAGACCGAAGCGCAGATCGCGGCCGGCCGCTATCGCCTGGTATTCGTCGCGCCCGAGCGCCTGCTGACGCCGCGCTTTCTGCAGGTCATCGAGCGTTTGCAGGTCCAGGCATTCGCCATCGATGAAGCGCATTGCATCAGCCACTGGGGTCACGACTTTCGGCCGGAGTACCGCCAGCTCGCCGAACTCAAGACCCGTTTTCCGCAGGCCAGCGTACACGCCTATACGGCGACGGCCACCGCGCGCGTGCGCGCGGACATCGCCGAGCAGTTGCGTCTGCAGAACCCGGCGGTGTTGGTCGGCACGTTCGACCGTCCCAACCTAATGTATCGCATCGTTCCCCGCGTCGATGCGCAAATGCAGGTGCTGCAAGTACTGCGGCGTCGCCCGGGCGAGGCAGCGATCGTCTATTGCATCAGCCGCAAGGACACCGAAGCCATGGCGGAGTGGTTGCAAGCCAATAGGCTGCGCGCTGCTTTCTACCACGCTGGCATGGAGGCGGAGGAACGGCGCCGAACACAGGACGCCTTTGCGGCGGAGGAAATCGACGTGGTCGCGGCGACGGTAGCGTTCGGCATGGGTATCGACCGGAGCGACGTTCGCTGCGTCATCCATGCCGCAATGCCTAAATCGATCGAGCACTACCAGCAGGAAACCGGCCGCGCCGGGCGTGATGGGCTAGAGGCGGAGTGCGTACTGCTTTACTCAGCCGCTGATGTCATTCGTTGGGAATCGCTGATCGAGAAAAGCGCCGCCGAAGCCGGCGCCCCTAGCGAGGTGATCGCCGCGGCGCGCGAGCTGCTCGAACACATGCGCCGATTTTGCTACCGGGGTTCATTGCCGCCACCGCAAGCTGTCCGAATACTTCGGGCAGGAATACTCGAAGACGAGCTGCGACGCCTGCGACCTCTGTCTCAACGAGGTGGAAGGCCTTGCGGACGCGACGGTCACAGCGCAAAAGATCCTGTCGTGCGTGGCGCGCGTGGGCGAGCGCTTTGGCGCCGAGCATATCGTGGATGTGCTGTTGGGCGCCGATACCGAACGCGTGCGCCGCTGGCGCCACGAGCAGCTTAGTACCTACGGCTTGATGAAGGGTACGAAGCGCAAGACGCTGACCAATATGCTCTACCAACTCTTGATGACGGCCTACTTGAGCGGACGCGCGGAGGAACGCCCGGTTCTTCGCCTTAACGACGCATCGTGGACGGTATTGCGCGGCAAACGCACCGTGCGGTTGCTGCAGCCAAAGGCAGAGGTCGGCAAGCCCCGCTTCGACGAACAGTCTTGGGAGAGAGTCGATCGTCGGTTTGTTCGATAGTCTTCGGACTTTACGGCGACAAATCGCCGACGAGCGGAACGTGCCCGCTTACGTCCTATTCAGCGACGCGACACTTTGCGCGACATGGCAAGAGCCCGACCAGGATCAGCGTCCGCACTCCTCGGTATTCGTGGTGTCGGCGAGCGCAAGCTCGCCGACCTCGGACAACTTTCCTTGAGCTCATCGCGACCTATTGTCGTGCCCACGGAACTTGCCGCTGGACGCCGCCCTCAGCAGTCGTCCCCATCGCGAACGCGTCCGCAAGCCGAACGATGTCGAAAGAGACAGCTTTTGAATTGTTCGTCAACGGTGCCAGCGTGGAACAAGTCACAAAGCGAACCGGCCGCGCCCTTGGCACGACCTGGGGCTACCTCGCAGAGTTTATCCAAAATCGCCGCCCGGAGGGATTGGAGCCCTGGATCAATCAAAAGACATATCGATCAATTGCCGACGCCGTGAAAGAGTTGGGCACCGAATACCTGCAGCCTGTCTTCGAGCGCCTTGGTGGCAAGGTGACCTATGAACAGATCCGGCTAGTCGTCGCCCACCTGAACACGCGGCGTGATGCGCCTAATCCTAAGCATGATGTTTGAGCACAAACCCGAAAAGATGTGCACCTAGACTATTCATCAGCTAAGCCGAAAACAGGTTGACATAGGCGCCCAAAATCGGATACTGAGAGATAGTTGTCTTGCGCTGACACCTAAAAAGGAGCTTCCTATCAAGAGCAATTGCTGATGCGAGCGCAAGCGCGGGGAGGAGCCGTCATATGCGTCATCGGGTTATACATCTCATCAATCCAAAAACTCATTCGTTGACCACACGCACACTCTACTTCAATCGGGCGCTTTATTCGCCCCTTGCGGGCTTAATAGCCGTGGCAGCCGCGATTCCGCGTGACCGCTATGAGGTCGTGATGACCGATGAGAACATCGAATCTATCGATTTCGACCTGAAGGCTGACCTCATCGGCATCTCGGCGATGACGGCGTACGTCAACCGCGGCTACGAGATTGCCGACGCTTTCCGGGCGCGCGGGGTACCGGTGGTGATGGGCGGTGTGCATCCAAGCTTTATGGCGCAGGAGGCGCTCAAGCATTGCGACGCCGTGGTAATCGGAGAAGTGGAGCTTGTGATGGATAAGCTCCTGGACGATCTCGAGCGTGGCGAGATGCGCGGTACTTACAAATCGGAGAAGCTGCACCCGATGGTGGGCTTGCCGATGCCGCGGTATGATCTGATCAAGAAGCATCGCTATGTCAACTGCACGTTTGTGCAAACCTCTCGCGGCTGCCACCAGGGCTGTACGTTCTGCTGCGAGCCGCTGATGAACGGGCTCAAGTTCCGCTACCGTCCAATCGACGAGGTGATGCGCGAAGTGGACGCTTGCGAGTCGCGTATGATCTCGATCAATGATTCCGACTTCTTTGGCACGCCCGAGCGTCCGAAGGAAGTCATGCGTGCGCTCAAGGGCCGAGGGGTTCACTGGCAAGCTGGAGTGACCTCTAAGCTCGCACAGGATGATCGAATGCTGGAACTCGCCGCCGAAAGCGGCTGCACCTTGATGAGCATCGGTTTCGAGTCGATCACGCGCTCCACCCTCACCAGCGTGCACAAGCATGTGAACCGGCCCGAGACATTTATTTCACTCGTTGAGAAGGTACACTCCTATGGAATCATGGTTTTCGGCCTTTTCATGTTCGGGTTCGATGGCGACGATCCTTCGGTATTTGAGGAAACGGTAAAGTTCTGCATTGATGCGAACTACGATGCCTGCGCTTTTTCGGTCCTCACCCCCTATCCAGGCACCTTGACGTGGTACGAAATGAAGAAGGCCAATCGGATTGTCTCCTTTGATTGGACCAAATATGACCAGGCAAACGTCGTCTATCGACCGGCGCAGATGTCGGGAGACGAACTCCGGCTGGGTCAAGAATCCGCCTACAAGAATTTTTACACGCCATCGTCCATGGTTCGGCGCTTCCCGGTTCGGGGAAAGCGTAGCCGGCTCCAATGGTCGATCTACAACCTGTTCATGAAGAAGGGCTCTGCTACCGATCGCAAGGAGGCGATCGCCGAACCCACCGCGGCGCCCGACGTCTCACCGATGCCGCCGGTCCTTCCGCTAAAGCGAGAGTGGCGCGAAGCGGTTCTGGAAGCCACAGCCACCCCCGGGCCCGGTCTATGAGCTTAAAGCACGCCGCGTCCAAGGTTTTGTTAGCCCCTTAGGTCTACCGTCACGAGACCGCTAGCGCGTGCGGTTATACTGGTAGTCTTCGCGCTCGGGTCTGCCCCCCGCTCGCAGCTCGGGCGGCAGCGGGGGACGAGTGCTGTTCAATTGTGCATGCACGTCCAACGCTGCCTGGTCGGTCCAGCGCTCGAGCAGCGCCAGCTTGTCGGGATTGATGACGCTCTGAAAGACCTCGAACTGTTCGCAGCCGGGCTCTTTCATTATCTCTGCGCAACGGCCTCTATACGCCTGCGCGAGCTCGGCGCCCCTTCCCGGCCCCGCCGTGATCGTTACAATGAGTCGGATTGCCATAGTGTCTCCTTTGTGCGCCGGTCAACCGGCGAGATATTAGAACTATAAGCGTCGTACGGTGAAAACATAGCCAACCCACACTCCGAGTCCCGCGCGCAGTGCGTTGGCCGCGGCAGCGCCTGGATTGGCATTTACTTGCTAAATCGGACGGACTGGATCGAGCGCATCGACGCTTCATCGATCCCGACAATACCTTGAGTATCCACCACCACAGAGCGTTCGCCGTTACTCATCACTACCCACATGCATTCACCCGCGCCGGCATGAAAACCGTTGCCGCCGGAAATTCCACAGTCCACCGTCGACTTGAGGCCCTGCCAACCAGGTCCTACCATCTCCACCACCGGATGTTCAGCAAAGCGCCCTTTAGCAATCCAGCTGTCGTTTTTCTTTTCGAAAACGGCTTTCTCTGCAGCGACCTTCTCTAGGCCACCGTCAAATACTTCGAACGCAATCAGGTATTCGCTATTGGGCATGGGGTTGCCGAGAAGGGCGATGCAGTTCTTGCTACCGCGACAGCCGACCTTCAGTTTTCGGCTGCTTGGGTAGGAGAACTCGATGCCTAGATTGGTATCACGGAAAGTATTCCATTCTACCTGCTTTGTCGTGGACAATTGAGCCAGCCTGGTCTCATAGGCAGCCTTCAGGCAAGTCTCGCCCTGGCACCTGTTTCTGACGTTGCGTAGCCACTCCCTTTGCTGGTTTTTGAGCCGGCCAGGATTGTCACTCAACAAAATAGCCGATTCATACGCTTTGGCGAGCTGATCATCTAAACCAGAGAGCGCAGCGCTCGCACAGATGGTCTTCTCGACGTCGGTGCGGGCTTTCGAACAGTCGAAGCTTGTCCCGGCCACAATGCCCGGAGCAACCAGTGTGGCGATAGCCAGGATAGCTCTCAAACCCCGCATAGAAACCCTCTCCTCTTAGGCTCCCCTGATCGTATCGAGCCTCATCTTGATCGCAGCCTCCGTAACAGGCCCGGCGATGCCGTCGGCAGGCATGCCCGCGGCACGTTGGAAAACTCTCACCGCCTGCCGTGTGGCTGGGCAGTAGCGCCCATCAACGACGAGCTTGGGGTCTGCACCAAGGTCGTTGAGGTTTTGCTGAAGCCGCTTCACTTTGTCATCCTCATCGCTTGCTTCCCAGGGTTCTGCCGGCTGGCTCTGCTCCTTCAGCAAGGGCCATAACTTATCAAACCAGGCTTCACGCTCGCGGAGTCCGTTGAAGCCGCCGTTGATGCGGAGGGTGATGGTGCGGATGTCGTTTTTGTCCGCGAAAGAATTCAGATTACTCCGACTCCACTCGTATAAAGCAGGCTTAAGAGCGTGTTCAGGAGCTGTCACCAAATCCGGACTGGCTTCGAAATCGATCCCGCAGGCTGCTCCGACGCGGCGGTGATTGCCCCGACCGGTCGTTTGCAGGACTCCGTTGCCCCGATAGCGAAAGCCGTCGCCCGGTTCCGTATTGCCGAGTTCGCGGGCCTTTCTGGGGTTGCCGAGGCCATAGACTCTTTCAGCAATCGCTTCCGGATGATTAGCGAGCCTAGCAGCCTCTGCCGCGGTCACCGCAGCAGAATGACGATTGACCCCAAAAATCTCCATCAGTCGCGCCGCCGAGTAGTTCATGTTCTCGCGCAGGACCTTGAATCCACCTGTTTCGTGCAAGGCTTGAGCCAGGAAATGCGCCATACGGAGCGGCGTCGTGATGCCGTGGTGCGCGAACAGCGGGTCCCCTTGGCGGATCGCCTCGAGGTAGTTGGCGCATGCGCCGGGAGCAACGCGCTTAACTGTATCGATGGCACTCATCGTCATGGAAACTACCTCCTTCCTAACGTGTAGTCGAATTGATGAGACTATGGGCAGGAAACTCTAACGGTCAGTCCATCGTAATTCCCAAACACCAGAGCAAGGTAAATGGCTGTTCCGAAGGAAAAGCTCCGTCAAATTATCCGCAGCGACCGCTCATGCCGAATAGCTACCACGCCTGTTCCACTCCTGCCAGCCTGATCATTCCCAACACCAGGGCCGGGAGGTTCAAAGCCCGCGAAACCATCCTCGGGGAGCTCGATCGTAATCATCCTAGGCAATGGCGGCCAGAACCACTCTTGGCAAGATATGATCTGCGATGCTGTATCATTTGCGCCCCCAAGTTAGGATTGACGAGGCCGCATAATTCCAAACTGTGCCAACGAGAGCGCCGGCGCCGCCGGCAAGCCACCATGTGTAATCGCGTCGGAACACGAAGTTCGCGATCCCGACGTTGGCTATCGCACCGATGCCGCACACCAAGTAAAATGTGAACAAGCCCGTCATAAATCTCCGCCCGCGCAGGCGCATGTCACGGTAAGTTAAAATGTTGTTCAACGCAAAGTTAGATGTCATCGCGCTCAACGTGGCGACGGTCTGGGCAATAGAAAAGTTTAGACCCAGAAATTTGAAAGTTATCGCCAAAGCAAGAAAGTGAACGGCGACTCCGGTCAGCCCCACTAACGAAAACAATATGAACCGAGCCGGTAGAATGTGGCCGAATTTTTTATCAACCACGAGCAGCAAATACTCCCAGACGACTGCCGAGTCGAGTTTGCTTTCACCCGCCACACGCTCCCGAAAAGCATACGGCACTTCGACAAGGCGCAAAGGCTCTGGCGAAGAAGCGACCAGGTCGAGTAGGATCTTGTAACCTTCTCCCGACAGGCGCCGAACGATCCGATGGAACGTCTCGCGCTGAATCATAAAAAAACCGCTCATAGGGTCGGTTAACTGCGGGCTCACGAGGCTTCGACTCAGAAGGGTGGCCAATCGGCTCATGGCCGCTCTTTGCGCATTCCATGGGCCCATACTGCCCCCAGCGCAGTAACGGCTTGCAATGACGATGTCTGTTTCGTTGTTCCTTATTTGATCCAACATCGTCGGAAGAATGGTCTCGTCATGCTGTAGGTCGGCATCCATGACGACGACCACGGGAGCGCTACTGCTGAGGATTCCCTCGATAACGGCTCTTGAAAGACCCCGGCGACCAATCCGTTGGAGACAACGAACGTGCGATTTCGATTGGGCTAGGCCGCGTACGAAATCAGCCGTTCCGTCTGGAGAGTCGTCGTCGATGAAAATGATCTCCCATCTAACGTGAGCCAGAGCTTGCTCGATGCCCTCAATCAGTTTTTCCACGTTGTCTTTTTCGTTAAACGTCGGAACGACAATCGAGAGCTCAATTGGCAGTTGATTTGAATCCTTGGGGATACCTTGTTTTTTTACCGTTGGAACGGTTTGCTTCATATCATAGATCTGATTTTGCCAATGTCGTGGCGTCTCCGGCTCAGGTGTTGAACCGAATGTAGCGGTTTTCTTGTCCCGCGTCCTCTTTCGAGTAACTGACCGCATGGACCTGCTCGCCCGCAGGATTTTTCAATGTGATCGTTCCGCCCTTGTTGCTGAGTTGAACCGTATTCCCCGACAAGAACACCGCGCGGGACTCCCCGCCCGGTAACAGCACGCCATGCAAGGTTTCGATATTGTTATTTCTGTCCGTGATGCTCCAGCCGGTCAGATCTACTGGCGCTGTGGTCGTGTTTCCGATCACGACAACTTCTTTGCCGGGATCGTCTCCCTGGGGATTGACGAGGGCTCGTTCGATATACACGATCGGATGGGTTACGGGTGTCGGCCCAGCCGCCACCGCCTGGAGCAGGCGAACCCCCTGCAGGGATCGGCTGGGCCCCCGGCAAGCGGTGCCCGGTAGCGTTGTCGGTTGGCAGCCACTGCGTCTCAAACCTGAGAAAGAGTCCGACGTCTCGGGATCCGAATCTCAGAACCAACCCGCCGTCCTGGAACACGCCGTTATCATCGGCGAAGGAACCGGGCTTCGGATTGCCCTGGTTCATGTGTACATCATGGACCCCTTGGACAGTGTGAAACTCGTGGTCGATCGGCCGCGGGTTAGGTTGTTGGCCGGGCTCCGGGAATTTGGCTCCGAAGACGAAAAGTTCACCGTCCTGATCTCGCAGTTGCTTCAGATAAGCGACCAATACATCTTGCAGATCGTCGGTCGCGCCCGGGCCGGTCGGAGGAATAGCCACGCCAGTCGGCCAGTCGAACAAGGGGGCCCGAAAATAGTCCAACGCAGAGGAAGCGGAGCGCGCGGCTGGCGGGAGTAGTGTGAACCCGGCCGTGACTTGTGGCAGTGCCGCCAGAATAGGGTGGTTCTGCAGCGGGTCCGCCCGGTGAAAGATCACCCGCGACTGGTCTCCGGATAAGACATTGACCGGCACACGCCACGCCTGGCTGTGACCATCGACCAGGCGAATCTGAAGATGCGGCGTGCTGAGATCCTCCTCACGCTTGAAGATATCGACCCGTCCTCGCAAAATTCCGTAATACAGCGCCATTTACCCTCCTCGTCCAGTTCGTTGAGAACTGAGCGATGCCTGCCCGCCAGTCTTAAGCGGCGATGAAGTCCGAAGCCTTCTTTCCCACATCAAAACCTGCCACAACTACGCCTATCTCTCCACCGTCTACTACTGAACTAAACCGCTGCGCAAGGGATGGGAGTGAAGCGCACCCGTATTGCGAACAAATTCACTCTCCACGTCTCAACTGTTAGCCGAAAAAATCGCTGAGCCTGAATAATAACCGCCGCCAATGACGGGCTTCTTGAACAGTCGATTTGAAACGACTTCTGAAGTCGTCTCAATCCTTATTGGTTAGGCCAGGCTCGCGTGCTCAAGCCGGTGGTTAACCGCGCGCGTCAAGCGCGGCCCGTAGTAGCACTTAAGGCTTCCCGAGGGCGTCACCGACGGACATGTCGCCGCGAGCACAGAACCCCGGAGGCACTTGTGTGTCTGGTCCCTCGACGACTCCCTGCTGAAGCAGTTGTAATCGGTAATCAGGCCAAAGCGTATTGGCATTGATGCTATGGTGCTCGGGTGGAATAATCCGAATCAAGCGCTTGGCCCGGTCGCTGGCGTTCTCGTCCCAGGCGAAACTGCCAGCTGCCTTCACAGCTTCGTAGATAGCAATGCGGTGGACGGCCCGAACGTTGTTCTCGATCATCGCGAGTAGCAGAATCTGATCGGACTGAGCCCGCGTGCACGTCTGCTTCCAATACAGATAGTCGTGCACGACCGCCGGTAGGAGATATGGGCCGTTCTGCTGAATGATCGATTGAAGCGCTGGTGGAATACTGGCGAAGTCGGTTACGAAGCCGGGCGGAACTGTGAGGCTGTCGTTCGAAACGCCGATCTTGTAGGTGAGCGGCTGCCTGACAATCCAATTGCGACCATCGACAAACGGCCTGAAATCGACGGGAGCTATGGGCTGCTGAGCCCATGCCGAACCGGCCAGCGCCAGCGTCGACACAACGATGACGACCCTGATTATCAAATGCCCCATGCGTGTCCCCTCCTTCTGTCGACTTCCGTCCGCCTCGCTAACGCTACGCTCAGCCGGTGCTCCTAGTTCCAGAGTGACATTCATGCCGCAATGAAGGCCTTCCCACGTCATTCTCACGGCGATGGGCGCCTGTGACAAAATCTCATGGATGAGATTTTCTGTCTGAGAAATGAGAGCCTCAGTTTCAACAACCTTGGTTATGAGTCCTAACTGTACAGCCTCCTCGGCAATGATGAGTTTTCCCGTAAGAAGCAATTCTGCAGCGCGTCCTTTGGTCCGTCCGCACCAGCCGGATTTTAGATGGCATCTGGAAAGAACTCCGTAAGCAGCTCAACGGAGACCAATCGTTCCGGGGAATCCGGTGCGGCCGCAAATAAGCGCTTCCATTCAGGGTCGGAATTCTCAAATGCGGTTCGAGCATCATAGGCAGCCATGTCTTCGTACTCGATAAGCATGATCACATTGCCTGTGTCCGGACCGGGCACGGAGCTTCTAAAGAGCCGGAATGATTTGGGCATGACCGCACTGTTGAACTTTGGCGCGGCTGCTTGCGCGAGCTTCGCCATGAAGTCACTCATGCGACCCGGATTTACTTCATAGATGAATTTCGCGATTACAGCCATGAGTCCATCCCAATGCATCTAAGGCTTCGGGTGAGAGGCGCGTCTTCGGCGTCCTTCTCAACCCAGGGGTCAGGGTCTACGCCGCGATTGTGAAAGAAGTTTATCATAGTCCGCATGCGAGCCGATCCAGTACCAGACGATTTCGTCGTTTTCCAAGATTCCCACTGCTCGATAACCAGGACCGATCCGAACAGAATAAATTGCCGTGTAAGATGAACCGGCTTGAAACGAAGGCTGGGTTGATTCGGATTCTGCGTGAAGACTCGATATGCTCGACGGGCTTGACGTTGAACCTCTACGGGCAGTTCGGCGAACATTTTCCGGAACTGCGCGGTCGTATGGGAGATCACAATTTGTCCGGATCAAGCTTCGCGGTTCGCCCCGCACGGTGCTCTGCCAATGCCTCGTCGGCGAGTTCAGCGAGTAAATCGTGTGATCCGCCAAAGAGCTAATCCCAGCGCCGCTCCGACGCCAGTTCATCCAGCAAGATGCGCCCCAGTGCGTCCTGCTCACCTTCAGGAAGCTTCGAAGCCTCGTCAAAGGCCTTTTGGAATCGCTTTGTCATCGACGCCTCTGCCCGTGGAATATATCAAAAAGCCCTCTTCAAATCACCCTTCCAATAACACTCGCCTTTGACCCTAACGCTAGGGCTGAGCCGGAAATCGGCTCAAGCCGTTTGTTGGTTAGGTTCCGATGATCTCGTTCAATCCTTCGACCACCTGAGCCAGCTCCTCCGGAGACGCGCGACCAATCACTTTGTCTATGCGTTCAACGGCGAGCGTTCGAATTTGGCTGATTTTCACCCACGATCTTTTCGGGAGCCCTCTTGCATGAAGTTCAAGCGTTAAAGGAAAGCCGGCACGTTGGGGTTGACTCGTGAGCGCAACGGCAATGACCGTTCCGGAGCGGTCATTGAAAACGTCCTGGCTCAAAATCAAAATGGGACGCTGTCCTGCTTGTTCTCGCCCCCGTACAGGATTTAGGTCGGCCCACCGGATCTCCCCTCTCAGTATTCGGGCCATTCGGCCAAATCCCCAGAAAGCCCCTCTTCCGCAAGCGCCTTCTCGAATTTTGGATCCAGTTTCGCACACTCCTCGGCTAAACGACTTTTCTCCAACCGTGCGAGTTTCTCCGCAACAGCTTCCTCGATCGCCTGGCTGCGGTTAGGAAAGACTTGTTTTTTAACTAGTTGATCGAGACGGTTGAGGGTGGATTCATCTAAAGAAATTGCAACTTTCGATCTCGCCATGACTCACCTCGCGGTATGACGATACTTCATACCACAGAATTCGAGTCAAACCAACCTGTCGTTGAACCTAACGTCATGCGGCTAAGCCGCTATCAGAAATGAATTTATCCATCACGAACCTTGATCGTCGGCTCAAGCGGCGGGTTATCCGATCATCCGGGTGGATCAATGCGACTCGGCTTAGGCGACGGACCTGACGGCAATGAGATCACTGTCTTGCACGGGCCGCACGTCTTTGACGTTGAGGGTGACAAGAGATTGAGTTTTGCCAGATGCGGTCACGAACTCCACCTCCAAGCCATCGGCGCGTACACCTCCACGACAGCCCCAAGATCTCCGTTGCGAAGACCATGCTCGGGTAGGTCTCGGTCAAGCACAACGGTATCGAGAAGTTTGTACATCATGTCGTTTCCCCCGGGAAAGCAGTGACGAATTGCGGCGCGTCGCCGCCGAACAAAATTATCCAGACCGTCAACACTCCCGCAGACCTCCCTGAAGGTCCTCTGAGAATAGCACGAATTTCGTACTTCTCGAGTACGCTTTCCGAGTTCCGCGTCACCCGAGACCGCTAGATCTTCTTCAAGGCGGGGCCAATTAGCAATTGTGTAACCTAGGCTGGCGAAAAATGGAGCCTTAAAACGTCCGACCGGATGCGATGTCGAAAGACGGTAATCCCGAATCTTGGCCGGTGCAATAACTGCACGTTCCGCAGCGGGTAATTTCATCGTCTATTCGGATAACCAAGATTATCTAGTTCCGTATAGAACTTCATTGCTTCTGTATATTACGGGGCGCGGTCGCTGTCACTTGGGCTGCTTTTACAATGGCGACGATGATTTGTAAAGTCGTCTGTGATGACCCAATCCGACAAAAGCTGAAAGCTGCTTCTGTATATTCAGAAACCTCTGAGTTCGGCGCCGAGTACCGAACCCAAACTGTCCGCAGGACTACGTACTCCTCGTCCACCTCGATTCAATACGTGGGTACAGACCATCGTAGTACTGACATCCCTGTGCCCCAATAGCTCCTGCACCGTCCGGATATCATATCCGTCTTCAAGTAGATGGGTGGCAAAGGAATGGCGAAACGTGTGCGGGCTCGCCGGTTTGGATATCCCAGCTTTCTGTACAGCCTCTTTCACCGCCCTCTGCACCACAAATTCGTGAAGATGATGCCGGCGCTTCTCGCCAGTAACCCGATCGGTGTAATGTTGGGGAGCAGGGAAAACCCACTGCCACGCCCATTCTCGACCCGCGTTAGGATATTTGCGCTCCAAAGCATTCGGCAACGCGACGCGACCGAGTCTCTTTTTGATATCTTCTTGATGCTGGCATCGAATCGCCTCAATATGTCTGAAAAGAGACTCCTTGATCGCTGTCGGCAGCATTGTGTGACGGTCTTTGTCACCTTTGCCCGCCCGAACGACGATCTCGTTGCGAGAAAAGTCGATATCTTTGACCCGGAGACGACAGCATTCCATCAGTCGCAAACCACCACCGTAGAGAAGAATCGCCATCAGACGTGGCACACCGTTCATCCGATCGATCACTTTCTTAACTTCCTCTTTCGTGAGCACGAACGGCAACCTCAGCGGCCTCTTCGCGCGAACAACGCCGTCAATCAGTCCGATCTTTTTGCTCAGCACTTCATTATAGAGAAATAAAATTGCGTTAAAGGCCTGGTTCTGCGTGGATGCGCTGACCCGTCTCTCCGTCGCCAGACCGGAGAGAAACTGGGCGATCTCGGACTCCGCCATTTCCAGTGGATGGCGTTTATCGTGGAAAAATATGTATCGCTTGATCCAATGCACATAGGCTTTCTCAGTTTTGTTGCTGTAGTGCCGGGTTCGGATGGCCTGGCGGACTTGCTCCAGGAGCTTCGGCTTCCCGCTGGATGGAAGCGGGTGAACGCGAGCGTTGACATTCAATCCGCCGTCGATCACCGCGAGCGTACGGGTCGTCGGCCTCGGTGTGTTAACACTGTCTATCATAACGATCCTCCCTTGTTTATCCGGCGTACCTTAACGATTGTCTTCTGCTAATCTCTTGCGACAACTTTGCTTCTCCCTTCCCGTCATATCGCGTCTGCAAATCGAGCCAGTACCGCTCCGACATGCCGAAGTAATGCGCGAGGCGGTGGGCGATGTCGGTGGTGATAGGTCGTTGTGCCTGGACGATCTCGTAGACGCGCCGCGCAGAAACACCGATGTCTTTGGCCAGATGCCAGACGCTGATTCCTCTCGGAGCTAAATATTCCTCCAGTAGGATTCTGCCAGGATGGACTATCATGTTACTCCTTAGATAGTTGTTCAAATGGTTCAACAGTTCAACGTAAGGCCGGCTTTGAACGATGAATTTTTCGCCTTTCATCTCACTCTCCCGCAAATAAGCAATCAGATTGCTGATCATGATAGATAAACGCCTGAAAAGTTGGAGTCACTTTTCGCTTTCATTCGCTGTCGCATATTCCTGATCAAGGGTGACGTAAAGTTGCGATCTTACTTCCCCGCACGATGCCTTCGCGACATAAAGAAACTGAATGAATTCTTGGTTTCCTCCTCGTTCAAATCCTTCTGCGATATTTGACATGATTGAGATTGTTGCCCGTCGGATTTGATCCCGCAGAGCGAAATCCTTTGAAATTTTTCGTTTTCGTTAAACGATAAATTTCTTGAGTTAGTTGCCGGGCTTGCTTCCATACATTTCCAGATCTTCAAAGTTTTTCACCAGCCATTGCTGCCCTCCTACGATCTGTTTAATCTTCATCTGGGCTTGAACTTTTTGAACGTTGAACCTTTGAACCGCGTTATTCAATTAATCCCTGCAAAAACCATCTTCGCCGCACCCGATCGTAATAAACCCAGGCGATGGCGCCGCGGCGGGTTTCGGCGAAGTAGTAGTCGCGCTGGATTTCTCTGTTCCACCAGCCGCCGGAGAAAACGTAGGGCCCGGAGAGCTTATCGACGCTGCCATATTTATGTCCGAGGATAAGCCAGCCGTCCTCATGGGTATGGCGCGGCCCGCCGGGCAAAGGCATGGGCTTCGCCATGATCCGGCGCACCAACGGTCTCGGAACTGGCCCGTTCAAATCGTTCAAGTCGTTCAATTCGTTCAAATCGGTCAAGTCGTTTCGGGGAAGCTTGACGCGATTGAGAGGTTCCCAGGCGAAGCGGGCTTCGGGAAGGTGTCCATCTCTTAACTTCGCCTGCACAACAGCACCGTCGCCAAATTCCGCACGCAAGCGAGCCAGAGCTCGATTGGCGGCATCGAGATCGCGCGCCGGCCCCTCGCTGAAAAGGCGCAGTTGTTCGGTTGTGGCCGCGCATGCTTCTGCCTCAAGCGCGATCTCAGTGATGCCGGCAGAAAACTGCATGGCCTCCAGGCGCAGCCAAACCAGATCGAGTATCTGGTTTGAATCCAAGGTGGGCACCGCTGGACGGATCTGCTCCTTCAGCCAGCCGTTTCTATCGATCAGAAAAGATAGCCACAACGCCGCCAGCGCCTGAGCGCGCGCGGCAAGAGTTGCCAGCATCGGGTGGAGCAACTGCTTGATGAGGAAGAGCAGCCGGGTGGTGTCGTCTTCCGGATCGTCGAGTATGCGGTGTTGCTTGACCGGCTCTTCGGGCTTGCATGGATCCAGCGGCGTCCAGAGATCGCCGGCAGCCATGCGGTGGAGACGATAAGCCTTCGGTCCGAAACGCTCGCGCAACCCCACCGGCGGCAGTGAAAGCAAGGCGCCGACAGTTCTGATGCCGAGCTTAAAAAGCGTGTCGCGAAAATCCGGATCGAGATCCAAACGATGCAATGGAACTTCGTTGCGCAGCCTGCCGCTCTTCGGCAGGATCGTTGAAAACCGTTATCCCCTTTTTTATTTTGGCGACCGCATAAGTACCGAAGCGCGTGAAGCCTGCGACTACACTCACATGAAATTTCTGCGCTGCGATATCGGCATGAAGCGCTTGAGCCCATTTCTCGGAAGAGGGATAAAGAAGCTTCAAACCCATACCATTGAGCCAGAAGACTCCAGGCTCTTCAGAGGAAGGCTCCACTTCTGGGCTGAAATACATGAACCGATAGGTTAGCTCTTTGATGGCCCTTTTGGATTTCAGTCGACGCAACTGCACCGGCACGAAGTTCCGTCGCGAGAGACAAGGCCGCAGCGTAGCGCAGCCCGGGCAGCACACCATGTTGCCTGGCCTTTTCGTTGACCCAGAGAATCAATCCTTGCGGCTTGTCTTCGGCCACCACGGCCGCCGGTTGAGACGCCCACTCGGGATGGCGCCGGAGCAGAAGCTGAAGCGGAAAGGCGGGTAAATCAACACAAGCCAGCCGGACCACAGCAAAACTCCTCATGACTCCAGGCCGGTCCGCGCCGCTTGTCTTTGAGAACACGGAGCCTACAAGTAAAGCGATTGTCAGAACTTCGTTGCCGTTCGGCATGAGCCCGCAATGAAACCAATGATCCCAGTGAAAATGCCTTGCTCTCCTTCTCTGTAAGGCAAACCAAGCCGGTATGGTAACGTTGGGCCAGTCCGGTCAGACGGCTTTGGAGCGGCATAGGAATATCGGCAATTCCGAGATCGAGCACGATCAGACCGAAGCCGCCCGAGCGTAAAAGCTTTTCTCCCGCGCGAGGGATGGTTACAGCATGAAGCACACGAACAACGGCCAGTGCCGCAAGATCAATTCCGCCGTAAGCCGCATCGGGTGGATAAAAAAAACTCTCCATCGATGTCACCCAGCCCGCAGGCTCGCCCCGTATTTGCGCCTCCCGAACGAGACCAAAGGCGAGAGTCAATGAAGCGGCGCTGGCCGAGGCCGAAATCTCGATGAACCGCCCGGCGATCGCCGCGAGATTCCAGGGCGACGGCTGGACGATATCGTGTCTGAGTTCTGGGGTAGAAGAAAACATCTGCTTGAATGTTCAAGACGTTCAAATCGTTCAAGCCGTTCAAGCCGTTTCGGTGGGAATCAAAGATGTCGGACTTTTTGGACGATTTGTCGCGGTATATTTTGATCCTTTCAGACCGCTGCGCTTTAAGTAATCGATTAAGTTGCTGATCATGATTGATAAACGCCGAAAAGACTTGCTGGCATCATCGCAATCTTTAGGTGCTACATAAGATTGATCCAAGGCTACGTAAAGTTGAGAGCGAACTTCACCGCAAGACGCTTTGGCAACATAGAGAAACTGAATGAATTCTTGGTTGCCTCCTCGTTCAAACCCCTCCGCGATATTTGACATGATCGAGACCGCTGCACGCCGGACTTGATCCCGCAGGGCGAAATCTTTTGAGAATTTAGAATCGCTTGTCAGCTGATAGATTTCCCGTGTTAGTGCTCTAGCGTCCTTCCAAATTTCCAGATCTTCAAAGTTTCTTACTTGCATCGGTTTTTCTCCTAACGACTTGAACGTTTTGAACGGCTTGAACGTTTTGAACTATTTTTAGAATTTCCTCATCAACCCCACCACCTTGCCCAGGACGCGAAATTCTCCGGCTGAGATGGTGATCGGAGCATATTTTTCGTTCTCTGCTTTAAGGGTTATGGCGCCGTCTTTTTTATAGAAACGCTTCAAGGTCGCTTCCCCCTCGATCAGGGCACAGACGATCTCGCCGTTCTCCGCGGTCCCCTGTTGCTTCACGATCACCCGGTCGCCGTTTAGGATGCCGGCGCCGGTCATGCTGTCTCCTTTGACCTGCAGGGCGAAAAGTCTTCCCGATCCCATATCGCTGGGGACCGTCAAAAGCCCTTCGACGTTTTCTTCGCTGAGAAACGGCTTGCCCGCGGGGACCCTGCCCACAATCGGAATGTCGCGAACCGCTGTCAGAACCGGCTTGCCGACAGCGGATAAAACCTCGATGGCTCGTTTACCGACTCTGCGAATGTAACCTTTTTTTTCCAGGGCCTTGAGGTGATCGGAAACGCCATTGGTCGAGGCGATCTTAAACTGTCTGCCGATCTCGGGAATCGAAGGGGCAAAGCCCTTTTCGCGAATCGTCTTGAGCAAGAAATCGTAAATTTCTTTTTGCCTAAAAGTCAGCGAAGGAAGCATAAGCTCTATATACTGAAAATAGTTTCAGGTGTCAATAGGCGCCGGGGCGACGCCCAGTTCAATGTTCAAGGTTCCAGGTTCAAGGACAGAGGCTCCGAGTACTTTGAACTTTGAACCTTGAACTTTGAACTGTCTCGCGCCCTAGGCGCGTTAGACTTTCTTTTTTTGGTGAGAGAGGTAGTCGATGAGCAAGTATTGACCCAGACGATCCGGTCGTGTGTAGAAGGCGCGGCCTCTGTTGATGCGGGTGAGATCATCGACAAAGCCGCGGAGCACCGGGCTATCGTCGAGCATGAAGGTGTTGATCGTGATCCCCTTACGGGTAATGCGCTCGGCCTCTTTCAAGGTTTCCTCGGCGGCGCGTTGGCTGATGCCGCCAAAGCTCAGGGGCCACTCGCAGTAAAGCCGCCCCTGGCGGCAATAAGCGGTGGGTTGACCGTCCGTTATGACGATCATCTGTTGATTCGGGCTCGGTCGTCGCTCCAACATCTCGGCAGCCAGGTGCAATCCGTCCTGGAGATTGGTAAACGGATCGCCCATATTCCAGGTCGCCTGTGGCAGATCCTTTGCCTTCAGCTCCACGGCACGGGTGAAGAAACCAACGATACCGAAATAGTCCCGCGGGTGAAGCGACCGAACGAGACTCTCCATCGCTAATGCCACTTTTTTCGCCGCGGCGAAACGCCCTTCCCAGCTCATGGACCAACTCATGTCCAAAAGCAGAACCGTGGCGGCGCGAGTGGTGTGCTCGGAATCATAGACGGCAAAATCTCCGGGACGAATTCTAACCGGCACACCTCCGCCATTGAGCAGCGCGTTTTTGAGGGTTTGAATCATGTTGATATGGAGAGCGTCCCCTTGGACATAGGGCCGGCTATTCTCGATCTGTATTTCCTGGCTGCCCCGGTAGCGAGCCGAATGCCTGCCCATGCCGTCCCGGCGCAGCTGCTGGTAAATATCTCTCAGGGCCAACTGCCCCACGCGTCGGATGCCGCGCGGAGTCAGCTCGAAACGGTCTCCCTGCTCCAAGACGTAGCCGCCCTCTTCGAGCAAGGATTGCATCCGCATAACGCCTTCGAAGTCCTGCTTCGGATCGGCGCCCAGGAGTTTTTCCAAAAGCTCCTTGTCGACGTCGCGCAGTTGCATGCTCGATAACTGGCCTTCCAGACGCCGCAGCTCCTCCATGCGCTCCATGAGGTCCATGGACTCCTGAAATTGCAAGGGAGTTTGGCCGCGAAAGAGACTCCCTTCGCGACGCAGCCAGTTTTCCAGCTTGCGGATCTGCTCCAACTGCATGAGCAGCTGTTGGAACTCTTTCTCGGCGTTGGTATTTTCGAAGCGGTAAGAAGTCAGCTTTTCAACCGCCTCGCTGACTTTGCCGGGCAGGTTGTTCAAAAATTGTTTTTGTTCCTGGGTGTTTTGGCCGGCTTGGTCTAACTCCTCTAGGGTCTGGCGCTCCTGATCGACGATGGACTCCAGTTGCTCCTGCACTTCGTCCATAGCGGACTGAAGGCGATACTCGTCGTAGAGTTTGCGCATTTCCCGCGCCACTTGAGACAACAAATCATCGATTCCTTTGGTCTGTTTTTCCCCCTGTTTGATGCCCTTCTGCATGAGCCGCCGCATCGCCTGCTGGAGGTCGCCACTGTCGTTCATGTAGTCGTTGAGCTGATCGAACACGCTCTCGGAATCTAGAGAGTCCCGCGCGTTCCTGTCCCAACGGCTGTATCTTATGTGTACCATAAGGGTATGGGGTCGAAATTCGAATTCGATCGCTAGCTCGTGCTGCTATTTATTACCGTAGGTGACTCTTCCCCCTTCGATTTCCTTGTTCAGCTTCTGGTGCAGGTGAAGACCTTCTAAAACAAACTCGGTTGCCGATGCCATGAGGGAAGGTGAGTCTTGAATTCCTAGAGACCGGATGGCTTCTTTTAACCCTGGAATTTCCTTGATGTCTTGCAGATAATCCTGGGACGCCATTTGGTCCGACACTTCGACGCCCCAACCGGAGTTGAAATACTCAACGACCTTTTGCAATGAGTTCAGGCTGAAATATTGGTCGAAAACTTTGACGATCGAACGGTTGAGGAGTTTTTCTACCAGGTCGTCTTCTTTTTTGTCCTCTCCGACATATTCCATCTCGATTTTGCCACTCGTCGACGCCAAAATCGCATGCATATCGCTGACCCGCGGAACGATCTCATTCTCTTTGCATCGGAGCGATCGCTTTTCCGCGTTGCTGATCAGGCTTTCAAAATTGTTGATCGTAACCCTGACGCTCACGCCGGATGACTGATTGATTTCGTTGGACTTCCGAGCCTCAAAGGTCAAGTGGCCGAGGATTTCCTTCAGAAAGCGCGGCACTTCCACCTTGCGGCTTCGTTGATCTATCGGCGCAGCCTCCTGCTCCATGATAACGATTTCGTCGTCGATGCTCTTTGGATAATGGGTGCGAATCTGCACGTCGAAGCGATCCTTGAGCGGTGTGATGATCCGACCCCGGCTCGTGTAATCCTCGGGGTTGGCGCTGGCAACGATCACGACGTCTAAAGGCAAGCGAATCTTGTAGCCCTTAATCTGCACATCTTTCTCTTCCATCAGGTTGAACAAACCCACCTGAACTTTTTCCGTCAAATCGGGAAGCTCATTGATAGCGAAGATGCCGCGATTGGTGCGTGGGACGAGTCCATAGTGAATGGTTTCTTCGTCGGCGAGGTATCTCCCCTCGGCAACCTTGATGGGATCGATCTCGCCAACGATATCGGCGATCGAGACGTCCGGCGTGGCCAATTTCTCTCCGTATCGCGCGTCGCGGTCGATCCATTGGAGGGGCAATCCGTCTCCCATTTCCGCGGATTTCTTCCGACAAGCCTGGCAAATGGGTTTAAACGGGTTGTCGTTGATCTCACATCCTTGAACGATGGGTATGCGCTCGTCAAGGAGGCTAGTGAGGCCACGAATAATTCGCGATTTGCCTTGACCGCGTTCGCCGAGGAACACCATATGGTGTCCGGAGAGGATCGCGTTCTCAATCTCCGGGATTACGGTATCATCATAGCCGATAATCCCGGGCAATATGCGCGTCCCGGCTTCCAGACGATCGACGAGATTTTTGCGCATCTCGTCGCGGACCGATAAAACCCGCACCTCGTTCTTCTTAAGCTCTCCTAAGGTTTTTGCCTCATTCACTTGGACATGGCCTCCTTGGTCAAGAATTTTTTACGCCTCGAGACAAACCGTTGCTGGTCCTTGTTGATGACCTTTCCATCTTAGCTGGTTTTTCTTCTTTCATCGACAAAAATATTAGAAATAAGTTTTTAGCTGGTCGTAACTTTCAAGTAGATGCTGCGGCATCACCCGGGTTTCTGCTATGACAGGCATGAAATTGTTGTCCCCTTCCCAGCGCGGCACAACATGCCAATGGAGGTGGTCCTCGATGCCGGCGCCAGCGCATTTGCCTAGATTCATGCCCAGATTTATACCGGCTGGATTGTAAGATTTCCGAATGATATCGACGGAACGCCGTAGCGCCTCATTGAGATCACCGTACTCATCTGCTGATAGGTTAGAGAGCTCCTTTTCGTGCCGCTTGGGAGCAAGAAGGAGATGACCGTTAGCGTAAGGGTATTTGTTAAGCATGATCACGGAGTGGCCGGTACAAGCCAGGACCAAAGCTTCACGGGCATCATTCTCTCGCATCTTCCGACAAAAGATACAGCCTTCATCCTTAGAAACTTCATTGATATAGGTCATCCTCCATGGAGCCCACAGTTGTTTCATTCCGATGCCTCTGCGGTCCCCGGATCTTTGCCATCCACCCTCAGTCTTAGTTCTTTACCGACTTTAAAAAACGGGACTCGTTTGGCGGCGACGGATACCAGAACCCCACTCTTCGGGTTCCGTCCCTGACGTGCTCGCCGATGTTTTACGACGAAACTTCCAAAGCCGCGTATCTCGATCCGGTCACCCTGCGCAAGAGCGTCCACCATGGAATCGAAGATCGCATTAATGATCACTTCCGAATCTCTTCGTGAAAGATGCGGAAACCTTTTATTCACCTCGTCAATCAAGTCCCGTTTCGTCATAACATCTCCCTCACAACACAAGAAAGAATCTGAACCGATGTCTCGCAATTTCCCTTCCCCGCTACTGGAGCAGAGAGGGCGACCATTCGTAGCGGAGCCAACCTCGTTGCGAGATGGGGAACCGATTCCCCATCGCTGCGAAAAACATCTTCTCCCACCAACGCTCCTCCTCGGGACTGGAATAGTAAACCGTCGGATTCTCTTCCAAACCTACCCGTTTAGCGGCGAATTCGATGGCATCGTCCAGCGTCCCGAACTGGTCCACTAACCCGAGCTCTTTGGCCTGCGCGCCGGAATAAACGCGGCCGTCAGCCAGTTTTCTAACTTGCGATTCGTTCATGCCTCTTCCTTTGGCCACGGCGCTGATAAACTGACTGTGTACGTTATCGACCAGGCTTTGAAGGATCTCTCTGCCCTCCGGCGAAAGCGGCTGAAACGGAGATCCGATATCCTTGTTCGCTCCGCTCTTGATATTGTAACCTTTGACGCCAACTTTTTTCATCAAGTCCTCGACATTAGTGAGCTGCATAATAACGCCGATGGAACCGGTCAAGGTGCCTGGATTCGCGATAATCTTGTCGCACGCGCTGGCGATATAGTAGCCTCCCGACGTCGCCATGCTCCCCATGGAAGCGATCAGCGGTTTCTTTTTCTTGGTCTTCTGCAGTTGGTCAAAGATTTCCTGAGTTGGAGCCACCGCTCCTCCCGGAGAGTCGATGCGCACGACAATGGCCTTGATCCAAGGCGCCTCATTGAATCGCTTGAGCTCACCCACCACGTCGCGGGAATCATCGATCGCGCCTTCGATCTGTAGCACACCCACACCGTCCCCCGAAAGAAAGGAAAGGACTTTAGCATCACCCCCCGTGAGATACGCATAGAAGAATACCAGCACAAAAAACACCAAGATCAATGCCGAAAGGATCCCTAAACCTTTAAATAGCGAATGCATTTTTGCCATGGACTTTCCTGCAGCGAACCGGCTACGGGTTACCCTCCTTGTTTTTTACGACCCTGTTGCCCACCCTCTTCGTCTCGGTCTAGCCGAAGCTCCTCATTAAGGATAGATTCAAAGGAGAATCGCCCTCCCTCTTTTTCCCGGCTCAGATAGTTCTCCATTTCCTGCCGTTCTTCCGTCTTGCGCAACGCGCGGACGCTGAGGGCAATCTTTCTTTCGTTGACATCCAGATTGATGACCTCCGCTTCTAACTCGTCTCCGACTTTGAACAGGCTAGAAGGTTTATCCACCCGTTCGGTGCTCAATTGAGAGACATGGATGAGCCCTTCAACTCCCTCGTCCAAGCGCACAAAGACACCGAAATCTGGCACGCTGGTCACTTGTCCTTTGACTTTGGAGCCTACCGGAAACCGTTCAGCAATAATCTTCCACGGATCGGTGGTCAGTTGTTTGACACCGAGGGAGAAACGCTCGTTTTCGACGTTGACCCCCAGCACCTTGGCTTCCACCATATCGCCTTTTTTATAGAGCTCCGATGGGTGCTTGATTTTCTTGGTCCAATGAAGATCCGAAATGTGAACCAGACCATCGATGCCTTCTTCTATGCCCACGAAAATACCGAAATCGGTGACGTTTCGGACCGGTCCTGTGATGACGGTTCCGACCGTATATTTTTCCTTGGCAAGCTCCCAGGGATTGGCCATGACTTGTTTGAGTCCCAAGGAAATACGACGGTGGTTCGGGTCTACGTTGAGAACGACAACCTCAACAGTCTGCCCAACCTGAAGCACCTTGGAAGGATGGGAAATTTTTCTGGTCCATGACATCTCTGAAATATGGATGAGCCCTTCGATACCGCTCTCCAGCTCAACAAAGGCTCCATAGTCCATCAGACTTATGACTTTGCCTTGGACCCGAGCGCCTACGGAATATCGATCGGCGACCGTGTGCCACGGGTCAGGCGTCAATTGTTTCATGCCCAGGGAAATTCGCTCCTTCTCGGCATCGAACTTCAAGACCACAACTTTTACTTTCTCTCCCACCTGCACGATTTCGGAAGGGTGATTGATCCGGCCCCAAGACATGTCGCTGATGTGGAGGATACCATCGATGCCGCCTAGATCTACGAACGCCCCATAGCCGGTGATATTCTTGACCGTCCCTTCCAGAATGACACCTTCCTCAATGACCTTCAGCACTTCCTGCTTAAGCGTGTCGCGTTCTTTTTCCAGCAACGCTCGGCGCGACACCACGACATTGCCGCGCGCACGATTGAATTTTAGAATCGCAAAACGATCTCTGGTACCGATGAACTTGTCCAAATTACGTGTTGGACGGATATCCACGTGAGATCCCGGCAAGAATCCCGGCACTCCCACGTCGACCTTGAACCCGCCTTTAACCTTGCCGATAATAAAACCCTCGACTCCCCTGCCCTCGTTATAGGCGTTTTCGATCTCTTCCCAAATCTTGATATTTTCGGCCCGCTGGCGAGACAGGACAATACCGCCATTTTCTCCCTCGGAAGAATCGAAGAAAACATCAACTTGGTCACCCACCTTAACCTGGAGATTGCCCTCTCTGTCCAAAAACTCCCCGAGCGGGATTTGTCCCTCCGACTTGTACCCGACGTCAATCAGAACGTGAGTGGATGTGATGCCGACAACTCTGCCTTTGACGACACCCCCAGGTTTGACCGAGCGCAGGCTCTCCTCAAACAGCGCTGCAAATTCATTAGCGCCGCCAGGGGGCGGGCCTTTTATTTCTTCTTCCTTCTGAGCCATGGAGGTAACTCCAATCTACTTTAATTTTCTAAAGGCTTCTTACGAATCTGTTGCATCACTGTCTGCGCCAGGGTTTCAGCGTCCAGCGCGGTGGAGTCGAGGGCGATAGCATCGTTCGCTTTTCGCAGCGGGGCCAGATCGCGCTCGCTGTCCCTTTTATCTCTTTCCCCCATCTCCCGGAGCGTTTCATCGAGACTCACTTGCCGGCCCGTCTTCCGCAACTCTTCGACGCGCCGGCGCGCTCTCTCCTCCGCCGAAGCATCCAGGTAAATCTTCACTTCCGCGTCGGGGAACACGACGGTGCCGATATCCCTACCCTCTGCCACCACATTCCCTCTTCGCCCGAAGGCCCGCTGTAAAACCAACAGCCCATGACGCACCACCTTCAGCGCTGAAGCTTTCGACGCCATTTGACTGACTTCTGGAGTCCGAATCGCCTCCGAAACGTCCTCGCCATCCAACAGCACCTGAAGTTTGCCTCCCTTTTCTACGAGGTCGATTTCCGTGCCGTCCATGAGTTTCGTAAGCGCCGCGTCGTTGCCGATATCGATGCTTTCCCTTAAGACTTTGAGCGCGAGAGCTCGATACATGGCTCCCGTATCCAAGTAGGTAAAGCCCAAATCCTTGGCGAGCCGCTTCGCCAGTGTACTTTTACCCGCTGCGGATGGCCCGTCGATGGCAATAATCAATGCGCTCACCGTCTTTCGCGCCTATATACTCTCTAAGCTTACCGAATGCGAACACATCCGTTTCAATAACTCAAAAAACCCGGGAAACGAAGTATCGACGCAGCCTGCATCGTCCATTTGCAGGCCGCCGTTGGTGGACAAACCGGCGATCGCCAATGACATAGCGACCCTATGATCACCATAGGTCTTTACCGTTGCTGCCTCAAGGGGCTTCCCGCCTCGAATGGTCATGCCGTCTTCTCGTTCTTCGACCTCGACGCCCAGATGACGAAGGCCCTCTGTCATGGTGGCGATACGATCCGACTCCTTGTAGCGGAGTTCCTTGACGCCCGAGATCGTGGTCACTCCCGCCGCCAGTGCTCCCGCTACCGCTAAAATGGGATACTCGTCAATGGTTCGCGCCGCCATCTCCGGGCCGATCTCAACGCCCGTCAATTGACCGCCATATACTTTAATGTCAGCGACGGGCTCGCCCGTTTCGATTCGCGGGTTGAGAAATTGGACTTTGGCTCCCATACGGCGCAGGACTTCAATCACGCCATCACGGGTGGGATTCACGCCGGCATCCCGGACGATGATTTCCGAACCGGGAATCACCGCTGCCGCCACAAGGAAAAAAGCAGCAGACGAAATATCACCCGGGATGCGCACTTCTCTTCCGGAAAGTTCTTGTCCGCCCATAACCGTGACCGAGCGACCCTCAACTTTGGCTTCACCTCCAAAGCCCTTGATCATCAGCTCGGTGTGATCACGCGAACTTTGCGGCTCTTCCAGACTTGTGACCCCCTCGGCCTGCAGCCCCGCCAACAGGATCGCCGATTTTACCTGGGCACTGGCGACGGGCATTCTATAGTCGATGGCTTTCAACTTGGCGCCTTGGATTTCCAGAGGGGCGAGGCCTTTGCCTTCCCGGCTTCTGATCTGGGCTCCCATGCGTCCCAGCGGGTCGATCACTCGCTGCATCGGTCGCTGTCGAAGCGAAGCGTCGCCGTCGAGGCGGCTGGTAAAAGGACGTCCGGCCAATACTCCGGAGAGAAGGCGCATGGCGGTTCCTGAGTTACCACAGTCAATCGTTTTACCGGGCGCCGACAAACCGTTGCAGCCCCTTCCTTCCAGGTAAAGAGAATTGCCTTCGGACCAGATCTTAATCCCCATATCCTTGAACGCTTGGACGGTTCGCAGATTGTCCTCGCCCCCCGAGAGATTGAAAATGCGGCTTCGGCCGGAAGCGATGCTGGCAAAAATCACCGCGCGATGTCCGATGGATTTGTCTCCCGGCACGGTGATATCTCCATGCAGCGGGCCTCGGGCTGGCTCGATTCGTTTCATGTCGTAGCGCGCTAGACAATCTGGGTGCGGATTCGATTGGCCCGCGCAAACTCCTTTTCCAGCAAAGCGCCCTCGCCGTCCTCAATCCAACGTTTAAGTTGCTCAAGGCTTTTGATGTAATCCCCGAGCGACTCGCCGAGGGCGCGGCGATTCAACAGGCATATATCGCGCCACAATTCGGGCCGGCTCGAGGCGATCCTGGTAAAATCCTTAAAGCCGCCGGCGCAGTAGGTTTTCAGATCGATACCGCGAACCCGAGTCTCTGCCAAAGTGTTCACAAGAGCATAGACTAACACATGGGGCAAGTGGCTGATGATGCCCAGCACTCGGTCGTGGGTTTCCGGATCCATCATTTCTACTTTTGCCCCCACTTTGCGCCACAGCAGGGCGATTTTTCTCAAGGCCGCTGCATCGGTTCTCTTCGTCGGCGTTAGAATGCAACGATGACCTGCAAAAAGATCCGCTTTTGCGGCCCGGGCGCCCCATTGTTCACCTCCCGCGATCGGATGACCCGCTACGAACGGAATATCCGACGGCAGTAGTTTTTCCATTCCGTGAACAATTTCCGCCTTCACGCTGCCCACATCGCTGACGATGCAACCCTGCCGCAACGCGGGCAAAAATCCTTTGGTAAGAGCGACCGTGGTTTGAACCGGCGTGGCCATCATCAACAGATCCGTATCTTCGGGAACGTCCGTCTCCTTCGTAACATAACCATCGATCATACCCTGCCGCTGGGCAAATTGGAGATTCTTTTCGCTTCGGCCGACACCCATGATCTCTTCTACCAAGCCGCGCCTCCGCACATCGAGCGCCAACGATCCACCGATCAGTCCCACTCCCACAACCACCATCCGCCGAAAAATCAACGCCACTAAACCTCCCTACCCAAAGCCACCGCCACCTTCTTTAGCTGTTCCATAAGGGCGGCGAATTTGAGCGGCTTGAGCGACTGCGGGCCGTCGCTCAGGGCCACTTCGGGCTTTGGATGGACCTCTATCAAAAGCCCGTCCGCTCCCGCTGCAATAGCCGCTAGGGCCATCGGTGCCACTAGATCCCACCTTCCGGTGCCGTGACTCGGATCGACGAACACCGGCAAGTGCGTCAACTGCTTGAGTACGGGTACCGCGCTTAAGTCGAGCGTGTTGCGCGTCTCGGTTTCATACGTTCTGATGCCGCGTTCACAGAGGATGATTCTTCGATTGCCTTCCGCCGCGATGTATTCGGCGGAAAGCAAGAATTCTTGGATGGTAGCGCTCAAGCCCCGCTTGAGCATGACCGGTTTGTCGAGTTTGCCGATGTCCGTGAGCAGCTTGAAGTTCTGCATGTTGCGCGCGCCGATCTGAAGAATGTCGGTATACTTGCATACAATCTCCAAATCCCGGGGATCGAGAACTTCGGTGATGATCGGCAATCCGGTCACTTCGCGAGCATGAGCCAAATGATCCAAACCTTGCGGGCCCAAACCCTGGAAGCTATAGGGCGAGGTTCTCGGCTTGTAAGCGCCGCCGCGCAGAAACGTCGCCCCGGCTTCTTTGACTGGAATGGCAGCCCCCAGAACTTGCTCTTGCGATTCGACGGAGCAGGGACCGGCCATAACGTGTATTCTCTTGTCGCCGATTCTGCGTCCGTTAATCTGAATGATGGTGTTGCTGGGTTGAAACTCTCTGCTCACGAGCTTATAGGGTTTAAGGATGGGGAGCACCTTTTCGACGCCGGGAAAGGACTCCAGTGTTTGATCTGCCAGAAGCCGTTCATCGCCAATGGCCCCAATGATCGTTCTTTCCTCTCCCTGCGATAGATGCGCACGAAGGCCGAAGCTTTCGATTCGCTCAACAACTCTCTGAATCTCGTCGGGTTGAATTTCAGGCTTTAAAACAACAATCATCGCGACAAATCTCTCCCCCCAAAACTAAAAAGCCTTAATGACTTTCTTTAAGGCGTCGATGAATCTCCGGTTCTCCTCCTTGGTACCGACCGTGACCCTGACGTATTCCGGAAGGTCATAGACCGCCATCGGCCGCACGATCACTCCGTGCGCGAGCAGTTGTTGAAACGCATGATTTCCATTTCCCACCCGAGTCAGAATAAAATTCGCGCTGCTTGGAACCTGCTCCAGGCCGAGTTGGGCGATCTCCTTGCTGAGGTACTGCATACCTTTTCGGTTGACATCGAGGCTCCGCCGGACATGTTCGTGATCCTCTAACGCCGCCAAGGCGGCCCACTGCGCCACAGCGTTGACGTTGAATGGCTGGCGAACTCTGTGCAGAAGATCCACGATCTCCTTGGACGCTACGCCATAACCGATCCTCAAGCCGGCTAGACCATAAAGCTTGGAAAAGGTCCTGAGTGTCAGCAGTGTCCTTCCATGATCATGATATTTTAATGAATCGGGATAGTTTGCGTCGCCGACATACTCGAAATAGGCTTCATCAACGACAATCAAGACGTGGGGAGATACCCGTTGGAGAAAGCGTTCCCATTCGTCGCGGCGATAGATCGTCCCGGTGGGATTGTTCGGATTGGCCAAAAAAACGATCCGCGTTTTCGGGCCGATGGCCTCGGCGATGGCTGAAAGATCATGCGTGAAGTCCCGCAGCGGTACGACTTTGCCTAGGCCACCCGCGGCTTGAACCACCAATTGATAAACTACGAAGGCCTGTTGGGCCATCACCGCTTCATCGCCGGGACGCATAAAGGTTCTAACCGCCAACTCAATGAGTTCATTGGAGCCGTTGCCAAAGATCAGTCGTTCGCCTTCGATCCCTAACTTGTCCGCCAAAGCGGATTTCAAATAAAAACAATCGCCGTCCGGATAGAGATGCAACTGGTCCAGTTTGTCCCGAATGGCGCGCATCGCCTTGGGCGAAGGACCCAACGGGTTTTCGTTGGAAGCGAGCTTGACGGAATTGGAAATGCCGTATTCCCGCTCGACCTCTTCAATGGGTTTACCGGGGAGGTAGGGCACCAACGTGCGGATATATTCTGGGACTCGATCCATCGGGCTCATATGCCGCTCGGATAAGAGCCCAAGATCTTTAAGAAGAGACAATTGTTCTTCAACTTCTTGATGGCTCTTTTGACCCCCCCTTCTTCTTTGTGTCCCTTGAAATCGATGAAAAACATGTACTCCCAGGGTTTATTCTTCAAAGGGCGCGACTCGATCTTCGTCAAGTTGATTCGGCCTTTGGCAAAAGGTTCCAGCATCCGGTGCAAAATTCCGGGCTCATCTTTCACCGAGAAGACCAGTGAAGTTTTGTCATCTCTACTGGGCTTCGAATCATCGTGTCCGATGACCAGGAAGCGCGTGATGTTATTGCTCTGATCCTCGATATTTTCCGCAACGGGTTGAAGATCATAAACTTCCCTGGCCAAGCTACTCGATATGGCAGCGAGTGCGGCATCCGTTGCTGCCATCATCGCGGCGTGGGCGGTGCTTGCCACCTCCTCCACCTCCACCTTGGGAAAATGGCTGGCGAGCCAACGACGACACTGGCCCAACGCCTGAGGGTGGGAAACGATCTTCTGAATGTCCTCGGCGCGACCCCTGCGCGATAACAGGTTATGATGAATGTCCAGGAAAATTTCCGCGCAAATCTGCAAGTCAGATTCCACCAATAGATCGAGGGTATGAGCCACGACACCCTCGGTCGAATTTTCTATTGGCACGACGCCAAAAGAAACTCGTCCCTGCCTGACCTCCTGAAAGACATCGCTGATGCTGGGGGTCGAGAGTAAAGTGACCGCAGAGCCGAATTTTTCCCTGGCGGCGAGATGGGAGTACGTGCCCTCAGCCCCGAAAAATGCAACCCTCAAGGGTGATTCGAGGGAACGGCAAACGCCGATAACTTCTTTGAAGACAGAACGAAGTGCCTGTTGAGACAGCGGCCCGCGACTTAACTTGCCGACCCGATGAAGGACTTCCTGCTCGCGGCTAGGCGCGTAAACTCCTTCGTGGTTGAGCCTTTTACTATGACCGATCCGTAGTGCGAGCGAAGCACGGTCGTTTAGAAGAGCAACAACTTTTTCATCAATCTGATCGATCTTTTTTCTGAGAGCATCGACCGACTCTTTACGGCTCAATAACACCTCACCCAGGCGCTACAACAAGGCTTATTCCTTGGCGCCACCCGCGTAACGTATCTTAATTCCTACAGAATTGCAAATATTGCCATATTGTACTCTTGACGACGGAGCGCCGTCTTGGTTATCTCATGAGCGTGATACAAGAAATCTCCATTACGGCTGGAGAAAGTTCCAAGAAGTTGGAGAATTTTCTCAAGAAACGCTTTCCCATCGGTTATGTAAGAAAACTCTTCCGTAAGAATGGCGTGCGGGTTAACGGCAGACGGTCCAAACCCGCCGATCCAATCGTCCCGGGAGATCGCATTCAACTCTACATTCCATTCGAGGAAAGCCCACAGCCAACCCGCCAAAATGCCACACCCCAGTCTGACTTGGAAATTATTTTTGAAGACGATGAAATTATCGTCCTCAACAAACCGGCGGGCATTGCGGTTCACGAGGGCAGAGACATTCTCAAGCGGCATTCCATTTTAGGGATATTGGAAACAAGATATCGCCCTCAGGGAATTGCACCACGGCTGATTCACCGCCTCGATAAGGACACTTCCGGCGTATTGCTCGCGGCCAAGAACGAACCGATGGCGAGAGAGTTGGAGAACTTATTTGCTGAGGGGAGGGTGGAAAAAGAGTATGTCTGCTTGTTGGCGGGGCGGCTTCAAGAGAACGAAGGGACGATAGAGTTGCGGCTTCCAGGTAGGGAGGGCAAACCGGTTCGCGCTCTAACCCGTTTTCGGGTCGTCAAGAGATTCTCGGAAACTACTTTGGTTCGAGCGATCATCGCCACGGGCCGGATGCATCAAATTCGTCTTCATTTCGCGCGCTATGGCCACCCTGTCGTTTTGGACGATCAGCACGGAGACTTTTCATTCAACAAGAAATTTCGCCAGGCGCACGGGCTGCGCCGCCAGTTCCTTCACGCGTCGATGGTTGCCTTGGAATACTGTGGCAAGCGAGGCAGTTGGGTAGCCTCCCTGCCCGTTGATCTGGCAAGGACTCTGAAACGTCTCACTTCCGGCTGAGTGCGTCGCCTCAAAAAAGCCTTCCGGTTCAGTCATCGACGAATTTACCTACCGGTCAAACGCATACCCCCGTCCACCGGCAAAACGGCGGCGGTCACCATGGATCCCTCGTCGGATGCCAAGTAAAGAGCCGCCCGGGCGATGTCTTCCGGTTCGCCAATCCGTCCAATGGGCACCCGTCGTTGGTAATGCGCGAGCCGTTCCGGCGTCGAGGTATCGACCATCGGCGTTCTCGTTGGTCCCGGACAAATGCAGTTGACGCGAATTTTCTGCCCAGCATAATCCATGGCCATGGCCTCGGTCAAAGTGATCAACCCACCCTTCGAGGCGCAATACGCCGCGCGTCCGGCCTGGCCGGCCATCCCTGAACGCGCCCCGATATTGAGAATCACTCCGCCGCCGCGTTTGATCATTTGCGGGATCGCAAGACGCGAAACAACAAAGACCCCCTTGAGGTTTACGTCGAGGGTTCGATCCCATTGTTCTTCGGTAATCTCAGTAATGCTCCCGTTGGTTCGCACACCCGCGCTGTTGACTACAATATCCAAGCCGCCGAATCGTTGGATCGTCTCGTCGATCACTGCCTTCATCTGCTCAGAGTCGCTTACATCCCCCGGGCGAAAGAACGTTTTTCCTCCGTCGTTTTCAATCATCGCCGCCGTGTCTCGCCCCTTGGCCTCGGTGGTTGACGTTCCCGCCACGGCTGCGCGCTCCTTGGCGAACAGCACCGAAATCGCCCGGCCTAGACCCGAACCAAATCCCGTGACCAATGCCACTTTTCCCTCGAGCTTCATCTGACAAACCTCCGCAATTGGACTAGATATACAATTGCTTCCAGGTTGACTCAACTCCGCCCCGTTGTTATTTTTTCAAAGGAGAATTGCGGAGGTACTTGACGCCGATGGCAAATGAGAATGATCAGAGAGTCCCGGTGACCGTCCTCACGGGGTTTTTAGGCGCTGGAAAGACCACATTGCTGAACCGCATACTGACCGCGGACCACGGACGCCGAGTCGCCGTGATTGTCAATGAATTCGGTGAAGTGGGCATCGATCACCACTTGTTGATCTCATCGGATCAGGAAGTCGTGGAAATGAGCAACGGCTGCATCTGTTGCACCGTGCGCGGTGATCTTGTGCGCAGTCTTTTCCAGCTTCTCGAGCACCGCGAGAAATTCGATACCTTGATGATCGAGACCACGGGTCTGGCTGATCCGGCACCGGTCGTACAAACTTTTTTTATCGACGATCGGATCAAGACGGCATATCAACTGAACGGCGTGGTCACCGTTGTCGACGCCAAGCACGTCTACCAACAATTGAAACAATCCCCCGAAGCGAAAGAACAGATCGGCTTCGCCGACATGGTGCTGCTGAACAAGATCGATCTCATCAACCCCGAAGATTTACCGGAGCTGGAATATAAGATTCGTAATTTAAACGGCGCGGCCCGAATCTGCCAGACGAGGAATTCCGATGTCGATATCGGCACGATCTTGGATTTACGCGCTCTCGAGCTCGAAGTGAAATCGCAAAACCACGACCACAACCACAGTCACACCCAAGACATCGAAACGGTTGCCATCGCGACACCGGGTGATCTGGATGGCGTAAAAGTGAGCCAGTGGTTTCGCGAGCTCATCGCCGAATTCGGCGAAAAAATCATGCGCATGAAGGGCATTTTAAACCTGCGCAAAGACACAGACCAATTCGTCTTTCAGGGCGTCCATATGCTCTTTGAGGGTCGGCCCGGTCGTGCGTGGGCGGCGGATGAAGAACGGCTCAATCGCCTGGTTTTTATCGGTCGCGACTTGGACAAAGACAAAATTACTCAGGGTTTCATGCAATGCATTACCACGGACAACGGCACAGGCCCTGCCGATGAAGTGGACCCCTTCGGTCGTAAGCAAGACGTTTCCAAATTCACTCTCGATCAGATTCGCTACTGGGTACAGACTATCCTAACGTTCCCCCCCGACGCGCCGGTTGTGGTCAAAGAGGTTCCCTGCGTGAAAGCCGGATGTCCACCCGTCGAGACCGCAATCATGGTATTTCTCAAGAACGAGCCGCCGCGGACTTTCAAAATTCTCGCGCGCATCAACGAAGTCACCTTCGATCATGTCTATAATTTAATCGAAAATCCGCTCCCCTGTTGCTAGCGCGTGATCGTGAGTCTTTCCCGGCAACCCATGCGAGACAGGCATGATTTAATGCAAAAATTCTTCGACTAAACCTTTAATCTTTGCTCGTTCAAGCTCGGGATGGAACCAGCGAATCTCTTTATCGCTTCGAAACCACGTGAGTTGCCGTTTGGCAAGTCTGCGCGTATCTCTTTTCATCAAAGACACGGCATCCTTCAAAGTCATCTGCCCCTCGAGAAAAAATCCAACATGCTTATAACCAACACTTCGAAGCGGTTTTAGACCGAGGCCATAACCTTTCTCACAAAGGCCCTTCACTTCGTCGACCAAGCCTTCTTCGATCATTCTGTCAGAACGTTGATCGATTAAATTGTAAAGTTCTGCACGGTCACGGACCATTCCGATCTTGAGTGTCTCAAAAGGGCCCTCCTTGAAACCATGTTCTTTCTGCCACTCGCTCATGGGTTTGCCCGTCAATTCATAAACTTCCAGCGCGCGAATGATTCGCTGTCGGTCATTGGGATGAATCCATGAGGTTGCTGACGGATCGACTCGCTCAAGCCGCTCGTAAAGCGGTCTGAGGCCACTCCCCTCCGCCTCCAGGGTGAGGGCTGCTCGGATTCCAGCGTTTTGTGCGGGGCCAACGAACAAACCCCGCGTGAGCGCTTTGATGTACAGTCCCGTTCCACCGCAGACTATCGCCTCTTTGCCTCGTTTCCGGATATCATGGATGCTGGCTGAAGCCAGTTCCCGATACTTGGCGGCATTAAACTCTTGATCCGGATCAACAACATCGATCACATGATGCGGAATCCTCTTGCGCAGCTTGGAAGACGGCTTCGCCGTGCCAATGTCCATTTGTCGGTACACTTGTTGCGAGTCGGCGTTGATGATCTCCGCATTTCGCTGTGGCGCGAGCTCCAGCACAACCTCGCTCTTGCCCACGGCCGTAGGGCCAAGGACAATCACTAGTTTAGGCTTCATGGAAAAGTGGGGACGAGGTCCTTTCGGTTCAAAAGTTCAAGGTTCAATGTTCAAGGTGAATACTCAGAACCTCGAACCCGCAACTTTGAACCTTGAACCAGAACTCCCTAGAGACTACACCACGCGCTTAAACATCCGATCAAGCTCATCGCGGCCAAATTCGATCAGCACCGGGCGACCATGGGGACATTGGGTAGCAAATTCAATTCCATCCAGCTCGCTTAGCAGCGCCTGCATTTCGCGCATTTCTAGTTTACGATTGGCCCGTATAACACTATGGCATGCCATACTCGCCAGTCGCTCTTCCAGATGCTGTCGTAGTTTCTCTGAATTCTCCACCTCCGCCAACTCCGCAACCATTTGTCGCACGATGGGACGGTAATCACCTTCCGGCAAAAGCGCCGGGACTCCAGTAATAGCGTAGGAAGCAGGACCGAACGGCTCCAGAAGAAATCCCAACCGCTCCAAGGCCGGAAGTTTTTGCTCCAAGAGCATCAGCTCTCCGGCGGTTAGTTCAATCGTTTGCGGGATGAGTAGGCTCTGCTTCTGAACATTCCCCCCAATCAATTGTTGCCGGAACTTTTCGAAGAAAACCCGCTCGTGGGCGGCATGTTGATCGATAAGCGCCAATCCCTGCGGAGAGGAACAAACCAAATAGCAGCCAAGAATCTGGCCCAAGATACTCAAAGAAGAGAAAAATCCACTGGGGATCGATTCCGCGTGTCCGCCGCCGGAAATCGGAAACGCATCCGTCCCGGGGTGCCTTTCTTGCTCTGCGACACGGTCGATACGGTAGCTGCGCCTCCATCACCCCGGCAAACGGCCCGGACATGGTTGGGAATGTGTTTCGTGACGGTTCTTTGGCTTTTTCTTTTAGCTTTTGCTGAATGGCCTCGGCAACCGTTTCGTGCACGATCGACTGTCGGCGGAACTTAACTTCATACTTTGCCGGATGGACATTAACGTCTACCTCGGCAGACGGAATGTCCAGAAAGAGGACCACCGCAGGATACTGGCCCTTCATCAGCAAAGTCTCATAGCCCTGCAACACCGCGTGCGTCAACGTCTTGTCCCGTACAAAACGGCGATTAACAAATGTAATAAGATAGCGCGAATTGGGGAACGAAGTCGGCACAGAGCTTAGGTATCCGCTGGCAAGCAAATCGCCTCGGACCCAAGAGAAAGGGATCAAATCCTTTGCGATTTCGCGCCCTAAAACCTGATAAAAGCGATCGCTGAGCTGGTTCACGACTGCATGATCCGCAATCGTCCTGCCCTCATGAGAGAGACGAAAGTGAACCTCCGGATGGGCTAACGCCATGCGGTTAAACACGTCACAAATATGGCTCAGCTCAGTAGCAGGCGATTTGAGAAACTTGCGTCGAGCCGGAGTGTTGAAAAAAATATCTCTGATCTCAACACTCGTCCCCGGTGGCGAACCCGTCACCAAAGGCGCTGCCTTTTTTCCTCCTTCGATCCGTATCCGGAATCCCGTTTCCGACAGGGGCAGGCGAGACACGATTTCCATCCTTGAAACGGAGGCGATACTCGGCAACGCTTCCCCCCTAAATCCCAAAGTGGCGATGCGGAAGAGATCCTCTTCGTTTCTCAGTTTGCTCGTCGCGTGTCTTTCTACCGCTAGGGCGAGATCTTCAGACCCCATGCCTTCACCGTTGTCAGTCACGCAAATCAGTGCCGTGCCACTCTTTTCAATGGAGACGGAGATCTCCGTCGCACCGGCATCCAAGGAATTTTCTATGAGCTCCTTAACCACCGACGCCGGACGCTCGACCACCTCGCCGGCGGCGATGCGGCTCGCCATCTCATCCGAGAGAATGTGAATTTTCACGACGGGAAAGCTCTCCTAGGGCCGACAATAACTCAGCCCGAATCACCGGGTCAAGAAAAACGGCATTGTTGACATCCTCCAACGGCCACGGATAAGCTGGGGCAGAGGAAACGATGGGATAACAGCCACCACTCTAGCGAAGGAGGCTTGTATGAAACGTAGCCCATGGCTTTTTCTGTTATCGCTTCTCTTTTTCTTTCCTATCTGCCTCTACGCCGCGCAAGAGATCAGCTCCGTGGAGGCAAAAATCAAAACTCTCATGCTCGATCCGAATACACAAAGCCCAATCGTCGTTCTTGAAACCGTGGCTGACAAAAAACTCCTGCCGATCTGGATCGACGTGCCCGAAGCAAGAGCCATTGCCCTCGAACTTGAGCATGTGACACCGCCGCGACCGCTGACTCACGATCTGATTCGCAACATCATCCAAGGATTAGGCGCAACCCTGCAACGGGTGATGATTACCGACCTTCGGCGCAATACCTACTTCGCCGTTCTATTCTTAGTCATGAGGGGTCAGGACTTGCAGATCGATGCGCGACCAAGCGACGCCCTTGCCGTCGCCTTGAGAATGAAAGTGCCTATCTACGCGTCGACCCAGGTACTAGCGAAATCCAAGTCGTTGCCGGCGCTCAACACTCCTCCTCCCACCAGAGAGTTACAAAAACGGTCAGGCATCCAAGCGCAGGATTTGACCGCAGAAGTCGCAGCCCTTTTGGACATTCCGTTCCAGAGAGGCGTTCTGGTGGTTGACGTGGCCAAAGGCAGTGCCGCGATGGTTGCGGGAATGCAACGCGGAGACGTCATCACGAAAGCGAGACGACCAAGTCGATTCAATCCGCCCATGAACTGGAGGCATTTGTCCAGTCCAGAAAGGCGGAGACTCAGATCAAATTGGAAGTCACAAAAAAGGGCAAGCCGACCCTTATTATGATCGACTTGCCCTCGTAACCGCAACTTAAATTCGCTAGCCGATTCTACTTTTTTCCGTTGCTGCCGAACAGCTCCGCGCCCCACTTTTTGGCTGTAGCGTCCATAACTTCTCTGGAAGATTCCGCCACCGGCGGAAAGTCTTTCATCCACTCGTAGGGCCGCGTCGCGTCAATGATTGCGCGAGAGTTGAAGCCTTTCTTGCCCACTTGAATGACGGGATCGAGCGGCCCGCTCCAGCAACGGCGGAGGATGTCGATATCCTGTTCCGGTTCGCAGCGGGTACCCATGGCCCAGATGACGTCGTCCGTGTTCGACGGATCGATGTCATCGTCGACCACCACCACGAAACGGCCGAGATAGGCGCCAGCGTGGCATTGCGATGCAATGACGGCGGCTTGCTTGGCATGGCCCGGATATCGCTGCTTGATCGAAACCACCATCATCAGCCGGCTGCCGCCCGACACGGTAAGCCAAACCCCTTTGACATCCGGCACACCGGCCTTCTCCATCTCGTCCCAAATTAGCGCGGAACGGAGGTAAGAGCGGTACCACCCGAGCTCTGAAGGAGGCCGGCCAGGAGGGGAACCGAGGATGATCGGATTGTTGCGGTGGTAAAGCCGCTTCACTTCCACCCAGGGTTCCGACCGTTCTGCGCTAGCATAATAACCCGTCCATTCACCGAATGGACCTTCGACCTTTGGATTATCGAAATGTACATCGCCCTCAATGACGATCTCGGCGTTTGCCGGAATCGGTAGTCCGGAGTACTCGCCTTCGATCATTTCGAACGGTTCGCCACGAATACCGCCAATAAATTCATATTCGGGAACGCCGTAAGGAACTTCGATGCTCCCCGCCAAAAAGGTCAGCGGATCGTGGCCGAACGACATAGCCATCTTAAAGGGCTGACCGTTGGCGGCGTATTTATCGCGTTGCATGCGGCCGTGCTTACCAGGCGAAATGTAGAATCCCACCTTATTCTTGTCATGAATCATGACGCGGTAAGTACCGTAATTCACCCATCCTTCGTCCGGGTCGCGTGTGATGTCTACGCTCCCGGTGCCGATGTAGCGTCCCCCATCCTTGTCGTGCCAAAACGGCGTTGGGAACTTAAACATATCGATGTCGCCGTCTTTGTAAACGTTATCAAATAGCGGGCTCTTCTTAACAAACTTCGCCGGAACGGGTTTGATATTCTTGTAGTTGTCTTTCCAGATTTTGACGAAGTCCATTTTAGTGTCGCCCGCCGGAAGACCGAGGGTCAACGCCAGCCGTTTCCTCGAGGCAAGGGAATTGGACAACACCCGGTAGCCCGCTGGATAACCCTTAATATCGTCAAACAAAACGGCGGGACCGTCTTCTTTGTGGGCCACCAGCTCGGTAACGGCGCCAATTTCTAGGTTCCAGTCACAGCCTTTGAGGGTTTTTAACTCCCCCATTTCATCGGCGATTTCGATCCAATCTCTAAGATCTTGATATTCCATTTTTTCCTCCTGATTTCGGGAACGAGGTGACAAAAGTGCGGCGTTTTCGAGTTGCCTTCGACCTTAGCGAAAATTTGCGGGTGGGTCAAGACATCGAATATCCTTGAAACACGGGAACTTCCAATTGAAAACCCCAGTTTCTCATGTTACCCATTGAATGTGTCGGACAAGGTTAAAAGCCTAGACGAGCTTAAGACGCTCACCGCCGCCGCGAGAACAAATGGAAAGATTGTAGTTTTTGCCAACGGCTGTTTTGACCTGATCCATCGGGGACACATCTACCTTTTGCGGGAGGCCAAGGCGCTGGGGGATCTGCTGGTCGTCGCTGTCAACAGCGACCGATCCGTTAAGACGATTAAGGGACCGAGCCGCCCAATCGTATCGGAGACCGATCGACTTGAGTTGATTGCCGCAATGGAGATGGTAAATTACGTGCTGTTGTTTGACGAGCCGGATCCGTACAATGTTATTTCGATCTTGCGCCCAAACATACTTGTTAAAGGCGGCGATTGGTCCGCCGAAGCAGTCGTAGGCGCCGATCTCGTCAGAAGGACTGGCGGTAAAATCGTTGTCGTTCCCTATTTGAAGGGCTTCTCGACGACGGAAATCATTGCGAAGATAAGGAGTTAAAAAATATGGCGCGGATTTGTTCCATTTGCGGGAAGGGCCGCTCGGTCGGCCACAACGTCAGTCACGCCAACAACAAGAGCAAGCGCTCTTGGCGCCCCAATCTGCAGCGCGTTAGGGCCAACTTTAACGGGCAGGTGAAGCGCGCTTTGGTTTGCACGGACTGTATTCATTCTGGACGCGTTCAAAAAGTTGCATAAGCACCGCCGTCATCGCGCATCACTGGACCGCCGGGTCCCGGACCTCCGCTCCCGTTCGACCGCGCCCACGGACGGCTTTGTAAACGCCCTTCACTTTTGAGATATTCTGTAACACCTGCTGGAGATGTTTGGAATTCTTGATCATCACGTCGAAGATGTTGAGCGCCTTCTGGCCCGAGAACGTTCTTACCTGAGCCCGCGCAATGTTGGCTTCCGCGCTCGTAATCGCGGAGCTAATAGCTGCCAAGAGGCCGGGTTGGTCTATGCAGGTAACTTCTATTTTCACCGCGCGCGGTGTCTGACCGCTTTTTTCTTCCCAACTCACCTCGATCTTGCGATGAGGGTCACTTTCGAGAACCGTCGGACAACCCACCGTATGAACGGTAACGCCTCTCCCTCGAGTGATGAAACCGACGATCTGCTCTCCCGGCAAAGGATGACAACATAGAGCGAATCTCACCAAGACATCATCAACACCCTTCACTCGAATACCCAAACCCTGCTTCTGCCCTGACGCCAGCCGAAAGAGACGCTCCAAAGAACCTTCCTTCTTCTTGTGGGCCCCATCAAGTTTCTCCGGAGGAACCAACTTGGCGAGCACATGCCTGGGAGTTATTCTTCCATATCCGAGAGCGGCTAGAAGGGCCTCTTCGTCCTTCAGCCCTAACTCTTTCGTCAAGGAACCGATGTGGCCTTCTTTACGCAAGGTGGGGTAATCCAATCCGTAGCGATGCAGGTCGCTGTCGAGAATCTCTCGTCCGAGCGCCACGCTTCTTTCGCGCTGTTGTGATTTTAACCAGTCTCGGATTTTGGCTTTGGCCCGGGGCGTTTTCACCAGCTTCAGCCAATCCCGGGACGGGACCTGCTGAGGTGTCGTGATAATCTCCACGGTATCACCGCTGCGCAATATGTACTTTAGAGCAACCAACTGCCCGTTGACCCGTGCTCCGGAGCAGTGATGGCCGATGTCGGAATGAATTCGGTACGCGAAATCGATAACCGTCGACCCTTTGGGGAAATTCAACAGGTCACCATTGGGCGTAAACACATAAAGTTCCGTGGTAAAAAGATCGTCTTTAAGACTGTGCAAAAATTCTTGCGGGTCCTGCAGGTTTTGCTGCCACTCTAGCAATTGCCTAAGCCAAGCAAAGCGCTGGTTATCGTTAACCCGGAAATCGGTCCCATCTTTATAACGCCAGTGGGCCGCGATTCCCTCCTCGGCGACACGATGCATCTCATGGGTGCGGATTTGGATTTCGATCCGCTCACCGTAAGGCCCGATCACACTCGTGTGTAAGGACTGATACATGTTCGGCTTCGGTAATGCGATGTAGTCCTTGAATCGTCCCGGTACGGGACGCCATTGGGAATGGATCACGCCCAACGTTTCATAACATTCCCTCAGCGTATCTACCAAAATCCGAAAGGCGACCAAGTCGTAGATCTGGTCGTAGAGAAGGTTCTGGCTTTCCATCTTTTGGTAGATACTGAAAAAGTGCTTCGGCCGGCCCGTAATATCCGCCTCGATACCCTCGCCATCAAGCTTTCTTTTAATGACGGAGATGACTTCGGCGATGTATTTTTCGCGATCACTCTTCTTTTTGGCGACATTGCGCTTCAGCTGGTAGTAGATCTCCGGGTGCAAATACTTGAGGGCAAGATCTTCAAGTTCGGTTTTGATCCAAGCGACCCCCAAGCGATGCGCCATGGGCGCATAAATATCCAGCGTTTCTTCGGCGGTCAGAATCTGTTTTTCAAGCGGCAAATGATCGAGGGTGCGCATGTTGTGAACCCGGTCCGCGAGCTTGATGAGAATCACGCGGACGTCCTTTCCCATGGCCAACAGCATCTTGCGAAAGTTTTCCGCCTGTTTTTCTTCCCGGCTGTTGAAATTCGTCCGACTGAGTTTGGTGACGCCGTCCACCAAGGAGGCGATCTCTCGACCAAAAATACTTTTCAGTTCTTCCAGCGTCGTCAGAGTGTCTTCCACCGTGTCATGCAGTAAACCACCGATGACGCTAGGCACGTCCATCTTCAAGTCGGCAATGACGCCGGCCACAGCCATCGGGTGAATCAAATAAGGTTCCCCGGAGAGCCGTTTCTGCCCTTGATGCACTTTGGCGGAAAAATCGTAAGCTTTCCGGATGAGTTCGACATCCGCGGCCGGATAATAGGATTGAACCTGATCTACAAGGTCGGTGATTTTTACTTCCTTGCTCATGGCCACCGGCACCTTATTGCCGATGCAACGGCTCGATGCGCCATTGCTTTACGCGGAAGGTTTTGACTCGCTCAGCCTCAACGATGGCTTTCAAAAGTTCCACCGATGTCTTAACCTCGCGATTGACGACATAATAATCATACTTGATTATTTCTCCTATTTCACCTAGGGCGTTAACCAATCGCCGACGGATGGTCTCTTTGCCATCGGTCCCTCTCCGGGCCAATCTCCGCCGCAACTCACGCCATGAAGGGGGAAGGAGAAAGATCGAAACGGCCTGGGGATACTTCCGCTTGATCCTTTTAGCCCCCTGGACGTCAATGTCCAGAAGAATGTCCTGGCCTCGACGAACGCACTGGTCCAGCGGTCGGCGCGGCGTCGCATAAAAAAAGTCATGGACCTTGGCCCATTCCGCAAAATCACCGTTGGCTTTCATGGCAGCGAATTTTGGCGCGTTAACGAAATTATAATCACGCGAGTGGCTTTCGCCTTGGCGACGCGCCCGTGTGGTAAAGGAAACAGACAGCCTCATTTCGGGATAAACCGCCCGTAAGCCTTTAATCAGCGTTGTTTTCCCTGTCCCTGACGGAGCCGAGAGAATAAATATAATTCCCTCTCGCCGGGCGAAATGTTTGGTTTTGCGAATCATTCAATGTTTTGAGTTTGCTCCCGGATCTTCTCGACCCGTTCTTTGCCTTCGAGCACGAGTTGAACGACAGGAAGGTGGGGAACCTTGGAACTGATCGTATTGAGCTCTCGTTGCACTTCCTGAAGCATGAAGTCGACCTTTTTTCCCACCGGCTCTTTTTCCCCGAGCACACGCGACAAGGCGTCCACATGGCTTTTCAAGCGCACCACTTCCTCGTTGATGTCGCCCTTGAGAATCCAATTGGCTGTTTCCGGCGTATCTCTGTCGGCTCGCAATGAGCCCTCTCGGTCCTTCGCTACAACCGCGGTCTTTTGCGGACGGGTGCCGATCTCGCTCGCCCGTAATCCAAGCAGAATCGAGATCCGTTTTAAGTGCCGGATCTGTGACTGCATATCCGACTTAAGTTGTCGTCCCTCCCGTTCCCGCGCCCGTTCGAGCCTCGCCAACGCCTGATCGAGGATTTTGAAAACCCCTTCCCGCTCCGCGGCCGCATTGAACTCGACTTCCCGAACCCGCAACAGGTCTGGAACACTGTAAAGCAGGGACACGTTGAAGTCTCCACTCAATTGATACTTTCGTTTGGCCTGCCGGACCGTGGCCAAATATTCCCCTAACAGTTTCTCGTCGAGCTCGAGTCCTGCGACCTTGTCCTTTTGCCGGCGAACGATTAATAAAGACGTCCAGCCTTCCCCTTGAAATCTTCTGGCGAATCACTTTGCGAATCTCTTCTTCAAAGGAGAGGTATTCCCTCGGTGCCCTCAATTGCAGATCCAAATGTCTATGGTTCAAGCTCCTGACCTGAACGGTGACGCTTGTTCCTCGAATTTGACTCGATGCTTCGCCGTAACCTGTCATGCTCTTCATAGTTGCTTGTTCTGGATGCTTTGCTTCAGTTTTTCTAACGAGACCGCCACGGTTCCAACTTCCGCGCCCACCAGCCCGGCGGCGAGATTGGCGACCACGGCCGCTTCTTCAAAACTCGCGCCGCACGCCAGCGCCAAACCACAAATCGCGACCACCGTATCGCCCGCCCCGGTAACGTCGAACATATCTCTCGGTTGGGTGGGGAAATGCTTAACGGCGTGGTTCCGCCGAAAAAGGCTCATCCCATCCGGCCCGCGCGTGATCAAAACGGCCTCCGCCTGCCACATGCGCACCAACTTCTCCCCCGCAGCCCGGAGACTGGCGTCATCTCGAATTAAGATCCCCGAGGCCTCGCTCGCCTCATCTTTGTTCGGCGTGATCAAAGTCGGAAACCGATAAACCGCATAATTTTCCTTTTTTGGATCGACCACACAGATAAGCTTTTTTCGCCTGACCAAAGGTGCAATCGATCTTAAGAGGCTCCCATGCACGACGCCTTTCCCATAATCCGAGATGACGATGCCATCGCATGTCTTAGCCCTGACGAGCACGAACTCGCGCAGTCGCTTGAGGGTTGCGTCTGCAATCGGGTTTTGATTCTCCCGGTCCAAACGCACGATCTGTTGATGCCGCGGCCGGGCGATGATCCGACTTTTTTGAGTCGTTTGAACTTGCTGGTCACCGACAATGCCAGCCGTAGAAGCGCCCGCTCGACGCAGGTCATGCACGAGCTGTCTCCCCGCCATATCCCGTCCGATGACCCCGCAAGCGGTCACTTGCGCGCCCAGCGAAAGAACGTTGTTTATAACGTTGGCCGCCCCACCGAGGCGATGACTCTCCGCCATAACCCGCATAACCGGAACCGGCGCCTCCGGTGAAATTCTTTCGACATCTCCCCAAATAAAGCGATCCAGCATCAGATCGCCCACCACTAACAGATGGGAGCGGCGAAACCGGTGGAGAATATCCAATAGAGGCTTCATGCCCAAGTTGAACTCGTCTCAGTCATAGGCGACCGTCCCGTGCTTTGGAGAAGGTCATAGTAGTAGGCTTCATTCTTCCGCCCCATTTGTTCCATAGTAAAGTTGTTTTTCAGCCGCTCTCTACCCTTTTGACCCATGCTTCGAATCAGGGCTCGATCACTCCCCAGTTTCGCAATCGCTCTGACGAGTCCCGCGACATCACGCGGTTCCACCAAAACTCCCGTCGCCCCATCGACCACGAGTTCCGGGAGCCCTCCCACCCGGCTCGCGATGACGGCTTTTCCCGCCGCCATAGCTTCCAGAATCGACACTCCGAGACCTTCGAAGAGGGACGGCAAGACCACAACATCGACACTGGCTAGAAAGCCAGGCATGTCGGCGACGAAGCCCAGGAACTGGACATCCTCTTGCAAGCCTAGCTGTAGGGTCCGTGCTTCGAGAGATTCTTTTAATGACCCTTCACCTGCGAGGCGGTAGCTAATCTGACACCCCTGCTCTTTGAGCCGCCGAGCGGCTTCCAATAGCAAACGATGGCCTTTCCTTTTTTCCAAAACCGCAGCCATGCCAACCACGATGCGTTCGGGGTGTTCGTGAGATCCCCTGGCGGAAGCTGCAAATGGTCGCGGGTCAACCCCGCTGTGGATCAAACGGATCCCGTGGGACTTTACTCCAGCTTCGACCAGCAGGTCGAATATTTCCTGTGAGATCGCCACCACGCCATCTGCTTTTCGATTGTAAAGACACCGCGTATACCAAGTGTTGGACTCCGGATAATCCATACGGCGGGTCACGACGTATTTTGGTCTTGCGGATCTGTGGGATAGCCAAAGCGAAAGCGCATGGGCTCGCTTCGTGTGCAAATGAACAATATCGTAATCCTCGCGGCGTATAAGCCGCCTCAGACCCGGCACGGGCCGTAAATCCAAGTCATTTCGTACAACCAGAGGAATCGTTCTGACGTTCAGCGCTTGACTCTGTTGAAACAACCGGCCGTGGGGATGCGTGAGCAGGTCGTTGCGATGACCCCGCTGTGCAAGGTAGGATAAAAGACCGAGAACTTGAGCCTCTCCACCACCCCACTTCCGCTCCGGATCGATGTGCAAAATTCTGAGCCCGCGGCTATGACCGCTTGCGCTCACCGTCGTCTTTCTCCTTTGATTCTAGCTCCCAAAGCTTAGCATACTTAAGGAACACATAAACGGACGCCATCAACGCCACATGAAAACCAGCAAAGCCTTCGAGAAAACCGCGACGCAAAATGTACGAGCGAAAAAAGCGGAAAGCTGGCCGGACCAGGGCGTCGCTCAACCGCCAACGCCTGCGCTCGTTGAATAGCTCGCGCGAAGAAATGGACGTGAACTGGTTAATCCGTTGCACGTGGTCGGCGATGTCTCGGTAAGAAAAATGATGGAGGGGGTTCCGGAGGCGTCGAACTTTGCCATCGACTATAATCTTTTCGTGAGGATCCGTGCCGCCCCAAGTCGCGCGGTCACGGCGGAACAATCGAATGTCATAATCCGGATACCAACCGCCTCGCCACCACCAACGATCCAAATAAAACACTAGACGCGGCACTGAAAACCCGGCACAGGTATTGTCATAGGACGCCAAGTTGTCGTTAATCTCATTTTTGAGTTCCGGCGAAACTCGTTCGTCGGAATCCACAAGTAGAACCCAATCCTTCGTCGCGAGGGAATGAGCAAAGGCCTTTTGATCACGGTAGCCGGACCATTTCCGCTGCACTACACGGTTCGTGTATCGCCGGCAGATCTCCACGGTCCGATCCGTGCTGAAGGAATCCACCACTACGATCTCATCGCACCAGCGCACGCTATCGAGACAAGCGCCAATATTCCGCTCTTCGTTGAAGCAAACAACAATGGCGGATACCGTAGGCGTCGCACTCGCCTTGGCTTCCTGAACGTTCATGCTGGCAAAAGATAGGAGTTGCGGTCTAAAAAATCAAACTATCGTAGCCATTTTCCCAGCCAGGGTGCCATAACCCATAGCGTATTACGGTGGCGGAGATGTTTCGGCAAAAGCATCTGTCACACGCCTACGACCTTGGAGGTTCGTTTACTAAAGAGCCCGCCAAGCCAGCTGGCGGTGTTCAAGCTAAATTCTTCCGGCCGGCTCGTCGAAGCTTAAGCTCCATTGCAATTGGTAAAACCAATACTTCAAAGAAGCCGGGTATAAAGCCGTCGCCTCTCGAATCGCCGCACGAGCCTCGGCCCGTTGTCCTCTTTTCCAACGTCCTTTGGCCAGACGGTAATATCGATAGGCCATGCGCTTAGCGATGCGACGCACGCCGAGCTCCTGCTTCGCGTTGGGAAACTGCTCGATCAATTTTTGAATCACTCGAATATTTTCGGTCAGACGCAGCTCTTCGTTCCGACCGATGTTACCTTCGTGTTTTCGATATCGAAAAACAACGTGGTCGAGATACGCCACGGGATACTTCAGCAACAGACGGAAAGACAAATCCAAATCCATGCAAATACGCAAAGACTCGTCGTGCCCGCCGACCACACGGTAGGCTTCTTTAGAGATCAAACAGGCCTGGAGGCGAACCACACTCTTTTCAAATAAATCGAGCAGCCGGACTCCCTCCTTGGCAAAGCGACGTGATTTTTGCGAAGGAATAATAGTCGCTCGCTTATGCTCCGAGCCGCTGAGATAAGCGCCGTTGGCAAAGACCATTCCACAGCTGGGATGTTCATTCGACATAGCTATACAAAGTCTCCAAATGATCGGCCTCCGTCAAATCGTCAGAGTCCTGAAATGCAAGCCATGGTGCCTTCGCGTGTCGAACCCCCGTGTTGCGTGCCGCGGAGGGCCCTGCATTATCCTGGTAAATATAGCGTATCTGGGAATCGTAGGGCTCTAAAACTTTCCGCGTCCCATCCGTCGAACCGTCGTCGACTACAATCAACTCATAATCGCGAAAGCCTTGGCGACAAATACTTTCCAGCGTCTCACGAATATAATTGGCCCGATTATAGGTGGCAATGACGACGGATACTTTGGGGTTTTCAATCACGACCTTCCTTAAGAATGACCCCCTTGGGAAGTTAGCTAGGTTTGGACGACCCTAACTTGCCGCTGAGATAGCCCCAGGATTTCAAAATTCTCCCTTCGGTTTTGTAGGCTTTTTGAGCCTTGCCAAGGAGGCGATAGATTCCGTATCGCATACATTGGGCCATTAGGTCAGGTAATACTTTGAAGCAAATCGAATCCTGCCGGTAAATACTTCGACTGACTCCCTTTCGATATTCCGCCCGGCGATTGTACGCTCGACCATACCGTTCGGGATTGAGTTCGTGGTAAACGATGGCACCAGGATTGTAACCGATCTTGAAGCCTGCTCTGCGCATCCGAATCGAGTACTCGGTATCTTCGCTGAAACCTAGGGCGCCTGGACCCAGCCGCGGATTAAAAAGCCCCACTTGCCTAACGATATCCCGCTTGAATGAAACGTTCGTCCCGGTGAATCCACGGATGGGCCGAATGCCGCCGCCATAATCTACGATGGGGATATTATATTCCCGAAGCCGGCTCGGATCTGCTGGCCGTCCTTGGGGGTCCACCCCCGGAAGAACCCGGCCTTGAACCGCGCCAAACTCACTGACATGGTGACACTCCCAATGTTCAGTCATCCACCGATGGTCCACCACGACATCGTCATCCACAACAATCAGGATTTCCCCCCGGGCGAGACCGATACCTTGGTTCAATGCGCTCGATTTGCCCTTGGTCTCTTCCTTCGACACCCGTAAATCAAATCGATTTCGCTTTCTCTTCTCCCGAAGCAGGATTTCTCCAGTATTATCCGTCGAGCCGTTATCAACAATAATCACTTCAGCCAGGATCGAATCCGACTGCTCCAACGCGCCCAGACTTGTGAGTAACCTTTCCAAGCTTTCGCCTCGATTATACGTCGGCACAATGACACTTACATGGGGAAGCGAAGCCATGAACATTTAGAATCGCACCGGACCTGGTGAACTCGTAGAGAACGGTCTAACTCGTCGTTGCACCCGCCAGTGCCGTGGGCTGTGGATTTCAATTCTAGGCGAAAGTGAGAAACAGCCGATTCTCTCTAGGAACCAGGGAAGAAAGCGGATCGACAATACTCCCAACTATAACGGAAACTAAGCTTGCGGAGGATCATCGCCTTTCTATAGGCCTGCCGTGCTTGGGCGAGCTGACCCCGCGCCTCGTAATAAGATCCGAGGCGAAAATATTTTCTCCCAAGCTTCCTGTTGAAAACACTTTTACCAATCCGCTGGTAGACTTCAGGATAGTAATCGCGAATGTCCTCTAGCTCTGTCACGCCAAACTCATAATGGGGATTCACAGCGGTGTTATTCAGGGGATGAATCCGTTTTCTCACTCCAACATAGTTCACGAACCGAATAGGGAAGTAGGCTCCGAGCCGATAAAACCAGTGCAGGTCGCAGTTGAGCCGGATTTTGCGGTCATAACCACCGACACGTTCAAATGCGGCCTTTTTGATGAGCGAAGAAGGACCGGTCATGATATTTTCGTTGAAAATATGCTGAACCGATAGGCGCCGCGAAGATAATGTTTTTGCGCTGTCCTCGGGCACAATCAAGCCCTCGCTTATTTCACTTCGCTCCGACTCCCTGAAATATTCGGTATTATCGAATGCGCCTCCCACCTCGGGGTCATTCACCAAGGCCTGAACGAGCAGCTCGACATGTTTGTCATTATAGATGTCGTCACTATTCCACGTGCCGAGATATTCCCCTTTAGACTCCATCATCAATTCATTCGCTGTTTCCAGGAAGTACGGGTGCGCCTGGGCGCAGAGCTTGACCCGCCCATCATCCATATATCGCTCAATCACAATCCCGACGTCCTTGCTTCCATCTGTTAAAACTAGGACCTCCAAATCGCGATACGATTGATGGAGTATGGATTCCAACGAAGACGGCAAAAACTTCGCGTAGGGAGCGTGGGCGAAAAGAATAACGGTGACTAGAGGACTCGCCATATTCGACTGAAACAAAATCTCCATCAACCGACCTAATAGAGCTTTGAATTCAGGAAGCGTAACGCCGTTCGAGGCGATGGGAGGCCATTTCATCAATATGCGCGCAGGTCTGGGGCCCGAACTTCCTGGATATCATGGTCAAATAGTTGGGATTTTTGAAGTACACCCGAAACGCATCATCGCGAAACCGCAAAACTTCCCCAGCAGACAGATATTTCGTCGGCAGGGGAAGCGTATCCACCGCATGCTGGGAATAGCCATTCCAAGTCTCAGGCAAAGGCCAACCGTTCCGGACAGCATCGTTGTAGAGCTGGGAGCCTGGATAGGCCATAGCGACGTAGAAATTTGCAAACTCGCAATTGAGTTCTACCGCGAGATCGAGAGTCGCCTGCATAGACGACAGGTTGTCCTCAGGCAGGCCGAAAATAAAATTGCCGATCACGTTAATACCCGAAGCCCTGACTTTGCCGATGGTTGTTGCGATATCATTCTGATCAAAGCCTTTTGCGACATCATCGCGGACTCGTTCACTCGCGGCTTCAATTCCAAAGGCAAGCCAGTTAACGCCGGCTCGTTTGAGCTTTTCCACCATTGCCTCTTTGACCGTGTCGACTCTCGCATAGGCCCAGATATTGAGATCATAATTCCGCTCAATGAGGAGATCACAAAGATCGGTCACGTGTTTAGGATTAAGAACAAACAGTTCATCCGCTACTTTGATATTACGAACCCCATACTGATTCACGAGCTTGTCAATTTCAGTAATAATCGTCTTCGGTTTCCACAGTCGATAGCTATTCGTCGCAGCCTTGAGTCCCATTAACGATTCGCCCGATTTGAAAGGCGACTGAATACAACAAAAACTACAACGGAAGGGGCAGCCTAAAGTCGTGTACAACGAAGCATAGGGCTGGCGTACCAAATCACCAAAACAATGCCAATTATGCGCCCTATAATTCTGCATCGGCAAGAGGTCCCAAGCCATGCCCGGCATTTCTGTATCCAAGTCGCTGACCAGCGCTGCTGGACCAGACCGGGCAATCGTCCCCCCGCTCCGGTACACCAGGCCGCCGACTTTTCGGAGCTCGGTTTCCTTGTTCGTCAGAGCTTGAAGCAATTGGAGGATCGTATGAGGCCCTTCGCCGTCGCAGGTGAAATCAACATTTTCTTCAAGCAGAGTACGTTCCGGTAGGGCCGCTACATGGCCTCCCACCAGGATCGTCTTAAGATTGGGAGCTCTCTCCCTGAGTGCCGTACACAGTTCCCCCGCCGCCGGCATGTTTTGTGTGGATGCGGAAGGTTGGTGGCCGTAAACGATGACCGCTGTGAGGGTGGGATCCATATCGATAATTCGATTTGCTGTTTCATCGAAGCTCAGCCCCTCCCCTTCAGCGTCCACGATTTGAACCGCAAAACCGCGGGCCCGAATAAACGTGGCTATCAACCCTGCCCAAACGGGAGGCTCAACGGCCGCCAAATCCTCTGCGAGCGACTGAAACACCTGTCTTCGATTACCAGAGTTAACCAACACGAGGTCCAATTTGCGGTTTGTCATCCGAGAATTTGACTCTGAAAAAACACTTGAACTCTCGGGCAGAGTCGTCACTCCTTAATACTGTTCAATAGCGAACACAAGGCGAGAATCTTTTCACGCTCCAGTCCAGGATAGTTGCCAATATAAAAACCGTAAAAATGGATATGTTCCACGTTGGGAAATTGCCTTGAGGTCCGGCCCGCCCAACAGTCGTTTTAAATAAGGTTGGCGAAGTTGATTTCCCCCTCCGGAGGTGCCCCGACGATATTCGACGCCATAGCAGTCCAGCGTTTTCATGACTTTATCACAAAGCACAGGGTCTGGTCGCTTGAGTACGAGTGTGAACGCATAGTTACAGTTGCCTGCCGTTTCAAAATCGATCCGATACTTTGCAGGATCCAGACTCTTCAGGAACAGGGCCAGATTCTCGGATCGGAGCCTATTGTTTTCATCAAGACGCTTGATTTGTGAGCGACCCATGACAGCGCTTATCTCCGTACTGCGCATGTTATAAGCCGGGAAGGCAAAGATAAAATCCGGGTTTAGGTCAGGATGCTTCTCCGCATAGGATTGCCGCAATGCAGCGGAGCTCGACTCGCGCACCATTCCATGGGAGCGAAGCATCCGAAGAGTCTCGTACAAGTCCCCATCGTTGGTGGATATCATTCCTCCTTCGACCGTCGTTAGATGATGCGCGTAGTAGAAGGAGAAATCAGCCATGAGTCCGAAGGTGCCGAGCTTTCGACCGGCAAAAGTCGCCCCGTAAGACTCGCAAACATCCTCGATCAGGGGAATTTTACGCGCGTCCAATTCGTCCATCAGAGATTGACTGAGGGCATTATACCCCAGCACGTGGGTCAAAAAGACCGCTTTAGTCTGGGATGTGATCTTGCCGATTATCTCTGCGTTATCCATCCCCAGGGTGCGACGATCTATATCCACGAAAACAGGCTTGAATCCGCACTGAATGACCGACGCAATATCCGATACCCAGGTTAGCGTTGGAACGATGATCTCCCCCAAACCGTATCGCTCTCGAAGGGCAGCGATCGTCAACAGATTGGCCGAGGAACCGGAGTTTACGAAAACGCTGTGTTTCACGCCAAGCCAAGCCGACCATTCTTTCTCGAACGCTTGCACTTGGCTGGCTTGAGTGAGAATCGGATCATCCTGCTGAAGGAAACTAATAACAACAGCGAGGTCCGCCCTTGAGATATTGTTTTTCATCAAGGGCCAATCGAGATTTGTCGGAGTGTCCACCGTTGCAGTTAAAACGGACCCCGGAATTCCATCTCCTGAAGCTCTTCGCGCTCTTGCGGCAACCAGCGATTATGGCCGCCCTTGACCAAATCGTAGGCGGCCGAGGCGATAGTGCGGGCGTTCGGATAATAGAGATCTTCGAGCGAAGGTGTCGGCGGACACGTCGCGGGCGCGTACCCCATGCGATGGATGACGACCTGCCTTTCGCCTTGCAATCGCTCAATGACGCGGCTCACGATTTCGGCGCTGGCACCGCACGTAGTCCAGCCGTTGTCGACGACGCACAACCTCCCGGTCTTCTTGACCGACTGGACGATTGTCTCGGTATCCAAGGGACTCAGCCAGATCGGGTCGATCACCTCCGCCTGAACGTGGACAGTCTCAAGGTAGCGCCGCGCTCTCAGACATTCCGTCAGCATGTAGGAAATGCCGACCAGGGTGACGTCTTTCCCTTCCTCCAACACACGCGCCTTCCCGGGTGGAATCCCGTAGAGCGGCTCGGGCACGATTCCCTTTTGGAAGTGAAGAATGCGATGCTCGACGTAAATCACAGGATCATTGTCTCTGATCGCCTGTATCAAACAGCCTTTGGCATCGTAGGGATTGGTGGGAGCGACGACCTTCAGCCCGGGAACGTGCATAAAAAAAGAATGCAACCCTTGCGAGTGCTGCGCTCCTTGGCCCCAACTCTTGCCGATCATGCAGCGAACCACCATCGGCACATGAACTTGCCCGCCGTACATATAGCGACTTTTGGCAGCGACATTGACGAGCTGGTTCATCGCCAGCATGAGAAAATCCATCCGGATATGGACATGGATGGGACGTAAGCCAGCCAGGGCCATACCGATGGCCGCGCCGGTCATCGCTTCCTCGGAAAGTGGGGTGCCAAAAACCCTCTCGGGGCCATACTTCTCTGCCAACCCCCGGGTCGTTCCCTGTATGGCTTTAGGATCGTCCACGTCGAGCCCAAACACAACGACGGAAGGATCTTCTGCCATCTGCTGATCCGTGGCTTCACGAATCGCATCCACGTAGGATAAAAGGCGCTCCACGTCTAGTCTCCAGTCACATCGGTCAGCAACTCGTGTGCCTGCGGGAAGGCATCATTCTCCGCACAGGCGAAGGCCGCTTGGATTTCTTCCTCCACCTGGGCCTCTATACCCCCACGGCTTTCCGGCGCCATAAGAGCCGACAGCCGCCTAACCTGGTCTCCCTCTATCCAGGGACGAGCCTCCTCGTAACTGCGGTAGCCTAAATGGAAATCATCGTTGGGTCCAACATGCTCTTTCCAGCGATAGGTCAAGCATTCGAAGAAGAACGGTCCAGCTTGGTTGGCGCGCAACAGGTCAACAACAGCCTTTACCCGTTCATTAATCTTGAGTATGTCGTTGGCCGCGATCTGTTCGGCGGGAATGCCGTAGGCGCTTACCCGTTCGCATAAATTCACGTCTCTGTGCCGGTGCAGCAAATGGGTATGAATGGCGTAAAAATTATTCTCACACACAAAAATAATCGGCAGCTGCTTCAGTGCGGCAAAATTTAGACTTTCGTAAAAGACTCCCTCGTCCGTCGCGCCGTCCCCGAAGAAGCTAACCACAATAGAGTCTTTTCTTTGCAGCTTTAGCGCGTAGGCATAACCGACGGCATTGGGGATCGTCGTCCCCACCACGGCCGAAGCGCCCATGATCCCATGAGCTGCGTCGATAAGATGCATGGAACCTCCCTTCCCTTTGGCGCAACCCGTGGCTTTGCCGTAAAGTTCGGCAATCATCTTTTTTAGATCGCCACCCTTTGCCAAATAATAGGCATGGCTCCTGTAGGTCCCAAAAACCACATCCTGTGGCCGCAGGGCTTCGCAGACTCCAACGGAAACCGCTTCCTGCCCGATGGAAAGGTGTACCGGACTCTTGATCTTGTCGCTGGGATAGATTCGCGCAATCTCCTCCTCTGCCCGCCGAATCCGGTAGAGCGATCGGTAGAGCCTCTCGTATATCTCTTTAGACGGCATCTTTGTTGGTATCCATGAACCAGCGATAGGTTTCTTCCAAACCGGCCCGCAGAGAAACTTTTGGCCGCCATCCCATCGCCATCAGCTCGCTGGAGTCGAGCGCTTTCAGCGGCATGCCATCCGGCTTTGCGGGATCAAATCGCAACTGGCCCTCGTAGCCGACCACTCTTCGAATCAGCTCGGCAATATCCTTGATCGACATCTCAGCTCCGTTGCCCACGTTGACGGGCGTCGGATCGCTATAGCGTTGCATCAAGAAGATGGCCGCATCCGCAACGTCATCGACAAAGATGAATTCCCGCCGCGGCGAACCTGAGCCCCAGACTTCGATCGTTTGCGCGCCGTCAATTTTTGCTTGATGCATTCTACGAATGAGGGCGGCGATGACATGGCCGTCCTCCAAGCTGAAATCATCGCCGGGCCCAAAGACATCACCCGGGATTACGCTAATCATATCCGCACCATGTTGCTGGCGGTACGCCTGACATAGCTTGATGCCGGCAATCTTTGCCATCGCGTAGGCTTCGCTGGTAGCCTCCAATGGCCCTGTCATCAGGGATTTGACTTGCATCGGCTGCGGACTGGAGCGCGGATAGGTACAGGAGCTTGCCAAATATAAGAGCTTTCGGACACCATGCCGTTGGGCGCTGCGAATGATCTGGCATTGAATCAATAGATTATTGAGCATCAAGTCGGCGGGATACTTTTGATTGGCTCCAATACCTCCCGACGTGCCGGCCGCGAGAAAGACATAATCCGGCTTCGTGGCTTCGAAATACGCATTGACCTTCGCGCCATCGGTCAGGTCTGGCTCTACGGACGAAGTATCGACGACATTAGAATAGCCGGCCAAAGCCAATCGACACAGGAGCCCTTTTCCGACGAGAGTCTCACTGCCGGCAACGTAGATACGATCGGTTTGCTTCACGGTTTATGATTGATGGCCTTGATCGAAAGCTCCCGAAAGACCAAGTCAGGTGGAAATATGCGCGCCCTTTCCTCTCGAGAATAATCCTGTTCCGGATCAAAAAAAATAATTTGGCTACCCGAGGATTCAAACTTGAAGGGAACATAAATTAGCTTGTTGAGTCTTCGCTTCACGGCAGTGTGTTTGGCAGGGGGCACAAAAAAAAGAATAAACCCGCCCCCACCGGCGCCCAGCAGTTTTCCACCAACCGCCCCAGCTGACATCGCTTCGGTGTAGATCTCTTCAATCTCCGAATTCGAAACTTTAGAGCTGAGATCCCGCTTTACTTGCCAGGCTTTATGCAACAATTCGCCAAAAACAAAGATTTTGCTCTTGCCGCAAAGAACCGACACACCTTCGTTTGTCAGGTCGCCAATAATTCGGAGTTGCCTCTCCCTGTCCTCCAGACCATTAACGTAGCTTTCCGCAACATCGGAGGCTGTCCGCCGAATCCCGGTATAGAACAGCATCAAGTGCCGATTGAGCTCGTTGACCCGTCCCACAGTTGCCGTTACGGGCTTCACCGTAATTTCACCGCTGGTATGGAAAACCACATGATTGAGACCGCCGTGGGCCGCCAAGACTTGATCCTGAGACCCCACGGTCTCCTTGAGAATCTCCTGCTCGATACCGATGCTTTCCCTAGCCAGTTGCGCTTTGGACGGCATCTGTCCTTTGAGAGCATAAAGAGCATGCAACAGGCCCACGGTGAAAGATGAACTCGTGCCCATTCCGCTGCGGGCGGGCAGATCGCCATCATGATGAATTTCCACACCACGATCGATCCTACAGTAGCGTAGTATCTCCCGCACAGCCGGATGGGCGATGTCCTCAACGCTGTGGCAATTCTCGATTTTCGAATAGACGACGCGAATCTTGTGTTCGAAAAAGGGCGGCAAATAACGGCAAGTTAGATAGCAATACTTGTCGATGGTCGTGGCCAGCACCGCTCCACCATAGGTGCGGTACCATACCGGGTAGTCGGTTCCGCCACCGAAAAAAGAAACACGAAATGGCGTCCTGCTAATGATCATGGCACCACGTTGCGCTCATTGGCATCGAGCAAGCTCTCCATGATTTGAGCCGCCGCCGACAAATCATTGGCGACGTAGTCTGGATGGACGGTCGGATCGTTCACAAAGCCCGCACCATAACCCGTGCGCACTAGAAATGTCGTTGCCCCGACATTTCGCCCCAATTCAATATCGGCGGGTTTATCACCGATGAGAAAACTCGCTTGCAGATCAAATGCCAGCTCTTGGGCCGCTCGCTCGGCCAGACCGGGGCGAGGCTTGCGGCAGGAACAATTCGTCTCGGGCGTATGGGGACAAAAAAAGATGCCTCCTAGCTGGATGCCCTCGTCTTTCAGGAGTTCGCAGAGATGGCGATGAATGAGATTCAAGTGGCTCTCATCAAAGAAGCCGCGTCCGACTGCAGACTGATTGGTTACCACCACTAACCCAAGTCCCAGGGTGCGCATTTGACGCAGGCCGTTGATTGCCCCGGGCAAAAATTCAATCTGCCGCGGGTCTGCAAGATAATGGCGCTCAACGATGATGGTTCCATCGCGATCCAGCAATACGAATGGCCGCCGCTTCATCTCCCCAAACCCGTAGCGAAAAACGATTGTGCGCTCTCATAGGCTTCCGGCGTTCCGATATCTATAAATCGGGCCTCCCGTTGAAAGCCATAAAGTCGGCGGCCGATCCAGTTCGGGAAAACCTCTCGCTCCAGAGAGACGGCGCGATCCGCTGGAATCTCCGCCAGCAAATCACGGCTTAGCAGATAAATACCCGAACTAATCCAACCCAAGCCCCCTCCGCTGCCCTTCTCTTTAAAGTCGGTTACCAGGCCATAGTGATCGACTTGTACTTGCCCAAAACGCTCGCTATCCAAAACCTTGGTGAGAAACAACGTCGCCGCCGCCTGCCTCCTACCGTGCCAAAACCAAAACTCCTTGAGGTTTGCGTCGCAATACGAATCGCCATTCATCACCAACACAGGATTGGAGTTGAACAATGGCAGCGCCAATCTAAGCGCACCTGCCGTCCCCAGTGGCGTGGATTCCCGGGAATAGCTAAGGCGGAGGGTGCCATAGGATTCACCGAATATCATGGGTATCTGATCGCCTAGGTATCCTGTGCACAACACGACGTCTCTCGTGCCCGCCGCAACGAGCTGATCGAACAGATAGGTGAGAAAGGGTCGTTCTCCCACGTTGGCAAGCGCCTTCGCACGACCGGTCACCGCGGGACGCAACCGGCTCCCCAGTCCCCCAACGAGTATCGCCGCCGTGACCTCAGTTAATTCACGCACGGCATCGGTTCGTCGCAAGTTCGAAGTTGACATTTCCGTTGGCACTGCGCCATGGCCTTTCAAACGTTCTTAAACCGAGCCCGTCCCGTCATCCGATATCCTTTGAGCAGCTCTCCAATTCCATCGTCCAGCGAGCGCCGGGCTTCAAAGCCAGCCTCACGCAATCGCTGATTCGAAACGACGTAATTGCGCTTATCCGGATCGGATCCTACCTGGGCGAAGTGAATGTAGAAATTGGGCACGTACGCTTTGATCTTCAATGCCAATTCTTCCTTGGACAGGTTGGCGGCGTCCAGGCCGGCATTGTAGGGTCGCCCCGCCATTCTTTTAAAGTTATCGATGCAATGGACAAAGCAATCCGACACGTCGCGAATATGAATGTAATTGCGCTTAAAGTCCTTCTCGAAAATGACAAGGTAACCATCCGTGATGGCCGCATGGACAAAATGGTTGACCAACAAGTCAAGACGCATGCGCGGCGACATGCCGAACACCGTCGCCAATCTTAACGTAATCACATTATGCGCCTCTAATAGTTCTGCCTCAGCTTGACTCTTGGTCTGACCGTAAAGTGAGATCGGCTGCAGTGGCGTATCTTCCGTGCAAAAGAGGTCGCCGGACTGCGTACCGTAGCCGCTATTGGTAGTCGGATAGATGATCGGCTGTTGAGCACTCCGCAAATCATTGAGGAGTCGAACGGCTTCCAGATTGACTGACCGTGCCAGCAACGGGTCTCGGTCGCACGCGGGTGCTCCTACGATGGCGGCAAGGGGAATCAGCACATCGGCCTCTTTCACCAGACGCTGCATCAGCTCTTTGTCCCGCGCATCTCCCAAGACAAAATCGAAGTGTGGGTTGGCACAGAGGTGAAGCAAGCTTCGCTGTTGATACATCAGATCATCCACGGCTGTTACCCGGTATCCGGCGGCGAGCAGACGCTCGCATAACACAGACCCCAGATAGCCAGCACCGCCGGTGACGAGAACATGCAAATTCATGGATGGGTTGGGAAAATTTTTAGAGACTTAAGGTTATTTTCGAATGTAGGGTTACTCTATAGCATACTTTACCGATGCCGCCTACTCAGAACTTCAGCACCAGTAATCTTTAGGCCGACGAGGACCGATAGCCTTTCCCCCGCAAATAGGATTCGAGGGCGTCCTCCCAGGGACGGAGACACTCCTTCAGAGACCGATTGAGTTTCGTGCTTTCCAAGCTGGAATCTTTAGGACGGCGGGCTCTCATCGGGTAGCTCGAAGACAATATTGGCTCGATTCTGTGACGCAGCCCCGCGACTTCCAGAGCTTTGCAGGCAAACTCATACCAGGTGCAATTGCCGGCATTCACCAAATGAAAAAGCCCTAGAGCCCCTTCCCGAAGAAGTCTTTCCAAGGCCAGTGCCGCGTCTCGGGTGTATGTGGGGGACATTCGGATATCGTCGACTAACCTCAACGGCTCGCCGGCTTTTGCTTTGGCCAAGATTGTTTCTACGAAGTTTCCGCCCTTCCCGCTGGAACCGGCTTTTCCAAATAGGCTCGCCATTCGCGCTACGAGCCAGCGGGAACAAGCCTGCTGAACGAGGTATTCTCCCGCCAGTTTGGAGACGCCGTAAATGTTGATCGGATGCGGCGCGTCGCTTTCCGTATAGGGAGATCCGTTTTTGCCATCAAAAACGTAGTCAGTGCTGATGTAAACACAGACGGCGCCCATCTCTGCGCAAGCCCGCGCCACAGCGAGGGCGCCCAGGCTGTTCACCCGAAAGGCATCGTCCGGACGATCCTCGGATTCATCAACCCGGACAAAGGCGGCACAATTGACGACGATGTCCGGGCGCGCCGTTTTAAATGCCTTTCTTATCGATACCGGATCGGTGCATTCGATTTCGTGATGTCTGAGTCCGAACACTTCATAGTGTCCGGCTTCCACCAAAACATCTAGAAGGTCGGTCCCCAATTGTCCCGTGCTGCCGATGACGGCGACTCGCATCACGTTGAGGATCTCCTTCCCTGGCTTCCAATCGGGGGCAGACGATCCCTAGGCAAGATATTCACAAGGCCGTCTCCTCGTATAGAAAATCGTTGTCGGATGATTTAAGCAAAGGGAGCTTGGCATCTTTGAGGGAAACCGTCGGAGCGCGGATGGGCCAACGAATACCGATGTCGGGGTCGTCCCAAATGACGCCTCGATCTAGCTCCGGGGCATACTCTGCCGTGACTTTATAAAAAACATCGGCTTCTTCGCTGAGCACACAAAAACCATGCGCAAAACCCACCGGGATATAAAGCAAGCAACCATCCTGAGCGGAGATTGCCTTTCCCACCCATCGGCGATAAGTCGGGGAGTCCCGCCGGATATCCACCGCGACGTCAAAAATTTGCCCTCTCAAAACGGTTACCAGTTTAGCCTGAGCCTTAGGCAGTTTCTGGTAATGGAGCCCTCGGAGTACTCCCTGACGTGAATGAGAGTAGTTGTCCTGTATAAAGGTGTCGTGAATCCCATGGGCCGAGAACGCGGATCTCTTGTAGCTCTCCATAAATAAGCCGCGCTCATCTGCGAAAGCCTGAGCTTCAATCAAGACTACGTCTGGGATTTCTAGTGGCTGAAACTTAAAGGCCATTTAGAATAAAATCAGGATTCACGCGCCGGTGTTTCCTGCCATTGCAATAGACGACACCTTGATGTTTTGAAGGCGATCCAGACGGTTACTTTGTGTGAGAACGCTTGCGACCCAATCTCTCTTATCGATTCGATTTGAAAACGACGACCCCATGTAGCTTTCAAGGAAGCGAAGCTTGTCTGTCGCTCGTAGATACTTGCCCAGCGTGCGGTTTAACTGGACCAGATTCTTAACCTGCCGCCGCCGATTCAACTTCCGATAGCGGCGAATGCCTTCCAGATCGAGGAGATAAAAGTGCTCGGCGCCTCCACTAGAATCTCGACAGACGAGAATATTGGCGTCCTTGAGATCGTTATGATAAACGTCTTGATCATGCAGGCGACGAAACAACTCACCCATTCGTCGTAAGAACCGGTTGCGCCTCTGCATTCCCTCTTTCCCTTTGATAGTCACCAGTTCTTCCCGCCAATACGCGTCCGCGGTCTTCCCATTCTCGATCTCCTCCGATAGAAAAAAACTTCCGTCCAACATTCCCCATGATCTCGAGTCGACCGCAGCCAATGGACGCGCCGTCGCGATGCCGGATTGGGACAAAATTGCAGCTCCATGGAGTGACCTGACGGCCCCGGAGAACTGAAAGATAGATCCGAACCGATAGCGCCAAGAGAAGGTATTATAACGTTTGAGATAGACCGTTTTCGCGTTCCCTTGAATTTTCACCTTGATACGCGCGACTTTAATTTTTCTCTGGTCCTTGATGATCACGCATCCCGGTAAGTGAAACAGGCGATCCGGATCGGGCGCGATGTCAGGTACTAGGTCGTTGGCGAAAGTCCGTGCCACCCGTATCGACAGCGATCCCCGCTTCTCCAAGACAAATTCAGGCTGGTGATCCACACCCACCCTCTTCAACAAGGTCTTTAAGGAACCCGTCTAACTTCTTGAAATGGTTGTTCCATGAATACCCTTCAGCCAACCTTCTGGCCTCCACGGAAAACGCCCGATTGCGGCCTCGCTCGAGCATCGTCAACAGCTTGGCTGCCATGTCCTTCGGATCCTCTGGATGGGCGATGATCCCTTCCGCCAGTCCACCCTCGAGAATCTCGGATGCACCGACGACTGCGCTCACCACAGCGGGCAATCCCGCCGCCAAGCCCTCCAAAACCACATTGCCAAAAGCCTCTTGGACTGCCGGTAGCACCAGCAGATCCGCTGCGCCGTAATACTTCTCGACGTCGTCGCGTCTTCCGACGAAGATAACCTTACCCCTGGCCCGCTCCTCGGCTAGCGCTTTGTACCTGGCCCGTTGCGCGTCTTCCCCAACTACCACAAGGTACGTGTCTTTCATTTGCGGTGAACTCCATGCTTTCAGCAAACGATCCAAGCCTTTCCGGCGAAAGCCGTTTCCGACAAATAAGACCACAGGCGCATCCAATGGAATATGCCATTGTTGTCTTATAGGCGCACGAAATTTATCGCCTAAGCTGAAATCAAATCGCTGCTCGTCCACGCCGTTATAAATCACAGTGATTTTGTCTTCGGGGATAGCATAGGTACCCAACAGTTCCCGCTTGACCTCTTCGGATACCGCGAGGATTCGTTTGTAATGATCTGGCTGAAATTGTCGCTGTTCTAAAGCAAGAAGGGTCCGGTGGTACGGGCTCAGATCTTGCCACAGTCGCCGTCCGAGCCCACCCTCCGCACCCGACTTCTGCAAAAATGCCCGATGGGAACCGCCGCCGCTGCGAAGAACATCTTGCGAGATCATACGTCCGAAGCTGACAACCACGTCACATGGGAACGGACGCATTATCTTTGGAGCACCTCTGGCAAAACTCCACAGTCGCGCCGTGCGCCCTAGCGGCACGATGGGTATGGAATGCGTATAAGTGCCCGGTGGCGGCTCAATTGCAAATTCGCTACAAAATAAATGAACCTCGTGGCCGAGATCTTTTAGACCGCTGGCGGTCCGATAGAAGTCTAATTCGGTTCCGCCCCTTCTATCTAATCGCTTATGAACGAGCGCGATTTTCATGAGAACACTGCCCTAACTCTTGCCACCGCATCAGCTCCCTGAAACTCAAGCTCGAATCCACCGCGTCACACTCTACACGGCGTTGACGGGTCTTCTGTTCGAGCCATGCAAGCAGTTGACGTTCCTTGTTTCCCCATTCGCTTGCCCCGAGGTAATGGCGCAAGAACCGCACGCGATCTTGAAGGGTTATTCCAGGAAGCGGAATGCGATTTAGCTGTACCAGATTGCGCCGCCAAAAAGGTTGCGGAATCCATTTCGGATAATGATGGGTGCGATCATTGTCCATGAAAAAAAAACCGCTTCCCTTTCCGGGAGCCCGGGATACGAAGATGTTCGTGGGAACAAGATCGCCGTGCACAAAGCCCAGGTCATGTAAGCGTCGAACTTCCATAGCTAACTCCTTTAAACCGTTGCGCTTTGTCAAACAGCGAAATACCGCTACAACCCAAGCCGTATTGTCCAAGGAAAGCGGGCAAGGATTGGCCCTTCACTGCCACGGTCAAGACGAATGCCTTTCGTAAGAAGCGATGCTCCCTCTTTTCTCCGGCAGCCACCGTAATCGGCACCTTGAAATTGAACCGCGCCAACGCGGCCGCTTGGCCCATGGAGCAAAAAGCCTTGGAATCTCGGAAGAACCCCTTGAGCGCGCCCATGCCGGAGGAACCGTGAAACACTTTCAAAAAAAGTAATTCACCATCCGCAGCAAAGGGAGCTTTTACTTGCAGCGTTTGCGGGTGCTTGGAGGATGGCTGCTTTTCTACGAGCGCCAAGACGACCTGCCAGAGTTCTTCCGTCCATTCCTCAGGGAGAATCCAAAGCGACCATCCTCCATCTTTGCGCAGGTAATAGTGGTCAGAGCCGAGTTTCATAGGCCGACGGACAGTTTCGCTCGCGTGAGAGGCCGATCTCAATTTTTGCCATGATGGTTTCGACTTCGATCGATTGCATGCAGACTCGCCCAATAGGGCACCGCTTGCGGTAGCAGGGCGAACACTCCGCCTCTCCTTGAATCACTAGTTCCTCGAACCCATACGGCCCGGCGCGAGACGGATTCGTAGCGCCCCACAATGATACGACCGGTGTACCCACTGCAGCAGCAATGTGCATTAAACCGGTATCGGGTCCCACTGCGACCTTTGCCCGGGCGATGATCCCTACGGCTTCCTTCAGCGAGGTACGGCCCACCAGGTTCGTGGTGCCTTGACCGCAAGAGACCTCGACTTCCCTTGCGAGGATCGCGTCTTGTTCGCTGCCGAGCAAAACAATGCTAAAGCCGTAACGCTCCTGGATAAGGTTCGCGCACGACGATATTTGGGCCGCGAACCATCCCTTACTCTCCCATCGACTGCCTACAAACAGCGTGGCAAATTCGCCGCGCACCTTTTCCAGTTGATGGTCAACGCAAACCTGCTCCTCCTTGGTCAACGAAAGCTTCCATTCCACCGGCTCCGGAACAAGACCAAGATATTCAGCGAACTTGAGATAATGGTTGAACTTGGATATGCCGTGACCCGCAGCTGGAATGTAGTGATTGTTGAACAGCCAGTTGCATTCCTTGCTGTCAATCCTGTGAAAGCCCAAACGGTGCGGCGCCCCGCTCCAGCGACTGATCAGGCCGCTTTTTAGATGGCGTTGAAGATCCAACACCAAATCGAAGCGTTCGGCGCGAATTCTCCGCAGGAACGGACCCAGTTGGCTCCACCAGCGGGGACGATCAAAAAGAATGACTTCATCCACGGCGGGATGATGCTCCACCAGCGGCAGAGAGGGCGGTTCGACAGCCCACGCGAGGGTCGCCCCGGGAAAACCACGGTGAATAAGATTGGCCAGCGGCAAGGCACGGGTCACATCACCGATGGATCCATGAAGAACCACGAGAATTTTCTTTGGTTTAGGGCTCGGCCGCATTGTGCCCACGATATGAATCGACGAACCTCTTCCAATCATCGACGGAGAAATACTCCCGCTTCGAGTCCAACTTATTCGCCGACCGGAGGAGACGGTTGAGGTTTCGCTGCGCCCGGTTCGGTGGAACCTCTCCCAAGAAGAGCATAGCCCGGTCAAAGTCGATGATGTATCCCTTCACCCCGTCGGACTCACGACGTACCATGATATTCTTCAGGTTCAGGTCCCGATGATAGATACCCTCACGATGCAAAGCCCGAAGGCTCCCTGCCACCGCGTCCAAAACTTTCTGGGCTCCTGCCCGACGAACGAGACCGTCTCGAATGGCCGTCCATAGATCCTCGCCGCCATTCAACTGTCGTGTCACCAGCCAGCCACGGTAACACGGCCCGCCAATACGCTTCACGCAGGCACCGAAGACCTCAACCGTGGGGATGCCGCGTCGGCGCACCTCTTCGGTGATCGCTAATTCCCTAAAGGGCCGTGGCGGCCAAGTAAAAAAAATCCCGTCCAGCAAATGACGAAACAAGCCCCCGTGTCGATAGGGTCGGACCAGCGCCGCATCACCATTGCGAAGCTTAATAGCCCGTAACCTTCCCCTTCCCTGGAAGACGGCGGGCTCGTGGTCATCTTCAGGGTTCTCTTTCGTGCATTCCTCGATGGTAAGAAATTCTGCAACATCCTCTCGAACGATCATCAGGCTCCCGCGTCCATCGACCACTCTTCTGAACCCTGGCGGAACAACGCCCCACGGCCAATCTCGGGAAGTCGACATTATCCAATATCCACGACTCATGTCCCCCCGCGATTCGCCGTTACAAGCCCAAATTGCTAAGGCTTTATTTTAAGCTGGTGAAGTTGGCAACTGTTTACGCAGAGGAAGATCAGACCGCTACGAACTGCGGCACGTAACGATTCGCCATCACGAAATCCGGCCGGCTCGTTTCTTCGAGGAGTCGCTCCACCGCCTGAAAAACCTGTGCAGGGCCAATCAGACGGATACAATCTTCAGTGCCCAGGGGGCAACGCCGCCCGCCATGGGAGCTACATGGACGGCACGATAGATTCTTTTCCAACACCATCGCTCTGGATGAGTATGGATAGAAACCGAGCGAGGGGGTGGTTGCGCAAAAGATTGCGATCACCGGCACAGCTTCCGCGACGGCGATATGCATAGGCCCACTATCATTCGTGATGAGAATCCTGCACTGGCTTAAAGCTGCAGGAAGCTCGCGGAGTCCAATCCGATCAACCAGGCTCACTGCGCCACCGGCGCAAAGGTTTTGAACTTTGGCAACGACCTCCCCGTCCTCGGGACCGCCGAATAGGAGTATCTCACAAGTGTATCTTTCCTTCAGCAACTCTATGAGTCGCGCAAAACCCTCCGCCGACCATCGCTTCGTGGCCCATACCGATCCCGGATGCAGTCCGATCAGCATCTTCGACGTGTCCAGACCCAAGGAGTGGAACTCCCGAATAACATCTTCCCGCGCATCCGCTGTGATCGGAATATCCAATACGCGTTCGCACTCTTCGGTCCGTATCCCTAATCCCTCGAGAACGGAAAGGGTGCGATCCACGTCGTGTCGCTTTGCATTGCGGTTGACGCGCACAGGGAAGAGGAAAAAGCTCTTGCTTTGGGCGAAGCCCACCCGGAGAGGTATTCTTGCCAGAAACAAGAGCAAGCCACTACGAAAGGATTTATGCGGGCACAAGGCCATCGTAAATCCCTGACGCCTAAGAAGCCCCGCCTTTCGCCACAAACCCGTCCACCCACGGTCGCGTTTTTTTTTGTCGTCGACGATAATCTCATCAACGGCGGGATGATCCGACAATAGCTCCTGCCCCAGCGGCGTGCAAAGAAGACTGAGCTTCGACTTAGGGAAACGCCGTTTGATCTCGTATAGCAACGGGACCGTTAGAACGGTATCGCCGAGAAAGCTCGTCTGAACCACCAAGACCTTATCCCAAATGCGTGGATCCATGATTTACAGTCGCACGGCCTCGTCGATCAACATCACCGGAATATCATCCTTGATGGGATACAGGAGGCGGCAGGCATCACAGATCAAACCATCGCCGTGCTCGTTTAGATGAATATCCCCCTTACACTTGGGGCACGCCAGGATATCCAATAACTCTTTACTGATCGACATCGAACACTCCTTTTCTCAAAGGGCCTAGATTAACCTTTGAAAGGCCACTGTCATTCGTAAGAGTTTTATTTTCTTATTGCGGCAATCCACTCCCATTGACGCGACAAGCCCTCTTCCAATGAAACGAGTGGCTTATAACCGATTTTCTTTCCTGCCAGATCTAAGCTCGCACGGGTACGGCGTACGTCGCCCCTTTGACGATCGAGTCTTTTGAGCTTTGCCTTGCGGCCGCTTATTTGCTCGATCAAAGCGATTGCATTGAGCAAGGTAATCTCGCCGCCGCCGCCTAAGTTAAATACCTCCCCGGATCCCGGGTAAAATGCCGCCCCGGTCAATCCTTCTAGGATATCCGCGCAATACGTAAAATCACGGCTTTGTTCACCGTCGTCATATAAGGGGATTTCGTCGTCAAGAAGCAGATGCCGCATCAGAATATGAAAAAACATATCAGGCCGCTGCCGCGGCCCGTAAACGGTGAAAAAACGGAGCGAAACTGTTGGAATCCCAAACGCCTTCCAGTACAGGTAACACAGATGCTCGGCGGCCAGTTTGCTAACCCCATAGGGGGATACAGGGCGGGTTCCGCCACTCTCCCTCATCGGCAGGTCGTCGGTATCTCCATAGACAGAAGAAGACGAGGCGTAAACGAACTTTCTGACCGCGACCTCCTTGCACGCTTCTAACAAAACCTGCGTCGCGGATATATTGTTGTGCAGGTAATGAGAAAACTCCTCCCCCCAACTCGAGCGAACCCCCGGCTGGGCAGCTAAATGAAACACATAATCCGTTTGACTGAGTAGTTGGCGCAATCCAATGTTGACGAGATCATCGTTGATAAACTTGAAGGACGGATGCTGGAGGAATGGCGCCAAATTTGCTTCTTTGAAGTCGCGTGCGTAATTGTCCAAGAATTTGTCCACACCCACGACTTCGTGCCCTAACCCAAGGAGCTTCTCGGCCAGGTGAGAGCCGATAAAGCCGGCAACCCCAGTGATCAATGCTCTCATTGAATGCCTTTCTTAAATGGCGGCAGTCCGAATACCGCAGCGCCAACGGTTCCCCCTATTCTAATTGCTTTTAGCCTTCTTTTGAATACGATCAACGATTGCCTGAACGAGAATGTCTCCGTTTTCGACGACCATCGCCACTCGCAGGGCGAAGAGTTTGCCGCGCCCAAATGGAAACCGGATCAGCTTGAGGATATCCTTCTCGGTGGTAATGATCAGATCGGCGTCGCGGGCAGCCCGATTAATGCGTTGCCAATCCCGCGAGGAGTAGTGATGGTGATCCGCGAATTCGAGCACATCCATGATCTCACCCTCCCAGTCGTGAATGATCCCATAAACCGGCCCTGGATTCGCAATAGCCGTGACAACCACGATTTTCCGGCGCGCCATAAGACTCAATGGATATTCTTTCCAACGTCGTGACTCCATTCCGATCAAAACCGCGGGCTCGAGGGAACCATAGAAAATAGACTGCCGGTCGGCTTTGGCGATTACATGTTGCCATTTTTCTTGTCCGCCCGTAATCAGCAAAAAGCCGGCCCGACCGATCGCTTTTCTAGATTCGCGAAAGGGACCGGACGGAAGAACCCAGCCCGTTGAATCGGATCCCAGGAGTACGAGATCCAGGTCCCTCCTCAGTTGCCGGTGTTGAAAGCCGTCATCAAGAATAAAAACATCCACAGCATAATTCTTAACTGCCTCGAGAGCCCCCTTATAACGCGGGCTCGCGACCGCAACGGTCAATCCGAAAAGTCGGGCCATCATCGACGGTTCATCGCCGAAGTCATCGACGTTCGCAGGGAGGTTAGCAGCCAGCACCACAGGTTGATTTCCTTTTCTTCTATAACCCCGACTGAGCACAACGATTTTGAAGCCTTTTTTTTGCAACTCCTGAGCGACCCAAACAACGGTGGGTGTTTTCCCCGTGCCGCCTACTGTCAAGTTGCCGATACTAACCACAAATGGATTAAGGTTTTGGGTCGTTTTCCAGCCAGCGGAATAGAGGGCGTTACGAGTTTGTACACCCAACCAATAAAGGCAGGATACGGGTAAAAACAAGATCCACAAAAGTCTTCCCCAAACTCCACGACGTTCCCAAACTCGACGAATCCACCTGCCGCTCATCTAACTCGAATCACGGCTTTGATTTGCAGCCTCATAGCGGTTGAAGATAACGGGACAATAATTCGGAAGTACGCTCGCCGACACGCTGTTCATCCGCCGCAACTTGGTAAGCTTTCTCACCCATGGTCAGACGTTTGGCCGTATCGTTCAGCAGACCGGTGATCTCGCGAACCAGGTCCTCTACCCCCCGAACTTCGACCCCTCCTCCTCTTTCTTTCATCGCTTCGGCGATCGCTGCAAAATTGGTCATGTGCGGCCCGAATAACATCGGACTGCGTACACGTGCCGGCTCCAGCAAATTGTGTCCCCCGGCATCGAAAAGGCTACCGCCCACAAAAGCAATATCTCCCAGGGCGTAAAACTCTTGAAGATCCCCGAGGGTATCCAAAAGCAAAATATCCGGCAGCAAAGTCGCCCGTCCATTGATCTCGCTCTTCTTTCCATACGCCATGCCGCTCGCCTTGAGTAAACTTTCCACCTCTGGAAAACGCTGCGGATGCCTGGGGGCCAAAACCATTTGGAAATCGGGAAAGGCCTGCTTCAAACGGCGAAACGCATCCAGGAGGATTGCTTCTTCCCCGCGGTGTGAACTCCCCGCCACCAGCAAGCGCCCGGTGGCTTTTCTTTTCAAGCTAAAAAAATCGGCGGTCATGCCGTTGCAATGAACATCACTTCCCGACCCCATGAGCTTCAAATTACCTGTGACGACCACCTTTCTGGGATCGGCTCCAAGCCTTTTGACACGGCTGGCATCTTCCTCGCTCTGCATTCCCATCGACGCAAAGTTTCGGACGACACGGCGAAAGAACCATGACAATAAAGAATATTTGTTGAACGACCGTGGAGAAAGCCGCCCACTCAGGAGCAGGATCGGAGTTCCCTTCCGATGAGCCAAGCGCAGCATATTCGGCCAGATTTCGGTCTCCAAAAAAACCATCACTGACGGATCAAAGGTGGACAAGGCTTTTTTGACAATCCACGGGTGATCCAAGGGAAAAAAAATCACCGAGGCATCGGGTATAACCCGATGAGCGGTCTCATAACCCGTATGCGTAAATGCCGAAACAACAATCTTCCGCGAGGGAAACCGCTTCCTAATCTCCTCTACGAGACGGCCGGCGCATACGGCTTCACCCACAGAAGCCGCATGGATCCATACCGGTCGCGTATTTCTAACAGACTTTCTAATCTCCCGACCATAAAACCCGATACGCTCGCCGAAACCCATGCTGTATCGCTTCCCCAACAGATATAGCACCGGTGAGAAAAGCAGACCGATCAGTAATAATGCGCTCGCTAGCGCGTTGTAAACCCAGTACGTCACCTGTTTTCTTCAGAGATCAATGAAGCGTCTCCGGGTTGAGGGAGTTTTCTTCCTCCAACATCTGCAACGAATAAAGTCGGCTGTATTCGCTCTTTCGAGCCAACAATTCTTCGTGCGTTCCCTCCTCGGCGATGGCTCCGTCAACCAAGACTAGGATGCGATCCGCATTCCTTATCGTCGATAAGCGATGGGCGATAACGAGCGTCGTGCGCTCCGTCATCAAATGTTCCAGAGCTTCCTGAACCATTCGTTCTGAATCCGAATCGAGCGCCGAGGTGGCTTCGTCAAGAATTAGAATCGGCGCATCTTTAAGGAGTGCCCGCGCAATCGCCAGCCTTTGCCGCTGGCCCCCGGACAGCTGCATGCCCATCTCGCCGATTTGGGAATCGTATCCGTTTGGCATAGACCTTATGAACTCGTCCGCATGAGCTGCCTTAGCCGCGGCGACGACAGCGTCCATACCCCGATCCGGATCGCCGTACGCGATATTGTTTCGTACCGTGTCGTCAAAGAGAAACGTGTGTTGTGTTACGATGCCGATTTGCGAGCGCAACGTTGCCAAACTGACGTCCCGAATATCGATTCCATCAATCGTAATTTGGCCCGCGTTCACATCATAGAAGCGAGGAATCAGATCGGCCAGGGTGCTTTTCCCGGCACCGCTTATGCCCACCAAGGCAACCACCTCGCCCGCTCGGATCGTTAGATTAATGCGGCTCAGCACCGGCTTTGCTCCGTAGGCAAAGCTCACGTCATGAAACTCGATCGCCTTCGAAAAGCGCGGGGCCATCTTAGCGTCTGGCTTGTCTTTGATGCTCGGAGGTTCGTCAAGGATCTCAAACACGCGCTCTGCCCCCGCAAGTCCTTGATGAAGCACGGTGTACGTGCGGGTGAGGTTTTTGAACGGCTGGTACATGAGAAACATAGCCGCCATAAAGGCCATGAATTCGCCGGGCGTACGGCCGCCGGCAACGACGCTCGATCCGCCGTACCACACGACGGTGCCGATGCCAAAAGCGGCAAGCAACTCCATCATCGGCGTCACGATCCCTCTGACGCGGCTGGCTCGTAGGGATTGTTTGAATAGCCGGAAATTCTCCTTGGCGAATCTTTGGAGCTCGTACTCTTCCATCCCAAAAGCTTTCACGATTCGGTTGCCTTGAATGCTCTCCTGTAAAAAGACGGTCAACTTACCCGTACTGATCTGCCCACGCCTGGCAAATCTTTTAATTTTCTTACTTAGCCGCATGACCGGCAACACGGAGGCCGGAAAAACCACAAACGCCAGCGACGCCAAAAACCAATCCTTGATGAAGGCCACCGCGACCAGTACGAGAAGCGAGGTCGTGTCCTTCAAAAACGAAGCCATGGCATCAGTCAAAGCGGAGCGCAGAAGCGTAACATCGCTGGCGACCCGAGAAATCAAGGTGCCGCTGGGATGACGGGAAAAAAAAGACAAGGACATGAATTGCAGATGCCTGGCCATCAGATCCCGGACGTCCCGGATGATCCGCAGTCCGACATAATCACTCAAATAACCTTGGCCAAAATTCAGGAGTCCCCGGATTGCAAAGATCGCGACAATCGTCGGTGGAAGGTAATAGAGCATGACCACATCTTTTTTGACAAATACGTCATCCATCATCCACTGGACCAAAAAGGGCAACGCCCCTTCTGTAGCGCTGTAGCCCAGCATGCAGGCCATCGCCAACACGAAATAGGGCCAGACATAGGGTCTGAGATATTGCAACAATCGCAAGTAATTTTTCAAGAAATCTCCTCGATCGCCACGCGGGGGGCTTTACCCATGATGGACAGGGCGATATCGGCGACCCGATCGGCCGCCCCGGGCGTGCCCAGTTTTTCTCGCAAGGTGATCAGCTTTCTAACCATTCTGTCCCGCAGGTCCTGGTTCTCCAGTAAACTCCGTGTTTCCTTTACAATTCCCGCCGCTGTAAAATCAGCTTGGATGAGTTCAGGGACGATCTCCTTACCCACCATAATATTTACAATCCCGACATGTCTAATCTTGACCAGCATTCTCGCGAGGGAGTAGGTGAGCCACGACAACCGGTAAACAACAATCATAGGCTTCAAAAGCAATGCCGCCTCCAGGGTAACCGTGCCTGATGCCGTCCATGCCAAATCACAGGCATTCAAGGCGTCGTAGCGCTTGTCTTCAACGATCGGAATCTTTAAGGGAACCCGATCCAAAAGCGATTCTACCTCTTGACGACCCACCGTGCTGGCGCGAATCACAAAAAACTGGATCTCTGAGACCTTACTGAGTCGCAATGCCGCGTCCAGCAACACCGGGAGATGATACGAGACTTCGCCCCGACGACTCCCCGGCAGAATGGCGATGGTTCGCTTCCCCGCATCCAAAGCGAGCCGTCCTAACACAGACTCGCGGGGCTCTCGCGAATGAACGATATCGAGCAAAGGGTGACCGACAAAGCTGACTTGGACCCTCCGCTTTTCGTAAAACGGCACTTCAAACGGAAACACGACAGCCATATGATCGACATATCTGGCGATCTGACGAACCCGACCTCGTCGCCATGCCCAGATCTGTGGGCTAATGTAATAAAGAACAGGTATCTTTAGTTGCTTGGCAAGTTTCGCCAACCTCAAATTAAATTCCGGAAAATCAATCAACACCAACAGGTCCGGTCTTCGGTCGCGCAGGGCATGGCGCAAAGTAAGGTAGGCCCGCCAAATATTACGCAGATGGCCGGCAAGTTCGACCAATCCCATGCCGGCGAGTTCTGATACGTCAAAAAGCGCCTCAAAATGGGTCTGCTTTAATTGTTCACCCGCAACACCGAAAAATCGCAGCGTTTGATCCTTATCCCGGAGCGCCTTGACCAGATGAGCACCATGAACATCTCCGGAGGCTTCTCCCACGACCAGCATGACTTGCTTTGATTGTCTGACCATTTTGAAACCGGACTCTAAACCGCATCTTACAGTTGCTCGCTGATCATCGACGCAATTTCCAGAGCCCGTAGTCCTTCCGCGCCACTGACCAATGGGAGCGATCGGGTTCGCACACAATCAAGAAACGAATCGATCTCGTCGGCCAAGGCATCGGCCTCCTTAATCTCGATCGTTTCAGCACGAATATCCGTCCACCCTCCGCCTGGGGGCGGCTTGTGAAAAATTTGCGCCCGTCTCTGATCATAGTCGATGGAAAGATAGGCGTCCGGTTGAAAGAATCGGATCTTACGCTCGCGCTTTATGGAGACGCGGCTCGCGGTTATATTGGCGATACAACCGTTCGAGAATTTGATTCGTGCGTTCGCTATATCGGGCTTGTCCGTCAGCACCGCCACCCCGACGGCTTCTACCTGATCAACGGTGGAGCGTACCAGGCTGGCGATGACATCGATGTCGTGGATCATGAGATCCAAGACCACATCCACATCCGTGCCTCGTTCGACGAACGGCGCGAGCCGATGGCACTCCACGAATCGAGGTTCTTGAATGACATTTTCGAGGCGACGGATAGCGGGATTAAAGCGTTCCAGATGCCCTACTTGGAGAATGAGTCCTTTGACGCCTGCCAAATCCACCAGCTCTCGGCCCTGGTCGATATCGGCTGCGATTGGCTTCTCGACCAAAACATCTATGCCATTTTTGAGGAAATAACTCGCAATTTCATAGTGCAGGCGCGTCGGCACGGCGACGCTGACGCACCGAACTCGCCCCACCAACTCCCGATAGTCCGTAAGCGTCGCCGTGCCCAGTTGACTCGCCACCGACTCCGCCCGCCCTTTGTCAATATCTGCTACCGCGACTAGACTCGCCTTTCCGGAACTTGCATACTTTTCCGCGTGGAACTTTCCCACATAGCCCACGCCGACAACGGCGGTGGCGACTTTGGACGGATCAATCACAGAGTGCCACCACTGAAACTCCGAGCTCCTCGGCCTTTTTGAGTAACAACTCCTTCTCCAGAAGAATCGTCTTGCCAGCCTCCACGGCCAGCACGGTTCCACCCGCCTCACGAAGTTGCCTCAGAGTTGCAACGCCGACGGCCGGGACATCGAATCGAAGATCCTGCTCTGGTTTGCTCACTTTGACGACTACAAACCCTGACCTGGCTAACTTGCCGCCTCGCTCAATAGCGGCGTCCGTTCCTTCCAAGGCCTCCACGGCGACAACGATTTGCTTCTTGACCACGATCGTTTGTCCTATACCGAGGCGACCGATTTCCTTGGCAACGCGAAACCCAAACCGGACATCCTCCCACTCCGCTGCGCTCGGCGAGCGTAGGGTTAAGACTCCTTCGGAGGCAACGATCTGAGGCACACAGAGGGTCGACTTTAAAATCTTGATTCCTTCACTTTCCAACTCTTCAGCCACACCTCGAAGCAACGCGTCATCGTCCTTGCTCTTGATCCGAGCCAAAAACCTCGCCCCGCGCAGGTCGGGTCGAAAATTCTCCAGAAATTTAACTTTATGAATCCCCCCGGCCATCACCGCCTCCGTAATTCCGGCACGGAGAAATGTCCGGATCATTTTTCCTAACTGCCCGACATAGATCCACGTAACATCTTCCAGAAGATCGTCTATTTCTTTGACGGTTTCGCCTCGATGCGCAACGGCCACCAAGGAATAGCCTTCCTTGGTTGCTTGCTCCGCGAAAATAAGGGGAAACTTTCCATTCCCCGCAATCAACCCTAATTTTTTCACGGGTGGTAATAAAACGGGCTGCCGGCCGTTAACGACAGACGCCTCGTTGGGAGTTTTCGACGAAGGTCACCAACTGCTCCGCCTCGGCACAGCCGGGCAATTCTTGTCGAACTTTCACGATCGCATCTCGGGTCTTTAATTTTGAGCGGAACAAAATTCGATACGCTTTCCTTAACGCTTCAACTGTTTCCTTTTCCACCCGCCGGCGCTTCAGCCCCTCCAAATTGAGGCCCCGCAGCCGGGCCCGATCGCCGGTCGCATTACAATAGGGTGGCACGTCCTTCGACACCATCGACCCTGCGCCTAAAATAACCCCGCTGCCGATCCTCGTAAACTGATGAATTCCGACGAGCCCGCCGACGATGACATAGTCTTCGATCACGACGTGCCCTCCTAATGTTGCTCCATTAGCGATGATATTATGGTTACCCAAGAGGCAGTCATGGGCGATATGGCAATACATCATGAGTAGGTTGCGGTCCCCAATCCGGGTTACCATTCCACCTCCCTGGGTTCCAGGATTGATGGAAACGAACTCGCGAATCGTATTGCGATTGCCGACAATAAGCTCGCTAGGCTCTCCTTTGTATTTCAAATCCTGGGGCACCGAACCCACCGTGGCGAACTGAAAAATGACGTTACCCTCGCCCAGAGTCGTTCGCCCTTCGATCACGACGTGAGATTTGATCCGTGACCCCCTGCCGATCCTTACGCATCCACCGACAATTGAATACGGTCCAATCTCGACATCAGAATCGATCTCCGCACGCCGGTCAACCACGGCCGTTTCATGAATCCTTGTCATGCTTGGAACAGTCCTTCACCCGAAAGGCTAAAGCATATCTATTTCCATGGCGGAGATTTCAGCTTGCGCAACAACTTTCCCATCGACGGTGGCGACGCCTTGCATTTTCCAGAAGGAGCCGCGACGTTTCAAACAGGACAATTCCAATCGCAGTTGATCGCCCGGTTCCACCGGGCGCTTGAACTTCACGCGTTCGAGCCCTGTTAAGACGAAGACTTTGCCGCTATTCATTCCGCCGCGTGCGTTGTGTGCAAATATCGCCCCGACTTGTGCCATGGCTTCGCATATAAGAACTCCGGGCATAACCGGGCGGGCGGGAAAATGCCCCTGAAAGAAAGGTTCGTTAAAGGAAACATTCTTAATCCCGACAATTCTGTCTTCCCCGTGTATTTCGACGATACGGTCTACAAGCAGAAACGGGTAGCGGTGAGGGATATATTTAAGAATCTCTTTAACGTCCAGCATCTGTTTACGATTCCTTGTGGCTTGACTTGATTAGCTCAGACACCTTCTTCTCCAGATGCCGGACAGCAGCCCACAATCTCGGCAATTGCGGCAAGAGCGTAATGACCTTAAGCCATTCTCGATGAGGCGCAGCATGGAGCCCGCTCGACCGCATAACTCCAGGTGGAACGGACTGGAGAATACCCGACCCCGGTCCAATCCTGGCGCCATCCCCTATGGTCAAGTGATTGATGATGCCAACGCGGCCGCCCAGCATAACATCCTTACCGATTCGAGTGCTTCCGGCTATGCCCGCTTGCGCGGCAATAATCGAATTTTCACCGACAAGGACATTATGCGCGATCTGGACCAGGTTGTCGATTTTGACGCCCCTGCCAATGAGGGTTCTTCCAAGGGTAGCACGGTCTACTGTGGTGTTGGCACCTATCTCCACATCGTCTTCTAATTCCACGATTCCCACTTGTGGAATTTTAACCCGCAGCTTACCCTCCCCCGCATATCCAAACCCATCGCTTCCTATGACGACTCCGGCATGCAATACCACGCGGTTTCCAATCCGACATCCGTCGCGGACAACGACATTCGGATGCAGCACACAATCTTGTCCAACTTGAACGTGTTCTCCCAGAAATACACCTGGATAAAGTACGCTCCTTGCCCCCACGCGTGCTCCTTTACCCACAAAGACGTGAGGGAAGATTGTCACCCCCGCTTCTAAAGCGGCTGCAGGATCGATATTCGTCTGGGAACTGATACTTTCATTGTAACTCGCCGGCGGATTGAATAACTGCAAAATCTTGGCGAAGGCGACATAGGGATCCGAAGCCTCTAGATAATTCCTGTGGTGTCGGGATTCAAGAGCGATGCCGGGGCCTACGATGACCGCGCTCGCCTTACAAGAGGCGAGCAAGGGCTGATAGCGAGGGTTTGCGAGGAAAGTAATTTCACCGGGCCCAGCCTCTTCGATCGACGCAGCCTTGCGGATGACGATGCGCCCGTCGCCGACAACTCTTCCCCCGACCTGCTGGGCTAGTTCAGATAGAGTTTTCCCTGCCGCAGTCACTTGGACTTACTTCGAGCATTATAAGCTTCTATGACTCGGTTCGTGATATCAATACCCTGGTCGCTGTACAGGATCTGTGAGCGCTCCAAAATCAAAGTAAATTTTTCCGCCTTCCCCACCTCGTTGACAATTTTCTCCAATTCTTTGAGTATATCGGTGGTCATTTCACCTTCTTTCTGCCGGAGGTCCTGCTGCTGATCCTGCATGCCTCGTTGATAACTGACATAGCGCCGCTGAAGGTCGGCTTCTAAATTTCGTTTTTCTTCGTCTTTGATCAGAGGCCCCTTCTTGTCGAGATCGGCCTTCAACCGTTCGATTTCCTGTTTTTCTCTTAACAGATCGGCCTCGGCTTTTTTAACCTGGGCCTGGAACCTTTCCTTAGCTCGCTTTCCGGCTTGCGACTCGCTGATGGCACGTTGAACGTCGATGAATCCGATCTTGACCTTGTCTTGCGACCAACCGACTCCAGCAGAGAGAAACAAACAGATAACAACTAGAAAATATCTCACTTGGGTCCTCCGAATTGCTGCGATTTAGGCAGGTGAAATAACGAAAATACGCGCCACGCTACGGCAGATTGCCAGCCGAAAACCCGAGCACGGAAGTGTCATCGCCGGGTTTTTTGTTAAGCGGGAATCCGAGTTCCACTCTGAGAGGGCCAAAAGGAGACATCCAACGCGCGCCAAACCCAACGGACCTGCGGAACTCACCCCAACTTATGTCCTGGTATGATGCAAAGGCTTGACCGATATCAAAAAAAGCTACGCCCCGCAGGCCGAACTGCTCGGCGATTGGAAACAGAATTTCAACATTCGCAATGGCCTGCTTGTCACCACCGACAACGTCACCGTTTTCTTTGGGACCTAAGCTCCGATCGGCATAACCCCGCACGGAATTGATTCCGCCAGGGAAGTAGCGCTCGAAGAGGGGAAGATCGTGACCCGCGCTGCTAGAATTGGCGTATCCAATACCATAACCCAACGCCCCGCCCAAGGACAAAACGTAGGATCCTCCCCAGTTAGGATCTTTGAAGAGCGGATAATACCAGCGGGCACCGAGGTCAGTTTTTATGAAGCGACTATCGCCGCCCAATCCGGCCAACTTGACCGAGAAAAGGGACTTGGTTCCTTCTGTCGGATTGAAGAAATGATCCCGGCTGTCATAGGTGAAACCCGGTATTACCGCGCTGGTCAGAGAACTCCCCTTGGCATCGACTATGGAAGCGGGTGCCCCGGATTCAATGTTGCTTATCGTATCTTTTGTAAATTCATAGGCCATCGTGCCGCGCATGTAATCCCACATGGTCAGGGGAGGGTCGCGATTCAATTCGTCGCTCCCTATTGACGCTTCGGTCTTGCGGTCCCCCCAAACCGGAAACGTAAAGCCCTTTAACGGATAACTGGTGCTCACAGCCATGCCGAGTTTTCTCTCATTAAAGTCAGGATAGTCCGTCTGCGTATTATAGCCCGTGACTCCCAAAGCGACCTTGGTATCATTGAGATAGGGCTCGTTAAAGCTAAAGACAAAATCCTGTTGCTTGGATCCGATTGCAAAGTTTCCGTTGACGCTTTGCCCACGGCCGAAAAGATTTTTTTCCGAGATGCCCGCGTTGAACAAGAACCCATTACCGCCGCTGTATCCCGCCCCGATGCTGAAGGTCCCGGTGGGTCCCTCCTTGACGTCCACCAGCAAGTCAACCGTGTCTGGTTGAGCGGTTTTCTTAGTCGTCAATTGAACGTCTTCAAAATATCCCGTTCGTTGAAGGGCATTACGGCTCTGCGTAATCTTAGCGCCGGAATAGAGTTCTTGTTCCGTTGCCTCGAGCTCTCGGCGCACGACTTTGTCCCTAGTCTTCGTATTTCCGGCAATCAGGACGCGGTTGAAGTAAACCGGCGGTCCTTTGGTAATGACCAAGGCTACATCGACCTTTTTCTCTGACGCGTTGACTTTAGTGACAGGATCTACCTGCACAAACGCGAAGCCCTTATCGGAATACATATCCGTGATCGAGGAAATGTCTTCGCGGAGGCGGCTTCCCCGGAAAATCTGCCCTGTTGTCAGCTTCACTTGCTTTAACATCTGCTTGCCGTCTTGTATGAGTTCGCCGCCAATCTCGACCTTGCCCACACGGTACTGTTGTCCCTCGTCGACCCGGATGACCACTTCAAGCCCGTCTCGATCTCTGAGGATAATCGGCTCATCGATTTTATGATCGATATAGCCGTGATCATAATAATGATTTGACAAGATCGCGATATCGTTCGTCAGGATATCACGGTCCAAAACTCCACGATTGGTTACAAAAGAGAAAATCCACTCCTCTTTCGTGGCCATCAATCCCTTGAGTTCCCCGCCGCTGAAGGTTCGATTACCCTCAAATGAAATCTTTTTGATAAGAAGTCGAGTTCCTTCAATAATATCCAACACCAACACCGCTTGATTGCTGGACTCGACAGAAAGCGCATAGTCCACTTTAGCATTGACATAGCCCTGCTCGTTATAAAGCTTTCTAACCTTGTCTACTCCCTCCGCTACTCTACCGCGGTCAAGAATCGTTCTGGGAGTTACTCCAAGGGCTGTCTCGATCTTGTCTCGTCCAATCTGCGAATTGCCCTGTATCTTAATTTCCCGGACGTAGGGCTTTTCCTTCACCGTATAGGTCAAAACACCGTCCGGTGAAATTTCCGCTTGAACATCTTCAAAGAAACCCATGCGATAAATAGCCTTGACGTCTTGCTCAACGACGGCCCGATCGAATAGCTCTCCCGGACGGTTCTTGATGTGCAGGCGAATCCCGTCCTCCTCAACTCTCAGGTTTCCCGAAATCTTGACCTCTTTCAAGACGACCTTGTCTTGGGCGATACCCGTACTAGAAGAGCCCATTAAAGGACCGAGTATAAGGAGAAAAATTAGAAACCAAAATCGATGGAATTCTGATCGGGGTTTCATGACCGGTAGATAGCCATGGGAATCGCGTCTAAGGTCTCTTTTTGTAACAAATTCAAATACTTTTGTAAAGCTAATTCTTCGGCTCGATCTCATGAACGGACCAGCTTCCCGCTTTGAAGCTCCACCTGACGACCAATTCTCTGGGCGAATTCCCGATTATGAGTAGCGACAATCAAGGCTATGCCTTTCTCCTCATTCAATCGAAAGAGTAGATCCTGGACTTCCTCGCCGATTCTTAGATCCAATGAACCCGTAGGCTCATCCGCTAAAATGAGCTTGGGTTGTAAAATCACCGAGCGCGCTACCGCCACCCGCTGCTGCTCCCCACCCGATAATTTTCCCGGCCGATGATTTATGCGATCTTTCAGGCCAACCGCTTCCAGCAATTGTTCCGCCTCGCGCTTGGCACGTTGCGTTTCGATTCCCTGAATCAGCGCCGGAAACATAACATTTTCCAATGCCGTAAAATCCGGCAACAGATAATGAAACTGAAAAACAAAACCGAGTTCCCGATTCCGAAAATGGGATAAGGCGGCTTCGTCATTCAGCGGAATTTCTTTGCCGTGATATAGAATGTGGCCCGCAGTCGGCCGATCGAGGGTCCCGAGAACATGCAACAATGTACTCTTCCCCACTCCCGACTCCCCAATCACCGCGAGCCGTTCGCCCGGTTTTAATTCAAGGTCTAACCCTCGCAAAACCTCTATCACTTCGCCGCCCTCGACAAACGATTTGTGAAGATCTCTTACTGTCAGGAGATTACTCATACCGGATGATTTCAACCGGATCCAGCTTTGCTGCCTGCCGTGCCGGATAGATACTGGCGACCAGGCATACAAGAAGCGAAGCCAAACCCACGAGCAGGAAATTGCTCAAGTAAATTCTCACCGGGACCGTGGAAATGAGAAAGACATCTTTGGGAAGCTCAATGAAGCTATATTTTTGAATCAATATGCAAATGGCCAGTCCCAAAAGTACACCGAGCAGGGTTCCCACCACACCGATGACGCAGCCCTTGATGAGGAATATCCTTCGAATACTCTCTCGAGTCGCACCCATCGACTGAAGAATTGCAATGTCCTTCCGCTTCTCCATCACAACCATGATCAAGGTGGATACAATATTAAATGCGCCGATCAGCACCATCAGGAGCAAGACCAAAAAATAAACCGTTTTCTCAAGTCTCAGAGCAGAAAACAGGTTGGGCCAAAGACGGGACCAGTCTTCCGTCAGGTAGGGAAATCCCAATCGCCGTTGAATCTCCTGGGCCACGCTCTGAGCACGGTAGACATCTTGCACCCGAATTTCGATATTGGTGACCGCATCTCCAAGCTCAAAGAACTTCTGCGCGTCCTGCAAATTCATGTAAACCAAGGTGGAGTCAATCTCGCTCATCCCGGAATCAAAAATCCCAACAACAACAAAGCGGCGAACTTTCGGGATGACACCGATGGCGGTTGGACTACCGAGGGGAGAGACCACCTGGATGGGACTCCCAAGAAAGACACCCAGTTGATTGGCCAACCGGGTTCCTATGATAACCCCCGGCAACAGAATTGTGCGACCCTGGACCTGAAGCGGTTGTTGCTCCTTGAGGTTTTGCAGGCTGCCCTGTTTAATGTAACGTTCGATATCCACGACTCGATTGACTTTGTCGGGATCAACGCCACGGACAACGACCCCGGAGACTCGGGGTCCGGAAGTCAGCATGACCTGTCCATAAATGGACGGCGAAGCTGCAACCACCCCTTTTGTTTTTTGCACCTCCGCAAGAAGTTTCTCGTAGTCCCTGAGCTGGTCACCGGATTTAACCAGCGCCACGTGTGCATTGATTCCAAGCAACCGGTCCCGCAACGTTTCTTCAAAACCCGTCATCACCGCCATGACGACGTTCAAAGTCATGACACCAATCATGACACCCAGCACTGAAATGACGGTAATTAGGGAGATAAAGGTTTCGCGCCGGCGGGCGCGCAAATATCTAAGGCCGATGAAAAGTTCATATCGCATAAAGGGGTGTCGCCGCAGTTTCAGCGTTGAGACCGGAGCAGCGGAAAAAGAATGACGTCTCTAATAGACGGCGAGTCCGTAAGAAACATGATGAGCCGATCCATACCGATCCCTTCGCCGGCCGCAGGAGGCATACCATACTCCAGAGCCCGGACGTAATCGTCATCGATGGGGTTGGCGGTGTCATCACCGGCCTTTCTCGCCTCCACTTGCTGGAGGAACCGCTGACGTTGATCTGCCGGATCGTTCAGCTCTGAGAAAGCATTGGCCAACTCTCGACCTCCGATGTAGAGCTCGAAACGGTCCACCAGGGCCGGATTCGCATCGCTCTTCCTTGCCAGCGGTGAAACCTCTAACGGGTACCCGGTGATGAACGTCGGCTGGATTAATCGGGACTCGGCAACCTGTTCGAAAACCTCGACCAGGAGATTGCCATAAGGGGCGTTGAGGTCGACGTGCAAGGCGTCCCGCTTGGCCAAGCGCTGCAACCCCTCAAGTGTTCCAATCTCTTGCTCGTCGGCCCCGCCATGTTTCACCACCGCCTCCTTGAGGGTAAGCCTTTGCCAGGGCGCTTTGAGATCGATAACGTGATCCGCATAGGGCACTTGCAGCGTGCCCGCAACTTCTTCGGCAAGGCCGATAAAAAGCTCTTCTGTGAGACGCATCAAATCGTCGTAAGTGGCATAGGCCTGATAGAACTCCAACATGGTGAATTCCGGGTTGTGGCGCACCGAGACCCCTTCGTTGCGAAAGTTTCGATTCAGCTCAAAGACTCTTTCGAACCCGCCCACCAGAAGGCGCTTCAAAAAAAGCTCCGGCGCCACGCGAAGATACAGATCCATGTTCAGGGCGTTGTGGTGCGTAATGAAAGGTCGCGCCGCGGCCCCCCCGGGAATCGCCTGCATCATCGGCGTCTCCACCTCCAAAAAATCCCGCTCCTCGAAAAAGCGCCGAACGAGACGAACGATGCGCGAACGTTTTTCGAACAGATCTCTGACTTCGGGATTTACCATCAAATCGACGTACCGTTGGCGATAACGCGCCTCGACATCCGCAAGACCGTGCCACTTTTCAGGCAGGGGTCGCAGACACTTGGTCAACAGGCGCAATCCAACGGCCTCGATCGTCAATTCTTTCGTCTTGGTGCGGAACAGATGACCCCAAACGCCGACAATGTCACCTATATCTAGGGACTGAAACAGGGCATAAACCTCATCTCCGAGCCGGTCTTTTCGTGCGTAAATCTGGATCCGTCCATGCCGATCCTGGATATGAAAAAATGCGGCTTTCCCCATTTTCCGGATTCCCATGATCCGGCCCGCTGCATGGGGCTCGACCGACAAGTCGCCTAACTCTTGGTCGGTCAAACTTCCGTAGTCGGCGAGAATATCCCGGGTCGTATGGCTCGGCCGAAAATCGTTGGGATAAAGAGAGCCGCCAGTCTCTTTGAGCTTGGCGAGCTTTTGTCGACGCACTTCGACTTGCTCGAGAGAGGATTCCGGATGATTTTTTTCTGACTTTGACATCGTTGCTGGTGATTGACGCGATAGGTCCCCGAAGCGGAAACCTATAAATTGAGGTTTTTGCAAAGGGCCTGGATAGAATACGATTTGTTGAGAGAATAGAAGTGCAGGCCGGGAACGCCGAATTTGATCAATCCTTCACACTGACGGGTTGCATAGTCGATCCCTAATTGCACGGCGGCCTCGTCATCCTTCTCGACCTTGACCAACTCACGTTCCAACTCTGCCGGGATCTTGGCGCAACAGAGGGACGTGAAACGGCGAATCTGTGACGCGGAAAGAACCGGCAAAACTCCCGGCACGATCGGCACGCGGATTCCCAGTTTTCTCACATCCTCCACATAGCGATAGTACTCGTCGTTGTCGAAAAAGAGCTGCGTAATAATCGCCGCCGCGCCTGCATCGACTTTCTCCTTTAGATATCTATGATCGGAGGCCCGGCTCTCAGCCCTTGGGTGAACCTCAGGAAAGCCCGCCACCGCAATGGAGAACCCGCCGATCGCGACCGCCTCGCGCACAAGTTCCGCCGCATGCTGAAAACCGTCCGGATGCGGCTGCCAATCCATCGTCCCCTGAGGCGGATCACCGCCGAGCGCAATAATATTCTCGATACCTTTTTCCTTTAGCGTCCTGAGTACGGATCTGGCTTCGTCTTTGGATTGGCCGACAACGGTTAAATGGCACATAACCTCCAAGCCGTATGTGCGATGGATTCGATCGACCAGCCCGACGGTTTTTTCGCGCGTGCTTCCGCCCGCCCCGTACGTGACCGAGCAAAAGGCAGGATTCAGCCTCTTGATAATTTCGATTTCGCTAAAGAGGTTTTCCTCGCCTTTGTCCGTCTTTGGAGGAAAGAATTCAACCGATAGGGTCAACTCGGGCCGGGCATACAGGTCGGCTAATTTCACGCAGGCGAATCCTTGATGACAACCTTCGGTGGATACTAATTAATAACACAATTTTATCCTAGGTCACAAACAGTCATAGAAGCCTCAGAGGGGGCTTCACAAACCGTTAGCCCGATTTGACCTTTTGTCCCAGAGCCTTTGGATCGCATTCCGAGTCTTTTTGGGAAGTAATCAGGGGTCTCAATGCATCCGTGTGTGCTAACCAATCCTGTATGATGGGGGCAGGCACATGGTAGAAATCCAGTGTCTCCTTTAGGATCTGCCGTCGCCGGGCGAAATGGCCGCCCATAATGGGATGTTTTGAGTGGACTTGGTCCAATGGGCGACCCTGATATTCCACCTGAGCCCCGAGGAAATGAGCCGCCAATTGATACTCCATATCTTTGATGCGCTGACGATCTGCCTTGCGAAAGAAAAAGCCAATCATCCGATCATCGAAGACGCGGTCAATGAAGGTGTTAATGATCAGTCTCAGTTGTTGCTCGCCTCCGAGTTGCTCGAAAGAAGTCTGATCCATAGGTTAAATTCAGTAGTTTATAGAACTCCTTGTCTCAGAAAGGATCGTCGCCAAAGAGTGACTATATCATTCCGAGTTGAAGTCTGGCGGCTTCGGACATCTTGCTAGGATCCCATGGAGGATCCCACACGAGGTCGAGTTTCACGTCGGTCACACCCGAAACCGTTCTCACCTTATTTTCGATTTCCGCAGGCAAGGACTGCACAGCGGGACAGTGCGGGGACGTGAGCGTCATCTTAATAGATACAATACCCGCATCGTCAGCATTCACCTCGTACACGAGTCCTAATTCGTAGATGTTAACGGGTATTTCAGGATCATAGCAGGTGCGCAGTGCATCCAAGACTTGCGCTTCCATGACAAGGTTATTAATTGAACTCATGATCTTATCCTTTTGAAATGCCGTCTCTCTTCATGAAATTCCCAATTGCTGTTTCGCAGCCCCGGAGATCATGCTTTGGTTCCAAGGGGGGTCCCAAACGATCTCGACATCAACCTCCTGCACACCTGAAACGCCTAACAGTTTTTTTTGTATATCTGCCTTTAGAAACTGGCCCATGCCACAACCTTGAGCCGTTAGAGTAAAGCGCACGGCTGCTTTGTATCCGCCTCCGGAGAGAGGCGTGACGGCGCAATGATAAATCAAGCCCAGATCAACGATATTCACCGGAATCTCGGGATCGAAGCAGGATTTTAATTGCTCCCAAACGCGCCGCTCTATCTCTTCATCGCTATCCGCCGCCCCGGCGGCCTCATGCGGGCTCTCTGGGACTCGCGCCATGCCGATGGCATCGCCATCCATGCCATCGATGCGTACCATGTAGCCGCGGTCCGTCATAACTGTATAGATGCCGCCAAGAGATTGAGTCACCCAAACGGAGCTGCCCGGGATCAGCGTAGTCCGCTCGCCGCTGGGAATCATAACGGCCGGGCAATCGCGCCTAACGATAATCGACTTTTCGCGGTTCATATGGGCCCCTCTTTCATCGGATCCGTGAATTATTCAGTGGATGCCATTTCCTCTCCGCCTTTTAGGGCCGAACTGACCGTATGCCAGGCGAGACTCGCGCACTTGACCCGCGCGGGAAACTTGCACACCCCGGAGAGAATCTTAAGCTTGCCGACGCCTGTTGGACCTCCCTGCTCATTGGATTCACCTGTTAGCATTTTATGCACATTCTCAAAAAGCTCTTTGGCTTCGGCTTCGGTTTTACCTTTCAATTCCGCCGTCATCATCGATGCGGAGGCCTTGGAAATGGCGCAGCCCGACCCTTGAAAACTAATGTCTTTGATCACTCCTTCTTCCAGGTCGAGGTAGACCGCCACATGATCACCGCAAAGCGGGTTGTATCCCTGTGCTTTACGGTTAGCATTCGCCATCACCCGGTAGTTACGCGGACTTCGGTTATGGTCGAGGATGACTTCTTGGTAGAGTTCGTCGAGTTCCGACATTATTTAAACACCTTCAACGCCCGATGAATTCCCCTGACGAGAACATCGATTTCCTCCCGGGTATTGTACAGAGCAAAGGACGCCCGGGTTGTCGCCGGGACGCCAAAGCGCTGCATGACCGGCATAGCGCAATGATGCCCTGCACGAACCGCCACTCCTTCTTGATCGAGAATCGTACCGACGTCGTGGGCATGAATATGATCAAACACAAAGGAGATTACGCCGACTTTTTCCTTCGCGGTACCGATGATTCTAAGCCCCTCGATGTCGGACAAGGCAGACGTCGCGTAGGTGAGCAGGTCATGCTCATGAGCCACGACCCGCTCCCAATCCAATCCGGCTAAGTAATCGATCGCCGCCCCAAGCCCGATCCCGCCCGCGATGTGCGGCGTTCCGGCCTCAAACTTATAAGGGAGCACGTTGTAATGGGTCTTCTCAAAGGTAACCAGGCTGATCATGTCGCCGCCTCCCTGATAAGGCGGCATGGCGTCAAGCAATTCCGACCGCCCGTAGAGGATTCCGACCCCCGTCGGACCGAAAAGCTTGTGCCCGGAAAACGCATAGAAGTCACAGCCGAGTGCTTGGACATCAACTTTGAGATGCGGAGCCGCCTGCGCGCCGTCCAACAAAACCGGAACCTTCCGCTCGTGCGCCAAGCGCACTATCTCTTTTACCGGAGCGATGGTTCCCAAAGCGTTGGAAACATGGGTCACGGCGACCAGCTTGGTCTTCTCACCGAGCAGGCGGCGGTACTCATCCAGAACCAGCTCTCCGTCGTGATTGATAGGAATCACCTGCAGTCGCGCGCCGATCTGTTCACAGAGCATCTGCCATGGAACAATATTGGAGTGATGTTCCATAGCCGAGACAATGATCTCGTCTCCCTTTTTAAGAAACGTTCTCCCATAACTTTGTGCGACCAGGTTAATCGCCTCTGTGGTACCACGAACGAAAATAATCTCCTGTTCGCTCCGGGCATTGACGAAGCTCTTCATTTTCTGGCGCGCCGCCTCGTAAGCCGCCGTTGCCCGCTCGCTCAAGCAATGAACACCGCGGTGGATATTCGAATTTTCCTCACTGTAATAGCGATTCAATGTGTCGATGACACACTGTGGCTTTTGACTCGTGGCCCCGTTGTCGAGGTACACTAAGGGCTTGCCGTGGACCTTCTGCTTTAGAATTGGAAAATCGGCCCGGATCTTGCTGACGTCCAATGTCAACGGGCCGGGGATGGTAATTTCGTGAGCGACTTTCATGGGTGACTCGCTTATAGATCGCTTCTGAATTTCCTAAGTAAATAATTGTCGAGCTGTGCCCGCATGGTCCCGATCTTGACCCTGCTAACAACCTCGCTGGCAAAGGCATAACAGAGGAGACTTTGGGCCTCCGCTGAGCCAATTCCCCGCGACCGCAAATAGAACAGCGAGTCACGGTCCAACTGTCCAACCGTAGATCCGTGGCTGCACTTGACGTCGTCCGCATGGATTTCCAACTGGGGTTGGGTGTTAATGACCGCATTTTCAGACAGCACCAGATTCTTATTCGTCTGGCGGGCATCGCTCTTTTGTGCGTCTTTGTGAACGAGAATTTTCCCGTTAAACACCCCCCGTGCACTCCCGCTCAAAATGCCCTTATAGAGTTCCTGGCTCCGTGCGCGCGGCATGCAATGCTCGATTTCCGTATGGTTATCGACATGCTGCTTGCCGTCCATTAAATAGAGGCCGTTAAGGCTACACTCGGAGCCTTCACCGTTGAGAACCACGTGCACGTCATTGCGGACCAATGAGCCTGCCAGCGTGATGGAATGCGCGGAAAGGTTGCATTGACGACTCAATTGCGCCTCGAGCGTACCGATATGAAAACCCGCGTCGCCCCCCCGCTGCAAAAGGTAATGTTCGATGGATGCGCCTTCACCGCCGAAGATTTCCGTCACCGCATTGGCGAAATAAGCGCCGCTACCGGTCCCGACATGACTCTCGACAATGCGGCCTTGGCTTCCCTCCTCCGCAACGATCAAATTTCGCGGGTGGGAGACCACGGGTCGATATGGACCGGTCGAAACGAAGACCAAATAGATAGGCTCTTCAATCACTTCGCCTTTGGGAATAAAAACTAAAGCGCCATCCTCGATGAAAGCCGTGTTGAGGGCAGCAAACGAATGCTCCTGGTAACGAACATATCGAGACAAGTGAGCATGCACAATGTCGTCGTCGCGCCGCAGCGCGTTGGCCAGGCTTTCCACCCGGGCACCTACGGGTAATCCACGCACTCCTGATAGCTCCGGCAAATAGACGCCGTTGACAAAAACCAAACGATTGTAGACCGAGTCGGCAAACGACAGCACGTGGATGGCGGCCTCCGCTACGGATTTTGTGTCGTTGCGGCCGTGTTCATCTCGCTCGAAGACGGTCGCGACCAGTGAACCAACACTCGTATACTTCCAATCCTCGTTGCGGTTGGTTGGAAATCCCAACTTTTCAAAACTGGTGATTGCAGATTGCCGGAGTTCTTTCAGCCACGCAGGCCCCCTGCCGGCACCGTTCTTTTGGTAATGCTCAAAGGCAGAGAGATAGGGTTCGGTTTCCTGACGATTCAGTGCCATGATGGCTCTTTCCTGTCGCTATTGGAGCTGGCTCGCTTCGCTCTTGATCCAGTCGTAGCCTTTGACTTCGAGCTCCAGCGCGAGCTCTTTCGTCCCCGACCTGACAATCCGCCCCTGGTGGAGCACGTGGATAAAATCCGGGACGATGTAGTTAAGCAATCGCTGATAGTGAGTTATGACGATCATCGCCCGGTCCTGACGGCGCAGCGCGTTAACGCCGTTGGCAACGATGCGTAGTGCATCGATATCGAGACCGGAGTCGGTCTCGTCGAGAATGGCCAGTTTCGGATCCAATACCGCCATCTGTAAAATTTCGTTGCGCTTCTTTTCACCCCCGGAAAAGCCTTCGTTGAGCGGCCGGTTGATGAGATTCTCGTCCATCTCAACCACTTTTATTTTTTCTTTGATAAGGGAAAGAAATTCCATGGCATCCAGCTCTTCGAGTCCGCGGTGCTTTCGCACTGCATTGACCGCAGCCTTGAGGAAGTAGGTTGTGCTGATACCCGGGATTTCCACAGGATACTGAAACGCCAAGAAAACCCCGTCTCGCGCCCGCTCTTCGGGACTCATGGCCAAAAGATCCTTGCCGCCATAGATGACTTCTCCAGCCGTCACCTGATAATTCTCCCGTCCGGCGAGGACATGGGCCAATGTGCTTTTGCCCGAACCGTTGGGCCCCATAATCGCGTGAATTTCTCCGGCACCGATCCGTAGATCTATCCCGCGTAAAATTTCCTTTTCTCCGACCTGCGCCCGTAAGTTTTTTATTTCCAGCATTGCCTACTCCCGAATCAGCCTCAACCCACCTTCTGCAGACTTTCGACTAATCGTGCCTTCAATCCCTGCCTGTCGGCGATATCGTTGATGGAGATTCTTCCCAGGAACTCCGCAAGAACCTTCTGAGCCTCTTCCCAAATCGACTTCTGTGTGCAAACCGAACAATAAGAGCAATAGTCGGCACCCTTCTCGAGACAATCCATGAGCACAAGCGGCCGTTCCACTGTCTCATAGACGTCCTTGATGCTAATACTCGCCGCGAGCTTGGCCAGCGAAAACCCGCCTTTAGAACCAATGTGCGACTGGACTAATCCCCCCGCCACCAGATCCTTCATGATCTTGGACAGGTAAAAAGATGGGATATCTTGACTTTTTTCAATGTCCGCACGGCTAACAATCTTCCCAGCGGGTTGGCCAGCAAGAAACGAAAGAGCTCGGACAGCGTAATCTACACGGCGTCCGACGTTCATCAATGAACTTCTCTCTGTTCTGGTTTTCGACCGTTTCATCTCTCAAAAGTAATATAGACTCTCTAGGTCTTCTTTGTCAATATAAGCTAAAATAATAAGGATTCTGCTCGCAAGGTATGCTTCAATGGCTCCTTTCCCTGTGCTATGAAACACCCATGGCGATTCTAAAGGTTGCACGCCTCGGGAATCCGGTGTTGCGCAAGATGGCGGCGCCCCTATCGCCCCGAGAGATCCGATCACCGAGTTTTCAAAAGTTCATCGATGACATGATTGAAACCATGAAAGAGTACGATGGCGTAGGGCTGGCGGCCGATCAGGTGCACGAATCGAAGCAAGTTGCGGTGATCGAAGTGGCCGAGAACCCGCGTTACCCCAACAAGCCCAACGTTCCGTTGACCGTTCTGATCAACCCCGAGATCCAACCCCTGACGGAAGAAATGGAAGAGGATTGGGAAGGCTGCCTAAGCATTCCCGATATCCGCGGCCGAGTCCCCCGCCACAAGAGCATTCGGGTGCGGGCTTGGGATCGAGACGGCAAACAATTGGAATTCATCGCCGTCGATTTCCACGCTCGTGTCATTCAGCATGAGTGGGACCATTTGAACGGGAAAGTCTATCTCGACCGCATGAGCGATTTCTCCACTCTTACTTTTCTGACCGAGTTCGCTCGCTATTGGATGCAACGCTAGATCCGCCGCCGCTCTACGCATTGTCTTTGTGGTAATGAAAGGCTAAAGTCCCCGCATGAGTCTGCCTCACTTGCAAACGGCGCTGGAGCGGTCGCTCTCAACCGTCAGCTCCGTCGTGGCCCACATCCTGGATCGTGCTTTGGCCGGCGCGGATATTACGGTTGAGGAGGCGACCCGTCTCTTCGACGCTGGCGGTTCCGACCTGCCGGCATTGATCGCAGCCGCGGATTACCTCCGCGCCAAGACCGTAGGCGATGTGGTTACCTACGTCGTCAATCGCAATATCAACTTCACCAACGTGTGTGTCAAAGCCTGTGGTTTCTGCGCTTTCAGCAGAGGGCACCTGGCCGAAGAAGGCTACTTTTTGCCCACCGAGGAAATCCTCCGGCGCGCGCGAGAAGCCCACGAGCTGGGCGCGACCGAGGTCTGCGTGCAGGCCGGTCTTGCTCCCGGTATCGACGGCTGGCATTACGTAAACCTCTGTCGCATCTTGAAGGAGACGCTGCCGGCGCTGCACATCCACGGCTTTTCGCCGGAAGAAGTTTTATATGGCGCCACCCTGAGCGGCGTTTCGATTCGCGACTATCTATTCGCTCTCAAGGAGGCCGGCGTGGGAAGTCTCCCGGGCACTTCTGCAGAGGTTCTGGTAGATGAGATACGCCACCACATTTCGCCCGGCCGAATCGGCACCGCGCAGTGGATTGACTTGATCCAGACCGCTCACGAGATCGGCATCCCGACAACCTCGACCATTATGTATGGCCATATCGAATCGTCTCATCACAAAGCGGTTCATCTCGATATCCTGCGTGACATCCAAAAGAAGACCGGCGGTATCACCGAATTCGTACCCCTGAGTTTCGTGTACGAAGAAGCTCCCATGTTCCACCGCAAAAGCATCCGGGGACTTCGCTCTGGAGCCACTGGGGCCGAAGTCATGAAAATATATGCGGTATCTCGGCTCATGCTCAATAACTGGATTCCGAACCTGCAGGTCTCCTGGGTAAAAGAAGGTCCCAAGCTTTCGCAAATCGCCCTGCTAGCGGGTGCTAACGACTTCGGCGGAACGCTGATCAATGAAAGCATTTCGACAGCCGCCGGCGCCGGCTATGGACAACTCATGAAACCTTCCCAATTTCGAAGTCTCATCCGTGAAATGGGCCGTATTCCGGCCGAACGCTCGACGACTTACCAGAAAATACGCGTCTTCGAGTCAGAGGATAATCCCGTGGATCTTCTCGATAACGTCGACGATTCCACAACCCGGTTCGGATCGTATCAGAATCTCATACGCTTGAGAGACTACCGATTCAAAGACTTCTACCGGGAACAGAAAGAACAAAAACAATAGCCCTTTTCAGAAGCTATCCCCTGGATTGTCGCCGTTTCAAATACAGATGGAGGGTAATCCAACTCAGTTCGAAGCGATCGGCAATCGACTCGGTTTTCGCATCGACGAGGAAACCGACAAAGAACTCCGCCTCGTCTGGCAGGGGCCCCGCTTCCCCGCGTTTCTTTGCCTCGGTATCGCGCTCCTACTGCTCTTCATATCCGTTCCCATCCTCTATGCGATTTATCTTAACGGCTTCGTCGGTGCCGCCGGTTCGCTGTGGTACTTTCCGTTAATGAACGTGATTCTTTTTGGCATCTCTCTTTATCTTCTCTCCCAGAGGCGGACGATTGTTATCGACAACTCAGCACAACAAGTCACCTTGAAGAAGCGTAGCCTTTACCAAACAACCTTACTGTCGGTTGCGTACCTCGAAATCAAAAAGCTTAGGCTTGGGGTTGACCAGGTATACAGTGGTTTTGCCGTCGCCGGTTCCTCATCCGCACAAGCTTTTCCCGTGCCGTCTCTTCGCTTATTCGCGATGGGAGGCGAGTCGATTCTATTGGACCGCGGCAGTTTACGGAGACTAGAAGAGTTGGGTCGGCGGGTTGGCAGCCGACTAAATACACCGCTTGAAGTCGACCCGCTTCTCCACCACTAACTGGGTTTGATCGGAAGGGAAATTACGTCAACCGCGTAGAATAGAAAAAAGCGCAGTTACGAAACCAAGATTCGATACAAGTCACCGACCGCCTTTCTCACGCCTTCCTGGGCAAGCTGTTCAGCGGTTAACCATCTGATGCCACGGTCGCCAACATTACCCAACGCAAAAATATTCTCGCTCAATGGCTTCTGTGTTTCATCAAAACGAGCAGACCAGACAACATCGCCCCGGCGAACATCGATGAGTTCGAGGACAAAGGCCACCGACGCTGGGCTCTTGGCGCCCCACTCGTTCCCTATTCTTTCACGGTAGCGTTGCATTCGCCCGACCACCACCCCATCGGCATAAACCATCTGGCCGATTTTCCGTAGTCTCTCGGTATCGCTGCCGGCCGGAACGCTTTGCGCTATATCTTTCACTTCACTTTCGGAGACAATCTGCCAATCGGGCATCGAAGCCATGGCCGAATAGACCAGCCTGGCCAGCAGCTCCGCAAGCTCTTGCTCCGAGAGGTTTTTTTCAGAAGACGTGGGAGCGGTATAGGTCGCTTGCGATTTTGGTTCAAAGCCCATTCCGCTGGGCAAAAGGACAGCGATCCTTTTGATCTTACGGGCCTCCAGATCCGTCGACCGCTTGCTTTGCATAGTCGCAGGAGCAAAGGTACTACACGCGCTAACACAGAGAAAAATGACGGGGAGAAATCTCAACATACGGAATGGGTTACAAAATAACAGAAGCGAGGATACCGCTCAAGTGCGAAATAAAAAACGTCAAAATAGCCGGCGCGCTATTATCTATTTATAGTCCCGGTGGTTTTGATTCCCAACTCACGCAGTTGTTTGGGATCGACCGCTGATGGAGCGTCCGTCAACATGCACACAGCACGCTGGCTCTTGGGAAAAGCAATGACATCCCTCAGGGATTGCGCGCCGCTCAGAATCATCGCCAGCCGGTCTATGCCAAAGGCAATGCCGCCATGGGGCGGCGCACCGAAACTCAAAGCCTCGAGAAAAAACCCGAACTTGGCTTCCGCCTCTTCCGGACCGATACCCATCAAGCCCAGAATTTTTTTCTGCAGCTCGACCTGGTGGATGCGGACGCTTCCTCCGCCTGCCTCAATGCCGTTGATAGCCAGATCGTAGGCCTTCGAGCGCACTTTGACGGGCTCCGTATCCAGTAGCGGCAAGTCTTCGTCGTGAGGCGCGGTGAAAGGATGATGCGACGCCACGTAGCGCTTCTCTTCCGGGTCAAATTCCATAAGAGGAAAGTCGACGACCCAGACGAGCGCGTATTCATTTTCCGGAATGAGACCCAATTTCTCGCCCAAGTAGAGCCGCAAGTTCCCCAGGGCGTCGTGTACGATCTTTGCGCTGTCCGCCGAAAATAAAATGACATCGCCGATCGTCGCGCCGGCGATCCTTTCAACCCCTTTCTGTTCGGTCTCGGAGAGAAACTTCGCGATGGGCGACTGCCAACCTTCGTCAGTGAGCTTTGTCCACGCTATACCTTTCGCGCCGAACGTCGCCACAAACGGTGTCAGATCGTCCAGATCCTTGCGTGATAGCTCTCCGCCGTTAGGCACACGGATGCCTTTGACGACTCCGCCCTTTTGAATCGCCGTTGCAAAGACTCTCGCCTGGCAATTTCGCAGCGCAGCCGTGAAATCCGTAAGCTCCAGGCCGAAGCGCATGTCCGGTTTGTCCGAGCCGAAACGGTTCATCGCCTCTTCATACGTCAACTTGACTAAGGGCCGTTTAAGCTCGATACCTTTAAGTTCCTTGAACAATAGAGAGATCATCCCTTCGACCACCTCCATCACATCTTGCGGCTGGACGAAAGACATCTCCATGTCGAGCTGAGTAAATTCAGGCTGTCGGTCAGCCCGCAGATCCTCATCCCGGAAGCATTTGACGATCTGAAAATAGCGGTCGATCCCGCCCACCATCAAAATCTGCTTGAACAGCTGTGGCGACTGCGGCAGCGCGTAAAATTTGCCCGGGTAGATGCGGCTGGGAACCAGGTAGTCGCGCGCCCCTTCGGGGGTGCTCTTCGTGAGCACGGGCGTCTCTACGTCGATAAATCCTAGACCATCCAGATAGTCGCGGATCAACTTGGTCATACGATAGCGCAACACGAGAGGCCGAAGACTCCGGGGCCGTCGCAAATCGAGATAGCGGTACTTGAGACGTGTGTTTTCGTTCGCCTCGGTTTCATCTTCGATGATGAACGGCGGCACCTGTGCGGCATTGAGCAAGCGCAGCTCCTTTCCCATCAACTCCACTTCACCCGTGGCGAGATCGGGGTTTATCGTTTCCGGCGATCGTTTAGACAAAGTACCCCGAACCGCAATCACGTCTTCGGAGCGCAGTTGCTTTGCCTTTTCATGGGCCGCCGCGTCGACCTCCGGATTGAAAACAATTTGGCAGAGGCCGCTCCGATCGCGCAGATCGACGAAAATGACCCCCCCGTGATCCCGCCGGGTTCTGACCCAACCGAAAAGGGTCAACTCCTTGTCCACCGCGTCTGTTCGCGGCTCGCCGCAGTAACAACTGCGCTTCCAATCCCCCAGCTGATCGGGAAAAATCCTCTCCGTCGCCATCAACTTGCCTTCCTCGCTATCAAATCAGCCTCGATGCTATCCATACTGATTTCTTCCTGCTGTTTGCTCGCCATGTTGCGCCACACCGCTTTGCCTTTTGCCAACTCGTCGTCGCCGACGATCAATACCGAAGCCGCTTTGAGTTTATCGGCGCGTCTCATCTGGCTCTTTAAGCTTCGCGACTCGGCTTCCATCTCGACGGACAAGCCTTTCCGCCGCAGCCGGTGAACCAGGGGAAAGGCCCAGTCCCGCGCCTTTTCCCCGACCCACACAACGTAACATGACGGGCCACTGGCTCCGGCGATTTCCTGGATCCTGAGTAGCATGGTTAGGCGCTCGACGCCCATAGGCAAACCCTATGCCCGGAATTGCCGGACCCCCCAGCTCTTGAACCAAACCGTCGTATCGCCCGCCCGCTGCCACCGCGCTTTGGGAACCCAGCTGTGTGGTCGTCCATTCGAACGTTGTGCGGCAGTAGTAATCGAGCCCTCGCACCATGCGCGGGTTAAGAATGAACTTCACGTTGGTCTCCCGCAATAATCGCTGCACCGTCCGAAAGTGCTCCTGGCAGTTGGCGCAAAGCGAATCCAGTATGGACGGCGCGTCCAGCGTTGCGCGGATACAACCGGGGTCTTTGCAGTCCAGAGCTCGCAATGGATTGCGGTCGATGCGCCGCCGGCAGTTGTCGCATAATGAGTCTTGTCGCTCTTTCAAGAACGCCAAAAGCGTTTCCCGATATTTGGGCCGGCACTCCCAATCGCCCAACGAATTGATCTGCAGCGACGGCTCGGTCAAACCCATCGCGTCAAAAAGATCGCTGAGCAGCAGCAAAATTTCAGCATCGATGAACGGATCGCCCCGCCCTAACGCTTCTGCGCCGATCTGATGAAACTGGCGCATTCTGCCCTTTTGCGGCCGCTCACGCCGGAACATCGGTCCCATGTAGTAGAGCTTGCGCACCGGCTCGCTCTTGTACATCTCGGATTCGACATAGGCGCGCACCACGCCCGCCGTTCCCTCCGGCCTCAGCGTAAGCCCGGCTACTTTCAGGACACGACTGACGTCCGGTTTCGGTCGACCCTCCGGCTATCGCGATCCTCGAAGGTGTACATCTCCTTCTCTACAATATCCGTGGTCTCACCGATGGACCGGCTGAAAAGCTCGGTCTTTTCCAATATCGGGATCCGAATCTCTGCGAAGTTGTAGGCGCTGAAGACTTGGCGCGCCTTGGCTTCAACCGCTTGCCAGATTTCGACCTCACCCGGCAGGATATCCGAAAAGCCTTTGATGGCTGTAATCTTCATTCTATACCTGCAGTATTTCTTAAAGATTTTGAAAAGCTAACACGTCCAGCTATTCAGAAAGTCCTGGCTCCGGGCGCAGACGAATCGACGAGCGGAGACTTACTCCTTTAGTACATTGGAGTGAAGCAGTTAAACGCCATGAAAAGATGGGCCTTTTCCACAACCGGTTCCCAACAAGACACCATAAGAACCGGCTGAGGTCAAGCAAAGTTACTTCGACCTTCCACCGGCCGCCGCCAATCTCAAGGCTTGAAAAAAACCATTGCCTTCCCGCCGCCACTCTGATAAAGCCAGGCTGCTTCGGCAAAAGGACTGTCGGGGTATCTTCATCAAACCTCCATTAGCCCCTCTAATACCGTAGTCCACTCTGATAGTTCGGAAAGGAGGAAAGCCATGACGTAACTCATCAGGACGTAGAAATGAACCAACCCAACTGATTCATCTGAAACGTCACACTAACACGGAGGATAAAAACATGAAGTCACGATGGATTAGTCTAGTAGTCTTCCTGTCAGTCACCGCTACCTTCTCTTTACTGGCACCGAAATCTGTCCCAGATTTAGGCGGAGCGTCAGCCTGGGGAGACGAGGATAAACTACCGTTCCCGAAAGACGCTACCTTTACAACCCTGACCACAACACCGCGCGCCATCGAGGGATTAACCGGAGACAATCACCGTAATCTGTATACCGGTGGTTCGGGCGCGCCTCCCTGCCCGGTTTGGCGAATCAACATCCACGAACCCCATCCTGACTCCGGTTGGATTCGTGGTCCTACATCACCGCCTGCCGCCGCAAACTGCGGCTTCAGCGGCATTGCATTTGATGAAGCAGGCAATCTCTATGTCGCTGATGGAAACGCGGGAACCATTTATTTTTTTAACCCCAACGCTCAAGAATCCGCCGATGCCGCGATCTACGCCACGGGGGTTCCGGGGACCAACGGATTGCTTTTGACCGACACGGCAACCTCTGGACAGGTGACGGAACCACGGGCCTAGGACGGGTCTGGAAAATCACTAGCCCCGGAGCCAACTGCGCAGCTACGCCGCCTGTTAACTGTCGAAGAGGTGTTCCGGATACAGCCGATGTCAAACTGTAAATCTTGACGCCAGCGCGTCGGTGGCGTGGGCGTGACGTGCCGGACATTGCCCGGCGTGGGACGGGCACCATGACAACCATTCCGCGCTGGTACCGCACATTGAATCCTGTCGCTAACGGCATTTGCCTTCAATCGCGATGGAGATATGTTTGTTATTGATACGCTCGCGGAGCATTATGGAAAATAGAATTCGACCTGTATGGAAATCTCAAGAGTCCGACCGGGTGTGACACCACATTCACAGCCAACACGCTCTGCCTAAGCAATGTCTTCGTCGCTCATCCGATTCTCGAAGGCGGCGACGGCATCGCCCTCGATGTGTTTGGGAATATCTGGGTGGATGCCAACGAGCGGAACGCGGTGGCAATAGTTACAAGGCATGGAAAAGTCTTTGAAGTTTTCCGTAACCCGGTGAACGCGAGCGGGTTGAGAAACTCGGCTGATCACTGCGGAAGGAAACACCCGCATTCTTGAATTCCCAACGAGCCCCTTTCTTGACCGGAAAACTTTTCTGCACATCCCAATCTGACGGCAACCGGCGAGACAATTCCCCTAATACAGCCGGCGAAATCAGTCCAGCCGGACCCGAACATCGGTAAAATTTCCTGCATGGACCAGGAGCTGATAATTCCAGGATTACGGCTGCCGATCGACTAACGCTGTTCCATAAAGGGAGCCTCCTGGAACAAATCCAGGAGGCTCCCAAAGCTGTTCTGGAAAATCGCAAAGCCGTGAGTTATAAGCCGTCACAAATCTAGCCTTGCATCCCACAGGAGGCCCAATGAGAGTATTTTCCTTCGCCGCGCTTGCAAGGGCTCTTTTTCTGCTGTTACCTTTTTGGAGTGTTGACGCACAGACGGTTTCACTTCGCTACGGACAGATTCCATCTACCATTAAGAGCATATCCGGGCTTTCGTTTTTCATAGGCCAGCACAAGGGCTTCTTCGCGCAGGAGGGCATTACCTTGGAAATGATGCCCATCGAAGGGGGTGCCGCCAACATGGTCGTTGCCCTCAACAAGGGTGTCGTCGATATCACGCGCACCGCAACGCCTTACTTGATTCAAGACGTGCTCAAGGGCTCCGACGGCGTCGCTATCGCCGGCGAAACGCTGACCCCTATCTATAGCTTGATCGCCAAACCTGAGATCAAAACCTTCGCCGATCTGAAAGGGAAAGTCATCGGTCTCTCTCTGGCCGTCGATACGATCTCGATCTCGACCCGCAAGCTCATGGAGAAAAACGGTATCAAAGAGGGGGATTTTAAAGTCAAAGAGCTTGTCGGCACACCGGCGCGTGCCGCCTGCTTGAGGAAAGGCGAATGCGATGCTGTGCCGCTCGGCCAACCTGAAGACTTTGTTCTCATGAAGCAAGGCTACCAACGGCTCGGTGTTTCCACCGACGCGGTTCCCAATTTTCTCTTTACGGTGAGCGCCGTGCGGAAATCCTGGGGTGAGAAAAACAAAGATGCTCTGGTGCGCTACGTCCGCGGCCTCGCGTCTTCATACCGTTTCATGCGCGACCCAAACCACCGCGATGAAGTCGTCCGCATGGCTATCGAAGTCACGGGCTCGTCTGAAGAAATTGCCCGCCAAACTCTTGCGCTCTATTTCGACCCTGATCGCGGCGTCGTACCCAAGCAGGCCGAGCTGGACATTAAAGGATTGGGGCAGGTCATTCAGTTTATGGCTGAAGCGGGCGAACTGAAACCGCCCCTGCCACCGCCGGAGCGCTTCGTCGACTTGCAATATCTCAAGGCGGCCGGCCTACAGTAAGGCAGCCCGCAAGAAACCAAACTTTCTAACTCATCGATCTTTTTTCATCGCCGATGACATGCACCGTGGCGGGGTTGAACACCGCGGTTACTTCGTGACCCTCAGAAAGATTGAGGTCGAAGAATTCTTTGCGGTCCACCAGCGCGACCAAACGGAATCCCCTGCAATCCAGACTTATCCGGTGGTGGGTCATGCCTGGCGATACCGTGATGACTTTCCCTGTGAGTCGGTTTGAATCTTTCGTTTCAGAGTGTCTCAGACCCAGGGATATCTCTTCCGGGCGAATACAAGCGACGACCCTCGTCCCCGCGCTAAAGCGTCCCTTGGCGTGGACTCTTCCATCGCTGATCTTGATCGTTACATAATCCCCGTCAGAAGTTTCGACCATACCCACTAGACGGTTTTCAATGCCGACGATCTCGGCAACAGATTCCGTCTCGGGGGAAAGAAAAACATTTTCACGCAAGCCAAGTTGCAGAAGGCAGCCTTGATCCAACACACCGACGCGATTGGCGAGAGCAAAGGCTTCGTGGCGGTCGTGGGTGACAAACACTGCGGTTATCGCCGTTTCTTGGAGAATTCCTTGAAAGTCGCGGATCAAAGCCTCGCGAGTCGCGGGATCTAGAGCGGAGAAGGGTTCGTCGAGAAGGAGTAGCTCCGGTTCGAGCACGAGCGCCCGTGCCAAGCTCGTACGCTGCGCCTCGCCGCCCGAGAGCGTGCGCGCGGAGCGTGCGGTCAGATGCGGGATGCCGAGCCGCTCCAGCCATGGGCCGAGGCGGCGATCAATCTCAACTTGATCAAGACCGCGAAGTTTCAATCCAAGGGCGGCGTTTTGAGAAACCGTTGCGTTCAGCAACAAAGGCTCCTGAAACACGGTGGCGATGCGCCGTCTGAGCTCGAGTGGATTGCCATTGAATGCATTCTGACCGCGAAATAGAACCTCCCCGCGGTCGGGACGCTGGAGCATCCCCATCACCCGAAGCAAGGTCGACTTGCCGGCTCCGTTGGGACCGATCAATGCCAAGACGTCACCGGTGTGAACTTCTAAGGAAGCACCTTGCAGGGCGACGTGTTCGCCGTGATGGACAGCAACGTCGTCTAAGGTCAGGAGAGTTTCGGCCACCGGAGCTGCTCCCGCTGCTGGATGCGGGTGAGAAAAAAGTTGATCGCGAAAGTGAGCGCCAAGAGGATAAGACCCAAAGCGATGGCGATATCGAAGTTCCCCTTGCCGGTTTCAAGCACAGTCGCGGTGGTGAGAACGCGGGTTTGACCACGGATGTTGCCGCCCACCATCATGGACGCGCCCACTTCAGAAATAACGCCACCAAAGCCGGCCATCACCGCTGCCAGCAACGGCAGTTTTGCCTCTTTGCACAAAAGCCACAAAAGTTGCGGTTTCGACGCGCCGATGCCGAGCAATTGTAGCGCGAGTTTTGGATCGAGAGCCTGAAAACTCGCCATGGTCAAGCCGGCCACTATAGGAAATGCGATGATTACCTGGGCGATCACCATTGCCGTCGGCGAATAGATCAAGTTCAAAAAACCTAGCGGCCCGCTCCGCCAGAGAAAAATCGATACAAATAGTCCCACCACCACCGGCGGTAGCCCCATCCCGGTATTGATCAGGGCCACTGTCGTATTGCGCCCACGAAATCGTATCAGCGCTAGCGCGATGCCCAAGGGAACACCGACCAAAAGCGAGATTAGCGTCGCAATGCCGGAGATCTTGAGCGAGAGCCAGGTAATCGCCCACACTTCGGCATCAAAACCGACTACGAGTTCAATCGCCTTGACGATTCCCTGCCAGATCAGCTCCACGCTACGCTCCGAGCTCCTCCTCTTTCTTGCCAGCGACCGGGACAAACAACGGTTGGCCGAATTTCTCCACGCCGAAGCTTTTGATTACGTTTTGCGTCTGCGGCGCGACCATGAAGTCAGCGAAGGCTTTGCCGCCGCCCGCGTTGACTTTCGGGCCATTCGCAGGATTTACCTCCATCACCGAATAGATATTCAGAAGCACCTTGTCCCCTTCCACCAAAATCGGCAAGGTCACCCGCTTCTCGCGCAAGGCCAGATAAGTTCCACGATCCGTGATCGTGTAGGCGTTCCGTTCGTTGGCGATGCCCAGGGTCGCTCCCATTCCCTGGCCGGTCTCGATGTACCAGTCGCCCTTGGGCGTGATCCCTGCTTGTTTCCAAAGCGACTTCTCGAGATTATGCGTGCCCGAATTGTCGCCCCGGGACACGAAGGGGGATTTGGACTGCTCGATCAGCTTTAACGCCCCAAGCGCCGTTTTCGCCGACTTGATCTTCGCTGGATCCTCCTTCGGTCCGATGATCACGAAATCGTTGTACATCACCAGGCGCCGGTTGAGCAGTTTTCCGTCCGCGACGTACTTTTTCTCCAGACTCGGCGCATGGACCAGCGCCACATCGGCATCGCCTTTAGCCGCCAAGGCCAGCGCCTGTCCCGTCCCTACGGAAACCGTTTTGACGGAGTATCCCGTTTGCTTTTCAAACAGCGGGACCAGAACGTCGAGCAAGCCGGAGTCCTGGGTGCTCGTTGTCGTTGAAAGAATAACGTTCTTATCTTTCGATTCGGCTCCCTCTACGCTCTGACCGATCATCAAGCCGAGGAAAACGGCGAGAACTAGCAATTTGGTTTGTTGCCGCATAGCTTTCTCCTTTATCGGTAAATTAGTTCGAAGCGATAATGCGTCCCGACTCCGAAGCGTCGTATCCCCCCAACGCTTCAACTTGTTGGCGGAACTCACGAGAGCCGAGGGTTCCAAGTAAGACTTGTATGGCGTGCGACAAGAAACGTTCCCTGGGTATCACAGCGTCGAAACGCTCTCGGCAAAGAGGAATAAACTCAAGGCCCAGCAAGCGAGCCGTTGTCCGCGTTGCCGGGCCTACATCTGCAGCGCCCCGAAGGACCTTCAGGCCCACCTCAACGTGCGTTGAAACTACGGTGTCGTAACCAGAGATCTTTTTGGCATTCAACCGGGCGCGCGAAAGCTCCTGGTCCAGATAGATCCGCGTTCCCGAGCCGGGTTGGCGATTGATGATTTGGAGCTTCGGGCGAGCGAGATCACGGAGCGATTTGATCCCTTTAGGATTGCCTTGCGGCAGGACGAGCCCCATCTCGCGATAAAAAAGCTCGACCACCACCGCTCCGGGTGGTAATAACTCTCGCGCCGATCTCTCATTGGAGCTGGCCCGCGCCGGTTCCAAAAGGTGTGCGGTGGCAAAATCCGCTACGCCGCTTCGAATCGCGGCTAGACCGGCGCTGCTACCGACGGTCGTCATAAACAAAGAAGCTGGTTGGGTTTGCGCTTCGTAAAGATCGTGCAGGATTCCGAGGCTCGGATCATCGCTCCCCGCCGCCAACAGGAAGGCCCGCTCTCCGGCTTTTGCTTTGCGTTCAACAACGCCCGAAGCGCTATCGTCAATCCACTGGTCAATCAATTTCTTTGGGAAAGTCCACTTGCCGGTAACCCTGGTGCAGGGAATCTTTCCGGTTTTGGCGAGGAAATAAACTTTCTTTTCGTTGATCCCTAAATAACGCGCCACTTCTCGGGTGTTCATCCGCTCAGGCATAACCTCGTCTCTCTAGCGCTTCTTTAGCTATTTTGAGAACAAAAGGCAATAAACCACCAAATACTTACAAATAGTCTTTTATATTGCTATCTGTCTACCACTATCCCGCAGTTAGGTTGACGCTATCAAAACCGAGTTCGCTTTTTTTGGAAGGAAAGATTGCGCTCGTTACGAGGCGGGTTAATTATACGCTCCCAGAGGCAATGACGTGCTGGACTCTCGCCTCATGTGCGCCGCAGAATTCGAAACCAATGCCGCAGCTATGTCGCGGCGATTTTGTTATTTTTGCGATCGCGCAATTTGCAATCACACATTGCTTTGACTTTACGGCAAAAAACTCGGCAGGCGACTTCTGATGATTGCCTCCGTCTCCTTAACTATGTCTTGGACCACTTCCCTGACGCTTTTGATGGAATCGATCAAGCCGGCGTCTTGACCGAACGAAAGCGAGGCGTTGTCGACATCGCCGGCGGCACGGGCCGCCAAAGCCTGTTTGCCAACCTCGCGAGCGTTTTGGCGCAAAGCCCATTCGCGCCCCGACCAGCGTTCGATAAATTGATTGCGCTGCGCCCGCGACATTGCGCCCGGCCAGACGCGTTGCGTGGCGAGATCGGGAATCTCCGTCAGCACCGTATCGTGACCGTCGCTTTTAACGATCGCTTGCTTGAAGTTCGGATGAATCGGCGCTTCCGGCGTGGCCATGAAACGGGTGCCGAGCAACACCCCTTCAGCACCGAGAGCCAACGCCGCCGCAAGGCCGCGGCCATCGGCGATACCGCCCGCGGAGAGCACCGGCAGCGGCGACACGGCTTTCACCATCATTGGCACCAGCGGCAACGACGCCATCCAACCCACATGGCCTCCAGCTTCCGTGCCTTGCGCCACGATGACGTCAGCCCCGGCTTCCGCCGCGCGAATAGCCTCAGGAACTTCGCCGGCCATATACATGACTTTGCAGCCGGCATCATGAGCGCGCTGAAAATATTCGCGCAGATCCTGATCCTTGCGCGCCCACGCAAAGGCGGCGACCGTCGGCCGAGCGCGCAAGGTGACCGCGAACATATCCTCCTGGATCTGAAACAACAGATGATTGATGCCGAAAGGCTTTTCGGTTCGCTCACGGATCGAAGCGACCTCGCGCTCCAGCGTCGAGGCATTGAATGCCGATGTGCCAAGGGTACCAAAACCGCCGGCGTTGGATACGGCCGCGACCAGCGGTGCCGTGGTGGCGGTGCCCATGCCTCCTAAGACAATCGGATAAACGATACCAAGCAGATCGCAAATGCGCGTGTGAATCATGACGCCTCCCTGTAGGAACGGTCGGAGCAAAAAGATTTAGGACGAATTGCTAACGTGAGAAGAGTTCAGAATTTGATGCATCGGGGGCAGTCCCGCCTGCACCCGCCGGATATTGTCTGCCGATTCCCTTGCGATCGTCTCTATGGTTTCCACGGTCATATTAGCGACGTGGGGTGTGGCGATCACGTTTGGCAGCGCCAGCAACGCATCGTTCGGATCGACCGGCTCATTCCAATAGACGTCCAGTCCGGCTCCGGCCAGCCGCTGCTCACGGAGCGCCGCAAGTAGCGCTGCGCGATCTACGACGCGGCCGCGCGCAACGTTGATGAGAAAAGCGCCAGGCTTCATCAGAGCGATCTCAGCCGGCCCGATCAACCCTTCGGTCTCTTTGTTAAGCGGCACATGGAGGGAGACGAAATCGCTCTCCCGTAACAGTTCGGGAAGATGGTCGTGAGTCTTCAACCACTCCAGCCCCATCGCCTGACGCATCCCCTCGCTCACGGTACGCTTAACCGCCCAGACTCGCATTCCAAACCCGCGGGCCATTCCAACCACGGCGCTTCCGGTTCGCCCGAACCCGACCAGGCCAAAGATTTTTCCCCGGAGAACCTGGGTACTGGGTATCCCGATGCGCCGTGCGCCGAGCGAGATCACCGCTTCTCGATATCTCTTGGCCAGGGCCAACGCCAGGAACATAACATGTTCTGCGACGTCCTCACCGCCGTGGGTCAGTCCCGCCGGCACGTTGCACACGGGAATTCCTCTCGCGCTAGCACATCCGATATCGACCGCCTCTAAATGCACGCCCGGCCGCTGAATCAAACGCAGGAGCGGCGCTGCGTCGATCACTTCTCGCGTTACCGGCAGGCTTCGGACCAAGAGCACGTGCGCCTTATCCACCTGTTGCGCAAGCGACTGCCCCGGAGCGAACTCCTCGATCACGAACTCGGGCCCGAGCATGCGCGCGATCATCTCTTCGATGGCCAGGCTGGGACCGGCCTTCTTAACCTGCCATCTCTCACTCATCGCGTTATGATAACGTTAAGTAATCTTGAGAACGATCTTGAAGGTCAAAGCTATCCACAAATATTGCGAAATCCAAAACGAGCTTGTTTGCAGCTTTCTGATTTTTGGCGATTTGAAGTCGTTTCGGATTTCGAGTTGCGAATTTTGCAGGTTTGTTAATACTTGGCGTACTTTGCGTCTTTGCGCGAGACACGGTTTTTCCGATTTATCTTTTAATCCCAAACATCTCGATCTCGGATTTCGGATTTGTTCCGCCAAGCTTCAGCCCCATCAGTCGGGCAACCACGCAAGGGCGCGGATTTCGCCGAGCCGGCGCTTCAAGGCCGTCCAACTCTCGCCGCCGTCCGTGCTGCGGTAGATCTGGCCGAGCGTTGCAGCGGCGTAGATGAGCTTCGGGTCCGCCGGGTTGACGGCCAGAAAATACGCCGAGCTTTCGACCTCGCCGGGCAACCCCGCATCCTCCCAGTCGACGCCGTAATTGTGGCTGCGGAACAGCCGGCCGGCAGTGCCCGGCGGGCCGTTGCCGTTAGTCATGAACATGACGCCGGTCGCGTCCGGACGCTCGGCGATGGAGCGGGTGTATTGCCACTGCGAATCGATCGAGCGCATCGTCCAGTTCGCCCCGTCGTCGTGGCTGACATGGAGGCCGGCGTCCGTGGTCGCGAAAAGAACTCGCCTGCCGTTGCGCACCACGAGAAAGCCGTGAATATCCTGCGACTTCATTCCCTGGTCGCTCCTTTCCCATCGTTCGCCGCCGTCGATGCTCCGCCACGCGCCGTCGATTTCCACTCCGGCCCAGACAAACGAGGAATCTGCAGGGTCAAACACGATCTGCGTCACCCTTGTCCAGTGCTTCCGGCCGTAAGCGCCTGGGTGGCCCTCGGGAAATGGGTTGTCACCTAGATAGTAACCGGTCAGGGCATAGGGCTTCATCGGCACGCCCAGGTTTTGCCAGCTCTTGCCCGCGTCTTCGGAGCGGTAGAGCCCCGCAGGCTGCGTCCCGGCCAGGATGACGTTGGGGTTGTCCGGCGCGTAGGCCAGCGCGGTAACCAGCATCACATCGTCCATCGGCGACGGCATATGGGTCCAGTCATTTTCGTCTTGGTTCAACCGGTAGATCCCGGTATTCGTGCCGGCGAGAAGCGTGTGCGGTTGCGACGGATGGCGCGCCAGAGCCCAGACCTGGCTGCCGCTGTACATCCCCGTGCCGGTCGACATACGCGACAGCGTCTCGCCCAGGTCCCTGCTGCTCCACACCGAGAGCCCGTTGGTCGCCACGTATAGATGTGACATTTCGCACTCTCTCCCTTCTCCGCGGCTTCGCCGCTCATCTGGCGGAGTCCGCAAATATCCAAGTCAAGACAGAGCGTAGTCAATGACCGCTCGTTGTGTCAAGCTATTCGTAGTTTGGGTGATGGTTTGAAGTCGGACGCTGGTCATCCTGGTGGAGACGAAAAAACTCCCGCCGCAAAGACAAACGATCGGCAGTCGTGAGTTTTATGGCACATGTTAGCCAGCCCGCGCGGATCCTTGGCATGAGGAGAGAACTATCGTACTACCGCGTACGATCGCAATACTCTCAAACACTCTAACCCAATCTTCGACGTCGGGTTGACATAGTGGCTCGTTAGCGCATAGTCTCCTCCACAAACGGAAGCGACGCCCGGGTCATACGCCCATGGGCGCGCTCCAATTCAATTCGACAAGTAAGGAGTTGTTCCCATGCTGACGCTCTATTTCAGTCCCGGCGCTTGTTCTTTGGCCTCTCATATCGGTCTCGAAGAAACCGGCGCACCTTACGAGGCGAAGCCGATCCTGCTTGCCAAGCAGCAGCAGAGGACCGAGGCTTATCTGAAGATCAACCCGCGCGGTAAAGTACCGGCGCTCAGCGTCGACGACAAGATCCTTGTCGAGAACACGGCGATACTCACTTACCTCGCAAGGCGATTTCCGGAAAAAAAACTGATGCCGGCCGATCCGGCCGAGGAGGCACGCTGCATCGGGACCATGTGTTGGTTCTCCAGTATCGTGCATCCCTCGTACCAGCGCTCCCATCGGCCCGAACGTTTTGCCGAAGGCGAAGCGGCGCAATCCGCGGTAAGGGAAACGGGTCGAAAATCGTTCTGGGCCAATTGCCAGGAAATCGACTCCATGTTGCAAGGAAACGACTGGATCATGGGCAGTGAGTACACGCTCGTCGACCCTTACGCGCTGGTTTTCTATGGCTGGGGGGCGCGTGGCGGATTTCCCATGAAGGAACTCGGCGCCTACACGGCATGGCAGGACCGTATGATGAAGCGGCCGACGGTGCGAAAAACTGTCGAGAGCGAGCAGAACGTTTCGACATCATAGCTAATAGAGTACCAACTCAGGCCTAACCCCAAGCCCCCCCAACGCGTCAGTCATTGCACCCCCGTTGACAAGGGTACCTTTGTGTGATTAAAGCCACGCCGATGGTAGATTTAATCGTCATTGCAGCTCTGGCCGTTGCCTCTGTTGGATTCGTCATATTTTTGGGGAGCTCGCATCGGTGATCGCTGTAGCTGCCAATAAGAGCAATTAAAGAACCCGACTGATAGAAGACTGTCCCGCCCGGTTCTTCGATCTTGTGGGTGACTACAGCTGCCTCGGCACACGCGCTGTACCGCAGATTCAAAGCCTTGGCCGTTTCTTTGCACGAAACGTAGTTCTTCGATATGACCGTGTCGATCTCTGACAGGATAGGAAGTAAGTACGAGGCCCGGATTCACGCGCTCAGTCCCTCCCTCTTGTTATTAGCGCTGGACGGGAACATACTACGCCACCCACAATGACTACCGAAGAACTCGAAAAACGCTTGGATGAATTAGCTCGTGAGTTCGCAAAGACTCATGACAAGGAAGTTGAAGCGGAGCTCGAAGCATTGAGAGGGCGTGTTGCCGCAATGAAGAGCCGACTGATTTAGGTCGCTGTCGTCACACTGTCATATTTCTGACACTCTGACTTGATCCTCATCGGCAGCATCGATCCTCGTTTTACGCTCCTCACACTCTGCAGCGGCAAGCCGCGTTTATTTTCTGTAGAGCGTGGCAATGAAACCGCTCTGTTCGATCTGGTTGACAAAGAACGGATCGACAATTAGATTCGGATCGGTCTGTTTCGCTTGGGGGTACTGAGCCGAAACAATGTCCAAAGCGCTCTTGATGACTTCCACCGACGGCGTCGGGACCGCTTCCAACCCGGCACTGGTGTATTGATAGGTTTCCTCCAAAAATTCTTCGCTCGCTCCCCTCATGTATTTCCGCCAGACAGCGAAGCTCTTCTCCTTGTTGGTTTTAAAAACAGAAATCGCTTCGATGAGGGATTTTAAAACCTTCTCTATCAGCTGCGGATTCTTGGTCACGGTCGATCTGAGCGTTGTTACCGCGTGCATCGGATACGTCAATCCGAGTTTGTCGTAATTGACCAGTTCTCGAAACCCTCTGTTCCTGGCCACGAACATGGCCGGAATCGTCAACGAACTCGCGTCCACCACTCCTCGCTCCAAAGCCTGGAGCATGAGAGCCGGCTCTCCAACCGGCATGAGCTTGACATCTCGATCAGGTACGAGCTCCCATTTACGCGTTAGCACGTGACGCGTCATAATGTCGTTGAGAGCCCCGGGCCGCCCCGTGGCCATAAGCTTGCCCTTCAGATCTTCGGGCTTTTTGATTTCAGTCTTGGCGAAAATTCCTCCGCCGACTTTATTCGACATCAATGCAACGATGACCTGGTCCTTGACTCCGAGGACGTGGGAGGTCACAGCGCCGCTTCCCGAAGCTATGACTAGGGGTACCTCCCCGCTAGCCAGCAGTTGCTGCGGTCGCACCCTGCCGGCGTAAATGGCCTTGAGATCGAGCCCATACTTTTTGCCTAACCCATCTTCTACCGCGAGCCATAGGGGTCCGTAGAAACCTGAGAATGACGAGAAGCCGACGGTGACGGTCTCGAGCTGAGCCGCGGCCAGCGCCGGGGACGCATGAGCAATCCAGCCAATGATGAGATTGACAACGATCCAACGTTTCTTTGCGGTCATAGGTCCTCCTTCGACACCCTGACGGCGATACGCCCCGGTTAACACTCAGGTCGTTACGAGTCAATAAAAAAGGTTCCGGCAAGGCACCGGTTTTTTTCTTGTTCTCGCCATTGCGAAAACGTGATAAGCGAGCTGGCTTGTGGGCAAAGAAAGCGGGCGGTCATTGCGCCCGCGGTCGTGGTTCTCATTCCTCGTCCGCTTCTCCTTTCAGCCCGTTCTCCATCATCTCATCGAAATCTTCGGGGAGTTCCTCCCCGGTTTCGTCGGCCATGCTTTTTCCCATCTCTTTGGCCCAGCGGGCCATCGCCTTTGGATCGTCCATGTCGCCCAATTTGCTCGGATCGGCAAGGTCTTCGAGAGATGATTCCTTAGAGCGCACCCGCGCTACTCGAGAAATGAGCTTGCGAAGTTTCTTTCCGCCGCAGCGCGCACACTGGGGCTCTCCCGAGTCGGCCACGACCCCCACGAGAAACGAAAAGGGCTTGTTACAATTGAGACACAGGTATTCGTAGATCGGCATGTTCAATTCCTCCTGTCTGCTTACTCATGTTTACTCATGTCAGACTTGCCTAACCTTATTACTTTCAGCGCTAATGCCCGAACACGACCATGTTTACGGACGTTCCCTATTTTCTCCGATCTTCCCGTTTATTTCTATGCAAAGCCCGATCATCCCCTGCCTCCTCCCACGAACAGAAGATCCTGCCGCGCAAATATTATATATCAGGCGTGACTCCAATTCTCCTCTCCGAGACTTAAAGACATCCGCGATTCAGTTAAAGACCTTCTCAGAAAGTGTATGGACGCGCTGCAGCGCCAGTTCGCTGCGCGTCACGGCATGAAAGTTAAGGAAGAAATTGCCCCTCGATAAGCCATGGCGGTTTGTGTCGATTAAAGGCGGTTCCGCTCGGCCTCTCGCGAGCATATTTCTTTTCCAACCTCGTTGACCGACCGCATTTCGGGCGCGACAATAAAACCAGCAGCTGACAACTGACACGATGGGGGTACGACCCATGGAAGACAAGAGGTGCCCAGTGTTTGTTGACGGTAAAGAGTGCGGCCTCCCGCTGACCCTGGTCGATCTCGAAGACAAAAAAATAGCGAGATACGCCTTAGCGACCTATGAATGCAGCCTCGGTCATCGCACCTATTTCCTAACCGAGCCGAAATAGAAAGCCAGACTTTGCGAAAGGTCGGGAACGGTGAGGAAAGCCGTATTCGTGGCTCGTGATCGTGTTGGAGAAAGAACGTGCGGAAAGCCGAGTGTGTTCCCGTTTGAGCGGACGCTACTTGCTGCTGATCGCCGCCGCTCCAGCTTCGGCACACTGGTGATCCTGTTCGCCCGTGCCACCACCACAACCGACAGCTCCGATCAGTTTTCCACCTGAGACAACCGGGACGCCTCCAATGCTTGGAAGAGCCTCCCCACCCAGGACCGTAGTCACATTACCCCAAAAAGCCGGCGACGATTCTCTGAGTTGCGCCATGTCTTTGGTCGGGCGCTTAAACGCCGCCGCGGCAACAGCTTTCCCACGCGAAGTTTCAGGAGTAAAAAATCCGGTGCCATCACCGCGAGCGGACAAGACCAAGCGACCCGCATCATCGACCACAGTGGCCGTCATCGGGGTTCCTAGCTCCCGTGCCTTCGCCTGCGCCGCCTTGACCGCCTTCTCTGCCATTTCAAGCGTTAGTTCAGCCATTTCTACTGCGCTCCTTTCCACGTTTAGCTGCTGCTTTGACCGGTCGCCGTACCAATAATGGAAATCGAAGCGCGTAGTCAAGAGAAAGAAACTCTCCGGCATTCCCGTGCGGACAAAATTAGGTTCAGATTGACAGCTGAGGGCCAGTGTAATAGACGGCAAAGGTCAACAAGAAAGGGGATCCGAGATGAAAAACTCGCACGACTTTCGGTCGTGTCACCTACCCTCGAAAAAATGTTCTCAAGCTCACCGATTTTGCGGCTCGGGACGCATCCACACCGATGAGCCAAATCCCTTGGCCGGCGTGACAGAACCAACGTTTGATATACCTCGGATTGAGAAGCTACAGATTGCCGATGGAAAAAAACTTACTCGCTGTTATTGTCACGATCGCGTTCAGTCTATTGGGCGTCGTGGGTGATTATTTTCTCAAGCTTGCCAGCGCAAATGAACATTCGTTAAAGACGATGAGTTTTTATATCGGATTTGTTCTCTACGCCTCGACCGCTTTTGGTTGGGTCTTCGTAATGAAGCACTTAAAACTGGCGACCATTGGCGTCGTGTATTCCGTATCGATGGTGTTGTTGCTGACCGCCATAGGTGTTGTGTTCTTCCGAGAATCTCTCAACTATTATGAAATCGCTGGATTGATCATGGCCATCGCCTCGTTGATTCTATTGGTCCGTTTCGCTTAGCTGAAATGCACCGTAATCAGGCGGATTCATCTCTGTAAAGACCGGAACTTGCACATCCGCAGTCGGTGTTTGCTGTCGATCTATCGGGCCGCAGCGGGAATTTGTCTTCTTTTGAATTGGATTGCGCTTGGCTACGTACGCGCTAAGAATATAAAGTGGGAGCGTCCGATGACGAGGAGGCACACATGACAGAATGGAATGCGACTGAGTACTCTCAGCGATCGGGGCTTCAGCAGGCGCCCAGCTGAGTGATCGCCGTGGCCTTTGATCCGCAGCATTCTTGGTTCAACCATAGTATGCTAAAGAATAGGGAAATATGAGCGATACCTTCTTTGAGCTGCCAACGGACCTGCCTGTACCTTTGGATGACGGAGCTGCCGCCCACCTGAAAGGCATGAGGCTTGTAAAAATCCCCCTCCCGTCAACCGACGGCGCGACAGTCGACCTGAGTTCGCTAACAGGCCTATTCGTGATCTACGTTTATCCAATGACGGGACGGCCAGGAGTTCCATTGCCCGACGGCTGGGATGCCATTCCCGGTGCGCGCGGATGTACTCCCCAGTCCTGCAATTTTCGCGACCGCTACACGGAGCTAAAGGCCCTCGGCAGCGGTGTATTTGGAATAAGCGCTCAGGAAACCGAGTACCAACGAGAGGCCCGCGATCGCTTGCATCTTCCCTTTCAATTGCTCAGCGACAGCTCCCTGCGGCTAAAGAGCGCTTTGCGCCTGCCGACGTTTCGTGTTCATGGGCTGGAGCTGTACAAACGATTGACCTTCATTATTGAAACAGGAGAAATCAAAAAGGTTTTCTATCCAGTCTTCCCACCAGATAAGAATGCCGAAGAGGTTCTCTCCTGGTTGAAACAGCACGCCTCATCCCAGCGAGGTCGCGAAATCGAACGATAGGCCGCCAGCAATCTCTCCGGTTGTCAATCTGAGCACGACGCAAGCACGGACGGCTTTTGCTTTCGGCGTGTTGGCCGGTGCGATCCCGTTGCACATGGTGTTTTTTATATGGATGGCGGGTTCGCGCCAACGATGAACGGAAATAGGGAATCCACCTTTGACTTCGTTCAGCGCGCTGTGATAGCTGCACCCATATGGCCATCCAAGCAAAAGAATTTACCGGAGAAATCGGGATACACTATCCGCTTCACGTTCTCAATCGTTACTCGCTCCCGGATTTGATCGGGCTGGCCGAGCAGGCGTGGCAGACGTTGAGGAAACTCGGTTTCAGCCAGGTTTGGACCAACGACAATCTGGAATATCGAAGCGTGCTAGCAAGCTCGGCGGCGATCGTGGCACGCTTGCCGGTCAAGCTCGGAACCGCCGTCACGGTTCCCTACTTTCGTAACCCGGTGGATCTAGCGATGGCCTTCGCGACGATATCCGAGCTCACCAACGGGAGAGAAATCTCCCTCGGCCTGGGGCCTGGATCGAGGTCGATCCTGACGCATCAAGTCGAACGCGCGAAACCGCTCGCCATCATGGCCGAATTGGCCATGGGATTGCGGAAACTGTTCGCCGGCGAGGCGCTCCGAAGCGCCGATATTCCTATTCTGGCTTCCTATTTTCATTTGAACGCGGAACAATACGCGCTGCGCTTCAAAACCCAGTCGCCCATCCGTCTTTACTATGGTCCGAGTCTGCTCAAGCCCGCCGTGCTCGACCTTATCGCGCGCCACTTCGACGGCGTGATTCTCCAAACTCTCTATGGGATTGCCGACATGAGCGCCTCGCTTGCGCGTCTTCACTCCGCGCGGTCGCAATCCCCGCTGCGAGAGCCGTTGCGCAAAGTGATGCTGCTCAACGCCTCGGTTTCGCGCGACGGCGAGGCCGCCAGACAGCACGCGAAACGTTTCGTCTCCCATATCGTCTCCGGCTGGCCGGACGAGGTTCTCGAGGCCAAAGGCATCGACCCGCGGGCGATTCAAATGGTGCGCCAAGCGTACGCGGAAAATCGCGGCGTCGACCACGCCGCCTCTCTCACGCCTGACGAAGCCGTCGATCGTCTGATCATCGCCGGCACAGCGGCGCAGTGCAGCGAGCGGATCGCGGAACTATTCTCGCTGGCGGCCCGCGATGGATTCACGCAGGTTGCGATCGGCGTTCCCCTCGGCCCCGATATTCCCGAGGTGATCGATCTCTGGGGCAAGGAAATCCTTCCAGCGCTGCGCTAGCCCGGACTATTCGCTGGCGAACAATGATCAAGGGCGAGCTCTCAGGAGCGAAGGCAATGGGCCTCTACCTGGAGGCGGCCTGCAAACCTAAGTTCTGAAGCGAATACCTGGGAAAAAATTCGAGCGCAAGGCCAAACACCCTAATCGTCATTGGAACTGTTCGCCTCTGTGCCTTCGCTCCTCCAAGCTCGCCCCTTGATCGACACTGTGTCGTGGGTTTTCCTGGGAGCATGAATAGTCCGGGCTAGGTCCCCCGTCGCGGCAATCAGGGAGATTTTTGAATCATGTCGATGTCGCCGGGTGAATGCGGGCTGGCAGACTTCTTTGGCGATTGCTCCGCGGCCGGCCGCACGCGGCAAAGATAGGATCGATGCGGCAATGAGCCGCTGATCGGATCGGCCACATCGGCGCCGATCAACAGGCTGGGATTGGCTGAGCCCTTACCGTAAGAATCGTAGCCCGGCAGGTCGAGGTCCTTACAATCTTGCCACCAGCCGTGCTGGCAGCAAACCACACCCGGGGTGATCGCGGCCGTTACCCGCGCTCTTTGCACGAATGGTTTTTTTCGGCCCAAACAAAGCTCGGTTTAATGGGAAGGTTCTGTTGTATGTTTTGCGGCAAATTGAGTATGATCGGCGCCAACAAATCACGCACGGGGAGGGTTGCCATGAACAAATTCCTTTTAGTTCTCGCTCTCGTCCTTGTTTCACCCGTCAACGCATTGGCCCAGGCGCCGTTCTATCAAGACAAAACTTTGAGAATCGTCGCCGGCTACGGCGCGGGTAGCGTCGATGATGCATGGACGCGGATGATCGCCCAATATCTGGTCAAGTACATTCCCGGGAGTCCAAATATCGTCGTCCAGAATATGCCCGGCGCCGGTGCGATGATCGCGGCCAACTACGTTTACAAAGTCGCCAAGCCCGATGGGCTAACGCTGGGAGGAATTCGGGCCGGACTCTATTTCGATCAGCTCGTGGGGAGAAACCAAGTTCAGTTTGATTGGCCAAAGTTTACTTGGCTCGGCACTCCGACCCAGGTGGAACAGATCATCTACATCCGCGCCGACACTCCCTACAAAACGCTCGACGACGTGCGTAAAGCGGCCGTTCCACCCAAGTGCGGCGCCACCGGCACAGCTTCGACAGGTTACTACGTTGGAAACCTTCTGGAGGAAACCCTCGGAGCAAAATTCAATACGCTCACCGGCTACAAGGATGGCCCTGAAGTCGACTTGGCCGTAGAGCGGGGAGAGATCCAATGCCGCGGCATCTCTTTGGAAACTCTGTTCGGACGCGAACCACTTATCGGCTGGTCTAAGAATGGTTTTGTCCGCGTGTTGATACAAACCGGCAAAAAGCGCGACCCGAGGTTGCCTGATGTTCCGACCATCTGGGAACTCATGAACGAAAATAAGACAACCGAGGCGGGGAAACGCCTCGCGACAGTCATACTTGCGGTGGGGGCGTTCGGCCGGCCCTACATCAGTTCACCGGGACTCCCGCCGGACCGCGCGAAACTTCTTCAGAGCGCTTTTAGAAAAACTCTAAACGACCCCGATTTTCAAGCCCAAGCCAGAGAACGGAAATTGGATATCGACCCTGTCGCCGGCGAGGAACTGCAAGCACTAGCCCGCGACGTCATAGCGCAACCTCCAGAGGTGGTCGAGCGCGTGAGACGATTACTCGACAAGTGACTCTTACTTGTGGTGCCGCCGAGCGCCCGTTGATTTGACAGTCAGATTCGCCTTCTGTTAGAGACTGTTTGTCGGCGCCTCGTCCGCTCGAGAATCATTGGATGAGACTTAGAGATAAAATCGTCTTCATAACCAGCGCGCAGCACCCGTGCGCCCGTGCAATCGCCATCGGATTCGCCCGCGAAGGTGCCAATTGCGTCGTGATCGATGCAAACCGTAAGCAAGCGGAACTGCTGGCAGCGGAAGTGCGCGCGCTTGGCCGCGAAACTCTAGCACTCCAGTGCGACGTCACAAAAAAATCTGAAATCGAAGAGGCCGTGCGGCGTGCCCTTGCCGAGTTCGGGCGTATCGACGTGCTGCTTAACTGTTCAGGGATCACGCACGAGAGCGATTTTTTAAGTCTTGCTGAAGAAGCATTTAACCAGTGCATCGATCGCGGGCCCAAAGCTTATTTCCTCGCTTGCCAGGCAGTCGGCCGCCAGATGGCCGGGCAGCGCTCCGGCAAGATCATCAATCTTTCGACCACCGATGGGAGGATTGCATCAGGCGAATCCACCGGGAACAGCGCCGCCTATTCGAGCATCGAGTCCATGACCCGGGCCATTGCACAGGCGCTGGGATTTTATGGCGTCAACGTGAATTCCCTCGTCTGCGGACCCATGGAGAGTTTTTCGGGAACTAGCGAGGAAGCGGGAGAGCGCCTGCGGCGTATTCCCTTGGGCCGGCTCGGTAAACCCGAAGATCTGGTCGGCGCGGCGATTTTTTTGGCCACGGACGATTCGAATTTTGTCGCCGGCGAGAGCCTCTACGTCGATGCCGGCTATTCGAATGCAGCCGTCACCGAGGACAGTTTCCGCCCAAGCTGGGGCCGGACTTGGGGTAAATTCGAAGTTCCATCCGAAAACAAATAACCCAGAGTTTCCAAGGAGCGCGGTTACATGGGAACCAAATTCAAGGAAATTAACACGCTGTCGTTCATCGGTAATATCGGTCCCAAGACCGAGCGGGTATGGAAGGAAGTGGATGAAGAAGTAGATATCGTTGGCTGCAAGGAAAAACCGGAGAGGGCCTGCCGACTCATTGCCCCGTTGAATTTGCTGGCCAAGGATCTTCCCGGCGACACCGATACCAAACAGATCCCGATCTTTATCAACGATGACGTGCGGATTGAGCTGATGCACTGCCGATCGTCGAAAGGTGAAGATGGCCGCAGGCCCGCGGGATTTTGTGAGACACAGATTCAAGTGCAGAATAGACGCGTCACCAAGACGTCCGAAGGCGACTTCGAGCTGGACGAAGGCGACGTTCTCGTCGTGCCGGCAAGCATCAGCCACGAAAATCGGGGAGAAGCCCCCGCCACGCGACTCATCGTTTATACCCGCAGTCCCGTCCAGATCGCCCAAACTTACCCCGTCAAAGAGAGCGTTGTGCCCAATAAGCAATGTACCTTGCTGAAGCCGAAGACGGTGCTCGATAAGGTCGAAGAAGGAGGCTCCGGCGGCAAGCATTTCGAGCTGGTTGAAAACGCCGACATCATGATCGAAACCACCTACCGTTCGGATGCGCAAAGAATCTATCACCGGGGATTCGGACAGGACGAAGTCGCTTTTCAACTGTCCGGCCGGCGCGCAACCCTTACCAACCAGGGAGAATATATGCTCGAGACCGGTGACTTCCTGTTGATTCCTCCGGGAACTTCGCACCGTAATATCGGCGACATGGCCACCATCCGGATCATCCTCTACACCAGAAATCCGGTGCGCCTGGCCGATGAATACATCGAGCGCGCCAAACGGGCCGGTCAGCCGGTTTGAGAACCTAGATGGACGGGCCTTTTGACAAAGCAATGGCCAGAAGGCGAGCGTGGTGGTCCCTCGTTCTGTTGCTCGTCATTGAATCTTCCGCCACCGCGGCGGACAGCATACGCGTATCTTACGCCACGCTCAGCGCGGCCTATATGGACCATATTTGCGCGATGGACAAAGGATACTTTCGCGAAGATGGACTGAATATCGAAGTCATCCGCGCTCCGGGCGGCGTCGCGACTCCAGGTCTATTGTCGGGGCAGTTTCAATTCAGCAGCTCGGCAAGTTCGGCGGTCAGCGCCGCGGTGCGCGGCGGGCCGGTGAAAATCGTCTATACCAATCTTTCGCGGCCGAGCTATAGCCTGGTTTCGATAAAACCGGATATCACGTCAGCGAAAGATCTGGTTGGAAGAAAAATCGCGATTAATAGTTTTGGCGATACCGGCCATCTATCGACGATTCTCTATCTCAAAAAAATGGGCGTCAATCCGTCGTCCGTGCTTTTCATCGCCGTTGGGAGAAATGAAGTCCGTTTTCCCGCGCTACGTTCCGGTGCCATCGACGCCGCGCCACTGGTGCCCCGCGACATGGTCGTTTTGAAAGAGCAAAAACATATCGTGCTTGCGGATTTAGGCAAGGAGATCCAATTGGTTTGGAATGGCGTTGCCGTGTCCAGCAAGCTTTTGGCCGAAAACCCGCAACTGGTAGAGCGATTTCTGCGCGGCCTGGCCAAGGGCCGGGAGTTCGCACGACGTTATCGGGACGAGACGATTGCGCTCATCAGCAAGCGCGATCCTTCTCCTCTGGATGCCATCAAGGTCGATTACGAAGTGACCAGAGCGAGCATGACCGAAGACGGGTCGTTGCCTGACGATGTTCTAAGGGAGGAAATCGCAACTCGCGCAGAGCTGACCAAAGCCGCCAATCCGCCTAACATATCGGCCGTGTTCGATTACAGCATTACCAAAAAAAACTACGCTCAGCTCAAAGCGACCGGCTGGCAGCCGGTTCGATAAGATCATGAGACTTCAAGGAAAAATAGCCATCGTCACGGGTTGCAACGGCGAATTTGGCTCGGCCATCGTGCCCGGATTTGCCGCTGAGGGCTGCGACATTGTTTGTGCCGATTTCAAACAGGCCGACGCCGACACCGCGGCGGACAAAGTGCGGCAACGGGGCCGGCGTGCTTTGGCGCTCGCCGTCGATCTGCGCCAGCGCGCCGAAGTCGATGCGATGGTGGATCAAGTCATCCAGACATTCGGCCGCATCGACATCCTCGTCAACACCACCATGGCTTCCCACAACCAAGAGTTTCTGAATTTTAAGGAAGAAGACTTCGACGATTCGTTAAGCCGAGGCGTGAAGAGCTATTTTCTCACCTGCCAAGCGGCCGCCCGGCAGATGGTGAAACAGCGCTACGGGAAAATCATCAATCTAAGCTCCATCGTCGGTGTATTGGGGCCCGGCCAAGCGGCCTCATGGACAGCGGATCGCGGCGCGGTCAACGGCCTTACACGCGCGGCGGCGCACGCGCTGGGATTTTACGGCATCAACGTGAATGCGGTAGCTCGGGGCAACACGGCGCGAAAGCCTTACAACCCCGGTGTTCTCGAACGCGTCCGCCGGCTGCCGCTGGGCCGAACCGAGACGCCGGAAGACATGGTTGAGCCCTGCGTCTTCCTCGCTTCCGACGGGGCCAGTTATATAACGGGAACGATCCTCTACGTCGACGGCGGTTACACCGTGGCCGGAGTCACCGATGACCGTTATCGTCCGGAGTGGGCCCGGGCGGGAGCGGAGGAAAATAAATAGTTGCTTGTTCAGGGACAATATAGATCCTCTTGTGTTCAGGCTAGATGATGGTTCGTCATGCTCGCGAAAGCGGGCATCCAGGTTCGTGGTGCGCTTTAGAAAAAGACCTGGATTCCCGCTTGCGCGGGAATGACAACGGTGAGCAACGGCCGATTCCCAGTCACAAAATTCAAACCTTCGGATTAGATCCAAGAGTCCTTCAGCTTTTCAAACGGACTCGCCGTCCAACGCGCTCTCGGCGAACAGCTCTTTAATCTCCAACTTGCGGTCCGTAATCCCAACCATCTGAGCGTAGCGCGTCATCGTTTCCAGCACGATTCGATTATCTTTGATATTGTAGGGCCACGGATCTTCGCCAAAAAGCTCCCTCTCTTCTTCCAGTTCTGCGCCATACCAAGCCAGAAAAGATCGCCGCGTATCGCTCACATGCTTGATCCCTATCTCCTTGGCTTTGGCAAAGGCTTCGACGAGACTCTGCGCCGCCCACGGATAACGTTCCAGAACTGAATTTTTCACAACGACGACGTGGCGAATCGGAAAGATCTTGGTGCGCAAATAATAGTCTTTTTCCGTTTCGCGAAAATTGGGCCATAAGCGCTTCACTCCGGCCGTATGGCTGGCCAGCTTCGGATTTATCTCCGGCAGCATGCAGGCGTCGATTGCACCGCTGATCAATCCATCTTCCACTTTTTGTCCCTTCGGTAGGCGCTCGATTTTCATCCAATCCGGTGGCTGCCAGCCCGGGACCTGCTCCTGCTGATTCGTCCGAATCTTGAGTGATCGCACCGCCACGCCGTATTCTTCCTGGAGTACGCCACGCATCCAGAGCGATACCGGATTGAAGTGGGCACGCATGCCGATAATCTTGCCGGCAAGCTCCTCGGGTCTTTGAATACCGCTGGCGATGTTGATGAGCACGTTGCCGTGACAAAACTTACGATGAGGAAACACGGGGATCGCGGTGAACGGCGCGCCGCGACCCATCCAACCGAGAAAGACGCCCATCTGGAGCTCGCACACGTCGAATTCCAGATCGCGGGAAAACCTTCGATGACGCTCTTCCGACGGCAACGCGACGACGTCCAAATCGATACCTTCGGCTTGCACTCTGCCGTCCACCAAAAAACGTGTTCGGTCATATTCGTTGCAGGACAAACTGAGACGCAGTCGTTCCATACCATCATGCGAGACGGGGCTTGATCTCGTTAAGCAATAGACTCTCTTGACCGCGTACGTCGTCCGACGCGATCCGCGCGATAATCGCGGTCAACCCCGCTTCGGCGTATCCTTTCAACAAGGAGCTACATTCCTCTGGCGTGCCGAAAATAGCGAAGAAGTGGCCGAGCCTTTCTTTGGGTTGCCCGAAGAACCGTTCCATCCACTGCCAACCCTCATTTCTAGCGCGATCGCCATCGGCTTGAATATTGAAAGCCGCAAATAACGCGCTGGGCCAGCATTTTCCAACGCGGCCATGCTCTTGGGCATACCGATCGATCTTCTGCCGTGCCGCGGCAAACCTCTCCACTGTCGGCGCCAAGGTGACCCAACCGTCTCCCAAGCGCCCTACCCGCTTGAAACCGTTTTCGTTTCTGTCCGCGGCGATCCAGATGGGTATCCCCTGCTTTTGCGCGGGATGAGGCAGAATCCCGACGTCCTTTAATTGATAGTAACGCCCGTCGTAGTTGACGGTTGTTTCGCTCCAAAGCCGGCGCATGATCTCGATGGACTCACTCAAGCGTCCCGCTTTTTCCTGGGGCGGGACACCGCAAGCAGCGAATTGTCGCTGGATGTAATCCCTGACGGGCCCCACACTGACGCCGAGAACAATCCGGCCTTTCGAGATCACATCCAGCGTTGCAAGCGCATGGGCTAACAAGACCGGATTTCTTAACGCGGGGAGCATCGGTACCGCACCGATTCTCATTCTACTCGTCCGCGCCGCCAGTGCGGCCATAGTGGTCAGGCAATCGCCGCGAGCTTTGTCCAAAACCGTAACGCTGTCACCCAACCAGATATGGTCGAAGCCTAGCTCCTCCGCCTGAGCCGCATCCGACCAGAGTTGCTCGAAACTCTTCGCCGCGTCCTCCTGCCGGATCATCTGACGCGTATGCAACAGCAGTCCAATCTCCATTGTTGGTTACTCAACTCGGAATTTCAGAGCTCGCCTCGCTTGGAGGCCGCTGTCCCATCCGTTATCCCGCGCACCGTTCATTTTGCATAACCTTTCGGGGCGACAAAACGCAAGCGCCTGCAGCTTGACTTACAGCTTGTCTGACTTCCTTGCCTAATATATAGAGTCCAGTTGAGGAGTCATTGGCATGTCCATCGAAAACAGAGTTGTTGGGTTGGAGCGTATCGAGCACGGAGTTCTTCCCTCCAACGATCTGGGGCGGGCATGCTTGTGATGTTCTCGTCCCGAGTCCTACTTCCGCTATCGCTCATTTTCGGCATTTCTTGGTTGCCAATACGAATTTGTTCATGCGGCGAGCGTGGAAGAAAAGGTAAGGTTTTCCGTCGCCGCGATCACCGCCAGCTACATGGACGAATTCGTCGCCATCGAAAAAGGTTATCACCGCGGCGAGGGTTTCACGGTGGAGATGATCCGGGCAGGTGGCGGCATTGCTACCCAGGCGCTGATCGCCGGCGACCTTCATTTCAGCACCTCGGCCGGGTCCGCGCTCACCGCGATGTTGCGTGGCGCGGAGATAAGGTGATTTACACCAATATCGACCGTCCCGGGTATCAACTCTGGTCCGCGCGACCCGAGATCAAGAATCTGAAGGATTTGATTGGCAAGCGCGTGGGCGTCACCAGCCGCGGTGATACGCAGGAGCTGTCGGTGCGCCTGCTCCTGCGCAAGCACGGCATAGACGCCAATTCCGTTGTTTATATTGCAGTGGGCTTCGGCGGGGCGAGACTCGCTGCTCTGCAAACGGGCACCGTCGACGCCGTGCCATTGGGTGCCGGTGATTTTGTCCAACTCAAGCAGCCCAAAGGACACATGCTTGGCGACACGCAAAAAGAGATTCGTTTCGCCTACGTCGGTTTGGCGGTTCCCAATCTATTGTTGGCGCGCCAGCCGAATCTGGTAGAACGCTTTCTACGCGGCGTTATCAAAGGCAGAGAATACGCGCGGCGTTACCGGGAGCAGACGATTCCGATTATCGGCAAGTACACCCAGCGCAAGCCTGAATTCAATGAATTTGATTACGATTCAACACGTCCGGTTTTGACCGCCGAAGGCTGGGTGCCCGACGATGTATTAAAGGAAGACGTGGCTATGCGTGCGGAGCTGGTCGGCGTGCCGGTGCCGGCGGATGTCGGTAAGTTTTTCGATTACAGCATCGCTAAGAAAATCTACCGCGAGCTAAAAACGGCCGGATGGGAACCAACCCCGTAGTAGAGCGATGAAGGAGAAAGCATGACCACGACCTACCCAATCGCCGATATGATGATCGGCGTCCGCAATATGATCGAAGCCGCGGATCTCCGCCAGGGTGACCAGGTACTACTTTTAGCCGACACGCGGAGCGACAAAACCACCCTGGAAGCGCTGACGGCGGGCGTGCGCTTTTTCGGCGCCGAACCGATGACCCTCGTTACTGAACCGATTGCGCGTTACGGCAGCGTGCCGCAGCCGGTCCTCGAGGCCATGCAGGCGTCGGATGTGGTCATCTGGGTGTGGCCGGTGTTCATCACCTTCACACCGGCCCATCGCGCCATGGGCCGCAAGCGAGAGGAAAGCGGCACCCAGCTACGCGAACAGAGAATGAAACCCTACCATGTTTACTTCGAAGGCAATGCCGGACTGTTGGCCCGTGATTATGCAAAGTTTCCCAACAAAGTCCTTTGGAAATTAGCCGAGAAAGTTCGCGACGTGGTCGCCGCGGGAAAAGTTGTTCGCATAGAAGATTCGCTGGGAACCAATCTGACAGCGACGTATGACGGCAAAAGACTTTATGGCATGCAGTTCCGCGCCGGCGACCCTCCCGGCCGCTGCCATTTCCCCTGGGGCCGGTGCGGCGTGTTCAACGGCGACGGCGAGTCGAACGGTGAAGTTTATTTAAGTTGCGTCCAAGGCGTCGCGGGGAAGCTAGCAAAACCGATGCGCTGGAAAGTAAAGGACAACCTCATTACCGATGTCGACGGCGGTGGTGAAGTCGGCGAAGAGTGCAAGCGATTGTTCAAAGAAGTTCCCGAGTCCAATCGTCTGATCGAAATCATGTTCGGCTATCACCCCAAAGCCTCGGCGCAGCATGGCGTCGACGATCCGATGCATTGGGAGCTAATCAGTAAGATGCCCTGGGCGGGTCTCGGAACACCGCGCAGGCACCCGAACTTCAGGCACATGGATGGCTCAGTGTTTAATGCACGCCTCTACATCGACGATCGTCTAGTCGTCGACACCCATGGCATGCTCGATCGCTCCCTGCTGCATCATCCGGAAGTACTCGACGTAGCGTCTGGGTTTGGCGATCCTTACAAGGTGCTCGCGCCGGTTTCTCATGAAGCGCACGGATCAGGATCTGCCTGGTAAGTTATTGTGGAGGGAGCATGGCAATCCACTGCAGAACGTCAATTTTCACTTTAGGTTTGCTCGGTTGCTTACTGGCAAGTCCGCCTTTAATCGACGCACAAACCGAGCCCTTTTACCAGGGAAAACAGATTCGCATCATCGTCGGTGCGTCAGCGGGGGGATTTTATGACCGCTGGGCGCGACTGTTGGCCCGGTTCATCCCTAAATATCTTCCCGGAAATCCGGGCATGATCGTGCAAACCATGCCGGGGGCGGGATCGCTCGTGGCAACCAACTACGTCTACGGCTTGGCCAAGCCCGACGGTCTCACCGTGCTCATGCCCAACAGCAACACCTATTTGGAACAACTCTCGGGCCACAGCGAAGTTCGGTTCGATCTGCGCAAGTTTTCGGTCATCGGCTCGCAGGAGAAAAATTTCATGCTGCTCTATATGCGCGCCGATGCTCCCTATAAGACGATCGGCGACATCATCAACGCTAAAGAGCCTCCCAAGTGTGGCACCGCCGGGGTATCGAGCGCGGGCTATGTCCTCGACCGTGTTCTCGAGCTGGCTTTCGGCGCCAAGATCAACACCGTCATGGGTTACCCGGGCGGCAACGAGATCGATCTGGCCGTGGAGAAAGGAGAGATTCAGTGCCGCGGCAACACGATCAACCCTCATTATGGCCGCGAGCCATTCGATAGCTGGCACAAAAAGGGGTTCGACCGCCATCTGGTTCAAACCACAAGAAAACGCGACGCGTTGGTCCCCGACGCGCCGACCATTTACGAACTGATGGACCAGTACAAGACGAGTGAAACCAATCGCCGTGTCGCCTACGTACTTCTCGGCGGCGCGGAGTTCGGCCGCCTCATGCTGGTGACACCCGGAACGCCTGCGGATCGAGTGAAAATGCTTCGGGACGCATACGTGCAATCCATCAAAGACCCTGAGCTATTGGCAGAGGCGAAAAAAAGCCGGATGGATGTCGACCCTTCCACAGGAGAAGAACTTCAAGCAGTACTTAATGAGATTCTGAACCAGCCAGCCGAGGTGATCGAAAGAGTGAAGAAAATATTTAAGGACTAACGCCGTTTTTCGGTCTCCTCTTCCACGAGACCAATTCTCTCCTTCCGTATCTTCATCGGCATGCTTTTTCGTCTCGGCTTTGCCGAGCCTTTTTTTCCACCCGCCAAAAAAATGAACTTGGCAGAGGCTAGCGATCCCAGAAAAGTTTGTCGGCCTGATCCTGGGTGATCCAGCGCTGTTCGACGAAAAACTTTGCGAGCTGCTTCGCGATCTCCCGAGCCGCGTGCTGGGCGTCGGCCTCAGCGGTCTGGGAGCGCTCGCTAGAGCTCTTAGCTGTTGTGTAAAAATCCTCGACAAGTCGGTGCTCGCACCGCTGCCTCGTACACCTGCGTGAGGGTTTGCGGGCGAAGATCTCTTCGCTTCAGGCTAATCAAGCTGCAAGGTGGCGGGTTCATTTGCCATTCGCTCACCCATACCGACGTGCTGCAGTCTTGCCCATATCTGATCGACCTCGGCGAATACGGCTTCGTCCGGCTGTTCAATATCAATCAAATGCGCAATCGGCACCCAACAAGCTCGCCCGGTAACCCAAAATACTTCTGAACGATTGCCTTCCGGGTCGAAGTAGTAGCAGCCGAGCGCACTCACGTGGTTGACCACCGCGTCGATGCGATAGCCCTCGACAACCAATTTCCGATGAAAGCTCCGCAGATCATCGAGGGTCACGACACGGAGCGAGATCTGATTGATTAGTTGCGAATCGGCGTCTTCCGGGCGCCCGCGAAAAAGTGCGATCTCGTGATCGGCGGCGTCGGGATCCGCGGTCAAGAATACAATCCCCGCTCGCCAGTTCTGCTTGGTGACACGCATTCCAAGAGTGTCTCGGTAAAACCCAACCATCCGCTCCAAGTCCCGAACATAGATCCCAACGTGACCGAGGCCTATAACATTCGCCATTGTCGCCTCCGAATATTTTTTCGGCTTTGCGTGAATCTCAGACAGCCGATCACCGGATTCACTAAGGAGATTTACTTAACCTTATTCTTGATCGCAGGGATCGACTTGATGTAATCCGCGATCGCCAGAGCATCTTCACGAGTCATATTGCGATAGCCATGGGACGTGCCCTGGATCGCATCGTACATGAGCCCGCGCACGTAATCCAAGTCAGGTTTCGTGCCGGTGACTAGCAAGTTGGCGATCTCTTCACGCTTCCAGGCGCCGATTCCCGTCTCTTTGTCGGGGGTGATGTTGGGAACAAGCTCACCTAGAGGACCGATGTCTTTGCCCGCTCCCGCCATGTACATCGACCGGTTTGGAACACCGATGGAGCTTCTCGGCGTATGACAATCGCCACAGATCGCGACATGCTCGGTCAAATATTTGCCGCGTTCAATACCGCTCTTCGGCGCTGTCGGAGGCGAAGTAAAAAACTGCCCAAAGGCCTTTAACCATCCTTCGGCGGCAATGCTGCGAAGCATGGGAACCGATGTCTGCAATTCCGGCGTCGGCTTTCTGACCGGCTTAAGAGTGCGCAGGAATGCGATCAACGCCCTGAGATCGTCCCGGGCCATACCCGAATACGGACCGTACGGCATGAGCGGCAAGGTTCTACCTCCGTTGCGAGTCACCCCTTTGGTTACAGCGTCAAAAATCTGTTGATCCGTCCAGCCGCCAAGGCCCGTGTCTACGTCCGCGGTGAGGTTGGTGCTGTAAACGGTGCCGAAGGGGATGGGAAATGGTCTTCCGCCAGCGTGTGGCGTCCCCTTCGGATCGCTGTGGCAAGCACAACCACCCGCGAGGGAGAAAATATAATCGCCTTTTGCCACCTGTTCTTGATTATCGGTTTGCGCATGTACTCTGATCGGCAATAACAACGCGATGAGCAGAACCGGCCAACAGACACTTTTTCCGGATTTCAGATAGTATCCCATACGCAATCTCTTTGCGCGAGCCACAAAGGGGCTCGTGCACTTACCAAGGAGTTCATTGGTTAATAGACATAAGAAACGAAGGGACGAGTCGTGGAAGCGCGGGCACCGAACCTAAAGCAAGCGTTCAGGCCCGAGCCGTTGGAATAACCACCTCTGGGATGGATCGGGTGGTGGCCGACAAGGCACAGACCCATTGCCCGCGCTTGGACGAGCTTGACCCTCGGTTTCTTAGGAACCGCAATTGTCTAATACTTATCTTTAGAACCAATGCTGTTCATTTTCCACTCTAAGGCCGCTTCAGCGGCTCTAGACCGGGACCGGCAACACTGAGCGGATCGAGCTCGATCGGGAATAGCATCGTGGTAGTCTTTAACTAACGGTACACAGGGAGCCACCCACTCTATTTGCACGACTAGCCAAGCGATCCGATCTAAGGCATTATTGCAATCATGGTGATGGAGAGCCTGAAGACGCCGAGGCGTGCGGAAGATCCCGCTGAAGAGCCTGATCGGGAACCGCGCTGGCCCGCTGTTGTTGCGGTTCTGGCAGTCGGCGGGCTCTATACAGCGTTACCAGAGGCGCTTACTTTCGGACCGCGCTGGCTCTTCCTTTCCGTCGTTCTGGCTTTGCTGATTCCGAGCGTCGTCTCCTATCATACCGGCAGGCATCGTCTGAATGCCGTATTTGGCTTTACAGTGGATGGGGTACTCACCGTTGGACTGATCATCTCTGTGATCCTCCTGATTGCCGCACTGCCCACTAAGAAAGAGACGCCACAACAACTTTTGCTCTCAGCAGCATCGCTTTGGATCACAAATATCTTAGTTTTTGCTCTATGGTATTGGCGATTGGACGCCGGAGGACCGTATCAACGGGATAAAGTTCCGGGACACTCCGACGGGGCGTTCCTTTTTCCGCAGATGACGATGAGCAAAGAAGCGTTGAGAGAAGCAGGCCAGCAGAACTGGTCACCGAATTTCATTGATTATTTGTTTCTGGCCTTCAACACCAGCACCGCCTTTTCGCCGACCGACGTACCGGCGCTTGCGAGATGGGCTAAGATCCTGATGATGCTGCAATCGCTGCTCTCGTTGTTGATCATTGCGCTCCTAGCCGCGCGCGCCATCAACATTCTGTGACCGCCCAACGAATGCTGAGAGTTTGAAAGGAGCGACGATGCCGTACAGAGCCGTCACAAAACCAATTGCATTTCCGAGAGCCTTTGGAGCGACCAGCGACGCGGCAATATTATCGCAGGCGGCTATTTTATTGCTGATGGAGCCAGGACTGCGTCGAAACCGGGCCATGTTGTCTCAATACCAAAGTGCAAGAAGGACCCTTAGAGTGCCCTCTGTTTCCGCAGCCGGTCGACGAGTCAAACTCGAGGAGGTGGAATCTCAACTTCGGCTAGGACCACTAGGTTCTGAAAGGCAGTCGCTTCCGGCAACAAGGTTTCGGCGCCTCGCCAGCGCCTTCGGGACAAAGCCCGATCTAGTGGCGGCCGCTAGCTTGATGGAGGCATGCCTTCGGCATCCACACCCGCTTGTCAGATCGGCTGCGGCCATTTCTTATTTTGGACTCACGTCAGAACCGAGCCGTCTGATCGGGATCTTGGAAGACTGCACTCGTAGCGAAGATGAACTTGTCCGAGCTGTTGCGGCGACCGGTTTGGCCCGGCTGGCACCGGAAAGTCCGCGTCTTCTGGAGCTCAGAAAAGCACCGCCGCGTCGGAGGCGAGGTTCTTCGGCCCACACGTCACTGCTCGTTCATGGGACGTGGGCGGCAAACGAGCAATGGTGGAAGCCCGGCGGAGATTTTCATTCCTACCTGCTGAACGGGATTCGTCCTGACCTGTATGCGAATGCAGATGCGTTTTCCTGGTCGGGCGCGTATAGCGAAGCCGCGCGAGCGATCGCGGCTATCGAGCTTCAGGCGTGGTTGGCGGCGCACGCCATTCAAAATCCGTACTTGTTAACCCATAGCCATGGCGGTAGTGTCGCCATGCTTGCCACTCAGAATGGTCTCGATACCGGACCGTTGGTCTTGCTGAGCTGCCCCGTGCACCCTATCTATATGCCCGACTTCTCAAGGACAGGCCCCGTCGTGTCCATAAGAGTCAAACTCGACCTCGTGATCCTGGCAGATGGCGGCGGTCAGAAATTTAGCGATCCAAGAATTAGAGAAAAGATTCTGCCGATCTGGTTTGATCATTCTGCAACGCATGACCCTGTTGTTTGGCAAAGATACAATCTCCCTTCTGTGATCCCGCCATAGCCCGTGCTAGGATCGCGATCAATGCGGTTGTTCTTAGGTGCGCTACGCCTGTTCGTTTACCGCGCACTTTGGTATTGGCTGGGTATGACTTCAGCTGGCCGCGCTTTGGTTAGGGCCCTAGGATCGCCAGATGAGAACATTCGGAGTATTGCCGGTATATTACTCGCAAAGAGCGGGACACGGGCTGAGCCTTTGTTACAAGAGTCTTTGAATAGGCGAGAGAACCTTCCAATCGTACTGACGGTTCTGGGATCGATCGGAGATCCGGCACTTATCCCTCAACTCAGACAATTCACCAACGACCGGAATCCGGAGGTCGCCAAAGCGGCGCAAGAAGCACTAAAGATCGTCGAAGCATCCCCCAAACGCTAACATCTTGGAGGTCTGCAATGAAACTGATCGGACTCATCTCGCCCAATCTCAGCGAGGACACTTTGGTGGATGTGTACAGGATTCTACCGGAGGGAATTCGCATCGAGGGACGGGCACTCAATGTGGGCAAATACACCGACGACGAGTTCAATAGAGCCGAGCAAGCGTTCGCGGATCTCGTCCGCGATCTGGCTCGCCTTCCGTTGGATTTTCTCATGGTGACGGGTGAGCTGTTTCTTTCTTATAAGGGTCCCGGCTCGGATCGACCGATTCTCAACCTGGTCAAAGAGATCACGCCGACGCCCGCTTCGACAGTGCTCACCGCGGTCGTCCGAGGATGTCAAGCGCTTAGGTTCAAGCGGGTGGTGATGGCGAGTCCGTTTCCCGAAGACCAGGACGAACGTCTGGTTCGCTTTCTGGCTCACGACGGCATCGATGTCGTGGGCTTTCGCGGCCTGGGCTGTCCGAATTCCGATGTGATCTGGGCGCTTCCTCCGGAAACCGGCTATGACTTGGCAACGGCTCTCTTGCGCGAGCACCCCGACGTCGACGGCGTCTACATGCCTTGCAATAAGTGGCGCACCGTTTCCGTCATCGACCGCATCGAAAAACAAACTGGCAAGCCGGTGGTAACCAACACGCAGGCGTGGGTCTGGGAAGCGCTGCGGACCCTGGGAATGAAACAACCCATGCCGGGGTACGGCCGCCTTTTGAGCGACGGCAATTGATCGAGGCCCGAATTGGTTTTCACGGGAAATCCAACGGAGCTTCATTGTTGGGTCAGCGGAACGCCGGCAAGACTTCTTTCGCAAAAAGGTGCAGCATTTCCGAATGTCGTTCGAGCGTGGAGTAAATGAACTTGATTTCAAAGTGCGAGACGCCAGCATCGGCGTAAGCACGAATCGTCCTGCGGATTTCTTCCGGGGATCCGATGAGGCTCACGTCCGCCAGCTGATCCACTGTCATAAGTCTTTCAAAGGTGCTGCGTCCGATGGCGAGGGTGCCGAGACCACCTTCCCGCGCCTTTTTTGAGTCCTCATCCACACATCCATACACTTCGATGCCGAGATGGATACCCTCCGGGTTCCTGCCCAGGTTTGCGGCCATCTCTTTGAGCTCCCGGAATCTTTTCTCGATATCCTCAGGCAAAAGCCAGGCGGGCAACCAGCCGTCGCCAAGAGTCGCAGCTCGTTTCATCGCCGCCTCGGTCCACCCTCCTACCCAGAGGGGCGGATGTGGTTTCTGACGCGGCTTGGGACAGATCTCAGCGTTCTTGAACGTGACAAACTTGCCTTCATAGGTCGATGGCTGGCTCGTCCAAATAGTTTTCATCGCCCGGATGTAATCATCGGCGATTTTCCCTCTGAGTTTTCTGTTGACCCCGAGCACTTCGTACTCTCTCGATTTAAGCGTTGACGGCGAGCCGATGCCCAGACCTATATCCAGCCGGCCGTCACAGAACAGATCAAGGGATGCCGATTTGCTTGGCGGCGAGCAGCGGATTTCTGCACGGAACCACCAGGCAGGCGATCCCGAGGCGAACCGACCGCACGAGTCCGGCAAGATACGCAAGGGTCGTTATCGCTTCGTAAAAATCCGGACTGTTGTCGGACTTCGAATCTTCGGATCCTGAAGAGATGTGAGTGCGGTGAATCTCTTCCGTCCACGTTAGGTGGTCGTGGACCCAGATAGAATCGTAGCCGAGCGACTCGGCTTCCCGCGCAACTTGCACAATCGACTCCGGCGATGCCAGGGGGCCGGAGTTGGGTACTCTAATACCGAAGGTAACCTTAGCCTTGCCAGGGAAGTCTCTTTCGTTCATCGGTGCGGTATTGTCCTTTCATAATTTAGCTATTCGAGCTTTAGCTTGGACTTTTCCGAAAGCAGCTCACTCCAGCTCTTGACGCGAAAGCGGTCCTGCGCTATCTGAAAACCAGAGGCAAGAATGACTATCCTGTGAAATGGTGCTCGCTGCCTTGCTTCGACTCAGTACAACAACTCGAGGGTAGAAACCAACCCTTCGATTGCGGGTCCAAATTTGGGCCTCCGTTCAAATCTAATCAAAGTCTAATCTGATAGGCCTTGACCGTAGGATTTATTATGGTTATTTATCTGCTACAAATTCACCCTGGAGGGAGTTCCTATGAGGATTGGGGTTGAACGACTTCGCCCGCAAACGTCATGCTATGTTTTAGCCTGTTGTCTTATCTCATCGGTCGCTAGCGGTTCCCTGGCCTTGGCCGCTGAAAAAACCGAACAGAGCATCGCTCAATCGAAAGAAACGTTCAATTTGATTCTGCCGTTCAAGGATCTGACCGTCGGCCAAGGTCAAGAAGTCACGATGGACGCAGAGGTCGTGAACCGGACGAAGGATCCAGTTGAAGTAAGTCTGTCGATCGATGGTGTGCCCAAGGGGTGGGACGTTAATTTCAACTCGCGTTATCCAAGCTACCCGGTTCGGTCGGTTACGGTGGCGGGGGCCGGGAGCGACCAATCCGCAACGAAATCTACGACGATCGAGTTCAAAGCTAAAGTTCCCGAAGCCACCAAGCCCGGAAATTACCAGGTCAAAGTCACTGCCAAGGACACGGGGGGGGCCACGCAATATGCTGAGACTGTCAATTTTCGTGTAACATCGAAAAAAGTCGAGACCGGCGGTTTGAAGCTTACAAGCCAGTATCCCGTGCTCAGCACGGCGTCGGGTCAAACACTGAAGTTCACGGTGGATCTCAAGAACGAGACCCCTAAGCCTCTGACCGTTTCCTTGGTTGCGCAGCCGCCGCCGGGCTGGACGGTGCGGTTCAAGCCGCAGTTCGGTGACACCCAAATCTCCTCTATCCAGCTCAAGGAAAACGCCACCGAGACCTTGAGCGTCGAAATCGACACTCCCGCCCGAGCCGAAGCGGCGGAGAGTCCGGTGACGATCCGCGCCCGCGCCGGAGCCTTTGAAGCGACTACCACTTTGAAGGTCAGTCTCAAAGGCACCCAGGACCTCAAGATGGGCTCGGCTGCCGGCACTCTTAATACGTCCCTGACCGCCGGCAAGAAGACGCCTGTAGATTTTCTCGTCGGCAACGCCGGCACCGCACCTATCCGCAACCTATCCTTTCTCAGCAAAAAGCCTAATGATAAGTGGACGGTCGAGTTCAGGCCCGACAAGATCGATGCACTCAACTCCGGCGAGGTGAAGGAGATCAAGATGGAAATTCTCGCGCCGGATCGAACCATCGCCGGGGATTATCTTTTGACCCTCACCGCCAACGCCCCGGAAGTCAACAAATCTGTGGAGTTCAGGGTCACGGTTTCCACACCGACCCTATGGGGCTGGGTCGGCTTCGGCATCGTTGCCTTGGTAGTTTTGGGACTGGCCTTGGTATTTTTCCGTCTAGGACGCCGATGAGCGCTGTTGTTGAAACCCAGAACCTTACGAAGCGCTACCACGACAAGCTCGCCGTCAACGCGCTCAATCTCACGGTTCAGGAAGGCGAGATATTCGGTTTCCTCGGTCCCAATGGCGCCGGGAAGACAACTACGATCCTGATGCTGCTTGGGCTCACCGAGGCCACCTCTGGACGCGCTTCTGTTTGCGGCTTCGATCCCACGCGGGAATCTCTTGAAGTAAAGCGCCGCGTCGGCTACCTACCGGAAAATCCCGGGTTTTATGGAGACATGAGCGCTCGCGAGAACCTCCTCTATATGGCCCGTTTGAATCGTATTCCGGAAGACGAGGCTCGTCGGAGGACAACGGAAGTTTTAGAACAGGTGGGCTTGAGCGATGACGGCCGCCGGCTCGTTCGCGAGTTCTCCCGTGGCATGAAGCAACGCTTAGGCATCGCCGAAGTCCTGGTTAAAAATCCCCGAGCCGTCTTCCTCGATGAGCCGACGCTCGGCATAGATCCGGACGGGGCGATCCGAATCCTGGAGTTAATCAAGGGGCTGAATCGCGACCGAAATCTGACGGTGATGCTTTCTTCGCATCAGCTCGAGCAGGTACAAGCAATTTGCAGTCGCATCGGTATCATTGTCAAAGGACGACTTATTGTCCAGGGAAAAATGGACGACCTGGGGCGGGCGATTCTCAAGGAACGGCAGTGGAACTTTCTATTGGAGGTTGGGAGTGGCGCCAATGGCCTAGAAACCGACCTGCGGGCCATTAATGGAATTGATGAAATAGAGAAACGGGCTCATGGCCTGTTTCTCCGCTGTACCAGAGACGTTCGTCCTGAAATTGTATCGTTACTGGCAAGAAAAAACATTTCGCTCCTGCAACTCCGTTCTGAAGACCCGACCCTAGAAGAAATCTATCTGAAATATTTCCGCGAGGCATAAAGATGGGTGTCGTTTTCTGGAAGGAATTAGCCGATCACTTCAGCAGCCGTCGTTTCATGATATTGCTTGCCCTCATCGTCTTGATCGGGCTGTGGGCCACCTACGCGTCCGGCCAAGCCATCCGTCAAGACACCGAAAACGCCCCGGTACAATATGTCTTCCTGTTCTTGCTGACGTCGGGTACCGGCACGGTGTTTTCGCTGGCGACTTTTTTAGGCTTCTTCGGCCCCCTGGTCGGTATAACGCTGGGGTTCGATTCCATCAGCGGGGAGTATGCGAGCGGAACTTTGAGTCGCGTCCTTTCGCAACCCATCTACCGTGACAGTCTGATCAATGGAAAATTTTTTGCCGGCTTGGCAACGGTGGGGATTCTGTGGGGCTCGATTCTCTTGCTGGTGATCGGCTTGGGGATCACGCTGCTGGGCTTTCCTCCCAACGCTGAAGAGCTCTGGCGTATGCTTATTTTTACCGCGGTGGGCGTCTTCTATGTCGGCTTTTGGCTTGCGCTCGCCATGCTCTTTTCATTGCTCTTTCAGAAGACCGTGACCGCGGCCCTTGCCTCCATCGCAGTATGGCTCTTCATGACGCTCTTCGTCGTCATCATAAGTCAAGCCATTGGCGGAATAATCGTCCCCGATCCGTCTACGCCGGAACAGCTGGCCCGGAGAACCGATGTCGAGAATATCGTCAGCCGAATTTCTCCGACGACGCTTTTTTCTGAAAGCGTCAGTATCCTGCTCAATCCGGCGGCTCGCGTCTTCGGCATGGCTCTGCAAAGCCAGGCCGAGGGGATCTTGCCCACTCCATTGGCGCTTGGCCAGAGCCTCAACCTGATCTGGCCACACATCACAACGCTGTTTGGCTTGGTGGCAGTATGCTTCGGTATCTCCTATATCATCTTCATGCGTGCTGAAATCCGTGCCTAGTATTCCCACGCCGCCATTTCACTTTTAATCGTCCCGTTCAGTCTTCCTCGGTATTTTCAAACGGTCGCGTTCAAGCTTCTCGGTCCGATAACGTTATTGCTCGCATGAGCATGTCTACCGAGATAATTTCAATTGTGATTGTTGATATATAAACGATTTGTGACTAGTATACGAAAAAACTTCTCGCCCCCCTTCCAGGAGGATTCATGGCTTATCGCGATCTACGAGAATACGTCGCTACCCTTGAGAAACACGGAAAGCTCAAGCGCGTAACCAAGGAAGTTGACAAGGACTGGGAAATCGCCGCAGTCTGCCGGCAGGTGTTCAAAAAGATTCCACCGTCCAAACGACCGGCAGTGATGTTTGAAAACGTCAAAGGGTTCAACATCCCCGTGGTCGCCGGCGTGCTCGGCGCTTCGCGGGAAATATATGCCCTCGGCCTGCAAACGGAAACGGTCGAAGGCATCAACCGCAAGTGGGATTATGCGTTGAGCAATCCAATTCCACCGCGGTTGGTTAAACAAGCGCCTTGCAAGGAAAACACTCTGCACGGCAAAGACGTCGATATCACCAAACTGCCGATCCCGACGTGGACGGTGGGCGAAGATCCAGCGCCGTTCTTTACTTCGCCTTACCTCATTACCAAAGATCCTGAAACCGGCGTGCGCAACGTCGGTACTTATCGGATGCAGGTCAAGGGCCCGAATAAGACCGGGCTGTTGATCGGTATTCGTCAAGACGCAGCGTTGCATATTCGCAAGAACAACGCGCAGAACAAACCCACGCCGCTCGCCGTGGTGATCGGAGCCGATCCGTCCATCGGCTACGTGTCCGTATCAAAGATGTCGGAGGCGCTGGACGAATTCGCCGTTGCCGGCGCACTGCGCGGCGAGCCCGTCGATCTTGTGCCTTGCGAAACCGTGCCGTTGGAAGTACCGGCAACCGCGGAAATCGTTCTCGAAGGGGAAATTCCACCCAACGCCGTCGAACCGGAAGGCCCTTTCGGCGAGTACACCGGCTATATGGGTCCGGCGGGCAATGAGCCGTTCTTCAACATCAAGTGCATGACATTTCGCAACAAGCCCCTGTATCAAGCGTTCATCAGCCAGATGCCGCCGTCGGAATCGAGCTGTATTCGCGGCATCGGCCGTGAGTGGCCGCTGTTCAAACATTTAAGAGACACACTGCATATTCCGATCAAAGATCTGCGCCTGAAGGAAGCCGGCGGCAGTGGCGCGTTTCTAGTGATCTCCCTAAAAAAACAGTTCGTTGGCCAGGTACGCCAGCTCATGTACGGCGCCTGGTCGCTGCGCACGGGTTTTGGCAAGATCACTGTCGTGGTCGATGACGATATCGATGTCTGGGATGACTTTGCGGTGGATTGGGCGCTTAGCTGGCGCGTACGACCCGACAAAGACATCTATATTGAACGCGATGTTCAGGCCGTGGGCCTTGATCCGTCCCAGGCGCCTGCCGGTGTGCTGCAGCATGATCCGAGCCGGAACGTTGGCTGCCGCATCGGCATCGACGCTACCAGAAAACACCAATATCCGGCGGTGTCGTTGCCGCCGCAGGAGCATTTGGATCTTGTTGCGAGCAGATGGAAGGAGTATGGGATCGAAGACTAAGGGTTCAAACCGTTCAAGCCGTTCAAAAAGTTCAAGCCGTAGTTGAAGGTCATAGTTCCGACGTTTTGAACATTTTGAACGACTGAAACTACTTGAACGGTTATGTGCGATTTTCGCGCATAAGCTTTGCCGCGGCCATGATCGACTCGATGATCTTCTTGTAGCCGGTACAGCGACAGATGTTGCCGTGCATAAAATGCTTTAATTCGTCCTCCGTCGGATTGGGGTTCTCGTCCAGCAAGGCTTTGGCCGCGAGAATCATTCCCGGCGTGCAAAATCCACACTGAAATCCACCGTGTTCAATGAAAGCTTCCTGCAAAGGATGGAGCTTGCCATTATCGGCCAAGCCTTCGATGGTCATCACCGAACGATCTCTAACCTCGAACGCTAAGGTCGTACAAGCGCTCACGGGACGCCCGTCCACCAACAACGTGCAGGCGCCGCACACTTCGACATCACAAGAACGCTTCGCACCGGTCAAGCCCAAACGCTCCCGCACAACATCCAGCAATAGGTCGTGAGGCTCTACCGTGAGATCCTGGTGCCGTCCGTTCAGTGTAAACGAGATCGGAATGGTTTGCGCATCTGCACGTCTCGACATTGCCTTGGACATCAATCCTCCCTGCCCTTGGACCGCTCCCTCAACACTGGCTTAAAGCCTTCTGAAACGCGCGTTTGAGCAACACTCCAACGATATGCTCTTTGTATTCCTGAGAGCCGTGGAGATCACTGATAGCTTGCGCGGCGCGCCCAGCGATTTCGCCGGCCTTCAAGATATTCACTTTAGCCTCGTCGACACTTTTTCCCTTGATCTGCTCCTCGGCTTCCGGCACCCGTTTAGGTGCAGGACCCGCGCAACCCACGGCAATCGTTGCACCGTGAATGGACTTTCCATTCCCATCAACACGCAACGCAAGGGCAACTCCGACGCTGGGTCTTTCCAGATAGCCAAACTTAAGGTAGGCGACACCGGATTTGTCTGGTGGCACCGGCACCCGAATCTCTGTCAGCACTTCATCCGCCTCCAAGCATGTCTCATACGCATCGACAAAAAATTCCTCTGCCGTCATTTCGCGCGTCACACCGGCTCTCTCCGCAGCCATCCTGGCTCCGAGGGCGAGCAACAGTATTCCCGGATCGGCATGGGGCTCGGCGAAACAAAGATTGCCACCGAGTGTTCCAACCTGTCGAACTCGAACATTGGCGACGTTTTGTTCCAATTGCATCAACGCCGCAAGTTTCTGCTGTAATACCGGCGAGGTTTCCAATTGATGATGCGTGCAAAGGGCGCCGATGCGTACAATTCCGTTGTCTGATGTGACTTCGTTCAGACCCTTCACATTTTTGACGTTTATCAAACGCTCGTAGTGTACCAAACCCTCCTTCATCGCCAAGAGCAGCTCCGTTCCTCCGGCATAGATCTTGGCCGATTCTCCAAACCGGCCCAGCAATTCGGAGACCTCCTTTATGCTTTCCGGCGCCTCCAGGCGAAACGGTCGCAGCATCCTAGGAATCTCCTTCCAATCGCTTCTTGACGGCCTGGGCAAATTCGTCCAACACCTGATCCGCCTTTCTCTTAATGATGCCATGCCCTAAAGCCGCCAGCTTGCCTAAAATGTCAACGCCCGCGACAAAACCCAGCACGGTCTTTTCCCCTTCTTCCCGTAACTTCACATCGAGGGACAACTTCATGCGGCTGCCAATTTTATTATCCGCTCCCGAGGCCCGCGCTTTGATCCAAGTCAACTCTTCCCGTTCAAGAACTTCAATGGTGGTTGGAAACTCCACACGAAAGGGTCCCACCTTCTCGATCATAGTTGCGGAATAGAGCTTACCCGCTTCTAGGGTTTTCGCTTCCTTGCACCCTGGAACACAGGCGATGAATCGATCCACATCCCAGATAAAATCCCATACCTTTTGCCTAGGGGCCAGGATCTCCACTTCTTTTTCAAACTCCAAAGAATTTCCCCCTCAGATGCAATTATTTTTGCTATCAGAAGTCGTTGAAACTCGCAACACTAGGTAAGCGTTTTACACTCCCTGCGTCGAGCCGCGAAGATGAAAATGCGTTTTTTCGACCGTTCCGGAGCTACGGTGAATAAATAAACGTCAGCAGCAAATAAAAACCATGAAACACTACCCGGTTCCAGTTCTCGGGCTTCTCACATCCTTCAGCTCTTTGCTCAAAAAAGCTTTCAATTTCCGCTTGACGCGCTCTTCAATCTGCCGAACCCTTTCCCGGCTGATGTCGTATTTTTCGCCAATCTCTCTGAGGGTCAAGGGCTCTTCGTTAAGAAGGCGTTCTCTAAAAATGACCAGCTCTTTGTCCTTGAGTGTCCCTGCGAACTGTTCCATCTTCTCGCGCAGCAGCCTTTGGTATTGGGTTTCGGCGATTTGCTCTTCCGGCGACTCCTTTTGATCCGGAAGGAAATGCAGCAAGGTTGCCTCTTCATCATCACCCATCGGCATATCAACCGATAAGTCACGGCTGGCAAGCCGCTGTTCCATTTCCACGACCTCATCTTCTTTAACATTCAGTCGCTGCGCCAGGAGTTTCGGACCAGGCGTTAAGCCCTCCGCTTCAATTTTTTCCTTTTCCTTCTGCAAATTGAAGAAAAGCTTTCGCTGCGCCTGGGTCGTACCGATCTTCACCATGCGCCAGTCATTCATAATATGACGAATCATATAAGCCCGGATCCACCAGACTGCATAGGAAGGAAACCGTACGCCACGATACGGATCAAAGTTTTTTACGGCCTCCATCAACCCCATATTGCCTTCTTGGATTAGATCGAGCAAATTCTTAAACGCTTTCTGGTACTCGCGCGCAATCATTACAACCAGACGAAGATTAGCCGTAACCAGCTTATAGGCCGCCTCGACATTACCGTACTCTTTATAGTCAACCGCAAGCCGGTGCTCCTCTTCACGAGTGAGTAAAGGGAATCGGCGAATTTCGGCGAGATATCGTTGAAGGGGATCAAAAGTGACAAGCGCCTTGTCTGCGTCGCCACCTTCTTCGCTATCGATGACTTCTTTTGGGAAGTCGATCTCAGGAAAAGGAATATCGTTGAGCGTTGCTTTTTCGTCTTCGGACATAGCGACGGCCAACTCTTCACCGTCAATCAATAGACCTACAAGTTTGTCGGGAGGTTTTCAAGCAGCCTCCACGAAAAACTCGTTAGCAAAAACAGTCAGTTGTGCGGGTTCTTGAAAAAAGGAGAGCGGACAAAGCGGGTTAGGATTCCTGCGGTTTCCGCTTTACTTTCGCGGCGGCTATCTCACGCAGGGCAACCACAACCTCACGATTATCAGACTCTACGAGCGGCTTCGCCCCCTTGAAGAGCTGCCTTGCTCTCTTCGAGGCGAGCATCACAAGCTCGAAACGGCTGGGGACTTGGTTCAGACAATCTTCAACAGTAATACGCGACATCCGGATCTCCTGCAGAATTTTTACTTGATTGAACCAGATTCTTTCTATCCAGTCAACCTGCTCCCAAACGGAATCACCTTGACAAGATGAAGCCGTAACCCTATCTTGCGCTCAAACAGAGAGATTACGATAATGCTTTCCTATTTTTTTAAAAAGCTGGAAGAATTGCTACTACCGGAACGGATGACCGAAAATGGCGCGCGATACCAGGAACCGGTGGATGTGTTGCAACTAATCCATCAGCGGATTTCACAATTGGCGCAGCAAATTGAATCACACGCCGCACTCGCACCTTATCCTCAGGTGGCGGAGCGCCTCCGCGTAATTGCGAGTGAGAAGCGCGCCATTGGCAACCGCTTGAAAGAAATCATCGAAAACGTTCATGGATCGATCACAGAAGTGTCGCAACCTTCCGCTACAGGCAAAAATCATTGGCAACGGCTTATTCGCGACCTAGAAGACCAGAAGGCGCTGGACGACCTGTTGTCTCGATATGAGTCTACTCTCACCCGGGAGGTTCCCGAAGGCGCCGGCCTTCTCCGAGAGCTTAAAACTATCCACGAGATGCACCGGCGATCGCTGACACAGCTAATTGCTGTGGCGGACCCACAGGCAACCCAGACTTGACTTGCCTGCGGGGTTCTCCCGAGGTGACCTACGCGAAAATGCGCGGCGGCGACTTTTGTAAGGGAAGATCTCTAGATTAAACTTAAGTAATGGGCAGAAACGTATTCTGGAAAGTTTTGTGCTGCTGGATTAGTGTTCGAGCTGTTTCGTGGTCTTAGTTTTCGCAAACGCCATGTCCAATGCGATGCCTGTGACTATAGCCTGCCAGGCTTCGTCCTCCGAGAGCCCCTTGCCCTTTATGGAACGCCACAGGTAAATTATCTCTTCCTCCGTAACACTTTCGAAAATATCCTGATCGCGCTCTCTATCTAGTGCTGGAACCGGGTTAAATCGCATAAACATTTACCACCGTCCTCATCACGATATTGCGCAATACCCAGACGCAAACTAAATGCCAGCTTCACAACTCTTTGAAAAAGCGTAGGTTAGCTCTTTCTCTCATTTCTAGACGCCCGCTTTTTAGGCGAATATTGTCCGGATCGTCGAAGTTTTATGACAATTTATGTCGTGAAATGGCTATCAGACCAACTTAGTGAAGGATTGTTCAGCCAATCACAGCGACACCAGAGATTTCGACCATACAGTCTGGGTTATAGAGGCTCCCCACCTGAACCAGTGTAATCGCGGGAAAATATTTTCCGAACACCCCTTGATAGGCCCCACCCAACGCTTTCTTATTGTTAAGATAGGCCTGCAGGTCAGTGATATAGATCGTCAAAACAGCGTATTGGTCCGGGCTACCGCCGGCTGCTTCTACCGCCGTCTTTAGATTCCTTACGACCTGGGCGAACTGCGCGACGAAGTCCCCCTTGCCCACGACTTGCCCTTTGTCATCAAAAGGCGCTTGGCCGGCGACGTAAACGATATTTCCTCCGGTCACTTTGGCCACATGCGCGTAGCCCACGGGAGGTTCCAGTTCTTTAGGGTTCAACAGCTCGAACGGCATTAAGTCAATCTCCTTTTCGCGCGGGGGTCAATTCACTCGCGACCGAGCTCCAACAAGTAATGAAATGTCTCATCTCGCTCACGACGTCGTCGGATGCGGCAACGTAGGGAAGAATAATCCTGGTTGCTCCCGCCCGCTGGTAAGGTTTTATCTGTTCTACTATTTCTTCCGCTGACATTGCCGCGACCAGAGGCAATCCTTCGAAAAGCCGGTCCGTGATCAATCTCCGCGCTGCATGAAAACCACCCGACTTCCAAGCTGCTCGCATACGTTCAATTTCCTCGCCGAAACCCATTCGCGTCAATAAATCTCTGTAGTAATCTGCGAGAGCATAATAAGTAAGCGCGTGACTCAGCGCTTCCCGGGCAGCCCCATAGCTGTTAGCGACAGAACAACGGATTTTGCATATGATCTCCATGGCCGAAGGATCTTTACCTGTCTCTTCGGCGCCGCGTCTAACCTCTTCGACAATTCGACTTACTTCCATCGGATTGGCCATGTTTATCAAGACACCATCGGTCACTCTACCAGCCAATCGGGTCATTTTGGGGCCGAACGCCGCCAGATAGATTGGAATGCTGCGCCCTGAGGGAAGAAAAGCCATTTTGAAGCTACGGGCTGAAAAAAACTTGCCATCAAAATTAACTTTGTCACCGCGCATCGCGGCGCGAACGATTTCCAGATATTCCTCAACTCGGCCCAATGGGTGATCGAGGGTTTGCCCGTGCCAGCTAGCGATCGTCGGATTGGATGAACCGATACCCAGCAAAAAACGCCCCGACGAAAGCTCATCAAGGCCCGCTGCCTGGAGTGCCAATGTGGCAGGCGTGCGTCCCAGAATGTGATAGACCGCCGAACCCACCTTGAGCCGAGTCGTGACAGCCGCGATGGCCGCAAGCATGACCGTGGGATCCTTATTGTTTGCCTCGCCGCCCCAGGCGCAATCAAATCCATGCTTCTCCGCGAGCTGAGCGAGCTCCGGAATAGCATCCATGGGCAATTGAGCACCGGAATTGAATTCAATATCAATCTTCATGGACCTCACCGAGTCGACCTAAGGCAGAGGTTAACTATAGCTGGCCGGTAAGTTGGTTTTAAGAATCGCTATTTTTTCAGTTTTTTCCACATGCCTGATGAATCGATACTTATTCTCGACTTCATCCATCGGATACGGCGGCACTTCCGTGCGGTCCGTCGTCACTTTGGCCCCGATGAAAAAAAGCTCATCACCGTTTATAGCGTCCGAAGCGACCTTGGCAAAGTCATCCAGGGAATGCGCCCATAGCGCCTGTCGAATCCCTGCGGCGCGAGCTATTCCAACGAGATCCGTACCGGCCGACGTCGCCGTTTTTTTACTACCCGAAGCCTCGTACACCTCATTGTCGAACACAATGTGAACCAAGTTCTTCGGTCGCATACGAGCGAGGGTGGGTAACGAACACAAATTCATCAACAACGATCCATCGCCGTCGAGAGCAATAACCTTCCGCCGCGGCAAGCCTAATGCCATGCCCAAAGCGATGGAGGAGCAAAGCCCCAAAGTGCGCACCCGAAAATTACCGTCGCTGGGTCGTAGCGCGTTCCACTCCAACGTGACGGCTCCGGCGGAGGTTACGACGAGAGCATTCGCGGCGTTCTCAGCAATAGCTCTTAAACAGTCAAATCTTTTCATCTGTGGTTCGGTGTATTAGCGCTGCTTATCGCGCCGGCGCTCTACAGTGACTTGAGGGAGGTTCGACGCCCGAGACTTTCCTTCGTCAATAGCAGGGCTACAGGGCATCGGGAATCCTCAGCCAGAATCTGGGCTCGTTTAATTAACTCGGGAGCATCACCGGGTTCTCGCATGACGTAATGCCGAATCCCCAACGCCTGGAGCACGGGCTCCGTCAGGCGGCCGGAAGTACTGAACGTGCGATCACCTATGTCACCGGCATAGTAAATGAGAAGTAATAGCGGGATCTGGTACTGCAACAACGTCGTTACAATGGCGTTATTGCTGTTGAAGAACCCCCCGTTCTGCATAATCGCGGCGCATTTCTTTCCGACTAAATAAGCGCCGGCGCAGATACCGATCCCCTCCTCCTCGCGGCACAGCGGAACGTGCATGACATCCCGATCCGCTTCAACTTCATGAAGCAGCTGTGCCAGATTAATATCCGGTAAAGTGACGATCAGATTGATGCCGGCCTCCTTCAAGCCGTTGAAAATGGTTTTTGCGGCGTCTTCTGCAGTCACGGTAATTTTTCAATCCAAACGAGTAACCCGCTTAACACCAAACCGACACTAGATCAAGTCACTTTCACCGCGTCGAGCGCTTTTCCTTTGCGGTGAATCCTAGTATAAGGTTTCTGGTGAGCGATTGCCGAATTTCGATATCGATTCAGAAAGGAGACGAAGAATGATCAAGCTTTATGACTTCAAGTCCTCGCCCAATTGCCAGCGCGTAAAGATCGTCCTGGCGGAAAAAAATCTACCCTACGAAATCGTGCCCATTGACCTGCGGAAACAGGAACAAAAAACGCCCGAGTACCTCAAGCTCAATCCTTACGGAAAAGTTCCTGTTCTAACCGATGACGGCACAGTTCTTTACGAATCGTGCATTATCAACGAATACCTGGACGAAAAATATCCCAACCCTCCCTTGATGCCGGCGGATCTAGGGAAACGCGCGAAGGCCCGCATCCTGACCGACTACGGACTGGCTCACCTCGACGGGGCATATCAAAAGCTGCGCGTGGAAGTTACGAAGGACCCCAAGGAACAGAATCAACAAGTCATCGACACGGCGAAGAGCGATCTCCGAAAACTCCTGCAGCGTCTTGAAGATGAGCTTGGCGACCAGTCCTATCTAGTGGGCGACTTCTCCCTCGCAGATGCTGATCTCCTACCCCGCTTCACAAGACTGGAGGGGTTCGGCGTTCTTCCCGACGCCTCTCTACCCCGGCTGGGAAAATACCTGCAGAGAATGAAAGATCGCCCCTCGGTGAAGGCCATTCTTTGAAGGGCGGACAACAGCAACTCCTTTCCCGCCACTTATTTTTCCGATAACTGATGGAGACGCCGAAGAGCGGCTTTGTTCCAACTGTCTTTTCGGCTCTCCTTCGCCCTTTCATTCGCTTCCTCGATAGGGGTTCCTTCCCAAAGTATAGGGGAAGCCTGGAGCTTGCTGGGCTAAGAGACAAAGTCAAAGTACGCTGGGGCACTTACGGAATCCCCCACGCTTTTGCGGGCAATGAGGAGGATTTATTCCTCGCTCAAGGCTATTTGCACGCCCAGGAGCGACTCTGGCAGATGGATCTGAGCCGGCGCTTCCTCTCTGGCCGGCTGGCCGAGATATTCGGCAACTTCCCGGTGCCTTGGAAGGAATTATCCAGCCAGTTTCGTGGACAAACCAGCCCCGATTTCGATTACTTCATGAGGCTCATGGGTATCCAACACTCGGCCGCGGCGTCCCTTGAGCTTGCATCCGAACATGAGCACCGACGACTCCGTGCTTATAGCCAAGGTGTCAATCGATACATCGAGCAGTGCGGCAGGAGACTGCCCTGGGAATTTCGCCTCCTTCGGTATGAGCCGGAGCCCTGGAGCCCGCAAGATACTTTAATCATCGGAAAGGGGTTCGCGTTCCTTCTCTCAACCGCTCTTTTCACCCGACTCAACACGATCGCGATCGCCGCCAAGTTGGAGAATCATCAGGAGATGCTCCGCTCGCTTTGTCCAACATACCCGGACGATGGACCAACCATAACCCAAGCCGTATGGAACTCGGCTCAAAGCATCTGGCAATTCATGAATGGTGCCTTCGCTCGGAGTGAGTGGAGTGCCGCCGGTCACGGCAGCAACAATTGGGTCGTCGCTCCGAGCCGCTCCGCCACAGGCCGCGCCATTCTATGCAACGATCCGCATCTACGCCTGACGATTCCATCGATCTGGTACTTGATGCATTTAAAAGCCGAAACATCGACGACCCAGCCTGAAGGTTATGAAGTGTGGGGCGCCTCAATCCCAGGCTCTCCGTGTGTTCAATTGGGGCATAATCGCTGGATCTCTTGGGGCGTAACCGCGGCCGTCTGCGACGATGTCGAACTGTACAGGGAAAAAACGGATCCGCAAGTCCGTGATCGCTATCTCATCGGAGACCAGTGGTTCACGATGGAGCGTCGCGAAGAAATCATTAAAGTGCGGCGCAGGGGCGACGTCAGAAAAATTGTGCGATCAACCCGCCATGGACCGGTCATTAGTGATTTTGGCAACCGGCCGGACTCGTCACCCGTCCTCTCGCTCCGTTGGACGGCCCATGTGCCAAGCGAGGACTTTCGCTGTCTGTATGGCGTGAACCAAGCGCGCGATTGGCACGAATTCCTGGAGAGCCTTGCTTATCACCATGCTCCGACATTGAATTACGTTTACGCTGATTCCCTCGGTAACATCGGCTACAGTCTGGCTGGCAAAATTCCCTTGCGACGGCGGATTCCGTCTTTGCTGCCCCTAGACGGCTCCATCGATGAGAACGATTGGTATGGCTACATTCCTTTCAACGAACTGCCGCGGATCTACAATCCGCCTGAGGGGGTAATCGCGACAGCCAATCATCGCATTGTCGACGCGTCCTATCCCCACTATTTGTCCCATTTTTTTGAGCCACCATCTCGAATTCGCCGAATCAAAGAACTTTTGACCGTTAAAAAATCTTTGTCCATTAACGACATGGAGGCGATGCAAAACGATTGCGTTTCGCTTTATGCTACAGAGTTGATCGAGACTTTGAAAAACGATCTCGCTCGAGTTTCGGAGAAGAGTACCCAATTCCGGACTGCCGCGGATCGGCTCATCGGCTGGGACGGTACGTGCGATGAAGAAAGCGTTGAGGCGGCTATTTTTCACGTATTCCAACACCGCCTCATGTCAAACTTACTCGTCCCCGCTCTAGGCGAGGATCTCTTCTCGGCTTACGTCGAAATTTTCAACCAATGCTTGATGCCGACCTATCAAATCCTGAGAGATCCCAACTCTCGCTGGTTTTCAACTCGCTCACGGCAAGAGCTTGTGGCAAAGTCCCTCCAAGAAGCGTGTGAAGAATTGAAGATGAGCCTCGGCGAGGATGTGAAGCTTTGGCAATGGGGAAAAATTCACAGGCTGGTGTTAAATCACGCTTTGGGTCGAGTCCAACCGCTGCGGCCCTTGCTGAGCATTGGTCCGTTTCCATCCCCTGGTGACGGCACGACGATCAACACCGGTTTCTACCGGCATTCTAACCCCTACGGCCATATAGTGGGGGCTTCACTGCGGCTTATCGTTGACGTCGGCGCCTGGCAGCAATCGGGTTTTATTATTGCGTCCGGACAATCCGGCCACCTCGTTTCACCCCATTACAGCGATCAGACCGCGCTTTGGCGTGCGGGAGGTTATGTTAGAATCGAAACTCAGGAGCAGGCACCCGTGGAAAAGCTACTATTTCTGGTGCCGTCCTCAAAATCCATTTCTTGACTGCCCTTTTAGGAAGCCATATAAGAAACCGTCTTCACGAACACAAAGATATAGCTGGCACGGAGGCATTCTATGCCGCTTAAACTTTTGATCGCCGACGATGAGCGATTGTTCAGGCAAAGCCTTAGAATATTGCTCGAGACCGCGAAAGACATAAAAGTGGTCGCTGAGGCAGCCGATGGCCAAGAGGCAGTAGTCAAATGCCGGGAAACCGGACCGGACATCGCCCTCTTGGATGTTCGCATGCCCAAAATGGACGGGATCAAGGCCGCGAAGCTCATCACCGCATTGGCTCCCCGCACGAAAATTCTCATGCTCTCCATTCAGGACGATGATGAAAAGATCGCCTCGGCCATCAAAGCCGGAGCGAAGGGTTATATCCTAAAAGACACCGACCGAGCAGAGTTTATCGAAATTATCCGTCGCGCGCATAGTGGCAAAATCCAACTTTCTCCCTATCTTGCTCAGCTTACGTCCGAGCCTCCTTCGGACAATGAAGGGCCGCCCAAGGATGATCGAGAACGACGATTCAGCCAGAAGTATAAACTCACAGATCTCGAACTCAGGGTTCTCCAACTGGTCGCGGAAGGACTCAACAACGAGGAGATCAGTCATATTACCCACGTGGCCCGCGAAACCATCAAAGGTTACCTCAAGGGACTCTTTCGCAAGCTTCAGGTCAAAAACCGCACCGAAGCTGCTGTCTTGGCCGTACGGGAAGGCATTGACTGATTCCCCCAAATGGGGGAGTCAAAAAACCCCCGAATGGGGGATTGACAGAAGGACTGAAGTAAGGGATAAGTTTGCGACTCTCTCCTGAATATTCTTGAACCAATAGCGTCTTAAAAAAAGGACCTCAAGGTATGCAAACCACTAAAAAAACCCTCCTCGCTTCAATTTTGGCTCTCGCTTTTCTCCTAGCAACCCATCGTTTTTCTAGCGCTCTGGAAGTGGGACAACCGGCCCCAGACTTTGAGCTTGATAGCACGAAGGGTGGAAAACTTAAGTTAAGCAGCCTCAAAGGCAAAAATGTGCTCATCAATTTCTACGTTCTCGACTTTAGTCCGACATGAATCAAGGACTTGCAAGCGTCCGGTTCGGACAATTACCCAATGTTTCAGGCTGAAAATACAGAAGTTGTAGGAATCAGCGCTAACGCCCCGTTTTCACAGAAAGCCTTCGCTGATTTCGCCAAGATCAACTACCCGCTTTTGAGCGATCGGGACGGCAAAGTGATGCAGGCCTTTGGCGTCTATGACGAATCGCGAAGGATTGCCAAACGGGCCTACGTCATCATTGACAAAGACGGGGTGGTTCGCTATTTGAGTATCCGACCCAGCAACACCGAAAAAGATCTTCTCTCGACGGAACAGTTGTTAAACGAAGTGAAAAAAGTCAACAAAGGCAGTTAAATTACTTGTTCAGAAGAAAGGAGAAAACAACTAATGGTTCGAGGTAAAATTCTTATCGCTGCAGTGATTGGGTTCATGACGGTTCTCGCTTCTTCCCACGTTTTCGCTCAAGCCGAAAAGAGACAGGCGCTCATGAAAAGCAACAGCGCTGACGCCAAGGCGATCAAGGCTGCGGTCGAAGCGAAAGATTATGCGACGATAGAAGCCAAGGCCAGAGACATCATGGGGAATGCGGAAAAAATCGTCAGCCTATTTCCCAAAGGCAGCGACACCGGAAAAACCAAAGCCACTGCCGCTATCTGGGAAAAATCCGACGAATTCGCAAGGGACGCCAAGAATCTCGGGAAGGCAGCTAGCGAACTCGCAGCTGCAGCGAAAGCCAAGGACGATACGGAAATAGGGATAAAGGTAAAGGCTCTCGGCGGATGCCTGCGCCTCCTGCCACAAAACCTTCCGAGCTGAAAAGTACGCAGAGTAATCGAATCCGACGGATTCCGATCGCGAAAGTCGCGGCAAAGAAAGCCCTTGCTGAAGAAGCATGGGCTTTCTTTTTTCCACCTGCTGTAATAATTCTTAATCAGTTGACGGCTCGATCCCCAGAGGAAACTTAAGAATGAAACGACGTATTTTTTGTGCGCTCGCCTCCCTTAGCTTGCTCTTCTTCTTGATTTCGCCTGCCTCGGCTCAACTCACCCGCCTCAACGTCGGCTACAGCGCCGTGAGCGCCGACCAGTTGCCCGCCTGGGTGGCCAAAGACACCGGTATTTTTGCTAGAAACGGGCTGGACGTCCAGTTGATCTTCTTCACCGGCGGAACCACCGCAATCCTTGCCCTCGTGTCGGGCGATGTCCCGATCACGCAGGTTTCCGGACCGGCCCTGGTTAATAGTGTCTTGGCGGGATCCGATGCTGTTTTTGTCGCCGCCGGCATCGTCTCGCTGAATTATGTCCTCATGGGCAAACCGGGAATCAAGACCTCGGAACAGCTTAAAGGAGGGACTTTAGCCATTAGCCGTTTTGGATCGGCGACGGATTCCATCGCGCGATTCGCTCTAAGAAAGATCGGCTTGACCCCGGGTAAGGATGTAACTATCGTTCAAGTAGGAAGCGGCCCGGAGCGCCTCAGCGCCGTGCTGACGGGACGGGTAACGGCAGCGGCCATCAATCCACCTTCCAGTTTTATAGCCGAAAAGCGAGGCTTAGCCATCGTTGCTGATGTCGCGCAAATGGGCCTGGTTTTTCAACATACGGGTGTTGCTACGACGCGGAGATTCATTAAGGAACATCGCGAGACGGTGCGGCGCTATGTCAGGTCTCACGTAGAAGCGGTCCAAAAGATGTGGAGCGACAGAGAAGCCACGATCAAAGCTCTGAGCAAATATATGGGTAGCGGCGTTGATCATGAGATTCTTGAGAAAAGCTATGAGAACGTCATGACGGAAGCATTTTACCCCAAAAAACAGTATCCAAGCCTGGAAGGGCTGAAAACGGTCCTCGAGGATATAAGCGAGCGCGACCCGAGGGCGAAGACGGCCAAGCCGGAGCAATTCGTTGACTTTAGCTTCATCAAGGAACTCGATGGAAGCGGCTTTATCGACGGTCTTTATAAAAAGAAATGAAGTCGCCCATCGGAACCCGCCAGTGATAAGCACTAAATTGGGCGAGGACGCTTTGTCGGATATTCAAGACTGGGCAAACAGGGTCGCCGGAATAGTGGATAATGCGGTAAGCGTAGATGTTTACTACGACGGCGATTCAAGCACCTACGTTTTAAGGCTGGTTAAAGGGGCCCGGGTCCTGGTCTTCCGTTTATCCGAAGCCCAAGTCAGAACTTCCGCACGAGAAGCGGAATGCGAGCGGACGCTTCAGCGTAAGGTTAAAGATCTCTGGAATCTCATCTGAAGAAACTGGTTCAATTCGTTCCAACGGTTCCAGTAGTTCAAATCGTCTCTGTAGACTTAACGGATTGAACATTTTGAACGGCTTGAACGACTTGAACGGTCATTGACCGTGAAGCAACCGCGCCACATCTTTCGCAAAGTAACTCAGGATCATATCCGCTCCAGCGCGTTTGATCGCGAATAGTACTTCCAGCATGACTCTCTCTTCATCGACCCAGCCGTTCTGCCCGGCGGCTTTGATCATGGAGTACTCTCCGCTCACATTGTAGGCAGCCACGGGATAGCCAAACTTCTGTTTCACGCGGTAGACGATATCGAGATAAGCCATCGCCGGCTTCACCATGACGATATCCGCGCCCTCACGGATATCGAGCTCGACCTCTCGCAAGGCTTCATCCGCGTTGGCTGGGTCCATCTGATAGGAGCGTCGATCGCCAAACTGCGGTGTCGATTCGGCCGCCTCTCGGAACGGCCCGTAAAATCCGGAAGCGTACTTTGCCGCATAGGCCATAACGGCAATCTGTTCAAATCCGTTTTGGTCGAGACATTTCCGAATCGCTCCGACCCTGCCGTCCATCATGTCGGAGGGCGCCACGATGTCGGCGCCGGCACGCGCATGAGACAACGCTTCTTTGGCGAGTAGCTCCAGCGTGCCGTCATTATCGACATCGCCGTTCCTAATCACGCCGCAGTGACCGTGGTCGGTATACTCGCAAAGACACACATCGGTAATGACGAGTAGCCCGGGAAGCTTTTCTTTGACAGCGCGTATCGCCTGTTGGACAATGCCGCTATCCGCATAGGCCTCCGTCCCCACGGAATCTTTGTGTTCGGGAACGCCGAAAAGAATCACCGCAGGAATCCCCAGTGCTTGAGCTTCCTCACATTCGATAACGGCGCGGTCCACGGAGAGTTGCGCGACACCCGGCATGGACGACACGGGTTGAGCTCTATTCTTTCCCGGCCCGACGAAAATCGGATAAATGAAATTCTTCGGACTCAGAGTGGTTTCGCGCACCAACTCTCTGATCCTCTCGTTACGGCGCAATCTTCTCGGGCGGTAGGCGGGGAAGTCCATTATTTTTTCTGCTCTTATCCACCAACGGTTTTTTGATTCGCGATACGGATAAAATAGTCTACCATCGCGCTGACCAACCCGGGAATCGTGAATTCTTCTGACACGACCTCCGATCGCATGCCTAAGTCTTCCACGGTTCTTGCAGTAATCGGACCGATACACGCAATAACGGCTTTAGCAACCACCCGTGGCAGGTCCTGATCGCCTAGCATGGCCGCAAAGTTCGTTGCCGTGCTGGAGCTCGTGAAAGTAATCATATCAATCGCGCCTTCACGCAACAACTTGCAAAGCGCCGAAACATCCACTTGAGGCAACACGGTTTGGTAGGCCTCTACGACGTCAACCCGCGCTCCCCACTGGCGCAAAGTTTCCGGCAGGATATCGCGGGCTTTGGCTGCCCGCGGGATTAATATTTTTTTCCCTACCATGGTATCGGAAATCAGCGCTTCAAGAATACCTTCAGCCTGATATTGCTTCGGCACCAGGCTGGGCTGAATTTGCGCCGCGGTTAGCCTTTTTGCCGTCTCAGGACCAATGGCACCAACCTCGATACCTGTTAGGTCGGCTGGGTTTTTTCCAAGCTTTTCAAGTCGATTGAGAAATTGCTCCACGCCGTTCACGCTCGTGAAAATAAGCCAATCGTAACTCGCTATCTGCCTGATCGCCTGGTCCAAAGGACCGTAACTCTCGGGCGGTCTGATTTCTATCGTGGGAAATTCAACCACCTCGCCTCCCAGGCTTTCGATCCTTTGCACCAAGCTCAACGCTTGAGACCGCGCACGAGTCACCAGGATGCGCTTGCCCTTAAGGGCATCGGGTGAATCTGATGGTTTATCTGCCGCTTCGAGAGCCATGGCCGGGTGTATGGGATCTTTCACTGGGCAACCAAAATTTTCTGCGCGCCTTGGGACAACAGGCGCTCAGCGAGCTCACAACCCAATTCTTCTGCGTCCGCTACAGAGCCGGATATTTCACCGCGAAAAAGGGAACTCCCATCTGGATTGGCGACCACACCGAAGAGTTCCAAATTTTCGCCGTCCGCGACTCCCCGTGCCCCCACCGGAACGTGGCAACCACCGCCCAGTCGATTCAAGAATGAGCGTTCCGCGGTGACTTCGGCAAAGGTAGCGGGGTCATGCAAGAACGAAAGCTCCACGCGAATCGACTCCTCTTCCCGCGATTCCAAACCCAATGCCCCTTGTCCCGCAGCACCGAGGCAGACGTCGTTTGAGACATATTCTGCGATCCTTTCTTCCCGGCCTATTCGTTTCAAACCGGCGGCGGCCATCACCAAGGCATCGCACTCGCCTTGATCGAGCTTCTTCAGGCGGGTGTCGACATTTCCCCGGATAGGAACAACCCTTAAATCCCGGCGATAATGCACGAGCTGCGCTGACCGGCGCAAACTCCCGGTGCCGACCTTTGCGCCCGCAACAAGTTCGCTCAACTTTCTCGCTCCGGCGCTCACCAAAACATCACGGGAATCCTCTCTTTGAGGAACCGCCGCCACGATCAATCCTGCGGGTAACTCGGTGGGCAAGTCTTTCATGGAATGCACGGCTATATCGATCTCATTTCGTAGCAAGGCATCTTCTATTTCCTTCGTAAAGATACCTTTGCCGCCTATCGCTTTAACACTCGCTTCCGAAAACCGATCCCCGCTCGTGTGGATAAGAATCGTTTCGATGCTGGCGCCTGGATATTTCTCTACGAGTTTTTCTCTCACCCACGTTGTTTGAGCCAGAGCCAACGTGCTGCCGCGCGTGCCGATCCTAATCGAATTCATCTCGTGGTATCTCAGCTCCCTAGGCCCGGACTATTCATGGACCGAGGAGGAAGCATCGTAGCGAGCGGGCACTGGGACATGGAGCCGCAATGATTTCTAGGGAGCTTGGCTATAAGCTCGCATTTCTGCCTCACTTTACGCTCCGTCACTGCAGTTTGCAGGCCTCCTCAAGACACAGGCCATTGCCCGCGACCGGAGAGGCTTGCTCCTCGGTCGTTCTTCCGTGAAGAATGCTCGCGTCCGCATTATCTAGGCTCACCGCTCCAAGTCAAAGAGTTTCTTCAGCGCGGCAATGTAGAGAGTTTTCTCGTCGTCGTCTTGGGAGTTGAGCTTTAGCTGCGATAGAGGAGCGTGAAGAATCTTGTTCATCATCGCCGTGGTCATGTCTTCCAAGGCCTCCCTCTGTTTTTCCGAGAGGTCTCTCAGGCTGCCGCCCAGCGATCTTTCGAGCTCCCGCTGTCGTATCTCTTCCAACCGTTGCCGGAGAGCCGTAATCGTCGGGACTTGCTCCAAAGAATCGATCCAGCGCGTGAAATTCTGGACCTCCTCTTGAACGATTCCCTCCGCTTTTTCGGCCTCGTTGGACCTTTCGTGAAGATTCTCCTCGGCGACGCCTTTGAGATCATCGATATTGTAGAGATACACATTGTCGATTGCGTTAATCGCGGGATCGAAATTTCTGCGGTCGCCGATGTCAATCAAGAACATCGCCTTTTGTTTGCGTTCGCGAAGAACCTTTTCCACCGTCGCGACGTCTACCAGGATCTCGGGAGAACCGGTGCAACCGATAACGAGATCGGCGAGTGTGAGATAACGGGGAAAATCCTCGAACAAAATCGGGCTGCCATGAATCCGGCCGGCGAGTTCCACGGCTCGGTCGAAGGTTCGGTTGGTGACCATCACGCTGTGCACGCCGCCGCGTTGGAGGTGTCGAGCCATAAGATCACCCATCTTGCCCGCTCCGATGAGCATCACCGTTTTGTCGTCAAGACGGTCAAAGATCCTTTTTGCCAGGTCGATGGCCACGGAACTGACGGATACCGCGCGACTCGCGATAGCCGTCTCGTTCCGGACTCTCTTGGCAACGGAGAATGAGCGATGAAAAAGACGATGAAGAATCGTTCCGACGGTGCCGGCGGCCTGAGCAGCGTTATAGTATTCCTTTAGCTGACCCAAGATCTGCGGCTCCCCTACAACCATGGAATCCAGACTCGCAGCCACACGGAACAGATGCCGAACCGCTGCCGGACCCTGGTGAATATAAACGTGGTCCTCTAGACTATGGCGATTTTTCCGCGCTCTCTGGTCGGCCAAGAATGCTTTGATTTCCACAGAAGCAGACTCACCATTCAACGCCGCCACCACCACCTCCACACGGTTACACGTCGATAGAATGACACTCTCCTGGATCGACGGGTAGGCCCGCAGCCGTCCCAAAGCCTCACGGACGTAGGAAGTCTCGAAGGCCACGCTTTCTCTTACTTCGATCGGCGCGCTCCGATGATTCATCCCAACGATGATAATTTCCTTGTGCACCTGCTATTCGAACCGGCCCCCATGCCGGCTGGGAAAGAGCGAATCTCCCCAGAGAAAGTAACCCAGGACGACGACAAACCCAACCATGGTCAGTAGTGCCGCCTTTTTTCCTCTCAAGCCGGCGGTGATCCGGCCATGCAACAAGACGCCATAAAACAGCCAGGCAATGCCTGAAGAAATCTGGCGGGGATCCCACGACCAATAGTTGCCCCAATAAATCCCGGCCCACATGCTGCCCGTGAGGATACCCAAAGTCATTAACGGGAACCCCCAAACTAGCAGCACATAGTTCAACTTGTCTAACGCTTCTAGCGAGGGAAATCGCTTCATCACGGAAGTCATCTTCTTACGCTTGAGATAACTTTCCTGCAGCAGGTACATCAGGCTCACGCCGAAAGCCAGGGCAAAAACGGCATTACCGAGAAATGCCAAAGTCACGTGAACCGGCAGCCAAACCGTCTTCAGTCCCGGGGGCAATTCGCCAGCGCCGCTGCCAAATGCGATGGCGGCGAGGGTCATAAGAAACGCCAAGGGTGCGATGATGGCACCCAAGATCGCAAGCCGATACTTGAGTTGAATCAACAGATACCCCGCCACAAGAAGCCAGCCGTAAAATGACAGTGCCTCACGAAACTCAGCAACGCCGGCGTAACCGGTTTGCAAAAAATGAACTGCCAGACCGGCTGTATGGACCGCAAACCCAGTGAATAAAATGATCGGAGACAAACTTGAAACGAAGTCACGTAGACGAAAGATATAAACGACAAAACTTGCGCTCGCCAGAAGATAAAAAATTGCTGTAACTTTGAGAAGTGTGACGTCCATAAGGCCTCGATTATTATAAGCTAACTCTCTCGCGCCTTCAAGCCCATTTCAGACGATAGAGGAAGACCCTGATATGACGTTTCCGAGGTGGGTTCAAATAAACAAGAGGGAAACCAACCACGCGGCCGGATGAGACGGCGGTTAGCGACTGGCAACTTTGAGACGCCGAGCAGCCGTAGTCGCTTGGCTTGTGTGCGATGCGTTTGCGGATCGAGCAGCACCTACCGATGTCCCGCTCGCTTTCTTATTCTTAGCCGCAGTTTTACCGCTTGCCGACCCGGCACGATCTCGCGTCACGACCGCGTTGCTTCTTTTCTTCGCTGGGGAACCGTGAATACGCTGTTGTAGAATTGCAAAACGGCCGGCTTTTTCCGGCGGGACTTGAACGCGATAACCCGCAGGAATAATTGTTGCTGTCGGACTGAGAGCCGGGTTCCATTCGAAAAAATCACTTTGCGAGACCGCTGCCGGCTTAAGCAACGATCGAATCGGGATTGGGCGTTTGATCTCGATTTCACGCAGGCTCATTGGCGGGTGGGGCCGCAAAAAAGGGAAATGGGCTTCGGCATTTCTGGCAATCTCCGCGGCGGCAAGAAACTCGGCATAGAAATTCTTCGATGCAAAGCCGAACGTGGGCGATTGATAACGTCGAATGATCTCCACCAGATTTTCCGAGCCCACGGCGTCTACGGCCCGGAAAATCCCTTCGGTCCCATGATTATAAGCCGTAATAGCCAACGGCCAGTTGCCAAGAAGCCGGCGATTCTCTTTCAGCAGGCGGGCAGCAGCGCGAGTAGATGCGATGGGGTCGCGTCGCTCGTCCACGGTATCGGTGATCTGAAGAAATTTTTTCCCGGTATCAGGCATGAACTGCCACATGCCAACCGCACCCGCGGTCGAACGAGCGCGAACATTGAAAGACGACTCCACTAGGGGAAGATAAGCGAGCTCCACCGGCAATCGCTCGTCGCGAAAGATCTGCCGCATCCGAGACATGTAGCGGCCGGAGATCTTGATACCGGAAATGAACTGTTCCTTGGCGCCCCGCTGGCTTCTAATGCGCCCCTCGTCTTCTTTCAAATCGTAGTTAGCAATAATTCGTGCCCGCTCTCTATCAATGAGCGCCCGGCCTTCGTCCGTATCCGGAACGCGCAACACGCTATAAATTTTCCCGTGATCGAAGGGATCGAAAAACACGACGTCTTGCGCTCCGTAGCGGGTAAAGATCTTTTTCCAGAACTCCACCGATCCTTCGATCCCTGGAAGAACCGCAAACGCCGGCTCGGTTGCAACCGCCCGCCCGAAAATCACTGTTAACAGTATACAAATAAGGCTCGAGCAAAACGTGAGCTGAAATCGCATGATATCGATCAATCGTGGAAAAATTGACCCATCGTAGCAAACGGGATATGGTTAGTCAAAATTTCACCTTGGGAAATTTCTGGTTGAAGAGACACACCCGCTACCATCGCTTTCTTGTCGTCAGCCTGATCGTCGTGTTGGGAGGCTGTCGTGTTTCTTCCTCGTCTGGCGATCGCCCCGGTTACTTGATCGTTGGCATCGAAAGCAACCCGCTTCAACTGGATCCGCGTTACTCGACGGATGCGAACTCCGTGCGGATCGGGGGTCTGATGTATAACTCATTGTTGCGCTCCGACGAGAACTCACGGTTGCAACCGGAATTGGCTGAGAATTGGCAACGGGTGGACCCTCAGACATATATTTTTGATCTAAGAAAGAACGTCACATTCCACAATGGCGCGCCGCTTACGGCCGCGGATGTCAAATTTACCTATGAGTCGATTATGCAAGCCAAGAACCGCTCCCCTAAGCGGGCGCTCTTGAAACCGCTTCAAGCGATCGACGAACTTGGACCCTATCGCCTGCGCTTCCGTTTGATGGCGCCCCACGCGCCTTTTCCGGAGCACTTTACCATAGGCATCGTTCCCTCGAGTTCCGTTGGGGATGCCGCGTCAAGCGCCACTCCACCTGCTGGTTCCGGACCCTTTATCCTGGAATCACTCCAATCGGGAGAGGCGGTGACCTTAAAGGCGAACCCCTCTTATTGGGAAGGGAAGCCTTCGATTGCGGGACTGATCTTCAAAGTGGTTCCCGACGCCATGGTTCGCGTTCTCGAATTCAAGAAGGGAAGCATCGGTTTCATGCAGAACGATCTGGAACCCGATGTGCTCCCTTGGCTGAAGCAGAACACCGACGCAGACATCGAAGCCCGTCAAGGCACAACGTTTCAGTACATCGGCATCAACTTGACGCACCCCATTCTCAAGCACAAGAAGGTACGTCAAGCATTGGCGTATGCGATCGACCGCAAAAGCATCATTCGCCACCTGATTAAAGATCTCGGAACTCCCGCCAGCGGCCTCCTTTCGCCGCTGAATTGGGCTTATGAAGGTACGGTCGACCAATGGCCTCACGATCCGGAGAAGGCGAAACGGTTGCTGGATGAAGCTGGATTCCGTGATCCAGATGGTGACGGGCCCCAACCTCGATTCAAACTCTCTTTTAAAAGCACAAATCTCGATCTACGGAGAAGAATTGCCGAAGCTCTCAAAGAACAGTTACTGAGCGTCGGCATCGAGCTGGAAATCCGCACCTATGAATGGGGTACCTTCTTCAGTGACATTAAGAAGGGCAACTTTCATCTCTACTCCCTCGCGTGGGTCGGCATACAGGATCCGGATATTTATTATCAGATTTTTCATTCCGCCAGCGTGCCGCCTAATGGAGATAACCGGGGGCACTACAGCAATCCTCAAGTGGATCAATTATTGGAAAAGGGACAAAGGACGATGGACATAACCGAGAGAAAGCGCATTTACGGCGAGGTACAACGAATTCTCGCCGAAGATCTCCCTTACATCCCCTTATGGTGGTGGAAAAACGTAGTCGTAAAAACGTCCTCTCTCCAGGGATTTGTTCCCTATCCCGATGGCGATTTTACTGGATTCAAAAACGTCTCGTTTCGATCGCCAACCGCTGCCAAGTGAACCGTTACCTTCCCCAGCGCTTGTTGCTGCTTTTGCCCACTCTATTCGGGGCGCTCACTTTGGTTTTCTTTTTGATCCATCTGGTTCCCGGGGATCCCATCGAGGTGATGCTGGGCGAAACCGCCAGTGCTGCGGACAAAGAAGAGCTGCGCCGGAGTCTGGCTCTCGATCAGCCCTTGATGGCTCAGTATCGTAATTTCTTGACTGGGCTGCTACGGGGAGACCTAGGGCGTTCGCTCGTTGAGCAATCCTCGGTCACGGACCTTATCAGCGCAAGATTGCCCGCCACGATCGAGCTCACTCTATGCGCCATGGCAATCGCGGTAATCATCTCGTTTCCTCTAGCGACTCTAGCCGCAATCAACAAGGGATCGGGAACCGACCGCGGCGCCCTATTATTTTCCCTTCTGGGCGTTTCGCTGCCCAATTTTTGGCTTGGTCCCCTGCTCATGATTATCTTCTCCATTCAACTGGGTTGGACGCCGGTCTCCGGTCGCGACGGGCTCGATCATTTAGTTCTCCCATCGCTTACGCTCGGGATGGGCATGGCAGCGATACTGACCCGCATCCTCCGCGCGAGCTTGCTGCAAGTGAGCAGCGAAGACTATGTGCGAAGCGCCCGCGCCAAGGGACTTAGCGAGAAAAAAGTCTGGCTCAAGCACACGCTTCGCAACGCCCTGCTTTCGGTTATCACGATCATGAGTTTGCAGTTCGGTTCGTTGCTTGCCGGGTCGATCATCACGGAGACGGTGTTTTCTTGGCCAGGGATCGGGCGATTGACCGTGCAGGCGATTCAGAGCCGCGATTACCCTTTGGTCCAGGGCTGCGTGCTGGTAATCGCCACTTCATACCTCCTGGTGAATCTCGTGACGGACATCTTCTATCAGTTAGTCGATCCAAGAATCACCTATGGAAAGTAATCGCTGGTTCTACGTTGGTTCGGTTATCCTGACCCTGCTCGTCTTATCTGCACTAATGGCTCCGCTTCTGGCACCCCATGATCCAACGCGACAAAACCTCGACAATGATCTACGTACCTATTCCAGGGAGAACCCCCTGGGAACTGACAAGTTGGGCCGGGACATCCTGAGCCGGGTTCTCTACGGCGGGCGAATCTCCCTTCTGGTGGGTGCCACTACGGTTATGATTTCTCTTGCCATTGGTTTGGCCATCGGATCTTTGTCGGGATATTTCGGCGGATGGGCCGATCAATTGATCATGCGTCTCGTCGATATCCTCATGGCTTTTCCCGGCATTCTCCTTGCCATCGCCTTCACCGCCGTTCTCGGCCCGGGTCTCGATCACGTCATTCTGGCGCTTTGTTTGATCGGCTGGACCGGCTATGCACGATTGGTCCGCGGCGAGATCCTCGCGCTGAGGGAGCGCGAATTCGTCCAAGCGGCTCGGGCGCTCGGCTGCAAGCCCGGCCGGCTTATTAGGCGGCACCTACTCCCGAATCTTCTTCCTCCCGTGCTAATCCAAGCCACCTTTGGATTGGCGGCGGCAATTATCGCCGAAGGCAGCCTGAGCTTCCTGGGATTGGGAGTCGAACCGCCAACGCCTTCCTGGGGATCGATGTTGAATGACGGGCGACAGTTTTTGCTGGTCGCGCCCAACCTGACGACCTACCCTGGGATTGCGATCATGATCACGGTCTTCGGGCTCAACCTGGTCGGTGACGGACTTCAGGACCGTCTTCAGACAAGGCGACGCTAGACCCAGCGTCACGTTGTCATCTTCCCCCTGGGATGGTAAGTAAAGCGATGTTAAGGAGGATGATTCTATGAAGCTCTACTCCAGCCACGGTTGACCCTACGCCCATAGGACAAGGATTGTCCTGGCGGAAAAACAGATTCCCTACGAACTCATCGAAGTGAATCTCAAAAACAAACCGAAAGATCTTCTGGAGGTCAACCCTTACGCCAAAGTTCCGGTGTTAATTGATGGCGACGGGGTGATTTATGAATCGGCCATCGTCAACGAGTATCTCGACGAGAAGTATCCGGCGACCCGTCTCATGCCCGGCGATCATTTGCTAAGGGCAAGGATACGGATCTGGATCGACTTCATGAATAGCCGGCTGCATGCCGCGGCTCATGACTTCACTCACGATAAAGAGCCGGAAAAAGCAAAAGAGCGGATGCAAAAGCATCTCCAGACCCTCGACCAGGAAATGGCGGGCAGGCAATACTTCGCGGGAGACTACTCGTTGGCGGACATCACTTTCATTCCGTTCTATACGCGTCGGCAGCGCTACGGTGCAACCATCGACGACAGCTTGCCCAACTTGAAACGCTGGGGAGAAGACCTCGTGGCCCGCCCAGCCGTCGCTTCTACTCTATAGTTGCGCGGCCTCACGACACGTAAGAGGACGATGATCTATGCAACCGGTATTAATCCTCCCCCAGGAGATTCGCGGCATCGTCGGCATGGAAGCTGCGGTCGAGGCGGTCCGCGCCGGCTTCCGTGAATGGGGCGAAAGTCCCCAACTCAACGCCCCGCGCCGAAGGATTCACATTCCCACCGGTGTCCGTGTAAGCGTGCATCAAGGCGGCGTTCCTGCTAGCGGTGCTACCGGGCTCATGACTCACTGCGAATGGGTCAAACCCATGGTCGAAGAGCAAGTCTATCCGCGGTTGAATCACCCGGTGATCGTGCTATACGACGCCGCCGAAGGCGAACTCAAAGGCATCATTGTCGGCGAAATCACTTGCGCCGAGCTGCCGGATAACGTCGCCGTGACCGGACTTCGCACGGCGGCCACCAGCGCCGTCGGCACCGATCTTTTAGCGCGGCCCGACGCCACCCGGCTGGGCCTTTTCGGCGCCGCCGGCCAGGCGAAGAATCACCTGCTTGCGCTCATGCAGGTGCGAAAACTAAAGGACGTCAGAGTCTACAGCCGCAATCCCGAGAACCGGCGCAAGTTCGTCGAGGAAATGGGCCCGGTAACCAACCTAAACATCACACCGGTCGCAAGTCCGCAAGAAGCGTTGCGCGGCGTCGATATCGTTTTGGCGGCAACCAACTCCAGCGTTCCGGTATTCGACGGCAGTTGGCTTACACCCGGCCAGCATGTCACGACCATTGTCGGCAGCAACGTTGGATTGGTTAAGGGGGGATTCACGGCGGCCAAGAGGCGGGAGATCGACGATGCAACCCTGGCGCGAAGCCACGTTCTCGGCATTGTCTCGGTGCAGCAGGCAATGCAGGACGAACAGGCGGATATTTACGATCCGGTACAACGCGGTGTGATCAAGTGGGAGCAATTGATTGAAATCGGAGAAATCCTCGCCGGCAAAAAAGAAGGGCGCACCAAGGCGGACCAAATTACAGTTTACAAGAACAACGCCGGCCAAGGGGTGGCGGATGTGGCTCTGGGAGCCTTGGTGTTGGAGCAAGTGAAAAAGAAGGGGGCAGGCCAGACCTTGAACGTGTAAGAAGACGAATTGGAGTACTGGAGTGATGGAGTAACTGGGGAAATAGCCGAATCCCAACACTCCAATACTCCATCACTCCAAGTATCCTGCTTGCTATGACACGCATTGCTCTCGCACAGATCACGTCCTCTACTGAAAAGGCGGCTAACCTGGATCTCGCCAGGGAACTCATCAGCGAGGCCAAGAGTAAAGGAGCTGGCATGGTCGCCTTCCCGGAATTTCTCATGGCCTTTTCCCCGGCCACACAGTCCGCCGAGTCACTCGTCGAAATCTCGGAGACTCTCGATGGACCCTTTACCAGATCCCTACGCGCAGCCTCGGCGGCGGCAAACATCGAAACCCTGGCGACGATCTACGAGAAAAGCGATGTACCTGGCCGTGTTTACGATACGGCGATGTGGATCGATGCCTCGGGCCATCTTTTGGCTGTGTACCGGAAGTTGCACCTCTACGATGCTCTGGGCTTCAAGGAGTCCGACAAATTCCTCGCCGGCAGGGAATTGACACAGCCCTTCAAGTCCGCCATCGGCACCGCGGCCATGACGATCTGTTACGACCTTCGTTTCCCGGAATTATCCCGGCTCCTGACGTTGATGGGCGCGGAAATACTCATGTCCCCTTCCGGCTGGGTTGCAGGCGATATGAAGGTCGAACACTGGCAAACCATGGTGAGGGCGCGGGCGCTGGAAAATGGTTGCTATGTGATCGCTCCTGACCAAGTCGGCAATATTTACATCGGCCACAGCATGGTCGTGGATCCCTTTGGCCGAGTCGTCATTGATATGGGCGAGTGCCAAGGCTTGGCAATCGTAGACCTCGACCTTTCGATGGTTGGAGAAGTGAGGGAGAAGTTGCCCTTGCTCAAAAATCGTCGCCCAGACATTTACGACAGTGCCGTTTTTACCGCTAAATTATCGTGACTATACGGCATTATATTCCGCATGTTTTACAACTACTTAAAATAAAGAATGAAAGGGTTATATCATGATACTATCGAAGAATTCCGAGGTCAAAGGATTGGTCGTAAAATCCATCGAAGGGAAACCGATGAACGGCGATCTCTTGGTGAAGCCGCTAATCAAAGGCGATGAAATGACTTTGCTGGAGATTCATTATCAACCGGGTGTCGGGGCTCCGCTCCATATCCACTCTCATGAGTCGCTTGCGTATGTTGTCAAGGGCAAGGTCAAAATGACCGTCGGAAAGGAAGTCTATATTCTCGGCCCGGGCGATGTCTGTCGCCATCCGGAGGGAGTTCCCCATGGCGTCGAGGGCTTAGAAGAGTCGATCGTTGTCGAGATCAAATCCCCCGCTCCCGACATCGCAACATTCTTGGGAACTTGAACTCACGTCTATCCACTAGAAAGGAGTTTGGTATCATGGCAGGAAAAGCAAAGTATTTGATGATTGCAAGCATGGACGTGGATCCGGAACGTGAAGCGATCTTCAACGAAGTCTACGATAAAGAGCATGTCCCCAATCTGTGCAAAGTCCCAGGGGTCTTGGGTGTCACCCGCTATAAGCGCGGAACTTTGACGATGAACATCGGTGGAGAGAGAAAAACCATAGAGATTCCCAATGAACCGCTTTACACGGCGATCTATGAAATTGAAAGCCCGGAAGTTCTAACCAGTCCCGCATGGGATAAAGCAATCGAAGACGGTCGTTGGCCCAGTCAGGTAAGACCCTATACCAAGAATAGACGACACACGTTACTGAAAATAATGGACTAATGTTTCACTTATGCTAAGATTTCAGCAAGTTAAATACGGAAAGCTAAATCGGCACTTCGATTCTCATATAGATGCGGATTGCAAAATCTTCTTCATCTCTACCCCAGCGATTTCGGCCTTCTCTCTATCCACGTGTTGCTCGAAGAGTGGAAATAACTCCCGCTCTTCCTTGCGAATGTGACGCTCTAGGAGATCGCCCAAGTCGAAGATCAACTTGGCAAGACCCGTTCCCGCTTCCAGTTGAGGGGTCGCTTGGCGGATCTGCGCATGATTTTGCACCAACTCGTCGATCATCTCCTCGCTCGCCGGGACTGCCGACCGGAGCAATGGGAACAAGACCTCCTCTTCCGCTCGAAAGTGTGGAACCAGATTGCTCTCGTAAAAGACCAAGAACTCTCTTGCTCTTTCCCGGAGCCCCTCCGCCCCCATCGGCCTGATTTGCCCCAGCGCTTGTTTCCGACACTTGAGCGCCAGAGCAAGACCGTGGTGGTGGTCTTGGGACAGGGGAACCAAACTGGCGTGGCGCATAATGAATGACGACAACTGGAGATTGGACGGATGGAACGTTGGAGTAATGCAAACCGATACTGCATTACTCCATTACTCCAATCCGTCTAGATGACTCCTTTTGATCGTAGCGACGGGATATTAGCCGCGTTATAACCGAGCGCGCTAAGGACCTCCTCCGTATGCTCTCCGAGCACCGGCGGCGGCTGGTGAATGGTCGGGGGCGTACGGCTCATGTCGACGGCGTTGCCGATCAATTTCATCTTACCCATCTTCGGATGCTCGACTTCCACCGGAAACCCGTACTCTCTCACTTGTGGGTCGGCGAAAACTTCGTCAAGCGTGTTGATCGGCGCCGCGGGAACATCCTTTTCGAACAGACGGCGCAGCCATTCCTCCCGCTGTCCGCCGCGGAAGATGGGCTGCAACTGCTCGACTAACGTATCATAATTCTCAACCCGCCCTTTGCGATTATTGAATCGAGGATCTTGCGCCCATTCTGGCTTGCCCACCACGTCGAACAAGCCGAGCCAGAATTTGTCGGGTGAGGACATATGGAGCACAAAGGCCAAGCCGTCCTGGTCTTCGAAAGCGAAAACACCCGCCGTGGTGGTCCGGTGCTTGCGGCGCGGCACATGCCCGGTTTCAAAATAGCGGGCGGCGTTTTCGCTCACGAACGAAACCGAGGCGCGCAGCAGCGACGTTTCCACGTGCTGCCCTTCGCCAGTTGACATGCGATTCACCAGCGCGCTCAAAACTCCATAACACGCATACATCCCGGTTAGATGATCGGAAAAGGAAATCCCCATACCCTGGGGCTTCCCAGGGTCAGTCAGGAGACTCAACAGTCCGCTTCTCGCCTGCCCGATCGTGTCATACCCCGGCATGTCGCGATACGGGCCCTTAGGCCCAAAACCGGAAATCGAACAGTAGACAATCTTAGGATTAACCTTTTTGATATCGTCGTAGCCCAAGCCGCGTTTGTCCATGACTCCGGGGCGAAAGTTTTGGATCACCACATCGGCGTTGCCCATTAACTTGAAGGCAATGTCACGTCCTTCGTCCGTACGCAGATCCAACGTCACGCTTTTCTTGTTGCGGTTTAAGCTGCAGAATGTCGCGGCATAGTTCCTCTCGCCCCAGCCGCGAAACGGGTCTCCCCGTTTCGGCTCCTCGATCTTGACGACCTCCGCCCCCATATCCGCCAGGAGTTGAGACGCAAAGGGCCCGGTGACATAGCTCGCCGCCTCGACAACTTTAATCCCTGAAAGAGCTCCATCCATACAATCTTCCTAACTGACTCCAAGAAGAGTCGGTGCATGTTGTGATGGATTCTTCCTAGCGTTTGGAGCCAGCGGAAGTCAAGGGCCCGTGTCGAAACATGGGTTCAAGGAACCGGGAGACAGCGAAGGCCTCGCTACCCTTCGTCTCCACTTCGAGGCTGCGTCGATCGGTCGGCTCCTTGCGGCGAAATCATCTGCATGATTTCACCCTTGCTGAAACGCCACCCACCGCCGAATTTTCTGCCCGGGATGGAACCTTGCTTGACTAATTTGTAAACCGTTCGTGGATGCACCTGGAGCAAGTGCGCCACCTGGGACGCGGTAAGAATTTCTTCCATCGCACATTCCCTCCTTCTATTCCTCGGGGTTGCCCCCATTTTCTCAATTCGTAAAAATGCTGCCCGCAAATCTCAGATTCGGCACTCAAGGAAAAACCTTTAATGCCGATCACCGCCGGAAATGTCTAGAAGACCCTGAATGTGGAGGAAACTTCCTGGGGGGATAAAACTCGACCCAATGCAACCGAAATTGTCAACAAACAGCCGCGCGTTTCAAACAAGGTGAAAATCAGGTCAGCAATTTTTGCGCTGCTTTCTCGCAGCATCGGGCAGGCAGCCCTGATGAAAAAGCCGAACCAGAGAGCCGAACCGAGCCATCGAACTTCCGCCAATGTTCTTCGAGGGCGCCGATGAGCGCGTTCGTTGCCTTTTTCGCTTTCCCTGCGGCGTTTATTTCTTGACGGCTTCTACGTGCCAGAGATAAAGCGTGTGATCCCAACTCGAACCGTCTTTAAGATGCTCGGTCTTGAGCGGCTTCCAGTCACCCATGTCGAAGTCATGGGAAACCACCCGGGAGCCGGGTTTCATCTGCTTCCAAATATTGGGCCGGATCATCAGGTTCACCTCGGGAAGGAGATACATCGTCAAAACCGAAGCTGGAGATAGATCTACGGTCCGGATATCCTGCTGGCGGATCTCCACCAAGTCGCCGACACCCGCCTTTTTGATATTCTCAGCGGATTCTTTGATGCGTTCCGGGTCGATTTCAAAACCGATGGCCCTGACACCGTACTTCTTTGCGGCGGTGACAACGATTCTGCCGTCGCCGGAACCAAGGTCATACACCACGTCCCCTTTTTTAACCTGGGCTAGTTCCAACATGCGTTCCACGACTTCCTGGGGCGTCGGCACATAAGGAACGATTTTTTTCCCTTCATCGTTATACTTTTGCGCCGCCTGAGCCCACCCACTGGAAGGCTGCAACGCCAACCCCGCAATCGCGATTGCGAAACTAAAAAGGCCCGCCGCTAAAAAAGTTTTGATGTTTTTCATATGGAACCCCTCCTTGGTTCAGTTAGGAATCGACGCGAACGCAACTATCCGAAAGTTGTCCCCCTTCTGTCAAGAGACAAACCAACACCTATCCGTTCTTTTGCCAGAACTTGCCCAGCCAACTACCCTCGTCCTTGCCCGCTACTTGTTCGAGCTCGCCGGCGTCCAGCCAGATGCCGTTGCACCCCGTGCATTGGTCGATCTCGATCTTTTGGAAGCTTCTCGCTTTCAAAGGCTCGCCGCACTTTGGACAGTGCATATAACAGGTTTTCTGCAGCGACGATTTAGACTCGACTTCTTGCTTTGCCTTTAGCTTAGCCAGCAGCTCTCTTTCCTGCTTGACGAAGTATTCGTCCTCTTGCGCCTTTTTTCTCTCATCCCATTTGTTCGCCATGATCAACCCTCCTAAGGATATATTGAATTGATTAAATGCGATCCGAACCTCACATCGGTTCGGAAGCGCCAAGAAAAGAAATCGGGATTGGCGGCAAAAAACAATCGGGCTTCAGCTGGCAAAACGATTCATGTAGGGCAATTTAGACGCAGTCTTCCTGACCTGTTCGAGATTGGCCCGCAGCATGCTGGTGGAATCCCACGAGCCGGTCGTAAGCGCATTGCGATAAGTCTGGGGTAAATCTATTGCGATCTTGTGATTGCCATATGAAAGAGTTTTGCTTTCCAGATCGACTGTGTATTCGATGCGCGGGTTTTCCTCGACGCTTTTCATCAACAGTTCCATCTCCTTTGCGCTGACGGTAACCGTGGGAACTCCCATGATCGTACAATTACCCGCAAAAATCGCCGCGAAGGACTCACCGACGATGGCTTGAATGCCGAAACGGTAGAGCGCCTGAGGCGCATGCTCACGTGACGAGCCGCAACCGAAATTCTTGTTCACGAAAAGAAGCGAAGCACCCTTGTATTCCGGATCGTTCAACGGATGATCTTTTTTCTTGCCCGACGGATCGAAGCGCTCGTCAAAAAAGGGATAGTCCCCCATGCGCGCAAACGTCACTTCTTTCAAATAACGGGCCGGGATAATTCGGTCGGTGTCAATATCGTTGCCCTTGATGGGAACCGCTGTGCCTGTGACTTTTGTGATCTTGACAATTTCACTCATGGTCCATCGCCTACTGATACTCACGCACGTCGACAACCTTGCCGTTCAAAGCCGCCGCCGCGACCATCGCCGGACTCATGAGCAAGGTGCGGCCACCGGGACTCCCTTGGCGCCCGATGAAGTTACGGTTCGACGAGGAGGCGCAAATTTCGCGACCATTCAGCTTGTCGGGATTCATCGCCAGGCACATCGAGCAACCTGCCTCGCGCCATTCGAATCCCGCTTCCTTGAAAATCTCGTGCAACCCTTCCTGTTCGGCAAGCTTCTTAACCTCCGCCGAACCTGGAACCACCAGGGCGCGAATCCCGGATTTGACTTTTCTACCTTTAGCAATCCTGGCGGCCGCGCGCAGGTCGGTCATACGCGAGTTTGTGCAAGAGCCCACGAACGCCACATTGATGGGCGTGCCGAGTATCGGCGCTCCCTGCTGCCATCCCATATGCTCGTATGCCTTTTTTGCTCCATCGGGGTCGGAGTATTCCTCAGGCTTCGGAAGTTTTTCAGAAATGCCCACCGCCTGCCCCGGATTGATACCCCAGGTCACAGTGGGTTCAATATCTTTTCCCTCGTAATTCACAACGTCGTCATATCTCGCATCCGGATCGGATGCGACGGACTTCCAGTACGCTACCGCGCGATCGAATGCCTGCCCGGTCGGCACATAAGGCCGCCCCTTGAGATAGTCGAAGGTCGTCTGATCAGGATTGACGTAGCCGACTAAAGCCCCTCCCTCGATGCTCATGTTGCAGACGGTCATGCGCTCTTCCATATTCATCTTGTCGATCACGGCGCCGCCATACTCGTACGCAAAGCCTTTCCCGCCGGCAACACCCAATCGCCGTATCGTGTTGAGGATCACATCTTTGGCGTAGACACCGGTCCCAAGAGCTCCGTTGACGCTAATTCGCCGCACCTTGAGCTTATCCATCGCCAACGTCTGCGTGGCCAAAACGTCACGCACCTGGCTGGTTCCAATCCCGAAGGCAAGCGTGCCAAACGCGCCGTGCGTGCTCGTGTGGCTGTCACCGCAGGCAAGCGTCATTCCGGGTTGGGTCAAGCCCAACTGCGGCCCGATGACGTGGACGATGCCTTGGTTCTGGTGGTCCAAACCGAAAAACTCCACACCAAACTGTTTGACGTTCTTCTCTAAGGCCTGAATTAATTCTTCCGCCTCGGAATCAAGAAACGGCCGGGTTCGAACATGCGTGGGCACGATGTGATCGACCGTCGCGAAAGTCCTTTCTGGAAATGCCACGTCCATGCCCTGCTCGCGCAGCATGTCGAAGGCTGGTGCCGTGGTAATTTCGTGAATGAGGTGCAGTCCGATGAAGAGCTGAATTTGCCCGGTGGATAGAATCCCGACGGTGTGAGATTCCCAAATCTTGTCGTAGAGTGTCCGTCCGCCCATGCGTGAAAATCTCCTTTGCTCGGATCATATCCACCCCTACCCACGACTTCAAGAGGCAAAACCGGCAATGGTAGATAGGCAGAACGTTTCGGGTTTCGGGTCTCGCGTTTCGGGTTCAAACCTGGAACTCGGAACCCGAAACTCGAAACTACCGGTTATAGATCCACGCCCCGGGATTTCGCGCGTACTCGTCGTAAGAGCCGGCGGCCGTTATCCCCGGAATCTGGGGAATCCAGTCTTCTCTAAGAAGATCATCCGGATCGCCGTATTTCTCGGCGAATTTTCGCACTTCGGGATCGTCCAGCGCCGTCAGACGGCCGTTGCGAATGATCGTATAATCCTTCCCGCTTTTGGTGGTAATCGTGAACGTCGCGAATAAGAGATGAATATGCAAATGACCATAGAGGATTCCGTTTTCGCCCGCCCATTTCTCCTCTTCGGAGCGCCAGAGCGTGCCGAAGCCCATGTGGATCACGCCGGAGCGGCGGCGCTCCCATTCAAATCCACCGGAGGAATGGAGTTCGATGTGACTGGGTCTCATGATCTTTGGATTGGTGCCGATGGCAACTTCCCAAAGATAAAATAATCCCGGTCGCGGGAAGCAAGGATACTGAGTGCGCTTGCTCTCTTCCAATAAATCCCGCCATGTATCACCGTAAGCAGCGCCACCCATAACCTTTACGATCTGTCCGCCATCCAGCTCGACTTTGACTTGCGGAAACGCCCGGGAAAAATGGCTCGTCGTCCCGGCAACCACACCCGCAGCGTTTTCTTTGGCGATGATGGGCGGTACCGGGTGGCCGAAGAGATGACCGTTGCGGGGCGTTGAGGAAAACCCATACCGGGTGCCGTCGTAGTATTCATCCCAATAGGTCCATGAAATATCCGTGCCCTCCGCATCCGTGAGACTCGCGCGTCCCCCTCGTCCGTACTCCCAGATCGGGTCCCAGGTTTTCTTGTTAATGAGCAAGTGTAAGTCCAACGGATAGGTCGTCGAGCGCTGGAGGAAATGCTCGGGGCGCAACCACGGGATCTGCTCGTAACGAAAATCCGTCTTGGGAATGGGTCCGCCTTTGCCGTGGATCAGCAAATCGTAGCCGCGCCGCAGTGCGAAGTCCTCGATGTACGGCATCCCCTCCCAGCGCCTGGGATTTTTATCCCAGGGCTCGCGGCGCATGATGACCTCGACCTCGTCCAGATAATCGAACTCGCGGTTGGGATCGCCCATATCGGCGATCAAAATATCGACATGTGCGCCCTTCTCCCTGAGCGCTGCAGCCACCGCATTGGGCACAGCCTGATCGTACTCCCGATCCACGGCGATGAGCACCTTGTTGCCCGGCACGGTTTTGTTATAGCCGACGAACCCGATATGGCTATCGCGGTTCTCGCGCCCATTCGCCAGCTGGCGCGCAAACGGCATTAATTCTGAAAGATCGGCGGAGCGAAGCCCAACGCGTTTCAATCGCTCCTCTCCCGGAACAGAATTGCTTATCCCCACGCCATCATCAGCCGTATCGCACATAGCAGCCTCCTCGCTTATTCACCCCTTAGAGCATTTACCTCCTCTCCCTTGACGGGAGAGGAGTGAGGTGAGGGTGAAAATGGGACTACCCTTCACAGACAATTTTCCTTCACCCAATTGACGATCTCGATTCGCTTGGCGAACCAGACATCCGAAAACGACTTGGCATACTTGATCGCCTCATCGTAAATCTTGCCCGTCGCCGGAAAAGCCATCTGGCAGTGCATCGCCAGGGTCAGCATCTTGGGGTCTTCGGCCGACTCTTCGTAAAGCAGATCGAATTCATCTTTAAACGAGTTGAAAACATCCCGCGCCGTGATGCCTCTCCGATACATGCCCGTATCGTTCAGCCCACTGACCGCGTTTTTGTACGGCACGATGATCATCGTCTTGCCCTTGATGTTTACCGGATAGGGATTGTCGTCGTTGACGGCGTCGCCGTGCCACAGAAAACCCTTCATCGGCCAAGATTCCCAAGGTCCGCTCCGTGTGGCGCATCCCGGAAGTGAGCCAACCTGTGATCTTCACGCCGACGAAGTCCTGAAACATCTTGGCACAGGTGCGGATCTCTTCTCGTTCCTGCTCTTCCGTGAGATGAATCAACTGAAGATCCTCTGCATAAGAATGGCCGACGATTTCATGGCCTCGCTCATGGACGGCTTTCACCGCCTCGGGATAGCGATGAATGCATAGCGCATTGGTATTGAAGGAAGCCTTCACGCCGTACTTATCCAAGATCCGCAGGATGCGCCAGACACCCGTCCTTCCGCCGTAATCGTTCTCACTTGCCGTCCGGCAATCGTAGAGGGAAACGACATCATCTTCCTTGATCGGATTCGACCCGCCGACATGATGTGTCCGCCGATGCTTGGGATTCGGAATCTCAGTCCAGGCTTCCAGATTCCCCGCCAAAGCAATCGCCATCCTGGCATTGTTCGGCCACTTGATTTTGATCTTCTTAGCCTTCGAATAAACGTCATAAAAATTATCATGCGCCGGCATCATGTCCGCGAAACCTCCTTCGAGAAGACTCTAATTTCGCTTACCGCTAGGGTATATGGAAATCCCGAGATAGTGTCAATGAATCACAGCATATAGAGCGCACCAACCGATTTGCTTCTGCAAAAATGTGTGACGGAGATGTATACAGACTCCGGGCGAAAGACGTGCGCACTACGAGCTCCATCCGCAGGTGTTGAATCGAGGCGGCCAAGGCGTTCGCAGTCCGGCCGACGGCCTGTGAATCAGATTGCCGCTACGCAGGTATATTGATGCTATACTGACCACGATTGGATATACCTGCGAAAATGAATAATTGACAACTTAATTGATTGAGAGAGTACCAATTTTATTTTATTCACTTCGGCGATACCCAATATCGGTAGTCAGTATACTCTATGGTTAGTCTTCCATATACGTCTTCCTTTCCCGTAGTCTTGCGCGCGCCTGCAATACATGCATCATATGCATCACTTGCCGAGTGACGAGCAACTTTGTGACTCCCCTAACAAGGATGCGGAAAATCTCAAGTTAGCACGGTGGCTAGACTTGCCGAAGGAAGATGGCGTTTCTTGAGTGATCCCCTCGCCGTCACAATCGAAGTATTCACTCGGCCCGAGGGAGAGCAAGCGTTCGTGACCCTGGGGGCGAACACATTCGGCACATTGATGGTTGCGGTCGGACACCTCGGGGCGACGATGCGCGCATCATTTCGGTTCGTAATCCAACACCGAAGGAGAGAAGGAGTTATGAAAAGGGAGTATAACTTTTCCAAGGGTAGACGCGGAGCGGTAATCCCCCAGGTTGGGAAAACGCGCATCACGATTTATCTTGACGACGGGGTTCTGGAACGTTTCAAGGCTCAATCCAAAAAACCGGAAAAGGATACCAGACCCTAATCAACGACGCGCTGAACTCTTATCTGGGTCTGACGGCGAAGCCCGTTACGGAAGAAATGGTCCGCAAGATTGTGCGCGAAGAACTTGCGAGCCAAAACTGAAAGCTAACCATCGGTTTGAGGAAGACCTACGCCCTGCTCGCTGCGCTCGCCAGGCGTGGCTTCTCAGCCTGGCGTTAGGCCGCCTGAGGCAAAACAGGTGGCGATGACTCATACGACTGTTTACTCGCCATTCTTACGTAGTACACTGAGGGCGGCCGATTCAACCTCGCAAGAGGATAAAACCAATGAATCCCCTTCCACAGGCAGATTCCGAATTGGAACAGCGAGCGTCGTCCTCTCTGCTGGATGTGTTGATTCGCGCGGGTTTGATTGGCGTGCTGGCGGTGCTGTGCTACCAAGTCTTTTCGCCATTTCTGACGCTGATGGTCTGGTCAATCATCTTGGCGGTGACGTTGTATCCGTTGCACCAATGGCTCGCCCACAAAGTTGGCGGGAAGCAATGGCTCGCCTCGACTATTCTGGTGATCGTCGGCCTTTTGTTGATCATCACTCCGATGGCGTTGCTGATGAATTCGTTTGCCGACTCCGTTCGTCATTTTATCGGCGCTGTGCAACAAAACACGCTCGCAATACCCGCCCCGCGAGAGGGCGTTGAGAAATGGCCGCTGGTTGGCAAGCAGATCCACGATGTCTGGTCGAAAGCTCATACCGACCTGCCCGGATTCGTGCGGAGCATGCAACCGAAGATCGGCGAATTGGCCCAGAAAGCAGTTGCTATGGTCGCAAGCATTGGCAGCGGCCTGTTGCTGTTTCTAGTCTCATTCCTCGTCGCCAGCATCCTGATGGCATACGGTGAATCAGGCGCGCGCGGCAGCCGGGCGATTTTCGTTCGTGTCGCTGGCGCCGCGAGAGGCGAGGCCCTCGCCAAACTCTCCACGGCAACCATCCGCGCCGTCGCGCTAGGCGTCATCGGCGTCGCCTTCATTCAGGCAATCCTCATCGGGTTGGCGCTGCTGCTCGCCGGCGTACCGGCGGCGGGCGTGTTGTCGGCCATCGCGCTCGTATTGGGTATTGCCCAAGTGCCAGCCCTAATCGTGACGGTTCCAGTCATCATTTACATCTGGTCGAGTGGTGATTACGGCACCGCGGCGGCGATCACACATACCATCATCCTGCTGCTGACCGGCATGGCTGACAACGTCTTGAAACCGCTGATGCTGGGTCGCGGCGTCGACGCGCCCATGCCGGTGATCCTGCTCGGCGCATTGGGCGGTATGGCGAGCGGCGGAATTTTAGGAATGTTTGTCGGCGCGACGTTGTTGGCGCTTGGGTATCAAATCTTCATGGGTTGGATCGCCACCAGTCCAAACTCGGATCCGGCAGTGTCACAAAACGAAGAGACTGGACCGGGCAATATTGGGCCAAAAACTTAAAGCCGTGTCCGATGTTCGGACAGTTCGGTTAGCGGCTTAACAACTCATTGAACCGGAGCCCGCGATAGCTCTCTTTTCATGATTGCTCTTTGCCATAAACTTGGAGGCTGCTCGCGCGGGCCCGGTTAATTCCGGAAGCAAATCTAGTCTACTGAAGCAAAACAGGAAATGGAACAACTGGATAGATTGCTCAAGTCGCGGTGATGGCGGTCTGGGCGAGGCATTGATCAATATCGCTGGTTATGATCTAAGCAACCGGCCCAATCATTAGGCACTTTCGCCTAATGCTACTTGCCCTCCCACAAGCATTTCCAATAAAGTCGAGTGGTTCAAAACAAACTAGCGATGCAAGCTGGACCCGGCATGGGAGTTGCTCCGCCCAGTTTACTGAATTAGAACTGAACCAGCAGGGTATTAGCACATGAGCCAAACCGATAGTCTGCTTGATCCCAGTTATGTCCTGACTTTGGAAGAGATCGGCAATCTCGCGGCAGAGGGCGGCAAGCCAGCCGAGACCCTGATGAATGTCGTCGCATTGATCGCTCGAAGATTCCAGACCGATGTCTGTTCGGCCTATTTGCTGGAACCGGACAGAGCCAACCTCGTGCTGGCCGCAACCCTCGGCCTTCGCCCCCAATGTATCGGCACTCTGCGCATGGCAATCCACGAGGGACTCGCGGGGCTGGTAGCGGAAGAAGTACGTCCGGTTGCCGTAGAACAGGTGAAGAATCATCCGCGCTTCAAATACTTCAGGGAAGCGGGTGAAGACGACTACCAATCGTTCCTCGGAGTTCCCCTCATTGATCGCGGCATTTTGCAAGGCGTTCTCGTCGTGCAAACCATCGAGGCCCGGACCTTTCAGGAGGAAGAAGTTCGGACGCTGGCGGAGGCCGCCACTCAAGTCGCTCCGGTGGTAAGCGAAGCCCGTACTCTCGATCGCTTCATCGCTCCGGCCCAAGAGCGCCTCTGGTCACTGGCTCGCAATCTCTGGTGGAGTTGGGACTACGATTCCACGGGCTTGTTTCTTGACCTCGATCCGGCACGCTGGCGACAGCTCAATCACAATCCCGTCGCTCTATTGGGGGAGATGCCCTTGGCGGGAATCGAACGTCGCGCCAGGGAACTCGTGCTCCACGGCCGCATTAACTATGCGTACCGCCGTCAGCAGGAGTATCTTCAGGCGGATCGCACATGGGGCGCGACGCATGCAGGAGTCCTGCGGCCTCGCCCGGTCGCGTATTTCTCGGCTGAATTCGGGTTGCACGAATCGATTCCGATCTATTCCGGCGGATTGGGTGTCCTTGCCGGCGATCATATCAAGAGCGCATCCGACCTCGATATTCCACTGATCGGCATCGGTTTGTTTTACGGCCAAGGATATTTCCTCCAACGGCTTGATCAGGACGGCTGGCAGCACGAAGAATATCTCTCGACGGACGTCAACCAACAGCCGATGGAGTTGGCCATCGGGACCAACGGCGAACCGGTGACGGTGGAGATCGAGACGTTCAGCGGCACGATCCAAGCAAAAGTCTGGCGGATGAAAGTGGGGCGCTGCGATCTGCTTCTTCTCGACTCAGACGTGGAAGGGAATGCTCCAGAGGACCGAGAGCTCACTTCGCACCTATATGGTGGCGGCGCGCGCACCCGCATCCGCCAGGAGCTACTTCTTGGCGTCGGCGGCTTCCGCGCGTTGAAAGCGATGGGGATCACTCCCGCTGTCCTTCACCTGAACGAAGGACACAGCGGATTTGCGGTGCTCGAAGCGATTCGCCATCGCATGGAAGATGAAGGCCTGAGTCTTCGAGCAGGCCGTACCCCGGGTTTCCCGAGAAGTCGTCTTTCACCACTCATACTCCAGTGCCTGCAGGTCACGACCGCTTTAACGCCGACCTTATCGAGGAGCACCTCGGATTTCTGCGGGAGCAGCTGGGTATTTCTCACGAGAGGCTCATGGCACTGGGACGCGAGAATCCCGATAACCCCTATGAGTCATTCTGCATGACCGTGCTGGGCCTAAAACTCTCCCGGCGCGCCAATGCCGTTTCCGCTTTGCACGGCGAGGTGTCCCGCGCCATGTGGACCGGGCTGTATCCCGGCAGGCAAGAAGACGCGATTCCCATCGGCCACATCACCAATGGGGTGCACGTTCCCACCTGGCTGTCACCGCAAATGTTCCGTCTCTACGACCGACACTTGGGAGCCGGCTGGCATCAGCACAGCGCCGAGGCACGCATCTGGGAAGGGATCGAGAACGTAGACGATGGCGAGCTCTGGGAGACCCATCTCAGCTTGAAATCAGCGACTGCTGGAATTTGTGCGCAGCCGCGCCGTCGAACAGGCCGAGCGACGTGGAGAATCGCCGGAAATCTTGCAGAGGTTCGGCCGCGTGCTGAGTCCGGATGCGCTCACCGTCGGATTTGCGCGCCGCTTTGCGACTTACAAGCGGGCCGATTTGATCCTAGCCGATATGGAAAATCTCGCCTCCATGGTGAACGACCCGAAGCGCCCGGTGCAGTTCGTTTTTGCCGGCAAAGCACATCCCCTCGATGAGCCGGGCAAGCGGGTGTTGCAGCAGATTGCCGAGTTAATGCGAGACCCGCAGTTTGCCGACAAATTCGTCTTCGTGGAGGACTACGACATCAACGTCGGGCGTCATTTCGTCCAAGGTGTCGATGTTTGGCTGAACAATCCGCGCCGGCCGCTGGAGGCGTCGGGCACGAGCGGCCAGAAGGTGGTTTTAAACGGCGGCCTGAACCTCTCGGTGCTGGACGGCTGGTGGGCGGAAGCGTACGACGGCCTGAACGGCTTCGCCATCGGAAGCGGCAGAACTCACTCTAACATGAGTGTTCACGATACCCGGGACGGGGAGGACTTGTACCGGGTTCTTCGCGAAGAAGTGATTCCGCTATACTACCAGCGCGACCGCGACGGCCTGCCGCGGGGCTGGATTAAACGCATGAAGCGAACCATTCGGACCCTCGGCTGGCGGTTCAATGCCGATCGCATGGTGATGGATTACACACTGAAGTGCTACGTTCCTGCGGCAGGCGGCACGTCGAGCGACATGAGCGCGACACTAGCGGGTTGAAATCGGCACCCACCTCAATATTTCACTTCCATCAAAAACAACCCATGGGGCGGCGCCGTCGGCCCGGCTTTGGTTCTGTCTCGCGCTTCCAGCAATTCAGCAAAGGATTGCGCCGCGCGCAGGCCACGCCCAACTTCGACCAAGGTTCCGACGATATTGCGCGCCATATGGCGCAAGAACGCCGTGGCCTCGATCGTAAAAACCAGAAGTTCTCCGACTTGGTCCAAGGATATCCGATAAACCGTTCTCGTCGGATGAGGGGCGTCACAACCGGAGGCACGGAAGGAGGAGAAATCATGCTCCCCCTCCAGGCAACGGATCGCGTTGCGCATCCGCTGCACATCCAAAGAATCATGCAAATGCCAGGCGTAGTTCAAATAAAATGGTGAAGGGCTAGGACGGTTCAAAATACGGTACTCGTAAGTCCGGCTGCGCCCGTTGCGGCGCGCGTCGAAAGAATCGGCCATGATCTTGACGTCTTTGATGCTGACATCGTCTGGAGTCAGCGCATTGAGACCGCGCCGCAACCGGTGCAGGTCCGGCTCTTGATCGCAGAAGAAATTGACCACCTGTCCAAGCGCATGAACGCCGGCATCGGTTCTCCCGGAAGCCGTCACGCGTGTCGGCACACTGAGAAACGTCGATACCGCTTGCTCCAGCACAGATTGAATCGTTGGCCCGTTCGGTTGCATCTGCCAGCCAAGGTAATTCGTGCCGTCATACTCAATAGTGAGCTTGATGTTCATGAAAAAACCCGTTCTCGATGGGTCGTCTTTTCTTTCGGTTAATCCGGGTTTTCTGTGAAGAAGTATTCACCACAGAGGCGCCGAGTTCGCAGAGATCGGAGAATTTCTTAATCAAGAACTCTTTACTCCGCGTCCGGAGCCTGTCCTAAGCGACGTCGAAGGGCGCCTTCGCGGTGCAATCTCCGAGTCTTACTTCACAGGAATGCCTGAAGTCCCTTTTTTTCAGTATGTCCAAACGAGCTAGATATAATCGCGAATCAAAATCTCCGCAATCTGGACGGCATTGAGAGCGGCGCCTTTGCGCAAATTGTCCGCCACAACCCAGAGATTGAGGCCGTTGGTCACGGAATCGTCCTCGCGGATTCGCCCGACGTAGGTGGCATCCTTGCCAGTGGCCTCGATGGCCATCGGATAAACGTTATTCTCCGGCTCATCGGCAACAATGACTCCTGGGGCTTCGCGCAATATGGCTTTGACATCGGCCGCGGTGAGTTTTTTCTCGGTCTCGATGTTCACGGACTCCGAATGGCCGCAAAAAACCGGCACACGAACCGTGGTCGCAGTGACGCGCAGCGAGGGTTCGCCGAAAATCTTGCGCGTCTCGTTGATCATCTTCAACTCTTCTTTGGTGTAACCGCCGTCCACAAAGGCGTCGATGTGGGGAATGCAATTGAAGGCGATCTGGTGTGGAAACTTCTCCATCTCCAGTTCCTGCCCGTTGTAAAGCGCGGTGACTTGCTGGCTCAGTTCCTCCATCGCCTTTCGGCCAGCGCCGGACACCGACTGATAAGTCGACACCACGACCCGCTTGATGCGCGCCGCATCGTGAATCGGCTTTAGCGCCACGACCATTTGGATGGTCGAGCAATTTGGATTGGCAACGATGCCGCGATTCTTGTAGTGTGCGATCTCCTTCGTGTTGACTTCCGGCACCACCAACGGGATGTCAGGTTCCATACGAAAAGAAGCGGTGTTATCGACGACGACTGCACCGGCATTTACCGCTATGGGAGCGAACTTCGCGCTCACGCTGCCGCCTGCGGAGAAAAGTCCGATGTCGATTCCGTTGAAGGAATCCTCGGCAAGGATGTCCACCCGGATCTGTTTCCCGTGGAACGACAGAAACTGTCCCGCCGATCTCTCGGAGGCCAAAAGACGCAGTTCGCCCACCGGAAACTCGCGCTCCTCCAGCACCTCCCGCATCTGCTCGCCCACGGCGCCGGTGGCGCCGACAACGGCAACATTGTATTTTTCTTTTTTCAATGACTTATCCCTTCAACGCCTCAATTTTTTCTCGCACTAGCCTCCCCATCTCCTTGCACCCCACAGGCCGGCAATCTTTCTCCTGAATATCAAGCGTGCGGTAGCCGCCGTTCAAAACGGCTTCCACGGCGCGCTCGATCCGATCCGCCGCTTCATTCTGATCCAACGAATGACGCAACAGCATCGCGACCGTCAAAATCGTTGCCAACGGATTGGCCTTATCTTGGCCTGCGATATCCGGGGCGGTTCCATGAACCGGCTCATACATCCCGACTTCTCCACCCAGGCTGGCCGAAGGCAACATGCCGATGGAGCCGGTCAACATCGCCGCCTCGTCGCTTAAAATGTCTCCGAACATGTTCGTTGTAACCATGACGTCGAATTGTTTTGGATCACGAATCAATTGCATGGCGCAGTTGTCGACGAGCACATGTTCGAGCTGGATATCGTCGTAGCCTTTTTCCTTGTGCACGCGGGTCACAACCTTCCGCCAGAGCTCCGTAACTTCGAGCACATTGGCCTTGTCCACCGAAGTGACTTTACGACGCCGCTTGCGCGCCGCTTCGAACGCGACAACGGCGATGCGTTCGATCTCCGGCGTGGTGTAAACTTCGGTATTCACCCCCCGCTCGGTTCCGTCCGGCAGTTTTGTCACACCCTTGGGTTGGCCGAAATAGATTCCCCCGGTAAGTTCACGCACGACAAGCAGATCGGTTCCTTCGACGACCTCTTTCTTCAGGGTGGAAGCCGACGCCAAAGCTGAGAACAACTTCACGGGCCGTAGATTGGCGAACAAACCCAACTCCTGGCGTAAAGCGAGAAGCGCGCGCTCTGGCCGGATGGAATAATCCAAACCGTCCCACTTGGGCCCTCCCATCGCGCCAAGCAGCACCGCGTCACTCTCTTTAGCAAGCTTCAAAACGGAATCCGTGAGCGGCTTGCCATGAACATCGATGGACGCACCTCCCACTACCCCCTGTTCCAGCTCAACCTTGAAACCATGCAACTTTGCCGCCTGGTTAAGAACCTCGGTCCCTTCTTGCATCACCTCGGGTCCGATGCCGTCGCCGGGTAAAACTGTAATCTTATAGCTCATGGCCCCTCTCTCTCCACCAACTGCCGATAGTGTTTTCTACCCTCGATCTTGTTAAGAGCGTTGATGTACGCCAGCGCGCTAGCCATGATGATGTCCGTATGCGCGCCCTGCCCCGACACCCGAAAACCGCCGTCCTCAATGATGCACGAAACTTCTCCCTGGGCATCGGTTCCACCGGTGATGGCGCTTACCGTATAACGAACGAGCTGGGATTGAGAGCCGGTGATCTTGGTAATCACTTTGTAACAAGCGTCCACGGCGCCGTCGCCCGAGGCATAATCCATCTTTTCCTGGCCGTTGACACGCATCTTGATCGTTGCCGCAGGGATGCCGTCCGAGCTGGAATTGACGTTGAGATACAAAAGCTCGTAACGGTCAGGTTGCCCGGGCACCCTAAGAATTTCTTCCCCGATGATCGCTTCGATATCTTCGTCATAAACATTCTTTTTCTTGTCCGCCAATTCTTTGAAACGGAGGAACGCCCGGTTCATGTCTTCCTTGCTCAAATTGAAACCCAGATGCTTCAGCCGCTCATCGAAGGCGTGGCGCCCCGAGTGCTTGCCCATCACCAGACGGTTGCCGGTAATGCCGACGGACTCGGGTGTCATGATTTCATAGGTCTGCTTATGCTTGAGCACTCCGTCTTGATGAATCCCCGCCTCATGCGCGAAGGCGTTGTCTCCGACGATCGGCTTGTTGATCGGCACTGGAATTCCGGTCACCTGCGACACCAAACGCGAAGTGGGATAGATCTGTTCGGTTGTGATGCCGGTATCCAAATCGAGGTAGTTCTTCCTGGTTCGGAGCGCCATCACCACCTCTTCCAAGGAGGTATTGCCCGCCCGCTCGCCGATGCCGTTGATGGTACACTCGATTTGCCTGGCGCCGTTGTGAACTGCGGCCAAGGAATTGGCGACGGCAAGCCCCAGGTCATTGTGACAGTGAGCGCTCCAGGTCACCCGATCCCCTCCCGCGGTCCGTTCGATTAGGTTAGCCATCAAGGCACCGAACTCCGACGGGATCGCGTAGCCAGTCGTATCCGGCACGTTGATCGTGTTAGCGCCCGCTCGAATCACTTCCTTGAAATATCTGAATAAGAAAATCCGGGTCGCTGCGCGAAGCATCCTCGGCTGAGAATTCTATGTAGTCGATGTGCTTCTTGGCATAGCTAACCGCCTTCACGGCCGCCTCCAGGACCTGTTCCCGCGACATCCTGAGTTTGTGCTTCAGGTGAATATCGGAAGTCGCGATGAATACATGGATGCCTGGATTCGTGGCATGTTCGACCGCTTTCAGCGCTCGGGTGATATCTCCTTCTTGGGATCGGGCGAGGCTGAGCATGCGCGGCTGCTTGACTTCCTTGACATACCCGTGCCACCGACTCGAAGTCACCCTCGGAGGACGCCGCGAAGCCGGCCTCAATCACATCGACACCGAGCTTCTCTAGCTGGCGCGCGATGACCACTTTTTGTTCAACCGTCATGCTCGCGCCGGGCGACTGCTCGCCGTCCCGCAAGGTCGTATCGAAAATTCTAACGATATTATCTGCTACTCTTGTCTGACATGGATATCCTCCAATCATTCCTTATGCCCCCAACTAAAAAAAAACTCCCGCGGCATAGCCAACGGGAGTGTCGCTTACGAGTCCAGATGGTGGATTAGGGCTTAGCTTCAGCCATCTGCCCTCGTCTCTCCCGTTGGCGTTTGTTCGTCGTCAAACACCATAACAGGGGGCCCGATAAGGTGTATAACAGGAATATCATAAAGAACATAATCTGCGGCTCTGCGATTATCAGTGTAATCAAAATAAACCCGGAAACCAACATCCAGAAGGGATGTTTCTTCCGCAGATCCGAATTTTTCAAGCTAAAATAAGGAAAACTGCTTACCATCAGCCCCGCCAACCCGTAAATCACTAACAGTAAAGTGACATGCTTGTTGGGCGCGCCTTCTCCGCCTAAAAAATAATACATCAGCACAATCGCCGCGATCATCTCGGCAGCCGCGGGTATAGGCAGCCCCACGAAATGACCTCTGGCGGGGCCGATACTCTGCACATTGAAGCGAGAGAGACGCAGCGCCCCACATACTACAAACGTACAGGCCGCCAACCAGCCCCAAGTTCCCCAAGGAACCAGCGCCCAAAAGTAAACGAGAATCGCCGGGGCCACGCCAAACGAAACGATGTCGGCCAACGAGTCGAACTCAACTCCAAACTGGCTGGTGGATCGCGTCAAACGTGCCGCGTAGCCATCTAGCCCATCGAGAATATTGGCCAGGATGATGAAAACCGTCGCGGGCACATAGTTCCCGTTAAAAGTCGAGATGATGGAAAAAAATCCGCAGATCAAATTCCCCGCTGTAAAAAGACTGGGAATCAGATAGACTCCCTTCCTTAGCTTTACAGCAGCTACTCTGTTACGAAGCGGTACCCGTGGTCGCACCCGCCGGCGCAGCAATCGAACATTCCTTACGGCCGGAAACTGTTCCGGTTCTGGTGGATTCGCTCCGCTCATACAAACCTCGCTAATACGGTCTCTCCGCCTTTAACCCTTTGCCCTTCGGCGACTTCAATCTGGCAACCCTCCGGCAGGTAGGTATCCGTTCTCGAGCCGAACATGATCAGTCCGAATCTTTCACCGCGAGCCAATCGATCTCCCGGTTTGGCGCGACAAATAATCCGTCGCGCCAACACACCGGCAATCTGTACGACGCTCAACTTTCTTCCTTCGGAGTCGAGGATACTCAAAGCATTTTGTTCGTTTCGCCGCGCGGCTTCTTCCTTGTAGGCCGCCAAAAACTTGCCGCGATGATACGTTACCTTTTCGATCTTACCCTCCACCGGTATCCGATTGATGTGCACATCAAGAGGCGAAAGAAAAATGCTAACTCTTGTCCCGCTACCTGGAAAAGGGGAATCCCCTTTAACCTCTGCGACACTGACGACTTTACCATCCGCCGGCGAGAGCACCAAACCTTCACCTGCGGGCGGCTGGCGTTCGGGATCACGAAAAAATCCGGCCATAGCCAGCCCAATTAGCCCTAGAATAATTCCGAGCGACATCCAACCCGCCAGAAACGCAAGCAGCGTCAGGATGACCGCAGTGAAGATCAGCGGATACCCTTCCCTGGCTACTCTCATGGGGTATTTGAGCCTTCCGTCCGACAGTGAAACAGTTCAAAACGTTCAAGCGGTTCCAATCGTTCAAAACGGCCGTTAGAATAATTTTGGCCAGGTCGCAAACAGGAGTCCTTCAGCGATCTTCAGTTCCTGCTCTTGTCCACCAGTCGGTTCTGCGCGAGCCAAGGCATCATGTCCCGAAGCCCGGCTCCAACTTTTTCCAACGGATGGTTCGCTGCTTCCTTTCTCAGCTCCGTAAAGTGGGGCATACCGCAGCGGTATTCGTTAATCCACTCTTCGGCGAATTTTCCGCTCTGGATGTCTTTTAGTATCTCTTGCATCCTTTCCCGAACCTCAGCTCCAATGAGCTTTTTCCCGCGGGTCAGATCCCCATACTCAGCCGTATTGCTGATGGAATAGCGCATGTTCGTGAGACCGCCTTCATAGATTAAATCGACGATCAGCTTGACCTCATGCACACACTCAAAGTAGGCCATCTCCGGCGGATAGCCGGCATTGACGAGGGTTTCGTAGCCGGCTTGAATCAAAGCCGTCAACCCACCGCACAAAACCGACTGCTCACCAAAAAGGTCCGTTTCAGTTTCATCTTTGAATGTAGTTTCGATAACCGCTGCCCGCGCGCCGCCGATAGCGCTAGCATAGGCCAGGCCGACTTTTTTCGTAGCGCCAGAAGGATCTTGATGGATAGCTAGAAGACAAGGAACCCCCCGACCCTTTTCAAACTCGCTTCGAACCAGGTGTCCCGGTCCTTTGGGCGCCACCATAAAAACGTTGACCCCGCCGGGAGGAACAATACGCTTGAAATGAATGTTAAAGCCATGACCGAAAGCCAGATAGTTGCCGTTTTGAAGTCCCGGTTTGATCTCTTTCTCGTAGGCCTCCCCCTGAAGTTCATCGGGCAACAAAGTCATGACGATGTCAGCAGATGCCGCCGCCTCGGCTGTTTCCGCAACCTTGAGCCCCGCGTTTTCGGCTTTTGGCCACGAATTACTTCCACGCCTCAAACCAACCACGACGTCAACTCCTGAATCACGCAGGTTATTTGCGTGCGCATGGCCCTGGCTACCGTAGCCAAGGACAGCAACTTTTTTCCCTTTAAGCACCCCTAAATCGGCGTCGCGATCATAATAAACTTGCATTGAACCTCTCCTGCCCGCTCTATAATATAGTAGGCACTATGCCGCCTGCGCTAGGGTAAGTCAACCGCAAGTCTGCGTAAGACAATGATTTTTTCAGACATCAATACCGCTTTTGCCAGATGAGATCGACGCCACTCGGTCCCACGGTGCTGGCCGAAACGCTGAACCTCCAATCGGAGGTGATCCGATATTCCGCCGATACTTGCTGTCCGTATTTGCCCGAAACATCCTGAGAGACCGAAACGTTTGTGATATCAACCCCAAGCTCCTCCAATCCCAAGGCTTGCGAAACCCCTTGTCCGATCTGAGCGGCCGCAAAACCGCTGGTGATGCTAATCGCATTTTGCTGTAGCGATGCCTGTTCGCTCTTTTCGAGACTGGATAGGGGCTTGTTAAAAAGCAACACCGAGAGAATATCGGCTTGATCCAATTGCGGATCGCTGGCAAGAGTTAACGTCGGCTTTTCTGCAGTGCCCTTGACCACGGCACTGATCAAATAGTTGCCCGCCCGATTCTCCGCCACGATGTCGAGGGATGGGTCAATTTTCTCACCCCCGCCGAACTCTAACCTACCGCGGGTCAGGGTGAAGCGCCTGCCTTGAAAGCCAACCCAACCCCGTATAGTTTCGATTAAGCCCGTCACAGTGGGATTGCCGCCGCTGCCTTTCGTCACCCTCAGGTTGCCGGACAGTTCCACGTTACCGTTGCGATGCCTGATCCAAAGGTCATTCGGTATGTGAATTTGAACATCTATGCTGGCACTTCGCCATAGCTCATTGTCGCCTTGACCATTGCTCTCTGGTATGGCGGCAGACTTTCCGCCAGCAGTTGTCGATATCACGGTAATAGTAGGGTCCCGCTTCACCGGCGTATTACCGTGATCCAGAAAACTCAGATCGGGACGCAGCTCACCTCTTGGAACTTCGAACTTGCCGGTGATCCGCGGAGCCGCCAAGGTGCCGTCGATTTTAGCGGCACCGTCGACTTCGATCTGATATTGTTGCGTGTTTATAGCCGGCCATTGCTTCGCAGCAATGGAAAGGTCAATCCCCTGCGGCACGAATTTTTGCAGCGCGATGAAACCCTGGCCGTTAAGCTCGCCTTTATTAGCGCGGGCCGATATTTGGCTAACTCTCAATCCGCGGGGCTCGATCCGCCCTTCCGCCGTGACGGAAGAGATTTGGACGCCGAGAGCAGTGGGTGTGAGCTTGCCATCTCGCAGGCGTACGAATCCGCTAGGCACGGGTTGGTCCAGTGAACCGCGGACTTGTAGATCCACCTCGACTTCGCCACCGATCCCCTGGATGGCTTTGCCGCTGAGCGCATTGAGAAAAGCCAGGCTCAAACCCGACGACTGGATGCGAGAGTCGATGTTACCGCCAGCCTCGGCGCGCCAGCCATTGTCCCAGCTCAGTTTCATCGGCAGAGTTGCGGTTGCGTTCAGCGTATGGCCTTGATCCTGCTGCACGGTAGCCTTCACGTCGGCCCTTTGATCCCGGTAACTTCCCGACGCAACCAAACCGCCGTAACTCTGGCCGGCGATCTTGGAATTTTCCAATCTTAATGCCGCCACCACCTGAGGCGCAGCCGCGCTGCCCCCAAGTTGGACCTGTGCTGAAAGAATTCCGGTAACATCCGGAGCTTCAGGAAAAAAAACACGCATTCCTTCGAGGGGTAATTTTTCAACGTTCAATCTGAGCGCCTGGTTGCCGGTCAAGGAAAATTGCCCATCCAAAAAAAGCTCACGGCCGTTATTGCGCATCAACAAACGATCCACCAAAAAGTCCTGGTCCCGCTGCTCCACCGTGACCGGCGGGGAGAGTCTCCACGTCCCATCCGGCAAATCCAGCGTCAATCGCGCTACCCGGGCGACAATATGCGCCGGCTGATAGTCCAAGCGGGCGGCTAACGTGTGGGTGCGGCTTTGCGCATCCCGCACCTTCACATCGAAATCAAAGCTGGGCGGAGTTTGCGCAAGAATTTTAACCACGCCTTCCAGGCTTTGCAGTCGATACCCTCTCCGAATATCGGACAAACTGATGTTGAGAGTCCCGTAGGGAAAGGTCCGCGCGCTCGAATACCCCAAATCGTAGTCGATGGAACCGCCCTGGACGGCAGTCCCTTCGAAGTCTATCCCGCTCAAAGCTATTTTGCCCTGGGTCTTCAGATCGCTGAGATTGCCTTTCGCTCCACCGATTAGATTAACCGATCCCGAACCCTGCCGATCCACGAGCGCAAGCCAAGGAGATAGAGCTTTCACGCGGAGCTGATAGTCGAGCTGCCCTTGTTGCTTGAGATCCGTACCGAGATCGCCTTTGACAGACAGCATCGCATCCGTAGCTCGGAGCGTTCCCTGCGCCACACGAATCCGTTGGTCCGCTATGGTTGCGACCAAGGCGCCCTGCTCCAGTTCCACCCCTCCCACCGTGGATCGTTGCAAGTCAATTTTGGCCAGCGTGTTCATCGTCGCAACCGTCAATCCGGAGCCTCTGACGAAGCCCGCCAAATTCAAATTGCCTTTGATCGTCCGGTCCGATGAAAGTTTTTGAATATCGAGCTGGCTCGCAGAAAAACTAAGTTCGTATTGAGGAATATCTCTGAGAGCGATCTGCCCTTGCCAATCGGCATGCCCAAGCTCGCTCTTGAGTTCCCCGCTCACTTTGGCTTCGCTGCCGGCAAGACTGGCTTTGAGAGAAACGTCACCTAGATCCCAAGCAGCAACCGCGGTCGATCGAACTGTGGCCTGGCCTTGCCCGGAAATATTAGCCAGGGCGAATCCGTTCCCGTTGATTTCAACGAGCCCACTTACAATCCCTCGAAACTCTTTTCGTTCGAGCAATTTGGCCAAGTTAAGTTGGGCGATTTTTATGCTGCCTTGGTATATCGGCGAATCCCGGGACACATCCGTCTGAAAGTTACCCGATAAAGAACCATCCGCCACGGCCAGAGAAAAATCGCCTTTTAGAGCAGTGAGCGGTCCGCTGAGATTAGCCATTCCCGAGACATTGGCTTTGACCGGCCACTGCGGAACAAAATGCGCGATATCCGCCGGAGCCAGCTTATCGATCGACACTTTGGCCGTCGTCTCAAGCGTTTTCAGATCGTCAATTTTTCCGGTTAATCTGAGACCGGAGCTGCCGCTCTCGATGATGAAATCGCTGAACGTTAGACTCTCCAGCCCCCGACTATCCTCATAAGTGAGGCCGCCCTTCACACGCGCCTCGGGCATGTTCTTTGTCAGCACACGAGAGGAAACCTGCCGCAAGTCGACAGTGGTCAGGTCCGAGCGTATTCCGGCGGTGCCTTGCAGATCCAAGCCCGTCAAACGATAGGAGTTGCCAGAAAAACTGATATCGACATCAGCCTTCTGTAATTCGAGAGAACTGATGGAAACGACTAGGCTGGATGTTTCGGATTGCGGTTCAGCCGGTGACAATGCTTCAACAATATTCCAAACTCCGTCTCGTCCTTCTTTCAACCACACAAGCGGTTGAGCAGCCTCCAAACGGAGAATTTGAATCCGACCCCAAATGAGTGGAAGCAAAGCATAGTTGCCTTTGAGACGCGGAATCCGAGCGATCTCGCCTTCACTGTCAACCAGACGCACATCAACCAAGGTCAGGCTACCCCAAACCGACCCGTCCAATCTCGCCACGATGATCTTCCCTCGTATTGAGTCATTGATCGCCGTTACCAATCTCCTCCGCACGAACTCGCGAAAGCCATCGGTATGCGTATAAAACGCTAACCCAGCGACTCCCAGCACGAGCAAGACCAACAACGCCAATCTGAGCCAGCGGCAAAGCCGCCAAAATTTTTCCATGAGCTAGAAGTATGCTCCCACACTGAAATAAATTTGCCAACTTGCTTCGCCGCGCGGCGGCCGCCAGGGAAATCCCAGGTACAAAGAAAGCGGTCCTACGGGAGTCTGATAGTTGAGACCGAATCCGGAACCAAACTTAAGATCGTTCACCGGCAGATCGAACGACCGGATCGACACCTGACCGAAATCGATGAATAGCGCTCCACCCAGCGGGCCCCAAATAGGACGCCGCAGCTCCAAGGACCCTTCAATCAAACTTAGACCTCCAATGGGATCGCCGTTGGCATTTAATGGGCCAAGCTTTCTGCGGGCGTATCCCCGCACGCTCTTTTCTCCGCCCGCGTAAAAGCGCTCGAAAATCGGCAGATTTTCTTCCGGGACCCAAAGGTTCAGCGAAACCAATCTTCAGCCGGCCCGCCAGTATGGTCTCCCAGCCGAGTAACAGATACTTCTTCGCTTCCGCCGTAACCTTGTAAAAGCTGTATTGCCCACCCCAAATTTTTCCGGCCTGGTCGAAGGTAAAGGTCGCGACCTCTCCCCTGGTTGGATTGAGTGGCCCATCCGAGGTGTTCCACACCAAGCCGAGGGTCGGCCCTGACATCACCCCCCGCTCCCGCACAGGCCCCAGCGCGTCTATCGTCGCCTGACTGATTCTCTCCAGGCGGTCGTACTCCAGGCGATACGCGATAAACCCCACCAGCTGCGGTGTGAATCCGTGCTCGAGCCGAGGATTAAACCGCGACGCGTTGAGCAGATAGGTATCCTCATCATCCCGTTCTTGCCGCAGACTGACTATCCCTCGGGTACGCGGGGAAAAGAAGTGTGGCTGGACAAATGTGATCGCCCCCGTGGTAAAGATGGAAGAATATTTGGCTTCGATGGATAAACGTCTCCCGCCGCCGAGCCAGTTGTTGTGCTGCCAGCGTAACTGAGCGCGAAATTGGTCCTCGGTGCCGTATCCGACTCCGACCCTAATTTCGCGCGCTTCTTTTTCTGAAACCTCGATCCCAATGGGAACGATGCTCGGTTTGCCCGGGACCTCCTTGGGCGCAATCCGCACCAAGCCGAACAGATCCAGAGCCAAGATCTTTGCCTGAGATTCGGCAATTTTTGCCGGTGAAAAGATTTCCCCCGGTCGATACGCCAGCTCCCGCAGAACGATTTCAGGATCCACTTCCTTCGTTCCTTGAACAGTTGTTTCTCCGAAGACACTTAGCGGTCCGGGGTCGGCTTGATACCAAACACTGGCCTGATCGTGATCGAGGTTTACCTCTGCGCGTCTTTCCGTCGTCACGTGAGCATAGCCGCGCTCCAAGAAAAAATTCCGCAGCGTTTCCTCCCCTTTGCGGTAGGAATCTTCGACGAAAATCTCGCCTTGTTTGATGGGATGCTCTGGCGGCGCCAGCCCACTACCGGAAACCTCCACGTTAACTTCAGATACGATCACCGGCGGGCCTTCGACGATCTGGATGTTTACTTGAAGTGCTCCCGCTTGCGGGTCCACCGCTAGGTCGTAGGTGACACGAGTTTGGTAATATCCTCTGGCTTCGTAAAAGCGCCTGATGCGTTCCAGGTCCTCGCGAAAAGTGATGGGATCAAAAGCATTTTCCGCCTCCCAAAATAGATACCAGGGGCGAACTTGAGTGAGCAGTTCCTTTAGGATTTCGCTATCGGAGAACTTCGTATTTCCAGAAATCTCGATTTTCTCTACCCGCCATTGTCGGGCAGGATCCAGTTCTTCGACCTGAATTCCCAAGACGGGCCGGGCGAAAAGCACCCAACCAGCGACTAAACATACTACAAACCTGCTACGTTTTCGTGCTAAAGCTGTGATCACGCGTGCCGGGATCTCCGATGCGGAAGGCAGATCCAAATCTAGGGCGCAATCGACACGTCTTCAAGAGCCAGTGAGAACAAATCTCTGGAGGGCTGTGAAATATTCCATTGACCCCGCGGTCAATTTCCTCAATTTCCTCGTTCGGACAGTTCCTTGTGATAATGTTGACCTCGCTCGAAACCCCGGCGGAAACTCTCTGTTGGGTAAGCATCCGGATATTCCGACTTCAGGTCCTCCATCGCCGCGTCAAACGATCGACCACGGTTTTTCGGCTCTAAAGCTGCCGAAAAACCGCAGCGAAAATTACCTTCCTCCTCGGCAGAATCCCCCGATTTGGAATAGAAAGCTGATTCTGCATCTCTAAGCCCGATCCACCACTTTTCCCGCGCGGCATCCAGAGTCTCCGCTCCGGCCTTCTTTAATGCATCGCGTCCTGCCTCGATCTGATCGTCGCGCTCGGACAGGCCGACGACAACGGACCGCCGCTGTCGGAGCGCATCTTCATAAAAGAAGATCTCGTCTTTCGGCACGCCGATGGAGAGAAGATTCTCCAGCGCGCCGCCTGCCGCCGCTCCGGCGGCGGCGCCACCCAGTCCGGCCGCAGCCCCGAATGTCACCGCCAAGATCGGACCGATCCCGGGCAAAAGAAGGTTAGCGATCAAGGCTCCCGCACCGAGACCGACCGCTCCTCCGACAACGCTGCCTATCGCCTTTCCCATTCCCGGCTGTTCTGCGTCCTCCATTGGCACTGCTGCCTCGACCTCGGGATCAGACGCGCCCGGCGTTAAAACGATAACATTGCTTCCTTCGAAGCCCGCCGCTCTCAAAAAATGCGCAGCCTTAGTCGCTTCCTGCCGAGATTTAAAGATACCGACAATTGTTTTCACAAATTATTGCTCCTTTCTGTCGTTCAACCGGATCAGATCCGCGTATTGTTCACCCCGAGGACTTTTCGCTACGCGAACTAGAATCAGATCGCGTGGACGTAACCCTTCGATCCCAACTTCGTGCTCTCGGCTGTAGACGCGAGTAGATCGGTCATATTTGATGACGATGACTTTGGCTTCAGTCGTCCGAAGCTGAATTTCATTGTTGGTTCTGTCTACTCGCTCGACTGTACCGATAATTTCTTCCTTTGGAGTTCCACTGTCATCGGGGGTCCCCTCGATTCCCGTTCTCTCAGCGTCCCGCTGTGGCCGTAGCGCTGTACTCTCACACCCCAGGGCCAAAAGAACAAAGGCCAGCAGGACAACGTGATATGACCAAACCACATGCCGAATCCCTGTCATGCAAACAAATCTCCTCGGGTGATATGACTGCGGAATATCCAGAACGGTCAAAAGTATTAACCACCGTGCGGACGGGGACCTGAACAGTTTTTCTCATGTTCGCGAAGTTGATCCTCCGAACTAAACGATCGACCACAAGTATGACACTTGAACTGGTTGGGTTGGTCTGCCATAACTTCACCTCCCTTCACAAGCAACAAATAAAATTCGTTGAGATCTGCGCAGCTAAATCCGCAAGGCCTATGCCATTTCCCGTTTCTGTATTGGATTCAAAGCTTTTGGGCAGCCCAAGAGGTTTCGCGGCGATTCTCGGACGGAGTTTTCCTACAGAATTTGCGCCTAAAACTCACACCCACGTGTATAGCGCAAGGCGCACAATTGAACTGTCGAATGCATGTAGGCGACGAAGGCTGTCAGAGGAACCGGAGAATAGGCCTACTTAAAAAAATCAGCGGCAAAAACCGAGCGGCAGCTTCAGGACACTTTACTCCGAAACTTTCTCGATCTCTTTTTCGTCGAAGATCTGCAGTACGTTGTTCGGAAGCTTGACCTCGTAAACCGTCTTTCCCTTCGGGTTGAGGGCTCCCGCCGCATGGCTCGGAAATTCTCCGAGATAGACACCGTCATTTATCCGACCCCGAAGAGTTCGATTCTCTCGATTGACAACTACGTCGCCCTTTCTAAATACAAAGAGAAAAGAAAAACTTTCGTCCAAGCGCGGGTCATCCATTTTCACGGTTTCCACAAAATCCATCATGGCTCCTTTGCGGATTTTTTCAAGACCAATTAACACCCAGTGAAGTAATTTAAGTTTTTAAGCCTTTTTCTTCAAATCTGCAGGAGAATTCATACAAAAACATTCCCGAAACCATTCCAAAATCGCAATAGCAAATACGATAATTGAGAGAGACCATAGTGGCATATGTATTGCGAAAAAGAGTTCGTTTAACTCTCAGGGCTGTAACTAAAAAATCCCAACGCTGTTCCAGAAGGAGTAGACTTATGCTGAAGAAGGCGAAATCCGTTCCGCGAGGCTATCGCACGGTGACACCTTACTTGACTGTCAAAGATGCCGCGAGCGCAATTGATTACTATAAACAAGCTTTTAAGGCGAAGGTATTGATATGTTTGTCCGAACCCAGCGGCAAGGTCGGACACGCCGAAATCAAAATCGGTGACTCGCGAATCATGTTAGCCGACGAGTACCCCGAAATGGGCTCCCGCGGCCCCCAATCCTTCGGCGGTTCACCGGTAAGTATTCTTCTCTACGTGGAAGATTGTGATGGAATATTTAACCGAGCCCTCGCAAAGGGCGCCAAAATCGTCAAACCCATGAGCGATCAGTTTTATGGCGATCGGACCGGAACTCTAGAGGATCCATTCGGACACATTTGGACAATCGCTACCCACCAGGAAGACCTGACGTCAGAAGAAATATTGCAACGTGCTGCTGCTAGATCCGGCTAAAGCGTGCAACCAGTATCCAAATAGCATGGACTCAAACAGCCTGCCGAATGCCCCTGACCTTGAAAGTCCGGACAAGTTCGTCAATAAAATTCATTAGCTTGGTTTTTCCGACCCCCAAGAATCTATCCGCGGCGGCCTTGGCATAGACGTTGCCTTTAATGATTGCGGCCGGTAAAACCGAGATAGGGACCGCCGGCAATATAGCGATTTCAAACCGGTGACCGACCGGCTGTTGTCGGAGAAGCACAAAATGGTTGCCCGACTGGCACAACACTATACATTTTTGTTCCTAATATTAGTGTCTTTTCAACAGAGCTGCAGGACAAGTCAGGTCGCTCCGACACCGCAAGGTGCTTCTGAAGCCGCAAAAGCCGAGTCCACCACAAAGAGTGATGCACAAACCAGGTCGGAATCAAATAAAATTGATCGGGAATCCAATAAACCCCCAAAGGTTTCAATCGATCCGAAGCCGATCGAACGCTTACCCGAATCCATCGTCGGCGCGCCGGGGAAAGAATTGGCTTCGCTAAAAATTGCCTACGATACGGTGCTGCTGGAAAGAGCGTCCCACGCGCCTGTCCACGCCGGATGGCAATACCGAAAAGATCGGCAAAGCCAAGTCGTTGGCTTTGAATTTTCCAACCGCGGCGGCAACCGGATACTTCCTCCCCACTACGACATCGGAAAGAACTTGCTTTTCACCAGAGATTTCCAGTTTCGGTTTGACGATCGGGCCAGGCAGGACATTCAGCTCTTTATCTCGGATTGGGCGCCGTCCCGAGACAAACAGTTTAGACTCAGCGAGATCATGAACAGTGTCCTGCATTTTTTTCCAAGAAATTATCTGCCGGCGATTTCTGGTTCGGAAGCGCGTTACATTGTCACGCTCCCAACCGGCGAACGAGTTGAATTTGACGCCAGAACCCGTGAGATCCTCGGCGGCGTATTTTCCGAAACCGCAGTGGACCTCAATCCCGATCGAGCTGCGCGGAAGTTCCCTGGGGTCCATTACATCGGCAAAGGCGTGGTGGTTCGCGCCAATTCGCGGGGCCGCGACCCGAGAATCAGCAACACGGCGACGATCACCACCGGAACGCCGGCTTCCGATTGCGAAAAAGGGACTGCTTGCAACCAATGCGAGGTTCCGTCGAAAGAGCTGTGGCATCAAAATGGCGCAGTTCGCTTCAAGTTTTCCACGGACCAGGAATTTGATCGCTACCTGCTATCACGCTGCGGGTTTGGCATACCCAACCCTGCCATTGTGGCTCTTCCACGCGGGTAACCCGAAGCAAAACCTCGACAATATCTGTCGCCGAATGGATAGGTCTCAAGGAGCTATGGGCCGCAGAGGTCCGGCTTGAAGGGGTAAAATAGGGGAAAACAAAACGGCCTTACTTCGATTCTACGAAGCAAGGCCGTTGCTGCTTTGAACCTTAAACCGTTCCGCTATTACTCTTTGGGCGCGGCTCGATAAGCTGGCTGTTCCGTTCCGGCACCACTCGAAGAAGTCACTTCCTGATAAATCTTTGCGCCGCTCTTTTTGAACTCCTCGGCCTTTTCCTCCATGCCGATTGCCAATGCCGCCTGCTCCTCGATACCCTTTTGCGCCGCGTACTCGCGCACGTCCTGGGTGATTTTCATGGAACAGAAATGCGGCCCGCACATCGAGCAGAAGTGAGCCACTTTGGCTCCCTGCGCCGGCAACGTCTCATCGTGAAATTCGCGCGCCGTGTCGGGGTCCAAGCTCAGATTGAACTGATCCTCCCAGCGAAATTCGAAGCGTGCGCGGCTCAAGGCGTCGTCGCGCAGTTGCGCGCCCGGGTGACCCTTCGCCAAATCCGCCGCGTGGGCCGCGATCTTGTAAGCAATGACACCGTCCTTCACGTCCTTCTTGTCCGGCAGTCCAAGGTGCTCCTTGGGCGTTACGTAACAAAGCATTGCCGTACCGTACCAACCGATCATCGCCGCGCCGATGGCGCTGGTGATGTGATCGTAACCGGGCGCGATATCGGTGGTCAGCGGGCCCAGGGTATAGAACGGCGCCTCATGGCAAACTTCCAACTGTTTGGTCATGTTCTCATGAATCAAGTGCATCGGCACGTGCCCCGGCCCTTCGATCATCACCTGCACGTCGTGCTTCCAGGCGATCTGGGTCAACTCCCCGAGGGTCTCCAGCTCTCCGAATTGCGCGTCGTCGTTGGCGTCGGCAATGCATCCCGGCCGCAGACCGTCACCCAGTGAGAATGAGACATCGTAGGCCCTCATGATCTCGCAGATGTCCTCGAAATAGGTGTAGAGAAAGTTCTCCTTGTGGTGGGCGAGGCACCATTTTGCCAGGATCGAGCCACCGCGGGAAACGATGCCGGTAATCCGTTTCGCTGTCAACGGCACATAGCGCAGCAGCACGCCGGCGTGAATGGTAAAGTAAGAGACCCCCTGCTCGGCCTGCTCGATCAGCGTATCACGGTAGATCTCCCAGGTAAGCTCTTCGGCCTTGCCACCGACCTTTTCCAAAGCCTGATAAATCGGCACGGTTCCGATGGGCACCGGAGAGTTGCGCAATATCCACTCGCGCGTCTCGTGAATATTATCGCCGGTTGAAAGATCCATGACCGTATCCGAGCCCCAACGGGTGGCCCAGATCATCTTCTCGACCTCCTCTTCTACGGACGATGCAACGGCCGAGTTGCCGATGTTGGCGTTGATCTTCACCAGGAAGTTGCGACCGATGATCATCGGCTCGCTTTCCGGATGGTTAATGTTAGCGGGGATAATCGCCCGGCCGCGAGCTACTTCATCGCGCACGAATTCCGCTGTCACGAATTTAGGAATCGACGCGCCGAAACTGTTTCCGGTAGTGGTTCGCGGGTTACCCTTGGCACCATTTTCCAGAGCCGCCTGGCGGCCGATGTTCTCGCGAATAGCAATGTACTCCATCTCCGGGGTGATGATGCCTTTTTTCGCGTAATGCATCTGGGAAACGTTAGAACCGGCCTTGGCGCAGCAGAACCGGACGCCGGGAGGTTTCAGGGAATCGTTCAGTATGCGAACCGTTCTTCCCATTACCGTCGGCATAACTGCGACCCGGGATTTCCTCCACATCGCCGCGGGCTTTGATCCACTCCAGGCGCAGCGGCCTGAGGCCCGCACGGATATCCGTCTCTACGCTAGGGTCGGTGTACGGCCCGGAAGTGTCGTAGACCATGACGGGTGCATTCGCGTGGCCATTGCCGGCGTGGTCGCCGGACAACGTAATGGCGCGCATCGGGACACCGATGTCGGGATGTTCATGACTATGGACGTACGCCTTTTGCGAACCCGGAAGCGGCTGAGTGGTTATTCCGTTAGGCTTCGATCCGTTTTGATCATCGGAGTTCGACATTTTGATCCCCCCTTGGATGCGGACTTTCAGGAGGCTGAAAGCCGTTAAACATGACGGTAAGGTTTGACGTATTCTTCGTAGAGCCCTTCTTTTCCCTTTTCTGCTAATTCACGCGATCGTTGCATCAGTACTTCTTTATTCTCAACAAAATCCTTACGGCTAAAACCAAGATTGCCTGGATGGGTTCCCGAATCCATGCGAATGGCATCGCAGGGACAAGCTTCCACACAAAAACCACAGTATATACATCGTAATGTATCGATTTCGTAGCGTATCGGGTATTTTTCAACAGCATTGTCCGGATACTCACCCGCCTGAATATAAATACACTCGGCGGGGCAGGCAGTCGCGCATAAAAAACAGGCGGTGCATTGAACCGCGCCATCGTCTTTCAAGGTCAACCGATGTCGACCCCGGAAGGTATCAGGATAGGGCGCTCTTTCATCGGGATACTGGACGGTAATCGCCGCTTGAACTTTGCGGGCCAGGCCGAGCTTGTGGAGCGTGTGCACGAAGAGATTGCGCCAGAAGCGGTATCCGGTAATCGTGAGGCCGCGGATCACTTCGGGAAAGTAGAGCCGCTCCCAAAGCGACATTTCTTCGATTCGTTTCATTAGTCCGAGACTGCGCCGCGAGCAGCGCAACGCGCGGAATGGATGCAACCTAAAATCTATCTAACTTATAGACCATTACCAGGGGATGTCAAGGAAGTAACTTCGCGTTAGAGCTATCTTTTTCGGCGATTACTCAGCGCCGTAGCGGAGCAGTGAAAAGACTCCATAAGGTTTAAGCTTTTCTCTGCCCTTCAGAAAGGCCAGCTCGATCACAAAGGCACATTCGACTACCGTCCCACCGAGCTCGGAAACCAATTCGGCCGTGGCCGCCGCTGTGCCCCCGGTGGCGATCAAATCATCGGCAATAACCACACGCGCATGATTCGGCAATCCATCGCTATGGATCTCGAGGGTATCGGTGCCATATTCGAGCGCGTAGCTCGCTTTGTGCGTTTCGTAGGGTAGTTTTCCCGGCTTGCGCACGAGGGAGAATCCGGCGCCGAGTGCATAGGCCAGCGCGGAGCCGATAATAAAACCGCGCGACTCGATGCCCAGAACCGTATCAATCTTCTGGGATCGATAGCGGGCGGCAAAAATATCGATGGTCGTTCTAAACAGCGGGCCATTGCCCAGCAGCGGCGTGATATCCTTGAAAATAATGCCGGGCTTGGGAAAATCGGGAATGTCTCGAATGGCTTGACGAATGCTCGCGATGTCTTGTTCCATGTCTGTCAGCTATCATAACCGTTACAGACCGGCAAGAATAAGCGGACCCAGCGGCTGACGGCGAATCGCAAAATCCGAATTTCCGACTTCAATCTGAGATCTGAAATTAGACATCTGCAATTCCGAGCAAAGCGAGGATTAGCCCCAGACTTGCCGAGCGGTCTCGACGACCAGTTCCAATTTTCTCCTTTGGTCATCCTCGCTGATCAGATTGCCGACCACATCCGAAGAAAAACCACATTGCGGGCTGATGGCCAGCTGTTCCAGCGGCGCGTATTTGCCGGCCTCGTGGATCCGGCGCTTTAATTCATCGACTTTTTCCAACTGCGGTACTTTCGTGCTGACCAGGCCCAGCACCACGACCTTACCCTTGGGTAGGAATCGCAGCGGTTCGAAACCGCCGGCCCTCGGGGTATCGTACTCGAACAGGAACCGGTCATGTTTGAGCTCGTTCAGCAACCGTTCGGCAATATCGTCATAGCTTCCCTCCCGGTGCCACATGCTCCGCTGGTTGCCGCGGCAAAGATGGATGCCGAAAGTAACGTCGTCGAATCCTTCCAGAACCTGGTTGTCCGCCTTCAGGGATCGGTTGAAATTCTCCTTAGGGTCCTCGCCCCGGTCCCGCATCGCTTCCAAAGAAGGCGGGTCGACGTAAGCCGTATAGCCCGGAGCATCGATCTGCACATAACGACAACCCGCTTCGACGAGTCCACGAATCACTTCTCTCTGGATCTTGACCACATCTGCCATGAACGCGTCCATGCTCGGGTAGATCGCTTTCGAATTCTGCCAGTCGAATCTTTGGGAAATTCGATCAGGCCCGATGAGCGTCACCTTGGCCGGTTTCTCTGCCACCTGGCTGACAAAACGGTACTCCTCCAGAGGGCCATTTCGGACTAGACGCAACGGTTCGACCACGGGTCGTCTTTGCGAAACAGCCGTACCTTTCTCTTCGCCCCGAACCGGAATCTCCCAACGCTGGAGCGGGTTCGAGCCTTCAACGCGCTGCTCGTAAAACTTGAGACTCGCTTTCCCGGCATCATATCCCGAAACCGACTCGCCGAAGCTATCCTGAAAGTTGAGCCGGCGATATTCGCCGTCCGTGACCACGGCCAGTCCCAATTCCTCCTGAAGCCGGACGGCGCTGCGGATCTCTCGGTCTTCTGTCCGCCGTAGTTCTCCACGACTCAGTTTTCCCTCGTCGTAGTGCTGACGCGCCTGTTTCAGCTCCGGCGGCCGCAGCAAGCTTCCGACCACGTCGTTTCTGATGTTGGCTAATTCTTTCATTGCCTCGTCCTTTGCTTTTAATTTTTCGGTGCTGCGTTATCCGATGCCGCTACGCAACACGATTGAGGTAAGTAACGCAACGGATCCTGCGGGATGTTGTTCCTGCGAATCTCGAAATGGAGATGCGGCCCGGTCACGCGTCCCGTGCTCCCCACTCTCGCCACGACGTCTCCTTGCGCCACCGTCTGTCCTTCGCGCACTAAGTTTGCTTCGTTGTGGGCATAAACAGAGACGATTCCTCCCGCGTGGCGCACGATCACCATATTTCCGTATCCGCGCAGTTGATCGCTGTAGATCACCTCTCCCCCTTCAATGGAGCGAATCGGCGTCCCTTCCGGAGCGGCAATGTCGATGCCATCGTGAAAGCCAGAGCCCCTCGGTCCAAAAGCCGAATTGACGGTGCCGTTCACTGGCCAGAGGAATGTTTCGACATCCGGCACCGGCGCTTCAGGGGAAGTTGCCACGGACGGCGCCGGTTCCATCGGCGCGATCGTTTCCACGGGAAGGGAACGCGTTGCCCCCGGGATAAAGATCCGTTGGCCAACGCGGATCTGCCCGGCGTCTTTGATTCCGTTGAGGCGAGCCAGCTCCTGGTAAGTAACGCCGTAGGCTTTGCCGATCTTAAACAGGGTCTCCCCCGATGTAACCACATGATAGATCCCGTGCGGCCTGGGTTTGGAAATCGTTGTCTGCGAAGCGCAACCCGCCACAGAACAAAAAACGAAAACAAGCAGCGGTCGGACGCAACGCTTGCCGCTTACTCTTGCCAACCGAATTTCCCCCGCAATTTAACGAACCGACAATCCCCCAGTTGTTCCTCTTCGAACTTCGAAGCGTGACGCTTGACCCGGACAAGGACCTGCGACTGTTCGTCGCCGACAGGTATGACCAAGCGGCCACCGGGAGCGAGTTGTTCAAGCAGCGGCCGCGGAAGTTCCGGCGCGCTGGCCGTGACCATGATCGCATCAAAGGGTGAATGCTCGGGCCACCCGATGGTGCCGTCACCCACCTGAATGGCGATATTATGATACTGGAGCCGATCCAAGAGCCCACGCGCCTTTGTGGCGAGCGCCCGAATCTTTTCTACGGAAAAGACGTTAAAACTGAGCTCGGCAAGCAGTGCGGTCTGGTAACCCGAACCGGTGCCAATTTCCAGAGCCCTTTCTTTGCCGGAGAGTTCCAGCGCTTCGGTCATCCGCGCGGCCATGTAGGGCTGGGAAAGAGTCTGCTTTTGACCGATGGGCAACGAGCTGTCGTCGTAGGCGCGCTGTAACAGCCCTGGATCCACAAACAGATGTCGCGGTATCTTGCGCATCGCCCCGAGGAGGCGAGGATTCCTGATCCCGCGGGCAGCAATTTGCTCTTCAACCATTTTTTCTCTAGCGCGGAGATAATCTTGGGGGATCGGATCGGGAGATTTCACTTCGAATAAGGAAAGAAAAGTGGGGGCCGGACTTTTGTCGCGCTACCTTATGCCCCGCCGAAGCTTAAATTACGGAGAATTTATCATTCTGCCGGTTTTAAAGCAATTTCGTAGAGACCCGGCGTGACCGCTGATAGGGTTCACCTACAAAGGGATACAGAGCGAGCAAAATTCGCCTGGCCTTGGACTCGACTGCCCAGGCATACCTCCGCCTCATTTTTATCGACTCTTTCCGCCTCGCCTGAGTCTAAAAACAGCGGGCCTGCGATGCAGACCTGCGCGGCTTACCGGATCGTCAGAAACTGTGGCTATTTCCCGCCAAGCGCTGATTGCACTTTTTTCAGCGTCTCTAGATTTTTCTGCAAGCCGTTGACATGGTCCTGCATCTCCACGATCGAGGAACCCAGTTGTGTTATCGAACCCAGACTCCCGCCCGACTTACCGGCCTTGTCCAAAACGTCTCCAATACCTGGGATTTTTTGCGCGTCAGCGTAGCGCTGATTCACCGTTCCAACAAGAAAACCTAGCGCAAACACTCCTAAAATCATGCTGATCATGAGACCACGAGCCAAAATTCTCTTCGTCATAGTTTCTCCTGAACCTTGTTTTGACGGCCTTTATGCTTTTCTTATAGGGTGAGTTGGTTATTCGTCATTGAAAAAACAAATTCACTTCTAGCGTTTGTAATTCTCACTCCCCCAGATCTCCTTTAGAAACCCGCTCTTTTCCAGATTGAGCACGAAGCTGTTGTCGTAGATCTCTTCCGGCTTTCTTCTGATGGGGGTACCGCTCTCCCGGGCGAGTTCGACGGCTTCGGCGACTGCTTTTCCGGGGACGACCATCGTCCGATCGAGGATGTCCTTGGCGTACGTATTATAGGCGGACTGCAGCGCCTCTTCATCCTTTGTGCGCATGGCTTTGGCGATGGAGGCTTTGGCCTTGTCCGGGTTTTTTTCGACGAAGTGGACGATCTCGGCGAAAGCCGCTACCATCCGCTGGACGATCTCCGGACGATCGCGCAACATCCTGTGGCTGGTCTCCAGGCTGCTGTAGATGAACGGCAGGTTCAGGTCGATCAGGCGATAGATTACGTTGAAGCCTTCGTTTTTTGCGCGCACATCGAGGGGCGGCGTGATGATGACGCCGTCGACGATCCCTGCCGCCATCGCCAGATAACGCTCGCCCTGACTGCCGCCGATGGGGCGCATCGTGACTGTGTCCGGCGGCATGCCAAATTTTTTAACGACTGCGCGCGAGAGCCGGTCGCTCAAGTCTCCGGCACGTGCGATACCCAAGACTTTTCCCCTGAGATCCTCTGGCCGCCTAATTTCTTTTCGCGTCACCAACACATAAGGCAGCTTCACCAAGGGAGAGGCGATGATTTTTACATCGATCCCCGCAGCCAAACCGGGTATCAACGCGTCGGCGGCGCAATAGGTGAACTGGACCTCGTCGCCGGCAAGCGCCGAGAGATTGGGACCGCTGCCCCGGATAAAAACATTCTCGAATTTCAGCCCATACTTATCAAACAGGCCATTGTCGAGGGCCGTATAGAGATGCACGAAACCACCGCTAACGGCACACGTCGATATTCTCATCGACGTCAGGCGCTCGCCCGGCTTGGCAAGATAAGGGTTGGCGCTAGACGATCGAAGGAAACAGCGACGAGAAGGAATACTAAAATTTTCACTTTTCATGTGCCCGGATCTTATTCAAATGACCGATCCGGTGCAAATTGTTTTGAGTAATTATAAAGTCGCCTGAGCCCATGGTCGTCAATCGCAGCGGCGATCGTTACTGCGGCCGGTAAATCTTGTATCCGAGGGACACTAGCTGATGATATAGGCTAATAGCATCGTTGGCGGGGCCGTAGCCCTGATACTTCAACGGATTATTGATGGCCGAGGACTTCCACTTTTCGTGTCCGGACGCTCTCAGCTGGTCTTGGTTGCTAAGGACCGAAAGGACGAGCCGCTGTACGTTTTGCGCATAGAGTTGATCCTTAGTGTCGCGACCCATGAGGACGGAAAAGACACTATAGGTTTCCGTTGGGATAGCCCAATCGTAAACGGCACGGTCGAGGGTTTTCCGGCTGTAAACATTTTCCAGAGATTCATTTCTCGGTAGATCGACGAATCGAAATCCGCTGCCCAAGTTTTTGAATAGCGGCACCGGCGCACCGCTGACAAAGATCATCCCATCCAACTGCTTTTTCCTTAATCCATCGAGGGCATCCTTGGGATCAAGGTAGAGTTTTTCCACTTGCATCCCGTAGGCCTCGATCAAGACTTCTCCCGTCAACGCGCTGCCGCCATTTTTAGGCCCGAAAGAAACCTTCTTGCCCTGAAGCTGCAGGAAGGAATTGATTGCCGAATTATTCGTCAGGACATGGATTTCCTCGGGGTAGAGATTGAGTATGACCCGAATCGCGCCAAACACATCAATGCCCTGCGGTTTCATTACTTTAGCGAAAAAACCCAGGGCATCGATTTGGGCAATCGCAAGATCGACCTTTTGGTCTCCCAAGAGGACCATATTCTCAAAGGACCCTTGGGTCGTGAGAACTTCCACCTTGATGCCATCCTTCTGCGCTACCCTTTGAATATCTCGCCCGATCTGAATGTAAGTTCCATCGCTGGGCCCCGTCGCGATCGTCAAGGCAGATCCAAGATCGGCATAGAAAATTATAATGATTGCAAACCACAACTCCTTCACGTTTTCCTCCTACGGGCTCGTTGTTGAATTCACAACGCAGACGCTTGCTGATGGCAGGACTATTTTCGATAGCAACTCAGCACGCTTGATAGGTAGCTTTACTTCTTTATCACTTTGTATCCTTGCTTATCGAGCATGTTAAAAATCTGGATCACCTGATTGGTCGGCTCATAGCCTCGGTAGGGAAAATAGGTTCGAATGATCGAGCTTTTCCACTTGGGATGACCTTTGGCTTCCAGAAATTCGCGATTGTTCAAAATAGCGAAAACCATCTGCTGCATCTGGGTCACGTATTTTTCATCCCGTTTGTCCAATCCCATAATTGCAGCAGGCACAGCGTACGTCTCCGTATCCGCCCCGGCCCAACCGTATTGTTGCTTTCCCAGTGCAATTCGCAAATAGATCTGATCCAGAATCGGGCTCGTGGGAAGCCGGACAAAGTGAAATCGATTGTCTAATTTTCCTATGAAAGGAACCGGGGCGCCGCCGACAAAGATCACCGCATCCAGGCTACCCTGATCCATCTTCTTGATCGCATCCTCAAAAGGTTCCTCAGAGACGGTCGATTTGATGTCATAGACGTTAAATAACACCGCGGCCGTAACGGCGGTACCTCCTCCCGGGGGTCCGACCGAAACCCGCTTTCCCTCCAAGTTATAAAAAGTCTGAATGTCTTTTTTGTTAGTGAGGATATGGATCTCTTCCGGGTAAAGATTCAGCACGACTTTGATTTTGTCGAAGACATCCAAACCCTGGTCTTGCTTGGCGACATCGGAAATGAATCTTAGAGCATCCAACTGAACGATCGCCAGGTCCGCTTTACCGCTCCTTAAAAGCTCGAGGTTTTCGAGCGAACCTTTGGTGGCCATGACCTGAAGGTCGATGCCTTCCTTCCCCGCGACATTCTTGATGTCCTGCGCGATTTGAAAATAGCTACCGTCGCTCGGTCCGGTGGCAATGGTGAACGCCCATGCCGTGTGCGCATAGCAAGAGAGGACCAGCGCCAATAATATTTTTTTCATATGTCTTTTCCTTTCCTTCTCGGCTCTAAACACCTATCCATTTGGAATCCAGCCGGAACTGACCGCCTGCAGCGCTAGATATTCGGTGGCTTTGGCCTGGTATTGCGAGGAGACACAGGACGCTTACGTTCGCCTTTGCCGACCGCTAAAGGTGATCTAGGTCTGGCCGCTGGCTCTGGGTTCACATTTTCTCTCGGCTCGATTTCTCTAGCCTCGACTTCTCTGGCCTGGACTTCACTTGGGGCCGATGCTCTCGGTTCCGCTTCACTTAGATCGACCGTTATGTCAGGAAGCGATTGGGGTACGGGCGGGGCATACCACGCAGATTTTGGCACGAAAACCGGCTTCTTCGGCTGCGATTCGAAGTGCGGCGACATGATCTGGACGCCGTACTCGTTGAATGCGTCTTGGATCTGTGCGTGCAACTCGGAGAGAACTGCCGCGCGGTTCGCGTCATCTTCCAGATGCGCCAATAATTGATACTGAACGTAAAAATCAGACAGCTCCCGCTGCAGGACCCGCGGCACCGGCTCCTTGCGGATGCCCGGCGTTCGCGACGCCCCCAAAAGCAAAAGCTCGTGAACTTGACGCCACGGAACATCGTAGCCAATGGTTGCCGAAACTGTCACGACCATTCCCTGCTCCCCTGCCAAACGGCTGTAGTTTGTCGTGGCACTCCCCACCAGCACCGAGTGAGGAAGGGTAATTTCCTCCTGTCTAGGGGTTTTCAACTTGGTTGCCAGGGACCCAACGCTGATGACTTCGCCCTCGATGTCGCCGATGCGCACATAATCGCCGGACCTGACGCTTTTTGAATAGGTGACGAACAAGCCGCTGATGATCTGGTTGATGAGCCCGGTTGAACCGAGGGTAATCATGAGTCCGATGATGACGCTCAAACCCTTGAACGCGGCCGTGTCGGAGCCGGGTATATAGGGATAGGCCACGACGAGAGCAAAGACCCAAACAACAACGATCAATAACGTCCGCGTCGTTCGCGCCGTTTCTCTTTCCAGCCAGGGCAGCGAAAGCGTGCCTTTTTCAATCTCCCTGAAAAAAGTGTTGACTACCCGAACACACCATCGAGCGATCAGGATGATGATGGCCACCGCAACCAGCCCCGGGATGGCTGCCAGCGCTCCGCGGCCGAAGTTCAAGAACAACTGGACCAGAAACGCTTCAAGGTTTTCGCCAAGAGAGGCGGTGAGCGAGAATTGCTCCAGAGAGTACACAAACCACCAATAGCCCAGCAGCAAAACCATGACGGCGGAAATCAAACGAATCGCAGCCCGCCCCCCCTGAAGAATATGCATGCGGAGATCCACGGCAAACAGGCGCAGGTATCTCTCCGGCAACAAAGCCGTCGTTTCCAAAGCCTTGAGCAGCCCTATCCTAATCCGCCGCCACACCCACATGAGGGCCAACAAGAGTACCGTTGCGATCAGTACACGAGCCACGCTCATTAAAAGGTTGCTCCACCGAGTTTGATCCACCCGCGCACGGAAGGCCGCCCGCAATGAGGTCACCGCCCTTTGAGCCTCAGCGTTTAACGTCTGCTTTGAATCGGGGGCCAGATCTCCTGCCGTCAGGAAAAACAACGGATCGGAGTTGACCTTAAGAGCTACACCCTCTGCGGCGCCGATTTTCTCCGGATCGAATTTGATCTCGGCGGACTCGCTTCCAAGGGGCAAAGCCTGAATGCGCTCCGCAGCCTGTGCCGCTCGCTCTTGCGGGTTGAGTCCAGCGACAGAGGATCGGAACACCGTGATGGGTTGGTCCCAAACCACCAGCGCCGCTTCTTTGGGCAGAGCCACTTTTGACACTTCCGCCGCTGGTCCCGTCGCCTCGGCAGCGATCGCGCCGGCAGCGAAACCACAGACGACCAGGGCTCCTACCACCAAGCACAACCGGCAGAACCAAGCCGCCTGCGCGTAGCGCCCCCTCACCCTAACCCTCTCCCGCAAGTTGAGAGGGAATTGTTGCTTGGACCCTTGGTCGAATAACCGGATCCCGGTTAACCGAAAGTTATTTCCATTGTAGTCCGGCATAATCGCTCGCTTTCTGACCCTTCCGGCCGTAACGAAATCACCCGCTTTAATCGGCGGGAGAATTACCATGACTGTTTGCATGATTTGATTAAAGTCCAATTCCTCCCCCTCCCGCACCGAGATCTTGCTTTCTATCCTATTTTGAGTTCGAGATGCCAGCTCTTTGTGGTGCGGACAATCCTCGTGCATGCTCGATCAGAATGCGTTTGACCTCCTGGATCGCTTCAGGATTGCCTTGTACTGAGTGACTGGAGTGGACGATCTTCTCCGACTCAACTCCCTCGATATGCGCGCTTGTGTATTTCACGACTCCATCCCCCGCGTCCTCGAGAGAGCCATCACTGTCCACGGCGATAATCGAATGCGCCACGACGCCGTATGCAATCGGAACGGAGGCTAGGTTTTTGATAAAAGGATTTCCTGGAGTCATATTGGTAATACTCGTCGGGATTCCGCCGACAGTGCCCATATAGAGTCCCTTGGTTTGCAAGGTCATTAGGTCGACATTCAGCTTGACGAAACGGCCCGGCAAATTCACGAACCAGGAACCCAGCCGGCCGAGGTAACCGAGCGCCTGGTAGCTGCCGCTGGTGCGGCGTGGCGATAAACACCACCCTCTTAACAAACGGCAGCGGCTTGAAGATCAACGCATTGACTAGAAGATCTCGGGTTTCAGCGCTAACGTTGAGCTGGTCCGGTGGAACGCTAAAAGGCCAGAGACGCATGCCGGTATCGATGACCGTCATCTTCGTGAGCAAGCCTCCCTGGCTGTGCCCGATCACGACCATTTGTTTGAGTGCAGGATCTTTTCCCTCGGGATCGAGATCGGTCACCGCTGTTGTCAGAGCGTCGCGCAAAAGCATTCCCGAATAAGCGATGGGATTTCCCGTGTTGTATATGAAAAGCCAGAACTCATAGTGCTCCCAGAACCGGGGGTCATTCTCCAACTCGTTGATCAGTTCGGCCCATCGCGCCGGGCTCGAGGCCGTTCCATGCACCAGCACGACTGGGATGCGTCCGGTTTGATGCGGACGAAGCATGTAGAGTCCTAGCCTTTGCTGACCGATAGTGAAATCACCGGAGCGAAAGCCCGCGATCTCAAAGTCCCAAACGGGGGCTCCTTCCAACTGCAAGGCAAGGGCAGTAGTCGTTTCGAATTCGATAGGGACCTCGACGCCGTTGACTTTGATCGACCTTGCCGAATCCGGGGTATAGAATTCCAGATCGCCCTTTAGCTTCCCGGACTTGAGCGCCCCGCGCGGATCGTCGAGACGAAGAAACGCCGTGACAGGAATCTTCATTCGCAATGGAATATAGGCGTCCTGTTTGGTGGTGGTGGTCCCAATCGGCTCAATTGACGCGGCGAGCGGTGCGCCAATGCCTGGGGTGCGATAGCGATTGCGTAGGCCGCGTACCTCGACGTCAGCAGCCGGGATAAAATCCTTCATTCGATAGTCGGCCCAGATCAGATCCGCTTCGTCGAAGGTGACCGTAAGCTCACCGAAGGGTAGTTTAAATGTACCGCCCATGGGCATGACGTAGGCGCCATCGTGCGACTTTGCGGCCTGGGTGAGTGCCTGATTGTAGATATCCGCCGCCCATCTCAATCGTGGGTCGATTCCCTTTGGCGGCGTTCCATGTTGTCCGGGCATCAGAAAGGCATAGGCGTAGACGGCAGCGGCCAAATAGTAGGACCGGTCGCCACTGTTATCTGCGTAGAAAAACGAAAGCTCGGCCAGCGCGAAGATACGATCCTCGTCCCCCGTGGCTGCCAAACCCGCGTGCAGCTCCGCCAAAGCGCCCACCGGATCGTCCTCGAAGCGCTGATACAAGTTGAGATTCACCAGCTCCCGCGCTGAAAATGAGCTCGGTTTTTCGGCGGAAAGCACATTGGCCGTGAGCGACTGATAGGCGACACTGCGGTCGACGTAATCCACACCTATCGGCGTGGCGCAGCCCCATGCCATGAGCACGAGGATACCCAAATAGAGCATTGGGCATTTAGCGAGCCGCACGCCAATGGCTTTGGCTTTTTTAGCAACTGGTTTCATCATTTGAAAATTATGCAGGCGGCAAGCTTGAAACATCGGCATCTAAGAGTGACGAAGAGCTATACTAGCGGATTCGTTGCGCCCAAAGTCCGGGTAACTATGCTGCTATTTTCCCTTTCCAGTTTTTTCTTCGAAGCACCCTAACAAACTGAGTATGGCCTCACCATCCGGCGGTCTCTGATTTAGTGACGCCAAATTCCTTAGGGGAAATGCTGAAGGTCCTACTTTTTTAGCGGAATTAATCTCGTTCCGCAATTGGAGCTAGCCTCATCCGAACACTCTCCCGGTCGTTGGCATATGACCGTCATGGTTTTCCATATGGAGACGACCCTTAAGATCGACGACCGGGCATAGCTCAACTCAATTGTGAGGCGGCGCGGCAGAAACGCGCCATGTCCGAGCTTTTCGACGTTCATTTCGCCCGGCAAAGAACCCCAGCTCTCACTGCAACATGCAATCTTGGACCACGATTTTATCATCGGCTTCCAGCAGCACACTTCTGCCCTTATTCCAAAAAGTTGTCTTGCCGTCGCTGTAGCGTGCGCCCGAGCCCGAGATCACGTGCGGCAGCCGCATCTCGCGGCCAGCGAAACGAACGTTGACAAATTGGTCTTCTGGCAGGTGGAACTGAGCCATCACCGTTTGCCCGTCCGGACAGCGAAAGCTCAGCCATTTCTGCTCTGTTTCCATGTTGGCTTGGGAGCAACTCAAGATTGCCGCCAAGGCTACCGCAGCAAAACTCACTTTGACGACAGCTCCTATCGTCCTAACAACACACTCCATGGCTTTGACTCTATCTTATCAAACCGAAGTTGCTCGCAATGACTTCCTGATCTCTTCCGACAACCTCGCCGCGCGTTGCGCTCACGCGCCCACTGCGCGAGGAACCAGATACAACGCCGGCATGCAGGGAGAAACAATCTGTTCCTATTTTATAGAGCTCTCGGTTTCATTGCTGCGACAAGGTCCTTTGAACCTGATCCCCACCGGGAGACTGACTTGAGCGCCTCGGTGAAAGGGACATCCAGGGGATGCACCCGCTCCGGGGTGAGAACATAGACGGCGCCGGCGAAGGGCGTGGGCACCGAGGGCACGAAAACCGTGAAGCGCCCGTCGGCGAATTCTTCGATAATGAACGCGGGGACTAGGGCCTCTTCAATCTCGACCAGCGCGGGCTTCCAGACGTTTTCCTCATCATCCTTTCCCGCCAGTCGTTGCGTCAGACTTCGAAAGAGCGCGTAGCCCGGTATTCTTTCGAAAAGAGACTTCTCGATTCGTTCCCGGATCTCTCGCCCCGCAGGCGTGCGAACGGCAACACCGATGAGGAAACAGACAATCAAGACAAGGAGAAGCGAGAGAACGTGTTCAGCGGGGAACCATTCTGGGAGCAACATGGCGAATGGCCGTACAAAACCCACTAACGATTGCATCGCCTTGAGTAACAGCAAAACGGCGAGGTAAACCGGAACGAGGATGAGCAAGCCGGTGACGAACGCCTTCGCAACGAATTCAATGAACTGTTTCATAGGCGAGCCTTTCTTGTGTGGATATTAGGGGATCAGTAAACAGCGAATATCGACATTTAATCAACAGGCATCTGAAAAAAGTTCGGAATGCTTCGACGAACACGAACGGAAAGGCTCAATCATTTCGATGTGAGCACTGTTCGCTCCTTCGATGAACTCAGGACAGACGTATTTGCAATCTACAAGAGGGGCTGAACTTCCGTTGGCATATAACCCGTGCAACGCTCATGACTCGCTCATTTAGCGATTGATGCATCGAGAGTAGAAATAGTTCGTCGACGTGCGGCCCGGCTACTCGCGCTAGGCGAGCTGGGGATACCCAGGATCTCGATCGTTGTCGTTTGAACTACCGCCGGCAGGAAGAAGCGCGAACGTATCCGGCGCGACGAGGGTGATCTCCGTGTCGCTCTAGTCCTGCTTTACTCGGACAGTAATGGGAACCCAGTTATCTATTTCTTCGCCGGCTTGACGTCGATGGCCAGCGCTTCCGTGCGCCGGACGACGATTTCATCACCCTTCTTAACTTCGTTTAATCGCTTCACGCTATCACCCACTTTCAAGGTAACGGTCTTCTGCTGCGGTCCGCGCAAAGTCACCATGCGCGTCTTATAATTGATAGCGTCAACCACAGCGGTCATCTCACTGGTCTCCACGGCGACGCCCCCCGGGGTCCCTCCCTTGGGCGCCACTTGCACGGATGATTGCTGTTCGGTGAAGGGCGGCTCATTGGGCTTGCGTACTTGAATGGCGGTTGCCTCAAAATACTTGGCCGTCACCCGATCTCCGGTCTTGACCTGGTTGAAGTTCTTCGCCTCCGGACCGACCTTGAGCGTGACAACATTGCCCTTGGGTCCCTTCAGATCGACGGTGCGCTTGTCGTAATCGATCGCTTCCACCGTAGCGGTTATGGAAGCTTCCCGGGTCACGACCGCGTTGGGTCTATCGGCCGGCTTTTTTTCCTGCCCGACCGCCTGGTTTACTGACAAACCAACGAAAATAAGACAAAACAATAACCACATAACTACACCTCCAGTTTAGATTTATTTCACTTTGCCTGTTTGTATTGATATCCGCCATCGGGAGTTACCTGATTTAGGTCTGCTAAATCCCTTAGAAGGAGCGTGCGGCAACAAGTTACGCGAAGAACTTGATGACGAAGTTGGCTCAGCAAGGCACGTCCCATCAGATTCAGGTGACCGCTGTGTTAGTAAATACGCTCGCCATCGGAAATACCTGATTGTTGTTTCCAGATTGTCCTTAGGCTCGCGGTTTGTTAAGAGAAGCTTGTGAAATGGATCGGCCGTGCATCTCTCACCCTGATAATTTCTATCGTCATGGCGGCAATGACCGGCTGGGGCGCGCTCGCTATCTATTATTCCAACCTGCCCGGCGACGATCTCCGAAGAGTGTTGGCTTTTGCCTTCGCCATTTTTGGCGCAGCGCTACTAGTCTGGTATCTTTTCTCGACTAAACGAACTCGTCCTCTCTTGGTTTTCTTTGCAGCTTTCCTGCTCCTCGTTGCCTGGTGGTCGACAATTCCACCCAGGCAAGATCGAGATTGGGCACCGGAATACGCCCGTTTGCCTTACGCCGTGATCAACCGTGATCTGGTGACGATTCACAACATCAGAAACTTTGATTACCGCACAGAAACCGATTTCACTCCTCGTTACTACGACAAAACGTTCGATCTCCGGCAGCTCGATTCGGTCGACGTGATTGCTTCTTACTGGATGGGAGACGCAATTGCTCACATTTTTCTGAGCTTCGGATTTTCCGGCAAAGATTTTATAGCGATCTCCATCGAGACGCGCAGGCAGCAACACCAGAGCTATTCCACCGTCGCCGGCTTCTTCAAGCAGTACGAACTCTTTTACGTCGTCGCCGATGAGCGGGATTTGATCCGGCTCCGGACCAACTATCGGAAGGATCCTCCGGAGGACGTTTACCTGTATCGGACCCGCGCCCCAGCCGACAACGCGCGAAGGCTTTTTCTGGACTATATCCGAGAGATCAACTCGCTAGCGAAAAACCCTGAGTTCTACAACGCGCTCACAACCAACTGCACAACCAGTATTCTGACCCATACTCGGGTCAATCAAAGCAACCTACCTCTATCATGGAAGGTCTTGCTCAGCGGCTATGTTCCCCAATATCTCTATGAGCGGGCCGCGATTGATACGAGCCTGCCGTTTGAGGAGCTAAAGCGACGATCCCTTATCAATGCTTCCGCGCAGGCGACAGACACTGCGCCGGATTTTTCGCAGCGCATCAGGGCAGGATTGCCGATGCCTCCGAAACTACCAGCCAACTAGCGCAAGAGCACGGCGGTTCAAAGTTCCGGGTCAATGCTCAAAAGAGACGGTCTGGTTCACATTGAACTTTGAACGTTGAACCTTGAACACTCAGGCAAGTTACTGTTTGACCGCCGTCCAGGTCTTGTCCGGATTAAATTTAGTCATCGCTTGGGCAACGGACGCTGTCTTAGTTCCCAGGTCTTTTTGATAAACGACACCATCGTGGTTGACGATGAACGTCATGATCCCGGAGGATCCGTATTGCGCCGGATACGCAACGACGCCGAAACCACCCATCATCTTACCTTTCACTAGATAATCGTAAGCGCCGCCCGGCGCGTCTTTCCCTTGCCCGGTGAGAAGCTTGTAATAGTAGCCGTGATACGCCACCGGCTTCCCGCCGGCTCCCTTATATCCCTCCCCTCTGGCCCGAGCCACCAAAGGCCCAAGGGGACTCGGCTTCTCATCCGGCTTAGTCTCCCAATATAGACCGTCGCGCTTTCCCTTCGTGCTGATAAGCTTTTGCGCATACTGAAGCAGCTTGTCGCCGTCAGGATCGCGCTGGTAGTACTCGCGCTCCGCGTCCACAATAGCCAGAGACACCTGAATCACGTCCAGTTCATTGCGACCGATACGCCTGTTGATAATCTCTTCTTTCCCCTCTTGGGTATCGAAGCGCCAGCGATCATTTTCCTTTACGAGCGGAATCGGAAATGGCCAATCATCTTTTCCGGTCTCCAATACTATCTTCGAGTCCCCCGACTTCACCAGCTTGTTTGACTCCTCATAAGATTTGACGAAGCGCTCGCCAGCCGTACGATCGGAAACTTGATCGCCCGATTCGATGAGGGACTTGGCTTCCGGACCGAGGATCGCGAGCATGTCGTTCGTGTCGTTTTTCTTCGCCGCCTCCATGAGCGCTTTGACGCCTTCTTCCGCAGAGGCAAACGTTTTTTGTTTCACGGCGGTCGCGCCGAACGCCGACGGAGCCAAGCCTAATGCCAGAGCAATGGCCAGAACGAGAGTTAGGCCGGTGGTAATTATTCATCAAAAGATTTTCCGAGTTTCCGCTAATGCGTAGCGCATCTTCTTTCCCTCCGCGCGAACATCCGAAAGCCCGCAGATAGATCACGACAGCCCTTTACCGGCGCCGCCCACCACCGCCACCACCACCACGACCGCCACCACCGCCGCCGCGGGCGCCACCACCACCTCCGGCACGGGCGGCTCCCCCACCCGCACTACCAGCCCGACTTGCCGCCCCGCGGGAGCTCGCGCTTCGCACATCGCCTCCCCGGCCGCCGGCGCCTTGGAAGGCACTCCCTCCCCCACCGCCACCGAGCCCTCCACGATCGCCTGCACCAGCTCCAGCTCCCGGCCGCTGACCCCCACGATCACCTACCCCACCACCTCGATCCCCCAAACCTTGGCCGCCACGATCTCCGACACCCCCCTTGTCGCCCAATCCACCCCGATCGCCTGGCCCCCCCTTATCTCCCAGCCCGCCTCGATCTCCCACACCACCTTTCTCTCCCACCCCACCGCGGTCGCCGGGGCCGCCCTGGCGCGCCAACTCTTGCCGACCGCCTTCCGCCCGGCCGCGAAAATCTTCGCGCGCCTTGGCCGCTTGGGCATCACCGCCCCGGTTGAACTTCTGAGCAGTCGCGTTGTCTCTGTAACCGACGCCCTTTCGATGGCTCGGGTCATGCTGGAAGGAGCCCCCTTCTTTCTGTCCCGCGCGCTTGGAGATTCTGCTTGGCCTGCTCGCGATTAATGTTTGTATTAAAATTGGTGTTTCGGTTGACGTCGATATCAACCGACCCACGGCCCCAGTTGGCGCCGCCCCACGCGAATCCCCAGGCAGCGCCGAGCGCAACGCCTGTCCCAAAGGCAAGCATGGATGCGCCAAACGCGTACCCGGGCGGATACCAAGGATAGGGCGGGTACGCCGGATACGGCCACGCTCCATAAACCACGGTCGGATTGTAGGTCGGGACATACACGACCTGGGGACTAGCAGGTTCGATTTTGATGACCTTCTCCTCGACGATGACTTTTTGCTGCTCAGTCGTTTGCAGATTACCGGCGGCTTGAGCCTTGGCGCGGAGTCTCTGAACGGCATCCATGACCTCTTTCTGCTGCTAAAGAAATGCGTCCCCCAATTTCTGGGTCCAATCGAGCTTGTCACTCATTTTGGACAGCACGTCGGGGAAGTTCACGAGCGACTTCACGCTCGGATCCCAGTCTTGTTTCTCCAGTCCCTGCGCCAATGCATCACCTTTCAGATTCTTGTTCTGCGTTGCCCAGCGACTCGCCTGCACTACTTCCAGCGGATAGGTGGACGCCATAAATATCTGGGAAAGCAGTTCGTCAGGATAAAGCGCAATGGGGGCGACCAGCGCATCGATTTCCTCGGGCTTGAACCCCTGTCCGGCGCTCTCGGCGGCGCTGAGCGGCGCCCCGGGTAATGTAAGGAATCCAACGAGCACCCATATCAGGGACTTCCTAAAAGCGGTTTCCATGTTTCCCCCTACGAATTGCGTAAAAAAGTAGCGATGATGGTAACGAATCCTGTGCAGATTTCGCATTTCTGCCGCACATCTGAATATCATTGAAAGACGGATGATTCCAGTGGACGGTAGCAAATGTGGGGTGACCTGCTATTGATTTGGAGCTTCCAAAAGCCTGAGGAAAAGCAAATGAATCTTTGGAAAGGTCTTTGGGTCGTGAAATAGGTAGTTGAAGCCTCTTTATCGACGCTTCGGGCCGCCTGGCTGCTTCTTGGGCGAACCTTTTGAACAATTTGAACTGCTTGAACGCTTTGAACTACTCCTACGATCGAAGGATGAGGCTGCTAAACACGTAACAACGCCTCTAACACTTTGGCATCGGCTGGCTTTGTCAAAAAGTGGTCAAATTCTAACCCTGCATTGCGGCGACATTCTTGGCCATAGCCGGTGAGCGCTATTGATTTCGTATTTGCGAGAGTTTTTATTTTCTTTAACTGCTCCAATAGCTCGTAACCACTCATATCGGGTAACTTGAGATCTAAAACAACCACATCGGCTTGGAAATCGCGCGCCTTTTCCAGAGCCGATTGACCATCGAAAGCCACGGCAACTTCGTGACCGGACGTTTCCAACAGGCGCCCGATGGCTTTGCAAACCATTTGATTGTCATCCACCAGAAGGATTTTGCTTTTCCGTTTTGCCACGGCAGAGTTCACGCCATTGCTTGTTCCGGTACCTGGCGCGGGCGGGCGGAGGATGGGCATCTTTATGCGAAAATTGCTGCCTTGGTTCGGCACGCTTTCAAAATAAATCTCTCCTCCCAACATGTTTACCAACTGCTTCGTAATCGCCAGTCCCAAACCGGTGCCCTCTTGTCCACGAGCCGTGGCGCTGTCCGCTTGCATGAAAGGCTGAAACAGCTTCTCCTGTTGCTCCTTCGATATACCGATACCCGTGTCCGCCACTTCGACCTCGATCGCAGAGTCGCTGGGCAGAAATCTAGCAATAATTTCGACCTTGCCGTTTGCGGTAAACTTGATGGCATTACTAACAAGATTGAACAGGATTTGCCGCAATCGGGTGCGATCGGTCTCGATGTTTTGAGGGAGGGTCCCTTCGTAGTGCAAAAGCAGTGGCAGCTGCTTTTCTTTCGCTCGCACTTCCATCAAGGAGTGAACCTCACCAATGAGTGTGGGGAGGGAGACGATCTCTCTATTGATCTTGAGTTTCCCGGATCCGATCTTCGACAAATCCAAAATATCGCCGATCAATTCCAAAAGGTGGTTGCCCCCTTGCTTGATGACCTTCACGCAGTCGATATCGTCGGTATCCTGTAAGTGACTCAAAAGGATGTCGGCGTAGGCCAGAATGCTGGTCATAGGACTGCGGATCTCATGGCTCATGTGAGCCAGAAACTGGTCTTTGCGACGGTCGTTCTCTCTGAGAGCTTCTTCGCGCTGCAACTCCGTGGTCTTGCGCTCGGTGATGTCGAAGCAAGCACCGGTCAAGTAAATGGGATGACCATTTTCAATGATGGTTTTGCCGCGACTATAGAACCATCGGATCTTGCCGTTGGGCCCGATGACACGGAACTCGGTCTCGAAATCCTCGCCGTCCGACCGACAGCGCTCGCACCGGCTCATGATTTCCACGCGGTCGTCCGGATGCACCAAGGCCAGTAGTTGGTCCGATGAGCGAGCGTTGGCTTGCACCTGAAGCCCGAAGAGACGATGGAGCACATCATCCAATGTGAGGGCACCGGTACGAAAGTCCCAGCGAAACGTACCAGTGCCAGCGGCTTCGAGGGCAAGCATCACCGCGTCCTCCGCCTTGAGCGCCACCGGACTGCCTGAGGAGCACGCGGCTGAAGATTTCGGTTGCGCCACGCCGGTCCCCAATCCAGCCGTAGTAAAATTGCGGTGTTGGCTCTGGCTACTCCGCATTTTCATCAGCGCGATGAGTCCATCGTAATCGGATTCGATCGTGTCGTTTACCAAAATCCCGCTGTTATGGCTTGTCTTGCGTTTACCAACCTTAGGGAACGGCTCGTCAGAATGATTATCCATATGACCGCGGATAGCGATCAGCTTCGGCCCAACTTCCGGTCTGCCATCAAACTTCCTTCCTGGATCGGCGGCGGCTAAACCGGCCGTCGCGACTAACAGGCCCAAATGGTAACTAAGACCCTGCCGGACAACTCTCAATGTAAATCATTTTTTTAAAGAAATATCCACAATTTCTCCATAGGGAATTACCGGATTATTGCTTCTATTTACCTTAGCATGCTCAGCTGATTAATAAATCACGTTACACATAGGCAACTTAGAAGTCGCTTACGAAAACTCGCTAGGTCTGCCGAAACTGCCGGCCTAAATAGCCAATCGTCGCAGCCTGGGCCCAAGAAAAAATAAGCCGACGACGACCAGAATCACCGCGCCTGCTTCAATGGCAAATGGTGCACTGCTCCATTCCGCCAAGAAGCCGGCTTGCATTCCACCGAGCTCCCTTAAGCCGCCGCCGGTGAGACCATAAAACCCCATCACCCTACCCCGATAAGCCTCCACCACCCTCAGTTGAATTGATGTATTGAGCAATGTTTCAAACACCGTGCTCAAGGCACCCACTATGACAAGGCATATAAAAGCAATTCGAAAATCACCACTGGCCGCAAAGACAAAAAGACTGGCGGAAAAAGCCAGCAATAGGCTAACCAGGATGCCGCGTCTCGCCTCCATTCGTCCCAAGGCAGCCAAGCTGAATGATCCGATTATCGTACCCAACCCGGGACCGGCGGCGATAAATCCCAAACCTGACGCGCCGATTCGCAAAACCTCCTTTGCAAAAACTGGTAACAGAGTGACAAATGATCGGCCAAAGATATTGAAGATGGAAGAAACCAGCAGAAAGGTTGCGATCACTTTCTCTCGACGCACATAGCCAAAGCCGTCACGGAGACTCTGCAGCACGGTCGCCCGCCGACCATTCGATTCAATTGCCGGCACATGCATGCGCAGGAGCGCGCCTATAACGGCGAGATAGCTCACCACGTTAACGTAGAAACAACCGTCGACGCCGATAACACCGACGAGTAGCCCCACGAGACTTGGACCCAGGAACCCAGCGCCGTTCCAAACGACGGCGTTCAGAGCCAACGCATTGACCAGGTCCTCGCGCTGCACAAGTTGCGGGATCAGCGCTTGTCTCACCGGCTGCTCAAATGCCCACGTCGTAGATGTGATCGCCCCCAGCACAAAGATGTGCCAAACCTGAATGGTTTTGAAAGACACCAGCAATGCCAGTCCCAACGCCGTTAAAGCCGAGATAACCTGAATCCAAAGCATAACTTTGCGGCGCTCCCAACGGTCAGATATCAATCCACCCAAGACGAAAAAGCACAACAGGATCACCATCCTTAAGGAGCTGAAAAGGCCGAGATAAAACGGCGAAGAGGTCAAATCGAAAAGCAGCCACCCCTGGGCGATGCTCTGCATCCACGATCCGACATTCGAGACGAAGTAACTGGACCAGAACCAGAAAAAATCAGGATAGCTGAGCGCGCGAAAAGCGCCTCGATTACTAAGCAGATTCATCAGCATGAAGAGAACACAAGTGCCGAGCAGTGTCTATGGTAGACCCCGTTTGTTCTTTTTGGCTTGAAGTAGTTTGGATGAAGCCAAATAGGTCAGTCAACGGAAAAGAAAAGCGGAAAAGAAAAGCGGCGCGTTTGTTTTACTCAACCGTTTTCCGGTTGACAGCCGGTCTTTGCCGGCGTTAGATTGCCTCGCAAACAAAGCTCCTTTGACTGACTGGATGAACTCAATGACCAAGATTCTCTGTGCCCTAACACTCGTGATCTTTTCTTGGACCACGCCCCCACCGCTTTTAGCCGCCCCAGAAGTTATTATTGGCTACGCAAACATCAGCGCGCGCGTCAGCCCGCTCTGGATCGCGCAAGAGAAGGGTTTTTTTGCCAAGTATGGAGTTGCTGTCCAGCCCGTCTATATGCCCGGCTCACCCGTGATGATCGCCAGTTTGTCTACGGGCCAAATCCAGCTGGCCAATACCGGCGGCACTGCCGCCCTGGGAGCTGCGGCGGGCGGTTTGGATCTGAAAGTCATCGGCACCTTCACCAGTCATATACCCTTCGACCTGGTCGTCAGACCCACCATCAAGAGTGCCCAAGATCTGCGTGGCAAACGTCTCGGCGTCCAGGTCATTGGCGGAACGATCTGGATGGGGGCGATGCTCGGGCTCGAACACTTGGGCCTGGATCCGCGCCGTGACGCCATACAGATCGTCGCGGCCGGCGATCAGACGATGCTGAGTCAAGCGCTCGAGAAAGGGACCGTCGATGCTACCGTGGTCGACAGCGCTTTCAGCAACAGCCTCAAGCAGCGGGGCTTTCCGATCCTGGTGGAGCTCTCCAAGACCAACATTCCCTTTGTCAGCAACGGCATCGTTGCCAGGGCAAGCTACTTGCAGCAGCAAGCCGATGTAGCCAGAAACACCCTGAAAGCGTGGTTGGAAGGCGTGGCTTATGCCCTCAGCCCCAAGACGAAATCTTCGGTCATGGAAACCATCACGAGACGCCTGAAAATAAGCGACCCGGCGCTTGCGGCCCGAGGTTATGAGGATCTGCTTCAAGCCACGGACCGAAAACCTTTTCCCTCCCTCGACGGTCTGCGAAACGTCCAGCGCTTGATGAAGCAGCAAAATCCCGCTGTGGCGGGACTGAAGACGGAAAACTTGATCGATGGAAAGCTCATGAAAGAACTCGATGACAGCGGTTTTATCGACCAGCTTTACAGCACCTACGGGGTGAAAGACTAATCGTGAGCGCTAGTCGGGCAAGCGCGAAAAAGTAACCGTTTCTCTGCATCCATGACTTCGCCCACCGTCCGGTTCACTCTGAGGTCCTCGAAGAAGGAGCGGTTTTCACACGCGCGGGCCTTTCCGACCCAATGAAGAAATTCTTCTGCATTTCACTCGTCTGGCTTATCCCATTTCTTGCGGGCAATTCTTACGGCCACTTTACCGGGAAAGGACATGTCCACACGCTCTCAAAAACAAAACAGGTCTTTTGGAATCCGGACTGCCGGTTGACCGACACCTGCGATCTCAAAAGATTCACGCTCACAACGTCGGTTTACGAAGTTTGGTTCAGTGACGACCCGGATTATCCCACTTACGGCAATGGCGTGATCATGGAATACGAGACCGATTCCGTGGACGCGCTCGAGAAATACGCCATTGTTCAATTCATAAGAGGCTGCGTTTTTGACAGTTCAAAAAATGGGGAAGGCAAGATAAATAAGAACGTAAGTTATACGGTACTGAGCTTCGGGGAAGATATTCCTTATTGCTTTCCGGAATGGGTGATAGATTCGCAGGACACCGATCCCGCATACAACAGCGATCCTGAATACGGCAGATTTTATTTATTGAGGTGGAATAAACCCGGCTCCTATGATTATCCGGACCATAAATACTACGGGGCCGAAAAACCGCGAATTCCGGTTGTTTATACGGCCGATTATCCCGCCGGAGCATACGTTACCGGAACCGGCGTCAAAAATGCCGCTCTGCAATTCAACACCTGCATCTACAAGGCCATCGATGTTCCCGCAGAAACACGACGAGACAACATAAACTTTGCAAAGCCACTCACTTGCTTGGAGTGGAAAAGCGTTTATGTCTACGATTTTGATAAGGGAAGGTTCGAGGCCAATTGGGCGGATGTTCCGATGCCGGCAGCGCCCTACATGCGGATATATGGGTACCTCGTTGTGATTTTCATCACACTGTTTATTGCACTCGCTCTAGTTACTTTTTCACAGTTAGGCAGGTTTCTCAACAAAAAAGATCGCCACTAAGCAGCCGACCTGAACTTACTTTCCCGAATCCAGCTCTTTCAGCGCCTGGCGGGCAAAGGAGAAATCGCGGATCTCGTCGAGGGGCCTTTTCTTGTCGGCCAGTCGCTCCATCTGGAACTCGATTTCCGAATCGGTCATCTGGCCGTCCTTGGCAAGCGCCTTGAGTTCCACGTCGTAGGAGCGCCCTGCCGCTTCCACAGATTGTGGCACAAACCGGGTCATGATGCGGATCGTTTCCTCCCTGTTCCCTTCGATAAATCGGTTCGCCTTCAACGTCGCGCGGATGGTGCGCCGCAACACTTGCGGATTTTCCTTGATGGACCGGTCTGCCGCGAACAAACCCGACGAGGGCACACCGATTTCTGGCGGCCCGGAAATGGATTTTAGTCCCTTCTGTTCAAGCATCAAATCGTACGGCGGTGGCACTGAAACGGCCTGCACGGCGCCCGTGATAGCCGCTTGAAGCCTTAGCGACGGATCGCCGACGGCGATTGCTTGAACGAGGTTCGGGTCCAGTCCTTTCATTCGCATCAGCTCCCTGCCGATGATGTGATCGCCGCCGTTGACCGCTGTCACACCCAGTTTTTTGCCTTTAAGATCTTGAATGTCTTTGATGAGATCAGGCCTTACCATTAAATGGTAGGTACCTTTCTTCAACAGAATAAACACGGTCTTCATCGGCAGCCCCTGCACGATACCGCGAAAGGTGCTGACGAACGAAGTCGTGAAGGTGACGTCGCCGTTTAGCACCGCCATGGCGCCGAGCCGGGGATTGATCTGGATGAACTCGACTTCCAAGCCTTCATCCTTGAAAAAGCCGCGCGCCTGAGCGACGTAGTAAGACGTGTTCGTATTGCTCCGGCTCGAGAGGGAAATGCGGATCTTCTGGGTTTGGGCGTGGAGTGTACCGGCAAAGCCGAACAGCGCGAGCACTAGGCAAGCGGCGGCGAGAATTTTGTGATGAATCATTTCGTATTTGAAGCCCAGATAGGATCACCCATTAGAAAGCACCCATTACCACTTTCTGGCCTCATCAGAGGCGTCGAAAAAATCTACCTTCCATATAACCCTGGTCAATAGCATCTATTCCCCATTCGACGCCGTATGATTCAGCTTCGCGTTCGTTATCGAATCGTCCCGCTATTGGTTCGCGACATGGGGTTGTGCTCTCGAAGTAAACAGGCCCCGAACTGGTTTCAATGGTAATCAGTGCCCTGAAAAGGCTGTTCTCCGGGTCACGCTCGGACCTGGAGATGATGCGATATGATTTGTGGTAGTGGTCCATGACGATGGCTCCTTTCCCTATGCCCCGAAGCTATATCGCCAGGCAAACAAGCGGTCAAGGTAAAAATCGCAGCCGGCACGACAGAGCTGCGCTCACAAAAAATTGAAACTAATCAGTTCACGGCAAAGCTCCATAGGAATATTTCGACATGCTGTCCACTCCTTGCCTCAAAAATAATTTCCTTCTAAACGTAATATTGCGCATGTGTCATTAAGTTGCCACAATCTTTCGGCGAAAAGGAATTCGCCGTAATCAAGATGATGTTCTTCTCCCGCAGGTTTCCTCTAAATTGTAAAGCAATGTTCAGATTTCTGTCACTTGCCCTGACCGCGTTCCTTTATGTCGGCTGCACCACGGATATCGTTCCGGCTACCGGAGAGAAGCGTTTTCTCGGCTATACCTGGCAACAAGAAGCCGAGATCGGCAAGAAAAGCAGTAAAGAAATCGCCGCGCTTTTCGGTCTTTACCGCGATCCGCAGCTCGAGCGCTACGTCACGGAGGTTGGCAACCGCGTTCTCGCAACCAGTCACCTCAGGCGGGCCGGAACTGAAGAACAGTTTCGCAACACTCCGGTAACTTTCACCATCCTCGACAGCCCGATCATCAACGCCATGGCGCTTCCGGGAGGATACATCTATATCACCCGCGGGATGCTCGCCCATTTGAATGACGAGGATCAGCTCGCCGCCGTCTTGGCGCACGAGATCGGCCATGTGGCCGCCCGCCACGCGGCCCGCCAGGCCTGGCAGCAGCAGATAGGTCAAGGGCTCCTGTTCGGCGGCGCTCTGCTTGGCCAGGGAGTGCTCGGGCTCCCCGCGCAGGATCTGATGAATCTCGGCGGCATGGCCACGCAACTGCTCTTCCTTCGCTACAGCCGCGACGACGAATTGGAAGCCGATAAACTGAGCGTCGAGTATAGCTCCCTCGCCGGCTATGACCCGCGGGACGTGATTGGTTTTTTCCAGACGCTCAACCGCATGCAAGAAAAGGAAGGGCAAGGCATGCCCAACTTTCTCTCCACGCATCCCAATCCCGGAGACCGGATTGAGCGCATCCGAGAATTGACCGCGGGACGGCCACCCGACAAACGTGGGACTTCGGATACCTCCCGTTACTTGAAAACGATCGAAGGGTTGGTACTCGGCGACGATCCCCGGCAAGGATTCGTCGAAGGAAATGTCTTCTATCATCCGGCACTGCGCTTTCGTTTTCCGGTGCCGCGTGGATTCAAAGTGATCAACCAACCCACCCAGGTCGTGATGGTCGAAAATCAGAACCGCGCATTTTTGGGCTTCTCTTCGGCGCGGGAAAAATCTTTAGAATCTGCCGCCGCGAAATTTCTCAACCAGCCTGGGCTGAGAGTCATTGACCGTGGCCCTATGCGTTCGGGTCAATTTCCCGCCTATGCTGCCGTCGCGGATGCGCGGACAGAAAATGGGCAAGTTGTCAGGGTCATGGTTTATTTCATTGACTACCGGGGCAGCATCTACCATTTTGTCGGCTATAGCGCGCCTCAAGCGTTCGGCGCTTTTCGCAGCGTCTTTTTGCAAACCATGCAGGGTTTCGGCGAAATCCAAGATTCCCGGATCTTGAACCGAGAGCCGGTTCGGCTGGCACTGGAAACCGTCTCGCGCCGGGCGCGCTTGGAAGATTTGATCCCCAAGAGCTTACCCGCTCCGTTCAAGCCCGAAGATGTCGCGCTTTTAAACCAAGTCACTTTGAAGGCCGAAATCGAGCCGGGAAGAATTCTCAAAGTACCCGGGGCTCGCCTGTGAAAGTAGAATACAGATCCCGACGAGATTTCCTTTTACACAGTTCGTCGCCACGTCAAGCCGCAGCCGGTGGGTGACCTGGGAGATCTAGGTTGAAGCCAGGCTGATGACAGTTTAGAATCCCTTTATGACTATTAACCTTCCCAGCGTTGTCGAAAAAAAGCTTCGCGATCTCGCCAAACGGCAAAACCGGGATATAGCCGAGCTCATCGAAGACGCCGTTCGACAGTATCTAGAAGCCGCCGCTATCACGGACGTCGACCCGAACCAGGTAGCCGAGACCCAAACGAAACTGCTTAGCGAATTGCCCCCCATCTCCAAGTGGGAAACTGACGACGCGTGAAGCGTGGCGAGATCTGGTGGGCTGAGTTACCCCCTCCGGTCGGCAATCGGCCCGTAATCATCCTGACTCGGGATGGCGTCCTTGAAAACATCGGCTCCATTGTGGTTGCGCTTGTCACGCGAACTATCCGTCAGCTCCCGACTGAAGTAGTCCTCGGCCGCCGACAGGGATTACCCGTCCCCTGTGTTGCGAATTTAGACAACATCCTTACCGTTCCGCGGCACCGTTTGACGCGGCTAATGGGCGCCTGCGATGCCGGCAAGATCGAGGAACTGAATCAAGCCATAAAAACCGCCCTCGACGTGCACTGAGAAAAAATCTTAACGCGCTGCATGCCCTAGATGAGTCACGCTGGCGTTTGGAAAAACCAGATTCCTTTAGGGTATTCGTCGCCGTCTTCGCCAAGAAAAAGCGATGACGACATCACGCGGATCACGGGCCTTGCTCGGCCCCATGATTAGCAGATCGTAGTGATTGTTCTAATGCCAGCGGTGAGTGATGTGCCAGACAGGCCAGGTGAACATGGCGGTTGCGCCTTCGTCAACTTATGTTATTTGAACCTTTCGAACTTTCAAGAATTCCGGAAACGTTTTGAACGGAGCGAAGCGATTGAACGACTGGAACGGCTGGAACGGACTGATCCTATGTTGAACGGAGCGCAGCGGTTGAACGGCTTGAACGTATTGAACTGGCCACCCCATTAGATAAGCGATTGAACCTTCGATAGAACTCAGGGCTGGCTGGCTGGAATGATTGGAACTGGCTACTGCATAGGTACATCACCCGGACGTCGTATTCGATTGACACAAATTAAGTGGGGGGCTAACCTGGCCATATGTTGCAGCGTACGTACAGGGTGGAATTTGAAACCGACCCAACAACTAAACAGGTTACCGCTAAGTTGCCTACCTTGAATCATACTGCCGACTTTGGCGACACCGCCGAAAAAGCGCTGAGTAATCTTAGAGAATTGGCAACCGGTCTAATGGAGATTCTTCTGGACGAAGGAAAAGAAATCCCGCCGAGCGATACGACTGAGAAGGGAGGCGTCTTTCTATCTTTGTCACTGAACCTAAAGCCAGGGCCAAAGGTTAAGAGGGCCAAAAAATAGCGATGGCTTTTTCTCCCCCGTGATCCATAAGAGCGGCTGCAAACCAAAACTACGGGCTCTTTGTGCTCGGCCTGCCAGCGCGCCTTCGTGTCTCCTGTAGCTTTTGACCTAACCAACGGTTGACGAGGGTGTCGAAGGTCACCCCTTGTTTACGGGCTACTGACTTGATTTCTTCAGCTAAATCCTTTTGGACCGGATAATAAGTTGCCTCTGGATCGAGGACCGCGTCGAATTTCACTTTTCTTGTCTTACCCCAGTAGTCGCTCAAGTCATGCTTATCCCAGAACTCTCCGATTTGCGCGTACGAGCGAGCTTTTGAAATTGAAGTCTTATTTTTTTTCATATCTCTTCCTCTCGCTAGGGGTCATGTCCCGCGCCGATATCGGTAATGCTTGACCCGTCTTCTTGCGCACAAAGAATACGATCAGATAACGGCCAGCGCTTGTCTGCCCCAATGCCGAATATTCTCTCCTCCCCAGTGTCCCTTCTCAACAAATCTGAAATGCGACGAATTTCTTAGAATTTCTCTCACTTCGTTTTGCGTAACGTGATGCTTGCGCTGGATCTTTTCGACTATCTCTTCTAGCCAGATGACACCCGATAGTTTCAATCATGGGCTCCTTGGTCTATCCACTTGCAAGCTCTAATCGTCCTTACCCAAGGGGCAGCGGCCAACCATGGCCTTTCTAAGGTTGTTGATCGGCAAGTTCGCACTGCGCCGAAGTTGATTCTATGTTACACCACGCAACCTGGCAAGGAGACTGCCGGCGATCAATCGGCTCGCCGGTCGCTCCTAACTAAAAGCAATAGAAATGACACTCAAACGGCCGAAACGTTTTGAACGGAGCAAAGCGATTGGAACGCCTGGAACGGCCGGAACTAATCTTCGATGGCAGCGGTGAGTGATATGCCAGAGTGACCTGCCGGAAAAGGGCGGTTACGCCTTCTTCAACTTATGTTACTTTGAACCTTTCGAAGTTTCAGGAATTCCCGAAACGTTTTGAACGGATGCGAAGCGGTTGAACCCTTCGATTAGACTCAGGGCAGGCTGGCTGGAACGATTGGAACTGGCTATTGCATGGGTGAAAGGCGTCTCCACGGATTCTCAAGCGGTTTGCAATCGCCTCGATGATCGAGTCCATGGTGGGAATTAAATAACTAAATGTCTGACACTCGGTGGTTAGTTTTTGACGTGACACTGTCGATCGGCTGTCTTCCGGGCTTTCGCTTCACCTGACTAGAGACTCTCGGTTTGATTTTTCAGAGCGTCATCGATCCGGATATGACCGTCCCTTATGGCCAGGCAAGCTCGCAACGTGTGAAGCTCGACCATCATCGGGTCGTGGGGAAACTCCTGCCGGGCAAGCTTAACAAGTTTTCGCAACTTTTCCTCGGGAATCTTTGCTTCACGGGCTACAGAGTCATAATTAAAATACTTCATGAAAATCTCCCCTTAAATTTCTGGTGGCGCTATAATTTCGATCGTCGGCAGTCCTTGAGACACGTTCACTTGATTAATCTTCGCACGGCGAACGCGATTCACTAGATGCTTGAAATTCCAGGACAACAATATGTCTTGACGGGTAAGAACCGCTGCGGCGACATGCACGGCGTCGTTCATCATAATCGCTGTGAACACTCCTGCCTGAACATATCGTTCTGACAACTCCCTCATCTCCAGAGTAATTGGGTGTACCGTGAGACGATCCAGCAATCGGAGGAGACGTTTGCGGCGTTCGGCAGTAGGTGTATTTTCCAGCTCTTCTCGCGCCAGCTCTGAAGTGCATGCGTCAAAGGCAGCTATACGTTCCCAGAACTCAACCGTTTGCGCTCGCCGGTCTGGGGCTCTGTCGTCTAAGTAGGCACTGAAGACCGAGGTGTCCAGATAGATTTTCAATTTCATCTTCAGTTCCCTACCGCCTCATACGACGCGGACCGCGTCACGCTCGACCGCTTTACGGAAAGTCGACCCGCTTCGCCTACGGCTTTCCCATTCTTCTTCGGTGTACGCGAAAATGGATGGCAAGACGTCCGTCTTTGCAGCGAGCAGATAACCGATCCATCGAAGCTCTCTCTTCAGTGCGTTGGCGTCATTCTTGATAATCAAAAGCACGTCGAGATCACTATCGGCACGAGCTTGGCCTCTCGCCTTCGAGCCATAGATGAGCATCTCTTGAACAGCCCCGGGGTGTTTCTCATTTAGAGCCGCGCGATAAGCGTCAAGCCACGCTTGTTCCTCCGCCGTAAGTTGGAGCATTTGGCTTATCTAACCTCCCGTCGGCGTCGCTCCCGTAGCAGTTTCTCGATCTGCAAGCGGTAATCATCCATGCCGTCCGGGACCGCGATTCCGTAAAATCTCGTCACCCTTCGCTTGGAGCATGGTGGGGTGATTTTATGTTACGCCACGCAACCTGGCAAGGAGACTGCCGGCGATCAATCGGCTCGCCGGTCGCTCCTAACTAAAAGCAATAGAAATGACACTCAAACGGCCGAAACGTTTTGAACGGAGCAAAGCGATTGGAACGCCTGGAACGGCCGGAACTAATCTTCGATGGCAGCGGTGAGTGATATGCCAGAGTGACCTGCCGGAAAAGGGCGGTTACGCCTTCTTCAACTTATGTTACTTTGAACCTTTCAAAGTTTCAGGAATTCCCGAAACGTTTTGAACGGAGCGAAGCGGTTGAACGGCTGGAACGATTGGAACTGGCTATTGCATGGGTGAAAGCCGTCTCCACGGATTCTCAAGCGGTTTCAATCGCCTCGATGATCGAGTCCATGGTGGGAATTAAATAACTAAATGTCTGACACTCGGAGGTTCATCTCTTATACAATCTTCTACCGCTAAATCAATGCCTCGCGTTGCTCCGACCCGGCGCAGGCGATCAACACTTTTTCGGTTGAAGGCAACAGGCACACGGTGGTAAAAATTTGAGTAAAATGACGGCCGCCAAGGGACGCCGTCTAGAATCGCGAACAGGAGGTCAATCATGCCGCTACCGGAGTCCTACTGGCCCAGGAAGAAGATAGGCGAGCTGTCTCCGACCAACACGGTCGGCGCTTACGAGTGGTACTACTTCTCGATCCCGCGGGGCGTCTCGACGGTGGCGCTCCCGGTGGGTATGGAAGAGTTTACACCCAAGGAGATCCAACGCGTTTTCGAGCCTGCGGCGGACTACGCGAGGACGCTGGCGAAGTACGACGTGGACCTTATCGTCCAGGGCGGCGTGCCGCTGCCTTGCGTGATGGGCCCGGACTTCCTGGATGAGCTCCTCGGCCGTATGCACGAGGCGACAAGGATCCCAACGACCGCCAACGTGCTCAGCATGGTGGCTGGTGCGAAACGCCTCGGACTCAAGAACATCGCACTGGCCAACAAGTGGACCGATCCGATGAACGAGAACCTCGCGAAGTTCTTCAGGCGCGAGGGGATCGACGTCGCCGGCTGGTCGACGCACGTGATGACGCCGAAAGAGTTCGAAGGCATGCACTTGCAAGAGGGACTGGACCTGTCCTACCGGCTTGGTGCGACCGCACTTGCGAAGTACCCCGAGGCCGACGGCCTCTACGTCGGCGGCGGGTCGTGGCTGGGCCTACCTAGCGCAGTACGCTTGGAAGCGGAGTTCGGCAAAGCGGTGTACAGCAACTCGCCCGCCTACGTTCGGCACCGCCTCGAGTTGTTGGGGTTGTGGGAGCCGATCCCTGGTTATGTGCGGCTGATGGCTTTGGAATAGGCCGGCCGCGCGGTTCTGTCACAACTGCCACTTGGGATCACTGCAACCGCAAGTGGCTTGCAACTGCTGCGGGCTTGCGCCATTGAGCAAACCTATAACCGTCCCAGAAGGGAGCCGCGAGCAGCGCAACGCTGCGGAGCCGGTACCCAGCGGACTCAAACGCAACTAAGAAGATTGTCAAGAATTCAAAGTCAGATCACCCCAAGCCGACTCCTTAAGCCGGCGGTAACCAAATTCGGGGGGATATCAGAGTTCATACCGGACGCCGATCGTGCGTTATAAGCGAAATACCGAGGCCGTTTTTTCGGATCACATACACCTGACGGAGAAATACGCCCTGTGAGTGCTTGACAGCGCCGTCCCGTTTAGAGATGTCCCCTTTAATTTCCTCATTGTGGCAGAAGGTCGACACTTCTTTGCTGCGCTGGTTTTCTCCAGAGTTGTTTGATGTTGCTAGAATCCTTAGCTTTACTCGGTGCATGCCGGCTCACTCTCGAAATGGATCAGGCAAGAACAAATAGCGCATTAATGATACGGGCACTATTAATGCACCGGCAATCAATGTATTTTCTACTTCACCACAACAAAGAATAAATTATTCTTCGTTTTCCAAGGAGGGATTTATGAGCGAGCATATTTATAAGCAGGTCGAACTCACGGGTTCTTCTAAAACCAGCATAGAAGATGCGGTCCAAAACGCCATTACCAAAGCGTCAAAGACGCTTCACAATTTGCACTGGTTTCAAGTCATCGAGAGCCGCGGCTACGTCGAGAACAACAAGATCGATTACTGGCAAGTGACGATCAAGCTAGGGTTCAGGCTGGACGACTAAGCTGTTTTTATTACGGCCATCGACTATTGGCTCTCAAGTCGCGGGTGTCGTGTTTCGGAATCCTCGGTGATCGTGTTCGAGATTTGTGTCTCCTGCGGGTACGCGGCGGTTCAGGGCCGTGGGGATGCGGTTGACTATGGCTAGCCAGTGACCGCGTTCGACCAGCAGATACCCGCGCCGATCAGCTTGGCGATTTGCCGTTTGCCGAACCCGGTCTCATCCCGGAAGGCAGCGATTTTTCCGCGCGGCATCGCTTCTCTCCTTAGAGCGTTTGTTTCAACGCCAAAAAGCTACGGCTAAGGCTTTTACGAACGCCTATTTTGCAAACTTATATTGAGGAATCAAGGTCTTGCACAGGTCCGACCCGGCGCTTACTTCTCTTGTCCTACCCAAAAGCATCTCCAACAAAGTGGCAGTGTCCGTTAGTCTTTCTGGAGATCTCACGACATGATTGCTCCTTTTAAGATTGACTGTCTTTTGCCTTAAGATCGGCGGCGATTTCGGCGAACTCTTCTAGTGCGGCCTCCAGGTCTTCTACAATCTCGGCGGCGATGATGTCTGGGGCGGAAGATTGGCGGAGTCTTCGAGGGATTCGTCTTTGAGCCAGAAGATGTCGAGGTTGACCTTGTCGCGTTTGATGAGGTCGTCGTAGGAGAAGCACTTGAAGCGTTCGCTTTCTGTGCGCTCGTGGCGGTTTTCGGCGTGGTAACAGGCGACGAAGTCGTCCAGGTCGGCGCGCTTCAGTTGGTTTTCCTTGAGAGTGAAGTGCTTGTTGGTTCTGAGGTCATAGATCCAGAGCTTTTCCGTCCATGGCTTTTCCTGCGCCGGCTTGCGGTCGAAGAAAAGCACGTTCGCCTTCACGCCCTGGGCGTAAAAGATTCCGGTCGGCAGGCGCAGGAGCGTGTGTACGTCCGCTTGCTTAGCAGTTCGCGGCGAACGGTTTCCCCCGCGCCGCCTTCGAATAGCACGTTGTCAGGCACGACGATCGCCGCCCGGCCGTGCTGCTTAAGGATCGTGAATACATGCTGGAGAAAATTGAGCTGCTTGTTGCTGGTCGACGCCCAGAAGTCATCGCGGTGAATCGTCAAACTTTCCTTCTCCGCCTCGCCTTTTTCGTTCACGATCGTCACGCTGCTCTTCTTGCCGAACGGCGGATTGGTCATGACCATCTCGTAGTACTTGCCACCTTGGCTGCCGAGCGCATCACGAACCTCGATCGGCACCTCATCCGCTCCGTCTGCGCTGATGCCGTGCAGCAGCATGTTCATGCAACAGAGCCGGGCCACGCCGTCCACCAATTCGACCCCGTAGAGCGTGCCGCTCGCTAGTTTCATTTTCTGCTCGCGATCGAGCTGATAATGCTTCGGATCGGACAAATAATTGTACGCCGCAAGCAAGAAACCCGCCGGTGCCGCACGCCGGATCGCAGATCGTCATCTTCGGTTCGGGCCGCATCACGTCGACGATCGCCGCGATCAACGGCCGCGGCGTGAAGTACTGTCCCGCCCCACCCTTCACGTCTTCGGCGTTCTTCTGCAGCAGCCCTTCGTACGCGTCGCCCTTCACGTCCGCGGAGAGCGACGACCACTGCTCCTTGTCGATCAGATCGACGATCAATCGCCGGAGCTTCGCCGGGTCCTGGATTTTGTTCTGCGCCTTGCGGAAGATGACGCCGAGCATCCCCTTCTCTTTGCCCAGCGATTCCAGAACGTGGCGATAGTGCGTCTCCAGCTCGTCACCGTCACGCTTGAGCAAGCTTGGCCAGTCAAAGTCTTTCGGAATGGGCGACGGCTTGTTGAAGGCGGTCGGCTCTGCTCGTCCGCCATTTTGAGAAATAGGAGAAACGTCAACTGCTCGACATAATCGCCGTACGACAGTCCGTCATCACGCAGGATGTTGCAGTAGTTCCAGAGCTTTTGGACCAGTTGGTGGGATTGATCGGCCATTGCTATGCGTCTGCCGCGGTAAGTCGTTGATCGATCTGAATGACGGTCAGATATACACCGTTCAAATGGTCGAAATCACCATCCGTGGTCAAAAGCGTAGCATTCAACACGGAGCTGGTAGCGGCTATCCAGAGATCGTTCTTTCCCATGTTTCTCGATGTCAATCCAACGGGAAGACGCCGGTTTGGATTTTTACCCTGACTGTACGCATCAATTTCAGCATACCGTTCAATAATTCGCTCAGTGTTAATGTTAACGGTGGGAATTTGTCGCAGTAAATCCTCAAGGACTTGGCGTCTTCGAGTTCCCCAGTTCCGTTGAACCGCAAGAGAATAGATCTCACCCTTACTGACCACCGATAATAACGGCACGTTTGGAGGTTGTGATACCGAATACTTGCGCTCGGCGTATTCGGCGTAGGCTGCGGCGCGGACGTAACCGAGGAGAATGCCTGTGTCGAGAAAATATGTGGACACTACGCGGAGTTAGTTGCCGTCGAGCGCGGCCAACAATTCTTCGATCGGTTCGTCACCGGGCCACTTACCCCAGATATCATTTAACCAACCCGTGGGTGTTACCGGCTCACGAATGTCCTTGAGAAATGCAGCTTCGGTCTGCACTTCGGGAAGCACGTCGAATACCTCTTCCCCTTCTTCCATCGTCTTTATGACTTGGGCCTCAACGAGACGTGGCCTGCCAGAAGGCCGGAAATGAGCAATGCCTTTGATCGTTGCTTTCTTGCCCCAAAATTGACGCATGTCTTCCACACTCAGAAATGCCGGATCAATCGTGCCAAACACCAACTCCCCAGTACTCAACATCAGACGGAAGCGCCGTTTGCTGTGCTCTATGGCATCAAAATGGCCGGATACCATGACGGTGCGAGGTTCAGGCGTCTTTGCTTTGAGTTTCTGAATCTTCTCCAGTTCAGACTCCCCAAGCTTGAAATGTTCCTTCGGCCGGCCTTTGCATCGCAACTCGATCTTTTTGGCGTACCCGCTCAGGAATGGCTTGAACTGTAATAAACTGTCGAGGACGCCGCTATCATACATATCACTATCCAATGTCTCGGCCGTGGTGTCATGGACCGACTTCGATAATAGCGTGAAAGCAGTATCGTCTGGTTTCGGCACGGCATACCACAATTCCTGCTGTTGGATTTGCTGCTCCGCAGTTTGACCCAGCAATGGAGCCTCAATTGCCAGAATTGTCGACCCCGTCTTCATCCCAATGAGCTTTAAATCCAACGACTTCATGAGCCAGGAGGGCAATCGTCCCCGCTTGACGCTGGTTCCCTCGACAGCAAGTCGTAGACCCCGTTCCGCGGCGCCTAGCAAAAGCTCGCAAACCTCCCGCATCGCCCCAAGCGGAATTGTTCCCGAGGGTGACACCAGGCCTTCTAACCTTAGCTCATATTTCCGCGTCTTAATTCGCGCCGACATTCCGAAAGCACACCTCAACTTTCTTCTCTAACATCATTTTGCCTATCTTGTCGAACCATTCCAACCCCCAGATCATGTGCTCATTGCGCCGCGGCAGGCGCGAACGGCAACTTTGCGGGATCGGCGTAAATAGCTGAAATAAAAAGCCACTTAGTCTGAATCGTTCCATCTGGCCCGGGCAGTGATGTTGACCGCTGCACGCGCACTCTGGACCTCGGGGTCGTGACAGACGCGGTAAGGCAGGCTATCAGCCGGCACGTGATTCGGCGCATGAAGAGCGCCACGACGCATCAGCGTCTCAAGATTGTCCAAATGGACGAAACGAAATATCGGCGTAGGATTCGGCGGCGGCATTGCCTTGTTGATGATCAGCCCTTTCGCAATAACAAAAGAGACGTTAACTCCTCAGATCCTGCCCTCAACCCTCAAGTAGAGTTTACCGTACGCGCAGCCACTGGGCTCCGGAAAGCCTGCGCCAAAGGATCGTCGCCGAACGACAGACCGTCATTGCACAATCTTGCACTAATTCCGATGTTTCTAAACCTGTCGATCCAAATAATCCGATTTAAGGAACCTTCAGCAGTGGAGTCGCTGTCTCGCACGCCGTCAATAATGGATCTTTTCGGTCGGTTGCGTCTTCCAACGCAAGCATCATTTCAAAAAGCGTTACCGTTCGAAGTATCTTTACGTTGTTGTTTCTCGCGTGAGTCAGGTTTTGCGGGTCAAACGATTTGGCCTTTCTTTCGTCGAAGTTTTCGACATCCATAAAATCGTTAATGACAAGTAACCCCGGGATGTCTGAGCCGAAACCAAGCCGCTCTCTATGGGAATCAACTTGATTTATTTGCTCTCTTTTAATACCTCCGTTCACGCCCTTGATCTCGACAACGAAAATCGGCTTGCCTGTGTGGTCATAGATTACAGCATCTTCTATATATTTTTCTTCGCTCTTGAGATCTAGGCCAAAAAAGTCGCGTAACACTTCGACGACAATCGTATTAAGGTTTGAACCAGAGGTGCATAGGATGGCTTTGTACTTTTCCCACTTCCCGACTTCTTCCGTCAGTTTAACGAGCTGCCTTTCCACTTTCTGAACTTCTAATCTAATTTTAGCCTCGGCCTTGAATTGTAATTTGCTCACCCACGCAGGCAAGTAAATGTCATTCTTTCGCTTATACTCAAGAATCGATCCAACGGTAAGGCTCAACGCGTCAACTAATTCCTTTCCGTCCCGTTTCGTTGTGAAAAACGGAAGAAAGAAAAATTGTCCTCCAGTTTCAAACGCTACTGCTGCCTCGCTCACGTGGGCGAGAATTTTCGACGTCTGTAGCCCGTCTTTGACTGAGAATTGGGTCTGGGCAATGCCGAACCGGTCCAAATAAATTCGGAATTCACTCGCCTTACAATTTACATAGGGAACGGGGTCATGTGTTACTACACGATCAGTGAACATATTTAGAAACTTCTTGGCGAGATCTGTTTCCTTCCAATTCTCGGATTCACCGTTATCCACCGCCCCTAGTAAGAATGCAGTCCAGATCCCTCTTTGAAATGCGTTAAAAAGCTGTTTCTCACGAGCCGCGAGTAAAGCCTTATCATAGCGCACGTCGCGTCCTGCCGGCTCACCAAATATGTCCTTAACCCTATGATACTGCTCGAAGATCCCGCTCGGAATCACTAACCCATCAGCGGAGTCTAACGAGAGATCTGACTCATAGGCTATAAACCTAACGATGAAGTCATCCCTTTCGATCGACTGCGAGGGAAGTGAAAACCCATACTTATCGAAACCGTATGCGTAGATGGTCGGTTTTGTTGCTTTCATACTCATAGGTAAAAGTCTCTACTCATCTACCGTACAAATTCCGGGTCGAACGCCCGCTGCAGGATCGACTGGCGGAGGCGACGAACGCGCTGAAGGTTGGCGTTCACGACTGCTTCCAGTTCCTCCACCACGCTCAATCGGCGATCCACTTCGGCAACGAGGCGTTGTTGTTCGGCCACAGGAGGGAGAGGGAACGAAATATTCTGAACCCGAGTCTTGTTCAACGCGGGCTGATTGTTGCCTGATCCTAATTTGCGATTTTGTTCATACTGGCTCATTAAGAAGTAGTAGGTGTACTCAGGCGGCAACCGAGCTTCCGACACTCGTATCGCGGCGGAATTTTGGTTGTTGCACGCAGCAACATCTAAAATTGCGACTTGGCCTCGCGTCCTTCCCTCGCCAATCATTCCTATCAGGATCGTTCCCGGTGGATGGATTTCAGTAGAAGAATTCGCCAATCCCAACTCCGTAATGCGTTCGCGCGTTTGCCGGATTCTGCAGAATGAGACTTCACCACTGCTTACCCACGGAATCTCACCGTTCCAGTAATCGTTTCGCTGCCGGCTCGGAGTTGCACCAACGTAAACATCGAAGACTTGCCCTAGAGTGGACCATATCCATCCGTTGGGTAGCTGAGGCAATTTTGCTGTATCCGGTTTATCTGGCTCATTGTACTTTCCTTTCCCATTCCATTTCTGGCGCCGTTCAATGAGGATGCGTTCGAGAAGTTGGGCGCCACTCTCAAAATTTCGGCCTTCTTGGCGGGCGAGTTCGGCTTCGGTGGGGACGAGTTTGCCTTCGCAGGCGGCTTTGAGGACGGCGGCGCGGTAGCGTTTGAGGTTGGCCTGCACGCGCCGCAAGCCCGCGACTCCCGCCTCCAGCCGTGTGAATTGCTTCTCGATCTCCGCGACGATCTCACGCTGTTCTTCGAGGGGCGAGATGGAAATTCGTGATCACGAATGATTTTCCTGGCTGATATTCGACGTGGATCCACGCGCTTGCTCCAATTACATTAGTCCGCGACGCCGCATAGTCGAAGAAATACGGTAGGCAAGACCTTTGTCTATCGACCTCAGGAAGCGAATAATGCCACGAACAGCCGATTCGTGGCTGTTCGAAGGACATAGAATCCCGTGTTTTCCCACAGTGGCACGCGTACACTGCGATGCAAAACGTCGCCTTTCGGACAATATCTTTGCGGCACGGATGCATCCATATTCCCAACCTTCGGATAGTGATTCTGCCGTATTCGGACCAGTGCCCTTGCGAAATTCGGCAGACTTAACCTTCACGGAATAGTCTCTACCGAGAATGCGCGAAACTTCGTCCTTGGAGTCTCATCCATTCGACCGTCGATCAATGTCACCCAGTCGACTTACGTTTGCCACCGGGACGATCTCTCGCAATGATTCCTCACGCCGCCAATATCTCGTTGAGTTCATCGAGCAACTTCGGAAGGTCGTTACCGAAGAGTTGATGGGCTTTTCCCAATCCGCCGCGCTGGCTGAAGGGTGCGTAGTTGAAATCGTTCGGCTCGATGCTGATGGCCGTGGCGATGTGGTCGCGGATGAGTTCGAGCCAGGCGCGTTGCTCGGGAGTGAAGATAATATCCTTAGCGATGTTTCTTTCGATCCACTCGATGAAGCGCTGATTGACCGTCTGGGCGAAGGGCTGAAGCGTTTGCTCGCGTTCGAGGGCGAAGCGGACGAGAGCTACAAGATCGGCGAAGCGGCCGGCTTGGGAACGTCCTTTCACTTTCTTCGGCGCGACGGCGGCGAAGGCGTCCCAGAGGCGGTCTTCGGTCCAGGCAGCGTGTTCTTCGCGGAGCTTTTTCTCCAGCTCCTTGAGCATCGGCTCGGTGAGTCGGTGGCGGTATGGCCGGCTGTAGAGAAGCTGCAGCGCGGTGATCTCGGCTTTGTGTTTTTCGATGTAGTCGCGAAATGATTTCGTCACTTGTTCCGCGTTCTGTGTCGTTTGCTGCGTGGCGCCGGCGAAGAGCACCCGGTCGCGAGTGATCACGTCGATTACCTGCTCGCTGGCCTGGTGGACCTTGATCAAAAGCTGGCGCAGTGCAGGATTGGTCGCGAGCGGCGCGACGGCTTCCTGCATCAGTTTGGCTTGGGCGGATTGTAGGTCTTTTTCTGTCGGTTGAAAGTATAGGTCTTTGCCTTCCTTGGCTTTCGCTTCGACGGCGTCGGGGTTGGTCGAGGCGAGAAGGGTCTGCGCGATCTGGCAGAGCGTTTGGCCCTTCGCGGTCGTCCGCACTTCACCCTCGAGGGCTTCATCGAAGCGCTTTTCCAAACGAACCAGGCGGCCGGCGAGGCTTTCGAAAACTTCGGGCTCGCGGTTGCCGAGAGCGATGGCATCGAGCAGCTTGTCGAAGGTCACGGTGCGCTTTTTCTCTAATGGGCGGGAGTCGGTCATGTCGTGCTCGCAGATGCCCACCGCATCGACGATGACGAAGCGGGTTTTGCGCTTGATACCGGGATTGACCTGCTCCATTTCGGTCTCGGGGATGACCCGCACGCCCCTGCCCTTCATCTGCTCGAAGAAGCCGCGTGATTTTACCGAGCGCATGAAGAAAACGATCTCCAACGGCTTAACGTCGGTGCCGGTCGCGATCATATCGACCGTGACGGCAATACGCGGGTTGTAGCTATTGCGAAAGGCTTGAAGGATTTGGTCCGGCGAAAGGTTCGATACTTTCTTCCAGACGACTTCCTCGATCTCCTTCCCATCGGCTCCGATTTTCTTTTCCACATCGCGCACGAAACCGGTCCGGTACGTGATCTTCTGGCAAAAGTCGTTGCCTTTGTCGAAAACTTCGCGGCAAATGCGCACGATATCGTCGGCATGGGAATCATCTTTGGCGAAGATCAGGGTCTTCGGCACTTGATCGCGCCCCGGAAAGATCTCCGTGAAGAGCTTATCCCTAAAGGTCTCCATCACCGTGCGGATCTGATCCTCGGCAACCACGTCACGGTCGAGCTGGTTGGCCGCGTATTGAAAGTCTTCGTCGAGCAGCTCCCAGCGCTTCTTGCGCGTCTGGCGATCGCGTTTGTCGACGTAGAAGCCGGCGTCGATCTTGGCACCTTGGGACGTGACCTCGGTCTGGATTCGATAGACGTCATAGTTGACGTTAACGCCGTCGGCAACCGCCCGCTCGTGGTTGTACTCCATTACCAGGTTCTGATTGAAAAAGCCGAAGGTCTGTTTGGATGGGGTAGCGGTGAGACCGATGAGATGAGGCATCGAAGTATTCCAGCACCTGGCGCCAGAGGTTGTAGATGGAACGGTGGCACTCGTCGGTGATGATAATATCGAAAGTATCGATTGGGATGGCCGGGTTGTATTCTATGGGCGGCGCTTCTTTGAACAGTGTTTCCAAACCCTGGACCGATCTCTCGTCGGCTTCCTCATCCAGACTCCTGTCCCTTGAGCATCGAATAGAGGCGCTGAATCGTGCCGATGCAAACGCGCGCGCTGGTATCGAGCGTGTTCGAGGTCAGGCGCTGGATGATGTATTCCTCGTGGAATTTATAGTTGTTGTAGGGCGATACATACTGCTGAAGCTCCCCCAACGTCTGTTTTCCCAGATTGCCTCGATCGACCAAAAACAGAATCCGCTTGGCGCCGGCGAACTTGATCAATCGGTAGCTCAAAACGATCGCCAGCAGCGTTTTACCCGAGCCGGTAGCCATCTGCACGAGTGCGCGCGGCCGGTTGTCGCGCAAGGATTGCTCGATATTCATGATCGCTTGCGGCTTGGGCGGCCATAGATCATCGATCAGCGGCGGCATGTGCTGCAGACGCGTCAGCAGAGTGCCCTTACGGCTGGCGTAATCGGCGATCGTATCGACCGCTTGTGGACGAGCGTCCTTTTCCATCCAGTCGAGCAGCGCCTCCGGACGATGAAAGGCAAATAAGTTACGACTGCGCGGTACTGGATCGAGCCGATTGGTAAAGCGGGTTTCGGTGCCGGTGGACTCGTAAGAGAAAGGTAGAGGCGACCGCCATGCGGGAATGCCGAAAGGAACGCCTTTAACGTACTTCTCGGATTGCTCCTCGACCCCGGTAAGTGAATGCCCGGCGGGTTTTGCCTCTACCGTCCCGATCGCCTTGCCGTCAACGAAGAGCGTGTAGTCTGGTTCCCCGGTCTTGAAAGTGAGCTCGCGCACCGCGACGCCGCGTGACGCGGCGAGATTCACGGCATTTTTGTCCTGCACGACCCAACCGCACGGACCGAGCAATGCATCGATTTCTTCTCGGGCTAGTTTCTCGGGATCAGGCATTTTGTGACTTAGGCGTTCTGACTAACTGGCAACCGCAGGGGTCTTTGGTATCGGTCCTGCGTTGTTCATCTGATTCAAACACCATCGCAGTCACCAGTTAGATTGGCGGGATGATTCTGACGGGATATGCTATCTAAACAATCTTCCGATCAATTTAGAGGACACTCACCCACGTTCTTAATCCACCCAGTGACAGATACATCAAACAACTCTCAAGTTGCTCTGCAAACACTTTAATAAAGACGGCTTTACCAAACCTGGGCGCGCGCTAAGACAAGGATGAATGATCAAAGCTGAAAGCGGAATGAGGTAAAGAGCCGTGCCGCTCTTAAAAGGATAAAGGCAAAGGGATAAAGGATGAAACCGATTTACCTCCCCCATAGTCCACCGTGAATCTAGGATAAGTGCAAACGAGAACTGATAAACCGGTTGTTCGTGATCCGTGCACGTGATCAGGGTCAACCCGCCTACGATAACTCCCCTTTCTAAAGGATAAAGGCAAAAGGATAAAGGATAAACCGGAAAATGGTCTCGCCGCGCCTAAGATAACTGCAACTATAAATTTGAGGCATTCTAGCGATATGAGCCGGATCTGACAAGCATTTTTTCGGCGTGAGGTGTTTGGGGTGAAAAGTGAGGGGATAACCCGTGTTCGTGGCTCGTGCTCGTGACCCCGAAAGGGATAAGGGCAAATGGATAACAGGATAAGTTCTCGAAAAGGATAAAGGCTAAAGGATAAAGGATATCTGAAAGGATAAAGGCGAAGGGATAAAGGATAAGCTTAGAAAGACAAAAACGAAGGCTAGGGTTTCGGAGGTTTGGCATTTGCTTTGGTCTTTCTTACGATGCTGACAAATATCCCCTTCAACTCGCCCGTTTCTCTCTTTAGCGCAAGCAACTTTTCCTCTGGATAAAATCCTGACTCGGCGAGTAGTTCCAGCCAAGGTCGATGTTTACCTCCAAGAAGGGCGGCTCGAAATGG
>CAVTUQ010000006.1:0-18291 GCA_963737905.1 uncultured delta proteobacterium | reverse complement strand
TCATTTTGCGCGGCGGTTTGGCTAACAGGATCAAGAGCGAAGACGTGAATAGGGCGCAAGAAAAGATCGTAAACGACAGGTTGTAGCTGCCCATGCGATCGTGAAGAAAACCGAAAAACGGCGCGCCGCTGGCGGCGAATAGATTGGAAAAGAAAAGCGATAGTCCGCGCACCGTTCCCAGAGAGACGCGGCCGAAGAAATTGGCCCAGATCACCTCGCGAAGCACGAAGCTCCCGGCCAGACCGGTGCCATACAGAAAAAAGCCCGCATAAACGAGAAAGATGTCGGCGCTCGTTATAGCGACGACCAGCCCCACTCCCTGGATCATAAACTGGACACAAGACACCTTCCTGATATCGAATCGGTCAGCGAGCACGCCCCAGACGAGCGTTGAGCCGAGTTGTGTGAGCGCGATCGTGCCCATGAAGGACGCGGCTATCAGCGGCGAATAGCCGATGTCGGTGACATAAGAAAAAATGTGCAGGTTGAGACCCGCAATGCCGATGCTGGCGATGCCGAAGGTGACTACCAGGAGCCAGAAGGTCGGCAGTCGTATGACGTCGGAGCGGCTCCATGATTTCTCAGCCGCCAGGGTTCGTCGTTGCTCGGGAGATGGCATCTCGCTAGTAGCTGGCAGTTTGTCGGAGCTTTGGAGAGGCGGTTCGCCATCGGGGTAAAGTCCGATATCCTCTGGTCTTCTGCGCATGAAGATGAGCGCCGGCACGACGACTAGAAGCGGCGCGACGATGCCGAAAATAGCCCACGTGCTGCGCCAGCCGACAAGCACAAACAAGTATGCCGCACATAGAGGAATACTGAGTTTGGCGATGCCCGTTCCCAAATTGGCGATGCCCATGGCGCGTCCGCGCTTGCGCACGAACCATTGAGCGATGGTGACGTTCATTACCAGGGAGCCCAGCAGGGCTTCGCCCGCGATCACTAACGAGCAGCGGACCAAAACGAACTGCCAGAAGCTTTGCACCAGGCCTGAAAGCAGCAATCCGGTGCCTTCCATGAGGACCCCGAGAACGAGGACACCGCGCCCGCCGTGGCGGTCGATCCACGGACCGAGGATCGGCACGATCAGCGCGGCGACGCCAATCTCGAACGTGCGAATCAGTGAAAAGGCACCGCGTGAAACACCGAGTTCCTCGGTTATCGGTTTTAGAAAAATGCTTAACGTGCTCGAAAAAGCGAATGTTCCGGCGATATTGACGAGGATACCGACACCGACGATGTACCAGCCGTAGAAAAATAAAGATGATCGCGCGCCATCTCCAGCATAGTTTCTGTCCATATTAAGAAAATATGAAAGATGATCGCAATGAGCGTTGGTCAGGTGGCTTGGTTACGATGTAAGCGTGCCTTTTTGCAGCAGGACCCGGTTCGCGAGTCGCGGCGTCAGTTCAATGATTCGGTCGATGATCATGCGAATATGCGCGCCCACCGCGATGGGGTTGGTCTTATGATCCCTGACGGCTTCGTCGACATCGGGAATGCGGCTCGCCGGGAATGCCACATGCCTCTGTGAATAACGGTACGTCCCGACGATTGAAGCGCTCTATCAAGACCAAGCGATGCTCCGTGCTCATCGCGATCACAGGGCCTCGGTTCCTGGAGCATCTGAGTGTCAAAGTCCGCCGATAATGGCGGCTGACGTCGAGTCCTCGGGCGAGAAGATAGTCTTTGACATAGGGACTTACCACGTGCGGAAAATCCTCGGTGCCGGCTGAAGCCACCAGGATGTCACTCCGCGCGCCCAAGACATGACGCAGCGCGAACTCTGCCGTAAGACTGCGAAAAATGTTGCCGGTGCAGACGAACAAGACGCGACGCATGTGGGCCTACGAACTAAATAACGGAAGCTTTGTCGCCGCAACGGAAACTATGACATTGTGAAATTTACCCTTCAATCAACGACTCGTCCATCAGTTTCGACTGTGGCTCGTTCCGATATTCCCATCAGTATATTACCAATATCCAATACGCGAAAGCCGCCAATGAGACTATTTAGCAAGCTCCAGTCAACGCCATCATTTCGGCGCGCGCCGAAAAGTCGGCACGTGATCTTAGTCACCTTTGTATAGAAATCCGATCAGAAATTGACTAAATGCTTCTAGGAAAAGCATTTAGCGATATTTTTCGATCGTCGGCGGTTTTGGCATAACCCTTGTTACTCATTTAGAGGAGAAAGCATAACCAAGTCTTCATAAAGGTGTGCGAAAAAAAAGTCTAAAGAAGGAGGATTCATGTCTCTTGCGCTTGAAGGAAAAACCGCACTGGTAACCGGCGGCTCGCGCGGTATCGGCAGAGCGATCGGCGAAAGACTTGCTGCCGACGGAGCGACCGTCGTCATCAACTACGCGCGCAACGAACAACTGGCGCATGAGGTCGTCAAAGCGATCTCGGCGAAGGGCGGCAAGGCCATGGGGATTCAGGCCGACGTTTCGAAACCCGCGGAGGTGCGGCGGTTGTTCGGTGAAGCTGAGAAGGCGATAGGACCCCTCGACATCGTTATCGCTAACGCGGGGGTCTATCTTTCAAAACCGCTTATCGAAAACACCGAGGCAGATTACGACTATGTTTTCGACATCAATACGAGGGGTGTCTTTTTCACGTTGCAGGAAGCCGCCCGTCGCGTGCGCGATGGCGGTCGAATCATCGCCATTTCCACCGGAGGCACGAAGATGATGTTTCCCAATGCGGCGCTTTACCTCGGCAGCAAGGCGGCAGTGGAGCAATTCGCCCGTTCGCTTTCCCGTGAGCTGGGTCCGCGCAATGTGACCGTGAACGTCTTGTCGCCAGGCTTCACCGACACGGACATGCTGCCTGAGCAGTACCGCGAATACGGCGCGAGCCTGTCGCCCTTCAATCGCGTCGGCACGGCGAAGGAAGTGGCCGACGTCGCAGCCTTTCTCGCGAGCGATGCCGCGCGGTGGGTCACGGGACAGAATGTACAAGCGGGCGGCGGCGTGGTCTGAGGTCACTCGCGCGCGTTAAAAATGGAGACTGTAAAGAAAGGACGTATTTCTATGAAATTCTCAATTGTGCCAATGCTTATTACGGGACAGAGCATTTCTCCTGAAGTACGACAGGCGCTGCGGGAAAATCGCCTGCGGGATGCGGCCAAGCTTATCATGGAAGAGTATGGGCTGAGCTGCATTGAAGCCGGTCAACTGCTGGATGTCTCAGCGTGCGATCGATAGCAAAATTGCGAGAAAGCGAGATTGTAAGAAACGCGAAACGTTGAGCCTCAGACATTAGACTATTTCAAGCGTTGCACACGCTCAAGCCGCAACTTCTATCGAACTGTGATGCCTCAATGTGTGTTTATCTCGCCGCAGGCTTGGGTTGGGTTACGCCACAATTACCTGTTAGCAGGCTCGTAGGCCGTATGACCGGCCGCGTATAGGCGCGCGGGTATGGGTGGAGCGAGTTGACTGGATCTCCAAGTGAGCCAGATGAGCGAAACCATCGCCTTCGTCAGCGTTGGCAGAGTCCGGTACTAAACAGATAAACAACGCTGAGGCTGCTGGGCGAGACCTACACTATTGCGCAAGAGCAATGACGCCTGGAAGATTGTGGTGGCGAAATTCACGACCCAGCTAGATCTTGAAATGGCTTAAAGATACCTTGAGCGTCACAGACTCGCTGTTAACGAGAATTTGCGGTCGGTAAAAGTTAACCGATAGCGGCGCTCCTCGATTCTCAAATTAAGCCGAGTACTATCCCTGCCTTTGAATCGTCAGGAGCGTCCGGTCATGAATTTCTCTTCCCATAACGGTTCGGTTCTAACCTTCCGAGATTCCAACCGTTTTGGCCTTTCGGAAAATTCTGCAAATATGGCACGGCACTTCGCCATTTGCCAGAAAACTTCTGCCCGCCTTGAGTATCGCCTTGCAGCAAACACTTTCAAGAGTAGTGACAAAGCAACAGCCGGCAGTCCCGAGTGAGTCGGCCTGGAGTCCTTTGCGCCAACCGCTTTTTCGTGCTCTCTGGATTGCTTCGGTCGCTTCAAACATCGGTACCTGGATGCACGAAGCCGGAGCCGGATGGCTGATGACCTCACTAACATCGTCATCATTTATGGTGGCGCTCATGCAAACGGCGACCACGCTCCCTGTTTTGCTGCTTGGCCTACCCGCAGGGGCGCTGGCCGATGTGGTGGATCGCCGCAGAATGCTGCTCTTCACGCAAGCATGGATGCTGGTCTCAGCAGCCATGCTCGGTATTCTGACGCTCCTCGAGATCACCACTCCTTGGGTCCTGCTCATTTTTACGTTTGCCCTTGGCGCGGGTGCCGCGATGAACGCGCCCGCCTGGCAAGCGACCCCGCCGGAGCTGGTGTCTCGTGCTGAGCTATCGGCTGCGGTGGGACTAACTGGAATCGGTTTGAATTTGGCGCGCGCCGTCGGCCCGGCGCTTGGGGGCGCGGTAATCGCCATGGCGGGACCATCGGCCGTGTTTCTGCTAAACGCCGGATCGTTTTTGAGCGTGATAGGAGTCCTCTATCACTGGCGTCGTACGACAAAGGTTAGTCTGGCATCGACCGAACCATTGTCCAGTGCCATCCGCGCCGGAATTCGTTACGCCCGCTATGCGCCAGCGCTACGAGCGGTGCTGATTCGTACCGGCCTATTTGTTTTGTTCGCGAGTGCGCTGTGGGCCCTGTTGCCGGTACTCGCCCGTCATGAGCTTGGTCTAGATTCAATCAATTACGGAATTCTATTTGGTTGCCTGGGCGTGGGCGCAGTGTTAGGAGCGGCTATCCTGCCTAAGTTGCGGAGTCGGATCTCCACCGATTCGCTCGCTGGTAGTGGGACCATCTTATTTGCGGCTGCAACTGCGGCGTTGGTCGAAGCGCGCCATTTTGGATTATTGTGTGTCATCCTGTTCGGTGGCGGAGTTGCATGGTTTACACTGATGGCGTCCTTTATTATAACGACCCAGAATGTTGTGCCGTCGTGGGTCAGAGCGCGGGCTTTGGCGCTGTATCTCTTAACCTTTCAGGGCGGTATGGCGGCCGGAGGCATCCTGTGGGGAGTGGTAACGGAGAACGCAGGAATCACTGTGGCGCTCTTGAGCGCCGCTGTGGGAATGATGATAAGTCTGGCGGCTATGGCGCGCTTTCCGCTCAGTAAAAGTGAAGAATTGGATTTGACGCCGTCGCGTCACTGGCCTGAGCCGGTTTTGGCAATCGCGCCCGATCCTGGGGAGGGCCCGGTGCTCGTCATGGTCGAGTACCGAATCCGTCCGGAGCGAGCACAGGATTTCACTCTGGCCATGCAAGCTGTACGGGAGCAACGTCTGCGCGACGGGGCGTTCCGTTCGAGTTTGTATCGCGATCCGGCTGACCCGAGTCGCTATCTCGAAACTTTCGTCGTCGAGTCTTGGGCTGAACACTTGCGCCTATGCGAGCGTGCGACGGTGAGCGATCGCATCGTCGAAGAGCGAGCCCGGGCCTTTCATATCGACCGGAGGCCGCCGGCGATTTCGCATTACGTTTACGCTCACACATCCGACGTGCCGGGATAATCAAAACGCCCAGCGATGAGAGACCTCTTGAATCGGTTTTCGAGCCTCCGATCCACGGCACCGCGGGTCTTGTTGTTCCTGCTTGTCGCTTGTAGCAGCGTGGGGACGGAGCCGCTACCCGGGCGTCCATCGCATCATGTCGAAGGCGGGTTTCGCAACCCCGATTCGGATTTTCGCCGGCCCTCGAGCTGGACCCGTTGGAGCTTTGTCGTCCGCCGCCTCTGGACGAGTTCCATCGCGCCGCGCACCTTCGATGCACCGCGCGTCGCCAATGAAGGCACCGCGCTTCGAGCGGGCCTGGTTAACCCAAGTATCACCTGGGTCGGTCACTCAACTCTTCTCGTGCAACTGGATGGTCTCAATCTGCTGACCGACCCGAATTGGGGGGAGCGGGCGAGCCCGGTCTCTTGGGCCGGACCGCTTCGCCTGAGCCCGCCCGGGCTGGCGTTTGACGCTCTGCCACGAATTGACGTTGTGGTAATATCTCACGACCACTACGATCACCTGGATTTAGGCACGGTCAAACAGCTTGCCGAGACACACAATCCGCTCTTCCTCGTGCCATTGGGCCTAAAGGCTTGGTTCGGCGACAACGGGATGAGCCGGGTCGAGGAGTTGGACTGGTGGCAGGAGCGCGAATACCGCGGTGTGAGGTTCGTTTGTTTGCCGGCGCAGCACTTCTCCCAGCGAACACTATGGGACGGCAACACACGGCTCTGGGCGTCGTGGGCCATACTGGGTCGAGAACGGCGGCTCTACTTCAGTGGTGACACTGGCTACTTCACGGGCTTCACGGAGGCCGGCAAACGGCTTGGCCCATTCGACCTGGCGGCCATCCCCATCGGCGCCTACTTGCCGCCTGAGATTATGAAAGCCGTACACGTCACCCCGGAGGAAGCCGTCCAGGCCTTCATCGATCTCAATGCGCGCACGCTGCTCGGCATTCACTGGGGTACTTTTGATCTGGCGGAAGACCCGCTGGACGAGCCACCCAGGCGCATGCTTGCCGAGGTCCGCCGCCGGGGCATCGGTTCCGAGCGCGCCTGGATTCTCAAAGTCGGGGAAACGCGCCGGTGGTAGGAAATCCCGCCCGCCGGCTGGCGGTGTCAAAAACGGAAGTACCGGTTGTTTTTTCGTTTCGGCTGAGTCCCTCCCTCACATCCAACTAACTCTTTGGCGCGGAATTTTACCGTTTAATATCTCAACCTGTTTTCCTTCCGTCTGTCAGTACGACTTTGTGCACGCATCCGTATCTTTTTGATCGCCATGAAAGTTTAGGTCTGCTCTGTTCGCACTAAGCCAGAATTTCGGCTTGTGACGATAACTCGGCACTTTTCCTTCGTCACAGCTTGAACCAAGCAGTAAGCGGAGGATGAAAATTTCTTGTTTCTCGGCATTTCTCCGACTGTCCAGCATCCGCTGAGCTTGGCACACACTTTGCCATGACTACATTTGAGGGGAAAGAAGTTGCGGTGAGTCATTATGAAAATCGAGATTCCATTCTTGGCAAGTGTACTTCTTATTGGAACTGACCTTTTGGTTCGCATGACGGTTCAGGGGGTTGAGCAGGCGCTTTTCTCAACGGTAGTTCAGTACGGTCTGAACGCTTTCAAGATCAGCAAAATGTTTCTGTCCAATAACTTTGGCTTGCGGAAGGTCGATCATGATTGGGAATCGCATCAATGGGCCCCAGGGAGATGAGGCGAGCAATTATGAAGTGCGAACGATGCGTAAAGGCGGAAGCCGCCCGATACCGGGCCTATAGCGATATTCTTGATATGAAAGTATGTGGGGCATGCGCCGCCGAGGCGTGGCAGCTGGGACTTGCCATTGAATCGCTCGATCCATTGCATTCGTCTTTGCCGCACTCACCGTTGCGACGGCGACGCTTATCTCTGTCCGTTGGCTGATGTTCCGGCTTCCTGGACGTTGCCAACCCTTTCTTCCAGCTTTTTGACCAGCCCGCAAACCTCTTCAGAGCCTTCTTGGTTGTACGAAATAAAACGTCTCTCTGCGTAACGAGTCAACGGCCGATGACGCAGCGGTTGCGACTGATTGGAGTCCGCGTGTATGATGCTCGAATTCGTTCGAAAAAATAGCAACGAAGGGAGATTAACCGTGTCAGCAATCAATGATCTTAAGAAGAATTTGGCGATGTCATCGCGCATGCTTTTCAATTCGGGGCTGGTGGATTACAGCGGCCATATTAGCGCGCGGATTCCCGGCTCGGACCACCTTTTGATACTTCCCCATCCGGTCAGCCGTGCAACGGTCGTAGCCGACGACATGGTCGTCACCGACTTTGAGGGAAAGGTTATCGAAGGAAAATACAAAGCGCCGTCGGAAGTTTATATGCACGCTCGCGCTTATAAGGCACGCAACGATGTTCAGAGCGTTGCCCATCTCCACAATCACATGGTGGCGGTTTTAACCATGGTGGACAGGCCTTTTGTTCCAGCCTCGTCCAATCCCGGGGCTTTCTTCGGACCTGGTCCGATGCCGGTCTACATGGATCCAGCCTTGATTCAAACCATTGAGCAAGGGGATGCGGTTGCTGGTGCTCTGGGAAGCCGCGATGCAGTCATGCTGCGAGGTCACGGCTCCATGGTTGTAGGCCAAGCCATTGAGTGGGTTTTCGCCGCCTGCGTAGACCTGGAAGAGGCCGCTTCACGATTCTACAAAGCCTCTTTGCTAGGTGCGGTGCGCGTCTACAACGAAGACGAGACCCGGCGCGTGATGCAGGCCAGGCGCAGGGATTCAGTCGTACAAAAAATCTGGGACCACAATGTCGCGAAAACAAAGTTGGCAGGGTTGATGGGAGGGATCAGCTAACGCGGACTATTCGCTGGCAAGCAACGATCAAGGGGCGAGCCCTCCGGATCGAAGGCAATGGGCCTATATCTTGAGTCGCCTTTAGCCAGGTTGAGCTCCCCGGGAGGCTATTTTTTGATTGTTATTTTGTGTTGCCCGGAGGTAGTCGCTGTGGTATACAATGCGGTTCAACTAATCCAGGAGTAACTCTTTATATGTATGATGATTTCTTAGCGAGGATTCTTGAGCCGGACATCTTTCTGCCTTCACAGTTTTATGGCACGGGCGGACTATCGCGTCAGTTGGAGGGGGAAAAGAGACTCATGATAGCGATTCTAAAGGACGCCGTGGAGTGCCTCGATAAGTATAGAGTCGCCCGCAACAGCACGGGTCGCGGCCATTATGAAAATGCGCTCGAATGGGTGCAGGATAAAAGCACAGAGTGGCTTTTTTCGTTTACTAACATCTGTGATTTCTTGGGATTTGATCCCGACTATCTCCGTGGAGTGTTACTGAAGCGGGAGAATCAGTACGTCAAGCCCGTCAGCAGCAGGGTCTATTCTTTCGCCGCCCTAAGTGAGCAGGAATAGGATTAGCGTCTTCTGGCTTGGAGAACTACTAACTCTTCTTTGATTAGCTGACCGCGTGGTGACTTCTCCCCAAAAATCTTGACTGCCTTTTCAAAGTCAGCGAGCGCTCTCTGGTCATCGTCCTGGAGTAGCAACGAGCGGCCGTGATAGTAGTAGGCGTCCCCGAGCCGGTCTAGTTTCCCATAGACGATGCTCAAACGATACGGCGGCTTGTCCCAAAAGGGAGCGAGATTGTTGGCATTCAAGTACGCGCCTGCTGCGCTACGGAGATCACCTTCCTTCTCATAAAGCTCCCCGAGATAGAGATACGTCAGCGGCTCCTGTGGTTCCAGTGCCAAGGCTCGATCAAAGGCGGCGTGAGCCAACCCATAGTCGTCGGTTTGAGTATAAACTCGACCGAGATCCCGGTGAATCCCCGGACTTTTGGGATTGAGAGCGAGCGCTTCCTCGAGGTTCTTACGGGCTTCTTGCCCCATCCCTTTAGAAAAAAAAGCAATTCCCAGGAGTTGATAGGCCTCGCTGTTTTTAGGAGCTTGGCTAAGCACTTTTTTTTGCTCGGCGATGACACTGTCCGCCTCTTGTTTCTCGAGTCGGATCAGGGTTTGGATCTTTTTGATCGGATCTGCGCGAGTCGCCGCCAGCTCGTTCGATTTTGTCGAACGCATTAATAGTTCGATATTAGCTACTCGATCTTGGGTCAAAGGATGGTCTAGCAGGTAGGCAGGAACATTGATCGGATTTAAAGTTTGCTCCTGAAGCATGAGTTTTTGGAAGCTCAACATGGCATGCGGATCGTAGCCGGCCTCTGTCATGTACTTGAGTCCTAGGGTGTCCGCTTCCATTTCCAGTTGCCGCGTAAAGGCAATTTGGCGCGCCGCTGCTATGCCTTGGCCGAGAACCGCGGCAGCTTGGGCGCCGGACCCGCTGCTGCGGGCGGCAAGCATAGCGGCCAAGAGACCCAGAACACTGATCGGGTCAATCCCGGCCATGCGAGCCATATGTCTCTTTGCCACATGTGTGGTTTCGTGAGCCATGACTGCGGCTAATTCGTCTGTGCTTCGCACACGATCTAGAAGGCCCGAGTATATATAAATCGATCCCCCGGGAACCGCGAAAGCGTTCAGAACAGGCTCATCAATCACGAAATAACGGTAATCGAAGGGCTGAGGCCCCAAGGCAGAAAGAACTCTGCGTCCCACGCCGTCAACGTACCTTTCAACTTCAGGATCATTGACGAATTTTACATACTTTCTTATTTCACGGCGGAATTCCCGGCTGATTTTAGTATCTTCATCTTCGCTAGGCGGACTGGTGGAAGGAATAAGGTCTCGCACAACCCGAGCGCTGGAGCTGCAGCCACTCACCAACAGCAAGACCAATAGGATCCGGCTGCAGTACGTTTGCCAAGGACAAAACCGGTTAGTCCTACGGGTCATTTATGGATTATAGTGAGTGGTCGGAGGGGGTTCAATAGCGCGAGAATCTATAGACCCCAGCCGTTGACGACCGATTGTCAAGCTCTTATTCTTTGAAGTCACTAAACATCTCGAGGTGGGTTTTATGGCGAGCAACTTTGACGTTCCCGCAGACAAACTGGCGTGGCGCTGCGATCTGTCGTTTCTTCCCTTCACCTGTACGGCTGACATGACCCCGTTAGAAGATTTCATTGGCCAAGAGCGGGCGATGCGCGCCATACAGTTTGGACTGGAGGTGGACAAACCGGGATTCAATATCTTCGTTACTGGACTTACCGGGACAGGTAAAACCAGCATCATCAAAGCCTTTCTAAAAAAGATCACCGCCGCGGGATTTCCGGCGGAGACCGATTCTCCTTTCCCCGAGGACTGGTGCTACGTCTACAATTTCAATGATCCGGATCGGCCTCAAGTACTTAAGATCCGCCGCGGATGGGGCAAGAGGCTGAAGGCGGACATGGAGGAACTCGTCCAAAATCTTCAGCGCGAGGCCAAGAAGATGTTCGAAAGCGACGAATTTGCCCGCCAGCGACAGGGGATGATTGAGGAACTGCAAAAAAAACAGCAGGAAATGATGCAAGGTCTGATGGAAGAGGCGGGCAGAAACGGCTTCACCTTAAGAATGGCGCCATCTGGAATGGCGTTGCTCCCCACCAAGGATGGCAAACCGATGCAGGAGGCCGATTATCTGGCTTTATCAACCGAGGAGAAGAGAAAACTCGAGGACAAGCGGGTCGAGATCGAGGAAAAGGTCGAGGTCACGCTTCGGGAGGGAAAAAAGCTGGAGCGTGAAATCACGGAAAAATTGGCAGCCGTTGAAACGCAAGCAGGGGAATACTTGGTGCGGCTCCCGCTTGCCGAGCTCCGAGAGAAGTATGCCGATCATCCGAAACTCTCAACCTATCTGGACGGCGTGCGGGATCATATTCTGAAGAACTTGAACCGCTTCAAGGGAACTGAGCTCAGCCCGGTTGTGGGTCAGATGATGCCGATGCCGCTGGGCGAGCCGTCCACGGATCCCTTTTTGCCTTACCGAGTGAATGTCTTCGTGGACAACAGTGAAACATTTGGGCCGCCGATCATCGTGGAAACCAATCCCAGCTATCACAATCTCTTCGGCGTCGTTGAAAAAAAACCCGTTGTCGGTGGCTACGTAACCGATTTCACCTTAATCAAAGCCGGCTCCATCAGCCGGGCCAACGGCGGCTATCTTGTACTCTACGATCGCGATGTTTTGGCTAACGCCGGCGTTTGGGAAGCCCTGCAGAGAGTGATAAAGAACCGCGAGCTAAGGATCGAAGAGCCCGCCGCGTTTTTCGGCTGGATGCCGCCCCAGGGGCTCAGGCCGGAGCCCATCCCCACCGATACCAAAGTGATTATGATAGGCGATCCTTATCTTTATCGCACGCTGGCAACCGTGGACCCGGACTTCCGTGAGACGTTCAAGGTCAAAGCGGACTTCGACTTTCGGATCGACCGATCAGAAGAAAATATCGTTGCCTTTGCCTGTTTCATCAGCGATTACTGCAAGCGGGAAAAACTTCGGCATTTTGATCCCAGCGGGGTAGCGAGGGTCATCGAGCAATGTGCTAGAGCGGTGGAGGATCAGGACAAACTTTCGACCCGTTTCAGCGATGTGGCGGACTTATTGATTGAATCCGACTATTGGGCCGGGAAGGAGAATGCCGAGCTGGTGTCCGCAAAGCATGTCGAGCGGGCCATCGTCGAGAAGACGTTTCGGTTGAACCTCATCGAGAAGCGCCTACAGGAGCTGATTGCCGACGGCATCATTCTCGTGGATGTCGAGGGGGCTGTGTTGGGTCAGGTCAACGGCTTGGCGGTTTATCAGATGGGCGATTTCAGTTTTGGCAAGCCATCACGGATCACCGCCAAGACATTCATGGGCCGGGGGGGAATCGTGAACATTGAGCGGGAGTCGAAACTCAGCGGCAAGACCCATGACAAAGGGGTACTAATCCTGAGCGGGTATCTCGGCGCCAAATACGCGCAAGAGCGGCCGTTGTCCCTCTCCGCCAGTATTTGCTTTGAACAGTCTTACGATGGCGTGGATGGCGACAGCGCCTCGTCTACGGAACTGTACGCTATTCTTTCGAGCCTTTCGGAAGTTCCTATTCGGCAGGATCTCGCCGTTACCGGCTCGGTCAATCAAAACGGCGAGATCCAAGCCATCGGCGGTATCAACGAGAAGATCGAAGGTTTCTATGACGTCTGCCGGCTCAAGCAGGCGCTTACGGGAAACCAAGGGGTATTGATGCCGAAGTCCAATGTGCGCAATTTAATGCTGCGGTCCGATGTTGTCCAGGCCGTTAAAGACGGGAAGTTCCACGTCTATGCGGTGCACAGCATCGACGAAGGTATAGAGGTTCTCACGGGAGTTTCTGCAGGGGAGCGCGACCCTGACGGTCATTACCCCGAGGGATCCATCAACGGCCGTGTAGAAAAGAAGTTGCGGCAATTCTCTGAGCAGCTACGGCAGATTGCTCCGACTGCGAACCGCAGCGAGGCGGGGAAAGAAAAATCCGAGGAGGATTAGCCCTCGATCTCCTTTTGCGACTCAGGCTTCTTTCCGAGAGGCACCGAGAGTTGCAAGGTTTGTCCTTTGCGAAGAATCGTTAGCTTTACCACCCTGCCGGCTTCCAGCCCGCCGATCATCCGCAGCACGTCTCTTGGGCTATCGACCTGCGTATCGTTTACCAACAGGATAATATCTTGTGATCGCACGCCGCTGCGCTCGGCCGATTGACCCGGGGAAACTGAATTGACGAGCACTCCCTTCACGGGCCAGAGACCAAAGCTCCTCGCTTGATCCAAAGAAACTTCCGCCATCTGCAATCCCAGCCAACCCCAAACGAGCTTCTGTCCCGTCATCAGCCGAGGAACCATGCGTTTAATAACGTTAATTGGGGTTGCAAAACCCATGCTGCCTCGCTCCGACGCCATGGTGATCATGCCGATGACGTGACCTTTCGTGTTCAATAACGGACCACCACTGCCGCCGGCATAAGCGCCGGCATCGGTTTGTATCAGTTCGTAGCCGGCCGAATCTTGATAGGTGCGGCCGGGACGGCTGATAATTCCCAAACTCATGGAGCTCTCCCGACCGAAGGGATATCCGAAAACGACCGCCAGTTCTCCGACTTTAATGTTGTCGGAATCGCCCAATGGCACTACCGGAAGCTCATGCTCCGTGTCGATTTTAAGCAACGCCAGGTCTACCTGGGTATCGGCCGCGATAAGCTTCGCCGGCACCCGCTGGAGATTCGCAAGCCGAACCTCGATCTCTTTTGCTTTATCGACGACGTGTTGCGCCGTGAGAATGTACCCATCGGGATGGATGATGAATCCAGAACCCCGACTTCCTTGGGGCTGCTGGGCTTTAACGCCCGCCTTGGCGTCGGTCTGGGAGAGGACCCGGATCTGGACGATCGCCGGACGCGTGTCATTGGCGAGCTGGACATAGGCACGGCTCACGCGGTCGAGCTCGGACTCGGTATCGCTTTGCAAGGCATCACGCCAGATCGCCGAGGGTGGCGTTATAAGCTCGTTGGCCGGCACGGCCGTTGGTAATAGAAGAACGAGAACAAAGCCAAAGAAGAGAGGTCCCAGTTTGCGATCCATTGTCGGTCTCCGTTTCCGAAATCTGCCTGCCCTTTATCGAAAAGATGAAGCAAAGACAAGCGGTCAACTTCAGCGGTGCCTTTTGCAGTTTTGACAGTTCCTCATTTGCGCACTTACCCAACGGATGTGTTATCTTTTGAGAGTGTCGGGGCTTCGAGATAAGAACGTGTTGATCACCGGCGCCAGCGGAGGTATTGGACAACCCCTCGCGGTGGAATTTGCCCGGGCCGGCGCTGTTGTCGTAGTTTCCTCGCGCAACGAGGACAAGCTTCGATCATTGGCGCAGCGGCTCAAGAGTGGCGGCGGTCAAGCGCTGGCGCTCGGCTGCGATGTTGCGGACCGAAAACAGGTCGCCGCACTTGGCGCCATGATCGCCGAGCGGGTCGGATCGGTGCAGATTTTGATCAACAGCGCCGGCATCGCTCCGGCGGCAAGCTTTCTCGAAATGGCAGATCCCATCTGGGACGATGTTCTCGGAGTGAACCTGACGGGTACCTACAATTGCTGCAAGACGTTTCTCCCTGGCATGATCCGATCGGGTTGGGGGCGGATCATCAACATCGCATCCACGACAGCAAAAGTTGCCACCTCCCATGTCTCGGCGTATACAACCTCCAAGCACGGCGTCTTGGGCTTGACGCGTTCGCTGGCCCTGGAGACCGCCAAGTTGAGAGTGACGGTCAACGCCATTTGTCCAGGTTATGTGGACACGGAGTTGACGCGCGAGAATGCTCGGCGAATGGCTGAAAAGACCGGCAAAAAGCTCGACGACATTCTGCGATTGTTCGCCGAGAGCTCGCCGCAAAAGCGACTCATCGCTCCAGAGGAAGTAGCCGGGTTGGCGCTGATGCTGGCATCGGAGAAGGCTGGCGGGATTACCGGGCAAGCGATCAATGTGGATGGCGGGGCGGTGATGGCGTGAAGAAGCTATCGTGATGCGTATTCGGATTCATATTGGAGTTACGTTAGGAGCGATGAATGAAGCTCCAATACTTCATTGCACGTAAGGGACTACGTTATGGCTTATCAAAGTTTTATCTACGAAGTTGACGACGGAATCGCGACGATTCGCTTGAACGATCCCGACAGGCTCAATGCCCTGACGTTTCGGACTTACGAAGAGCTGGAACGGCTGTTCAAAGAGTTGGCGGAGGATAACTCGATCAAAGTCCTGGTGCTGACCGGTACAGGCAAAGGTTTTTGCTCAGGCGGGAGCGTGCACGATATTATTGGTAAGCTGATCGAGATGAGCGCCGACGATCGCAATCGATTCACACGCATGACCTGCAATGTCACCCGGAACATGCGAAATTTGAAAAAGCCAATTATCGCGGCGGTCAATGGAATCGCGGCTGGCGCCGGCGCGATGCTGGCGCTGGCGAGCGATTTTCGATTGGTGTCGGACCGAGCGAAGTTTGCTTTTTTGTTCGTCAAGGTCGGGCTTTCCGGAGCCGACATGGGGGCGTTGTATCTATTGCCTCGGCTGGTGGGTCTGGGAAAAGCGACGGAGTTATTATTCCTGGGCGATACCATCGATGCTCAGGAGGCTTACCGGATTGGCTTGGCGAATCGGGTCGTCGAACACGAAAATCTCATGCGCGAAGCTCAGGAACTGGCATGCCGGTTGAAGCAACAACCGCTGCACGCGTTGGGCGTTACGAAGGAACTGTTGGAGCGGGAAGCGCAAATGAAGTTGGAAGCGGCGTTGACCTTGGAAGCGACGGCGCAAGCCACCTGCATGGAAGGCGCGGATTTCAGAGAAGGTTACAGAGCCTTTGTGGAGAAGCGAGCGCCGGCTTTTAACCGGTCTTAGTTCTCGAAACCGGATGTTACCCTTTCTCGATGACGATCACATTTCTCTTCGCTCTCGGATTCGTGAGTGGGCGGAGAGCAATTTGTTTTGCCGCACCGACGAAACACAGGATGTGGACGAAGAGGCGCGCGAGCTTGTGCGGCAGCTCGGCAGCGCGAGTTTTTTGGCCCATACGGTGCCGCAGAGATTCGGTGGAGCAAGGGAGAAGGTTGAAGCGCGCGACCTTTGCGTCATTCGAGAGGAGCTGGCGCGCGGCTCGGCGCTCGCCGACGCGATGTTCGCGATACAGGCCTTGGGCGGTTATCCCATCATGCGTTTTGGATCAGAGGAGCAGAAGGAACGTTACCTTCCGCCCATTGCCAGGGGAACGGCCATCGCCGCCTTTGCGCTCACCGAACCTGAAGCCGGCTCGGACGTTTCCGCGCTACAAACCCGAGCCGCGCGGCGAGGAAAAGATTATTGTCTTACGGGAACGAAGTGGTTTATTTCCAATGCCGGGATTGCCGATAGCTACGTTGTCTTCGCTTCAACCGCGCCTGAGAAAAAAGGTCAGGGAATCAGCGCGTTCGTAATTGATGCCCATACCCCTGGGTTGATCGTCAAAGAGCGGACTCGGTTAATATCCCCTCATCCCATCGGAGTCATCGCCTTTGAAGAGTGTGTTATTCCCGAGAACTCATTGCTGGGGAACGAAGACGAGGGTCTAAAGATTGCGTTCGGCACGTTGGACGTCCTGCGCTGCACGGTGGGGGCAGCGGCCGTGGGATTGGCTCAGCGAGGGTTGGAAGAAGCTGTCGATTATTGCCGCCGGCGTCGTCAGTTTGATCGGCCGTTGACCGAGTTTCAAGGGATCCAGTTCAAGCTGGCGGATATGGCGACGGAGCTGGAAGCGGCCCGTTTGTTGGTCTATCAAGCGGCTTGGACGGCCGACAACGCGGTTGCCGATTTGAAGCGAAGATCTTCTATGGCCAAACTATTTGCGACGGAGGCCGCGCAAAGAATCATCGACCAGGCGTTGCAGATTCATGGCGGGATGGGCCTGGTGGCCGGCAGCATCATGGAACGGCTCTATCGGGATGTGCGTGCTTTGAGGATCTATGAGGGCACGTCGGAAATTCAGAAGCTCGTGATCGCCCGGGAGCTACTAAATAGCTATTTAGTGGCAGGTAACGGCTTGAACTTTGTGAACGATTTGAACGACTTGAACTCCCCGGGTCTTCGGTTCCAGACGTTCAAGCTGTTCAAACCGTTCAAAGCGTCGATCAAGCGGATCTAATTTGGGAGGCAAAATGGATTTTGAGCTGTCGGAAGAATTGATCGCGGTTCGCGACCTGGCGCGTGAGTTCGCCGAGAAGGAGATCGCACCGACGGCGGCGAAGGATGACAAGGAGCATAAGTTCCGCAAAGAGTTGCTGCTCAAGATGGGTGAACTGGGATTCTTCGGCAGCGTCATTCCGGAAAACTACGGCGGCAACGGTCTCGGCTATCTAGCGATGGTCTTGATCACGGAGGAGGTTGCCCGCATTCACAGCGCGGTGCGTGTGGCGATCAATATGCAAATCGGTCCGGCGCTGGCGCTTTTACAGTTCGGCAATGAAGAGCAAAAGAAAAAATGGATTCCGCCGCTGATTCGGGGCGAATCCGTCGGCTGTTTTGCCATCACTGAGCCGGACGCCGGTTCGGATGTATCGGCGATCAGAACAATCGCCACGCGCAAGAATAGCGGCTACGTGATCAACGGAACCAAACTTTGGATTTCCAATGCGCCGGTGGCAGACGGCGGCTTGGTTTATGCCTATACGGACAAGAGTCAAAAGCACCGTGGCCTATCGGCCTTCTACGCTACGTTCGATCAGCCCGGTTTGACTCGCCGCGCACTGGAAACGATGGGCGCTCACGCCTCCCCCATCGGTGAGTTGACCTTCGAGAATTTCCAGCTATCGTCCGATAACCTTGCTCGGCAAAGAAGGGGACGGTTTCAAAGTCTGCATGTGGCAGCTCAACCAGACGCGCCTCAATTGCGCTGCCGGAGCGCTTGGGGTTGCGCGCGCCGCCCGCGAAGCGGCGGTGAACTATTGCAACCAGCGGGAGCAGTTCGGACAGAAGATCGGCCAGTACCAGATGAACCAAGAGCTGATCGCGCACATGGTCGTGCAAGAAGAAGCGGCGCGCCTGCTGGTCTACCGCGCCGCGTGGCTTGCCGATCAGGGCAAACCGAACAATCTCGAGACGTCCATAGGGAAGTATACCGCAGCGGAAGCCGCCGCCCACGCCACGGACGCGGCGATGAAAATCCTCGGCGCCTACGGTTACTCTACGGAATTTCCGGTGGAGCGCTACTACAGAGACGCCAAGTCCTACCAGATCGTCGAAGGCTCGTCGAACATCCAGAAAATGATCATCGCCCAGGACGCGTTGGGGTACCGGA
>CAVTUQ010000005.1:175000-178741 GCA_963737905.1 uncultured delta proteobacterium | reverse complement strand
GTTAAACTGCAAATTTCGGTTCACCACAGCGATGGCTCGGAGGGAGCCACCGCTTCTCTTGTATAAGGAAACAGCCTTGGGGAAAGCAATCGGACTCGACTTTGGCACAACCAATAGCGCTCTCGCGCTCGCCAGGCCCGGCGGGACTGTGCAACTGGCGCGATTCAAGGGCGAAGCGACTTTTCGATCCATCCTTTATTTCGACGAACATGACAGCGCTCGAACCGGCAAGCTCCGCGTGGTCGCCGGGCCCGACGCGATCCAAAGTTATCTGAACGCGAAGACGCCGGGCCGGTTGATACAGTCGATGAAGTCCTACCTCGCCAGCCGCTTGTTCAAGCAAACTCAGATTATGGGTGAAACGTATTCGCTCGAGGAATTGATCGGCATCTTGCTCCGCTATCTACGGCAGTCCGCCGAAGTAGAGTTCGGCGACCTGGGTGCCACGCTAGTCGTTGGCCGACCGGTACATTTTAGCGGTACGCAAGATGAAGCTGACGACGAGTTCGCTGTCAACCGACTGCGCGCCGCCTTCGGCAACGCCGGTTTCGAACAGGTGCGCTTTTTGCCGGAGCCCGTAGCTGCGGCTTACAAGTACCAGCATCATCTCGATCACGATGAGCTCGTGCTGGTTGCCGACTTCGGCGGCGGCACAAGCGATTTTTCTTTAGTTCAACTGCAAGCCCAACCTTCCCCCGTAGGAAAAGCGCAAAGCTCGGTCATCGGGACCGACGGCGTCGGCATTGCCGGCGACACTTTCGATAGCAAACTGGTGCGCAACTTGGTTGCGCCGATGCTGGGTCTGGGCTCCAAATACAAGAGCCAGTTCGGAAAAGTGTTACCCGTGCCGAACTGGCTCTACGAGCATCTCGAACGCTGGCACTACCTGTCCTTTCTTAAAACCCGGAAGAATATGGATCTACTGCGGCGGATTCGCGTCCAGGCGCTTGAGCCGCAGAAAATCGACGCGCTCATCGACCTCGTCGATCACGATCTCGGCTATCGGCTCTATCAGTCCATCGAGCGCACGAAGTGCGCCTTGTCCGACGACACTCAAACCGAGCTCCGTTTCGACGAAGCGGCAGTGGTCGTCGAAAGGCCCATCTCACGCCTTCAATTTGAAGGCTGGATTGAACCGGAAGTCTCGCAGATCGGCCACTGTGTGGATCGTTTGCTTACGACGTGCGGCGTCGCGCCACAAGACGTCGACGCCATCTTCATGACCGGCGGCTCGTCCTTCGTCCCGGCAGTCCGAAAACTGTTCGCGCAAAAGTTCGGCGGAAAAACACCGATCCGCGCCGGCCAGGAGTTTACTTCGGTTGCCGAAGGCTTGGCGATCCACGCATTAGAGCTTTTGGACTAACGGCCGTCGGCGAGAATTATCAGTATTCGAAGGTCGGACTGAAACAGGAAACCGGCGCTGTGTTAACCGGAACTCGCAGATTGATACCCAGCCGTGCTACCTCGCCTTGTTAATCCCACACAGTACGAACCAAGCCGGACTGCTGAATCTCCCCGTCGCCGGTAATGAGGGGTACGCCCACGACTCTCGCCTGCGCAACAATAAGACGATCATAGGGATCCGGCAGAGTCGTAAAGGACGCCGCCTCGAGAAGCAGCTGCATGTCGTTGACGCCCAAATCAAAATTATCTGCTTGGGCAAGAGAAATGACGAGGTCACGGAACGGCAGAGGAAGGCGAACCTTGCCGGCTTCGGAAAGAAGCATGACTTCTTCCAGAACAGTAAAGGGAACAAGTATCCCATCAACTCCTTGTTCCAATCGCTCAAACGTGCTGCGCGCTTTCCGGCCAAGTCTTCTCTTCCGGCCAGTGACGTGATGGATCAATGCATGAGTGTCCGTAACGAACATCATTTTAAGCTATAGAGAACGACCGAGTGCTTCCAATCTCGACTTTCTCAACGCCCGAATAGCTTCATCGATATCCCCAACAGCCTTCGCGATGCCGCCGATTTTTAAGATCCGCTTACCGGCAATCTCCCTTACATGTTTAGCGGTCCCTGATAGTTGCCGGTATCGATCGACCCCGATAATGACCGCGACCGGCTTTTGTCGCTTAGCAACGACATAGGTATCTCCGTGTTCGGCCACGCGATCGACAATTTCACTCAGTTTTGCCCGTGCCTCAACAAACGGCATTACTTTTTCTTTGGCCATAAACACCTCGAAATGTACACTTTATATGTACACCAGGATACCCTCCCAGTCAACTCAAAGCTGAATTTTTCCCAAGCCAGCAGCGAGGCTTCAGTGACCTGCTTAAAACAAAAAGGCCCATCCGCCTATCACTATGACGGACGGGCCTTTTCGATTTTAAATCAGGCAGCGTCCTACGCCCCTACACGGCCTGTCGCTAATGCGCCGCGGCCGCTCGTTGCGCTGTCGTTAGGTTCAGGCCGACGATGAAGGACGGGTTCACAGTGGACATCGTGTAGATCTCATCGGAGGTGCAGCCAAAAGCCGCCATGTAGCCGCGCAGCAGACGCAGCGACTCCACCGAGTTGGGAAACAGCGGCTCGCCCGCGTCCGACGAGAGCGTGCAGTGCTCGGGACCGACCGTCCGAATGGCCTTATACATGTTGGCTGGGTCGATGCCGAGAAGCGGCGACAATTCGTCGAAAGTGAAGTTGAGCCATAAGCCGGCCGCGCCCGCCTCCTTCATTTCCTCGATGGTCAAGTTGACAAAGGGACTGAAGGGATGGTCCACGACTCCCTTTTTGAAGCCGATCTTTTGACTGAACTCCGCCATCGCCCGGTACTCTTGCTTGGTCGGATGGCCAAGAAAGATCGCCGCATCGCGGTCGTGAGCCATGCGGAAGATCTCTTCGATCTCCGGCATGAGCCGCCCCTTATCGTCGAGAAGGTAATGGCCGTATTTGAGCGATTCAGCCCAGGATAGAGGTTCCGTATGGGCTTTCGGATCGGCGGTCTTGTCCCAAGCGATGGGCTTGCCGCCGACGATCGAGAGCGTATTGGACGACGTGTTGTTGGGCATCCAGAGCGCGATGACGCCCGCGTTCAGCATCTTGGCCGACCACGCCGGCTCGATCTTCGAAAGAAACCCCTGGGTGACCGAGCTGCCGGGCCAGACATGCACCGGCGTCAAACCTTTTTCCTCGCACCAGGATTCCAAGGCGCTGCGCACGCCGGCGACCGTCCCCGCCGGATCCTTCCGGCCCACGATCGTCTTGTAGAGTATCCCCTGCATGCCGCTCTTTGAGGCAAGCTTGGCGACACCGAGCGCGTCCTGCTGCCCCTCGTGCGCATGGCAGTGAATGTCGATAGCGTCCTCGACTCCGACCACGCGATCAAGCGCGGGATCGACGGCCTGTTTGAAACCGCGGCGAGCCGGGTAAGATGTGACCGAGCGAACCGCGCTCGGCGTGGCGTAGTTTTGTTTTGTGTCGTCCATCGTCAATCCTCCCATTATCGAGTTGGTTGGACCATAGCGCGTCCTTGCGCGGCGGGCAAATGTTTTTTCGTTCCGATGGCAAGGCAGCCCGTCCGTATTTGTTCACTGCTAGTCATTACCGGTCAATGGGGCGACATGCAGCTAGCCGCGCGCGAGCGCTTCCTGAACTTCCTCCGCGGCCACGGCGATGTTCACGCCGGCGCGCTCCTCCTGAAGCAGCATGAAGATGCGTGAATCGCGTTCGGCCCAGCCACGATTCAGCGCTTCGGTCAGCTCCTCATGCACGAGCGCGGCGATCCGTAGCGGGAC
>CAVTUQ010000005.1:0-167500 GCA_963737905.1 uncultured delta proteobacterium | reverse complement strand
ACGGCGATACGGAGCGGCGCCTTTCTCCTCTTTGGGTTCATCGTCGTTTTCTTCGGCGCCTGGGAAGTGCCGGACAATTTCATCCATCAGGTCGGTTATACCCAATCCATGCTCCGCCGAAATTGAGAACAAAGGGTCAATCCCTAAAACGTAAAACTCATAGAGATTATCGGCCCTCTGGCGCGAATCGATCTTGTTGACGGCGAACAACACGGGCTTGTCCTCTTTGCGCAGCAGACCCACGGTGTCTCGGTCCAACGGATTCAGCCCCCCTTTGCCATCGAGAAGAAAAAGAATAACGTCCGCTTCTGCCAATGCGAAGCGGCTCTGCTTTTGGACGTTCTCTTCTAGACCGCCATCGGCGTCAGTATCCAACCCGCCGGTATCGATGAGCTGAAACTTTCTCCCCGACCACTCCGCGTCGCCGTAGTTGCGGTCCCGTGTGACGCCGGGAGAATCGTCAACAATCGCCTTGCGTTCACCTAGCAGTTTATTAAACAGGGTCGATTTGCCGACGTTCGGACGGCCGACGATAGCCAAGACCGGCGACCTGCGCGCAGGTGGCGTCTTCAGTGCTGATGACTGAACCATCTCACAATCCCATCTCTGTCAGCGCATTAGGGTCCTGCGTCCAACCCCGATCGACTTTGACGAACAGTTCTAAAAAGATTTTACAGCCTAACAGCGCTTCGATCTCTTCTCGAGCGCGCTGGCCGACCTCTTTCAACATAGACCCTCGCTTACCGATTAGGATCGGCTTGTGTGATTCGCGTTCGGTGATGATCGTTGCCTGGATGACAATCAGATTTTTTTCTTCTTTCTCGGTAAACTCATCGATCGTCACGGCCACCCCGTAAGGAATCTCTTCGTGGGTGAGAAGAAAAATCTTTTCCCGGATAATCTCCGAAGCGACAAACCGTTCGGTCTGATCGGTAAACTCTCCCTCTGGAAAATACTGAGGTCCCTCAGGTAGCCACTGCTCCACGATGTCCAGAACCAATGGTACGCCCTCGCCCTTGAGCGCGCTGATCGGCACGATCTCCTTAGCTGGCAAAAGCTCCGCGGAGCGTTGCATCAGCGGCAGCAATTTACCTTTGGCGACGAGATCGATCTTGTTGAGCAGAATCAAACTTGGCGTCTCGAGCCTGCCCAAGCTACCTGCGATCCTTTCCTCTTCGGGTCCGATCCGCTCCCGTGAATCGAGCAGCCAGAGCACGCCATCCACTTCGTGAAGGGTCTGCAGAGCGACCTCTACCATGCGCCGGTTCATCAAAGAGTGAGCTTGATGAATACCGGGGGTATCGATGAAGACGATCTGCGATTTCGCGCTGTTCCGAATCCCCGTGATCCGGTTGCGCGTTGTCTGCGGCTTGGGCGTGACGATGGCGACCTTCTCGCCCAGCAATTGATTGAGCAAGGTCGATTTTCCGACGTTGGGGCGACCTACGATCGCAATATAGCCGGAGCGAAACGATCCCTTCTCCGCGCCCTTGTTCTCGGCGTTTTCCTTTGTCATAAGTTGACTGAAACCAGACATCATTATGTCACGCCCGACTCGCCGTTCAAGATTGCAAGCCGACTTCGGCGCGGGGATGAACTAAGCCGTGCCGCTCGCCTTCACACCGCTCATGAAAAAGCGCCTCACGCATCGTGCCTTCGATATGATCGAATGCTCGCTCCGTTACTTTCCAGAACTGCACGGCAAGACGATTACAGTGGGATTGACGCGCAAGCATCTGGGCAGCGCCAGCATCAGTTATCGTGCCGGGACGATTTCGCGGCTTATCATTCGGCTCAGAGTTCGCAAGGTAAGCTATCAAACCATCGGTCACGAATTGACGCATCTCGTCCAGGGTTTGACCCACGGTGACCGGTCGACACCGCGCTCAGCGGCGCGATCCAGGATACCGTCGGGAGAAAAGCAGTGCGACATCTGGACCTTGGCGCGGAACTCCTTGTTCTGCGACGACCCGCCGACTTACCTGCGGCTGCCGCGGATTGTTCGAGATCAGTGGCCGCTTTACGCCAAGCCTGTCCGTAGTCTTTGTGTAGCCGCCATAGAAAAACGGCAAAGCCACCGTCTTTATATTCGCTGGCTTGAGTCGGAAATCCGCCAACTCTCCCGGAGTCTGCCGGAAAAGAAATCCAGCGAGCAGATGGAACTGCCCTTCGATCTCATCTCGTCGATCTAGGAATTCTGCCCGTACCCGCGATACAGTCTCAGGGAAAAAGGGTTGCCGATCGCCGCCCCGTTTCCCTGGTCGTGTGTAGCCTAATCCATCGCGGGTCCACTCGGAGGGTGAGGCTTACGGCAAATCCGGACGGCTGCCCTTCAGAATAGCGTTCACTTCTTCGGACTCTTCCGCCGTAAGAGCCCAATTGGCTCCATCGATATTGCTCAAAACATGTTCCACTTTTGTCGCGCCGGTGATCACCGACGAGACCTGGGGCTGAGCCAGCAACCACGCCTGAGCCAGCTCGTTTATTCGTCGGCCTCGACTATCGGCCCATGTCGCCAGGTTCGTGACGATGTTGTAATTGCGATCCGTCATACATCGCTGCACGTAACGATCTCTCTCGCCACGGGAACCCGCCGGCGGAGGCTTTCCCTTCTCGTACTTACCCGTTAAAAATCCGCCCGCCAAAGGATGATAGGGAACGAAGCCGACGCGATGGGCGCGACAGTAAGGCAAGACCTCCCGCTCCACGCCGCGGTCCAGCAGATTGTATTCGGACTGTAGCGCGACAAACGGCGTCCAAGCGCGCAGCTCCGCCAGGACATTGGCATGCGCCAGCTGCCAGGAAGCATAAGCCGACGCGCCGATATAACGCACTTTGCCTACTCGGATCAGGTCATCAAAAGCACGGAGTGTCTCCTCTATCGGCGTGGTGTCGTCCCAACGATGGGCATAATAAAGGTCGATGTGATCCGTTTGCAGGCGGCGCAAACTGCCCTCGACCGCCTGCATCATTTGGTAGCGTGACGCGCCCCAACTATTGGGGCCGTCTTTTCTGGGAAATGAAAACTTGGTTGCAAGGACCACCTTATCGCCGCGTCCCTTGAGCGCGTGGCCGAGGGTCTGTTCTGACTGGCCCGCGGTATAGTTGTTGGAGGTATCGATAAAGTTAATTCCCAAATCGAGCGCCGCGTCGACAATCCGGTTGACCTCGGTCTGCGGCACGTTCTCCGAGCCGAAACGGTTGGCTCCCAGTCCCATGACCGAGACGCGAACACCGGAATTTCCCAGTTGCCGATAGTCCATAATACTCGTCCTGCCCTCAGCAGCCGCGAACCAGAAGATTTATCGATTCCGGATGGAAGTAGAAAGAGGCAACGCAGCGTCGGAACGCGTGACTTCGTGACCGCGGCTTCGACCGCATTTCCAACATTCGGAGAACTGGCCCTCGATTTCTTCGCCGCAGCCAGCGCACTGCCATGATTTCTTTACCGACTCTAGAGGCGCGAGTGTTTTCTTTAGAATCGCTGCAGCTTCAGCATGCCGATGATCATCCACGACCCACAGCTCCGGCCAACACTCGATGGGAGGCAGTTCACCCGCCGCGCTGGAAAGATCGTAATTTTTCGTGACGCACTTGATATCAAAGGTCGCCAGCACATTTTTTAAATGCCCAATCATCAAAGGATCTTTGGTGGTGTAAACTTTTTTCATTACGGGCGACGTCTCCCCGCTGACCGACAATAGGTCTCCGCCATCCTCAAATGGGACACTAAGCACGCTTAAGAACGGTCTCGTTCAACTTTAGTTTTTCCCCGAGCCAGAGAGAGCGTTCCAAATGATCTCCATAGCCGTCCCCGGTGGATGGATGCACGAGAACCGACAAACCTTCACGGTGGAGCATCAGCCACGGTACGATCTTGCCAAACTCCTCCACGGTAAAGACCGCCTGATACATCCCCTTGAGATGAGGACCCACGGGCCCGTCGTGCCAGCTTCCAAGCTGCACTCGAAATCCGGTCCCCAGCCCTTCGCGGACGCGCGCCGCCGCATCTTTTGTATCCGGATCGTAATAGATGTGAGCGTGATAACCCTTAATCTCCCGATCGCTCATAGGACACCTCTTCCAGCATTGTATCACTTCTTCCTTATCAAAACTCGACCGAGGAAGCCAAACGCAGGTGGAGGGAAGTATAAACGATGGTTACGCGTGAACGATTGAAACGAATTCAGATACGGGTGGTATTAGCGGCTTTGGGAATTATCGGAACTCGGTGATCTAGCCGTTGCTGGATTCCGCGAGGACCTCTTCTGGAAAGAGATATTCATATCCGGCATTCCCAAAATTAACCAGGATCAGCTTTCGCCCGAGATTTTCGACGGCGCTTACGAAAGTGCCCTCTCGCGGCAATAGACTCCCGGTTTTTTGCGATCGAATCGGTTTGGTGGTTTTTAACGGATCACCTGGTCTCATGGGTACCTCCGTCGTATTTACTCACAGCTGTTCTGCTGTTGTTCATTGCGCGTCACTTGCCTCATTCTACTATCGGCACTCTTCGCTCATTCCCATAGCCTCAGTTATTAGACGTTAGAAACTAGCAAAACGTTTTTAAGTCACTCTCTCGCTCCCCTTGCAAGCAAACCTCATACCATTTACGAAATTTATCGCTTTTTCAGCTTTTCATCCGCCGGGAGTGCGGAATATTCTTACTCACCGAATATCCTACCGAGAACATTGCCTAAGCGATAATCAGCCTCTGCCTAGTGCATGAACAGAAGCCAGGCCTCTACGTTTCAAGCCCATTGGCGGACGCTGCCAATATTGCTCGTCGTCAGATCGCCCGACAAAGTTTAATGACAATAGGCATCCATCAGCCTCGCAGATCATTTGTCGCGGTCACGGCCCGAAAACAAAAATCATTCAGAGGACTCCTTAAGGCTTGGATTCGCCAAAGGGTTTTTTTTGACACACTCCGAACAAAGTGTCCCTCGTCCCTTAAAAAATCCCCTAAAGAAATGTTTCCGGCAGAGGATTCTCCTACACTGCTTGCACACCGCACCACCCAATTCATGGAATTGAGCACCGCAAATGGCACAAGTTATCGGTACGATTCCACTCACGGCGACAAGTTGGAGCAACCGTTCATTGTACGGCGGTCTTGCGCGGCCAACTCCTCAGCACCAGGTCACCGAGGAACAAGAACAATCCGAAACCCGCGAGCGGCCACCAGGTTTCCTGTCCGCGCCGCCCTTTTCCCGGCGTCGGCGAGTAAAGCCGCTTTATACCCTCTTCGATCTTGTCGGGATCGAGCATTTCGCCGCCGGTCTCTTCCGCCAGACGGCTGAGGAGCGCCATGTTCGGCTTCAGCTCCCGGTATTCTTTGGGATACGGCGCCACGTAAGGAATCGTCGTCACCGGTAGGGGCGCTTCACCCGCCTTCCCCTCGGCGTATAATGTTAAGAAATGAATCCCTCTCTGTGTCGGAGTGAACTTTCCTTCGTAGCGGCCCGGCGCGGTCTGCTGAAAGGTATAGTCCTGAGTGGTTTGATTCGGCGCGGTGATATTACCCTTGAGCTTCAGGTGATTCAGAAAGTTGCCATCCCTGGAAACGAAATCTGCCACGACCTTGACGGATTCCCCTTCCGGCTGGAATTCCGTCCGGTTTCTCGTTTCTAAAATTTTGCGCAGCGTATCCCGCGCCAGTTGACTGGCCCACTGCGGAAAACCCTGCCAGGCTACCCACTCTTTCCCCCAGCGGCCGCTCAGGTCCGAAGTAAAGGCCATGACCCGCCCCAGCCCGTAACGCCAGGAGACCAGCAGGGGATCGGTGTCCGCCTTCATCAGAAGTTCGGCACGCGGCTTGGGGTACGTGAGAACATAGCCGCGCAGCGATGGTAGAGTGCCTTGAGCGATTCCTTTAAGCGGGCCCACCGAGGCTACGACGCTGGGCGTAACCAACTTTTCCACCAAAAGATCGCGAGAGATGAGCAGTGTTTCAGTGGTAAAAATTTGCGGAATCGTACGTGGATCCAGAGCCACATAGCCTCTTCCTTTTCCATCCTTGGCGATATCGGCCATCAGTTGGACATCGGCATCGTTGCCCACCGAAACCGTCGAGACGGTAACCCCGTCGCGCGCCATGCGCTGGACCAGCCCGCGAAAATCCGCCTTGTCGGTGAGTCCGTCCGAGAGCACGATCACGTGCTTGATTGCCGCTTGCTTCGTCGCGATCCCGCGATAAGCTTCGCTCATCGCTTTGAAGAGATCCGTGCCGCCGTCAGATTGCAGCGATGCAAGCCCTTCGGAGATCCACTCGCCTTTGCCTACGGGTCGAAAAGGCAAAGTCCAGTCCCACGCCGCGTCGAAGCTCAGAATCCCGACTTGATCCGTGGGGTTCATGACGTCCGCCGCCGCGATAGCCGCCGCCTTGGCCAAGTCCAGCTTGGTGCTTCCTTCCGGCCCCGCACCCATGCTGCCTGATTTATCGAGAACGAATAGCAGCGCGACATGCGGCAGGTCGAGTCGCGCGGGCGGTCGCATGTCTACGGGGAGGATACGTTCCAGCGGGGTACGGTAATAACCTCCCGCTCCGTAGCTCTGGGAACCGCCGATGACAAGCATCCCGCCGCCGAGATCCCGGACATACTTTTCAATGTTTTCCATCTTGGCGTAGGAGAGCTGAAAAGCAGGGACATTATCGAGGACCAACAAGTCAAAGGACGAAAGTTCCGGGAGCGTGAGCGGGTTTGCCTCCGGCTGAGATTCCACAACGGCATAGCCCTGAACTTGCAACACCCGCGAGAGAACGCGCTGACCTTCTTTTTGCCCCGAAAGTAGCAGAACCCGGGGCGGCCCCTGGACCTCGACAACCCCCTGCAACAGATTGTTTTCGGCGAGCGTATCATCCTGAGCCTCGACCAGAAGTTCGTATGTATGGCTGCCGCGCTCCTTTAGGCTCTCCCTGAAATTCACCTGGTTGGCTCCGCTCTTCAACTGAATCTCTTGCTCTCTCGCCAAGACGCCGTCGCGCAGTAGCTTGACTCGAGCGGGCGCATCACGAAGGCTCTCGATCTTGCCTTTGATTTCGAATCCCTCAGCACTGTCCACACGTCGGGGCAGGGTGAGATCGCTCAGATAGACTTCGTTTCTACCGCGGGACAAACTCACGGGAAGCGTCCAGACCTGAGCTCCTTGCGACCGCAGCAGAGGAATGACACGCGCGGTTTCGCCGCGATTTTCGTTGCCGTCGGAGAGCAAAAGAATTTTACCCTGACGATCGTCGCCCAATTGCGCAAGCGCGGCTTGCAACGCCGCCTGGATATCGGTCTCTTCGCGGTCCAGGCGCGAGGCGAAATCCGCCACGGGAAAGTCCTGGCGCGGAAGAAATTCCCATTCCGGCGAGCGGCCAAACATCAAGAGCCCCGTCCGCGTTTCCGGCTCTCGGATACGGCTCGCCGCTTCAAGAACCTCGCGCGCTTTCTCTCGCCCTTCTTGTCCGACGCTGCGCGAAAGGTCGACCCCCAGCACGACGTCCAAAGCGTTGGTCGTTTTGAAAATCCTCGGGTTCACCAGCGCCAGAACAAGCGCCGCCAGCGCCACCCCCCGAGCGACAATAGGATAGAGTGAAACTCCCGAACGAAAAGCCAGGAAAAGCTCCAGAGCGAGTACCGCAAGTACGCCGACCAGCAGCAGGGGCCAGAGAGAAAATCCGGCGGCCGCCGCTCCGGGGCTTTCCTGACTCTTTCCGCCGGCATTGGCCGCACTCATATTCAAGCGCGAAGTTATCTGCGATTCACCCTCATCAAAGAGATTGACCGCGAAGCGCCCCTCTCTGCTTGCGCTCCGGTAGGTGTAGAGACCCGCTTCCACAGTATCGGCAAAAACCAGGGGATTGGTAACGACCTTTAGTTGCTCTTTTTTCCCCGCAGGGGTCGTGATCTCCAAATCACCATCCCCCACCGGCAAACGCAGCGCGAATGGGTTTCCCGCCAAAACGTTATGGGCTGGGAATTCGACTCGCTGAGGTTGGAGCCACTCGATGGTATTGTGAAACAAAATAGGAAAAGCGACTCTGAGCGGCAGGTCCGAAGCCATGAGGTCAAAAGCGATGAACAGCAAGCGCAGCTTGCCCCGCTCGAGGGCAAAAAGCATTGGACTCTCCGGCGAGCGAGCCAAAACGACGCCGTCCCCCGTCACCGCTACCCGCAAGGATTCCCGTACTTGAAGATCCGCGAGACTCAATCCATCGGTGATCGGGTGCTGGGTCATAGGGCCGACGATCCGAGGATTTCGACTCTTCCCTTGGACCTGCAAGGGTAAATTCGGCGCGACGGTGTTGATGAGAATGAAATTGCCCTGGACCAGCGGAGGTACCGGGACGCGATCGAAGATCACCAGATCATACTGGTTCTCGAAGTGCGAGGCATCAGGCTCGCCCGGCTGCGCGGCGGTCACTTCAACATTGGGAAAAAAACGCAAGAGATTGCTCAGAAACGGGTTGCCCGGACCGATGTAAAGAAGACGCACGGGCGGCGCATCGCTCACGGCCAAGTAGGCTCGATTGTCTGTCGCAAAATCATCGTCGATTTCCAGACGCGCGGCCAGGATTCCCACCACAGTTCCCTTAAACGGATAGATCAAAACCCGCCGACCGTCGGCTTCGATATCGATGGACTCGCGCACGAGCGTCGTCTCTCCTAAGGTCACGGTCAAGGGCACGCGAACCGCAGTGGCGGTGAAATTTCTCACGTGGACCATGACTTCGTATTGGGATGGACGATCGGGATACCGCCGCACCTCGAAGCCGACGATGCCCACGTTGTCGCGTCCGCCGTCGACCTTGATGAACCGCAGCTGCGCGGCTTGGCGGGCGAAATCTTCAGCCCCCGCGAAAGCCCCGTCGCTGATCACGACCACATGGTCCGGGCTTCCCCGTTTTAGAAACGCATGGGCAAAAAGAATGGCGTCTTTCATCCGCCCGGACACGTCCGTCGCGACCATATTTCGTCCGGCCTCACGGAGCCTTTGCTTGTCAGCGGTGAAAGGAACGATGAGACGCGTCTGGGCGCCGGCGCCGATGAGCATCATCTTCTGACCCGACGACAATTCATCAACCAATGACAGAAACTCTTTTCGTGCCGCCTCGAAACGGGTTCCCGACGGACCCCTCGCCTTCATGCTGGCGCTCAGGTCGACCACCACCACCATGTCGCCTGAGGTCGCGCCGAAATGAAGCAGCGACGGGTCCGCCAGCGCTGCAATGAGAAGGCAGGCTGCTAGAATTTGCAGAATCAGCAGCAGATTCTTTCTGAAGAGCCAGCCGAGCCGGGTCGCCAGCGGCCGCTGCTTCAGCACCCGCTCCCACAAAAAGAGCGCCGTGGTACTTACTTTGAATCCCTTGGGCTTGAGGCTATGGAGAAACAGAATGAGAGGGATCGCCCCGAATGCAAATAAGAGTGCGTATGGAACACCCCAGACCATAGGTTACGTCACGCTGCTCACTTGCCGTAGCGTCTTTAGCACAAACTCGTCAAAGGGGATTTGAGTCGTCGTGCGCAGGTAGTCGATCCGACGACCGGAACAGACCGTTTCAATCTCCTTGAAATAGTCCGTCATTTCGTGCTGGAAGCGACGAACCAGATCCGCGTCCAAAAACAATCGGCGTTCCCGTCTGCTTTCCACATCGTTCAGCGCCACATCGCCCCAGGGCTTCGGATTGATCTCTTGATCGTCCAAGATATGAACCACCAGGAGCTGATATTTTTTTATCGCGAGCTCCTCGAGGGCGGCGCGCCAGCCAACGGGGTCGAACAAATCGCTGACGATGACGACCAATCCGGGATGGGGGAAGAGATTGGTGAACGAATGAGCCGCCGATTTGAGGTTAGTCTCGCCGTGGCAGGACAGCTTGCTGAGAAAGCTAAACAGACTGAGTACCTGTTTGCGTCCCCTCCCCAAGGCAAGAGGAGCTTGCAAGGCGGATGAAAACGAAGCGCCGCCCACCCGGTCCAGATTCTTGAGGCCGATGTAGCCCAACGCCGCGGCAACTTTTTTGGCATAGTCAATCTTTGGCGGCGCCCCTTCGGCCATGGACCGGCTTGTATCAACCAACAGGTAAACGTTCATCTCCTCGTCGGCGGTAAAAACTTTCAGCAGCAGCCGATCGAGCCGCCGGTAAATATTCCAGTCGACGTAGCGCAGGTCATCGCCCTGCTGGTATCTCCGGTAGTCGGAGAACTCGAGGCTGAAGCCTCTTCTGGATGACGGATGCTCGCCTTTGGCGTTGGCCCAGCTTAACCGCTTGGCGATCAGCCGCAGTCGCTCGAGCTTTTTCAAAAACTCTGGGTCAAAGAAAGTTTCGGGCTTCGAGTTTCGGGTTTCGGGTGCGGCCGTACTCAATTGTTGAGCGTCCGTCGTCTGGTTATTCTGGGTACTTTTGTCATCCAGACCGAAGCGAAGCATCTTTCTCCAACGCTCGGATAAAAGACCGCGTACCCGAAACTCGAAACTCATAAAACTCCGTCCTATGAAACCTCGGGAACCCGTTCCACGACTTCGCTAAGAATCTTCTCCGCGCCGATCCCTTCGGCATCGGCCTCGAGATTGAGAATCAGCCGATGGCGCAAGCTCGGCGGCAACATTAGCCGAATGTCTTCGAACGAAACATTCGGCCGCCCCGCGACAAGCGCGCGAGCTTTGGCCGCAAGAATCAGGCTTTGCAGTCCTCTCGGACTGGAGCCGTAGAGCACAAACTTCTGCGCCAACGGGGAAGCCTCGTTACCTTGCTCTCGCTGGGGATGCGTGCCCATCACCAGCCGAACCGCATAGTCTTTTACGATGTCGGCGAGAGGCACATCGCGCACCCACTGTCTCATCTGCAGAATGTCCGCTCCGTCCAGGACTTCGCGCAGCGCCGCCGGGGGTCCCGCCGTTGTGAAATCGGCAATGCGAGCCAATTCATCGCGAGTCGGATATTGGAGTAAAAGTTTGAAGAAGAAGCGATCCACCTGGGCTTCGGGAAGCGGATAGGTTCCTTCCATCTCGATGGGGTTCTGTGTGGCCAGCACCATAAACGGATTCTCCAGACGGTGTGCTTTCCCGCTAACGGTTACACTCTGCTCCTGCATGGCTTCCAACAGGGCGGATTGAGTCTTCGGCGTCGCCCGATTGATCTCGTCGGCCAGCACGATATGGGCAAACACGGGACCCCGCTGAAACTCGAAGATCTTTCTCCCGGACGGATCGTCGGTAAGCACGTTGGTGCCCGTGATATCCGCCGGCATCAGATCGGGTGTAAACTGGATGCGCGAGAAACTAAGATTTAGGAGCTCACCGAGGCTACGCACCATGAGCGTTTTTCCCAATCCCGGCACCCCCTCCAGCAGGCAGTGACCGCCGCAAACAAGCGCGATGAAAACCTGTTCGATGAGCTCCTCGTGACCGACGATCATGCGCGCCATCTCCGCCTTTAGATCATCGAAAGAACGACGCGCGCGCTGCATTCGCTCTTCGATTTCTGCCACCGCTTCCATGAAGTACAATTCTCCTTTAGGGGTCCGGTGTTATCTTACTTGTTCCCCTCACCCAAACCGAGAGAAAGAAAATAATTCTTAATCGTCTCTTTCAAGGCCTCAGGAACCCGCTCCGTGTTGAGCTCTGCCTCCGCCTGCCGGCGATAGGAGGCTATAACTTCGTCCTGCGACACTTCGGTCTTGCCGGCGGACGGTTTTGCCTTCAATACCAGGCCGCTACTCTTACCCTCACCGAGCAAACCCTTCACGTGGGCCGCCGCTCCTGGCTGTAATTCCGGGAGAGATTGAGATCCCGCTTCTTTTTTGCCCGGTTCCTTCCCCGGCAAAAGACTCCTGTTGTTCATCTTTTCACCGTCGTCGGCTGAATCTCGCTCTCCTTGACCGGCCATCTGTACATCGCTATCACCCTTCTCCCCTTGGCCTTGCTTCATCAGTTGCTCGAGAAACTGCTGGGCATCTAACAAGGTCCGCCGGTCCAGTTCTCCGGTGGCCTGCTTTTCCAATCTGTCGAGGAAAGACTTCAGATCGTTGCTATCCAGATTCTGTCCCGCTTGAGCTTCTTCGAATTGTTTCCTGAGCTGGGGCAAGGTCGCCAACCGATCAAGCCACTGTTTGCCCAACTCCTGGTTCCCCTTGGACGCATCGGCAAGATTCAGGAGATCCCGCGCCGCTTCCAATTCAGCTTTGAGATCCCTAAGATCTTGCTGGCTCTCGGTAACTGACAAGGGCTGTTGTTCGGCCGCCGATTTTCCCATCGTTGCGATCTTCTTTTGCATTCCGCCCAGCTCGGCTTGGAACTTTTCGTCGCCTGTTTTTGCTTCGATACCTTTCTGAGCCACCTGCTCCAACTCTCGACCCATGCGAAGGCTTTCCTCCAACCCCTCGCTCTTCGCCTTCTCCTGGAGTTCTCGAGAAAACTCTCGCAGCTTCTGCGCCACGCTCTTCGGACCTGAAAGCTGCAAATCGCTATCGAATCGAAGACTGATGTCGAACCATAGGACTCCAAGCCAGAGGAAAAGAAGCGGCAGAGCGCAATAGGCCTGCCAGCTCCAACTTCTTCGAAACAGCGTCCCAGGATCGAGGTTCGAGAGCTTCTCCCCCGCCTGCTTTAAAACCAAGAGCGCCGCCGCTCGCGTCTCGTTGCGCTCCAATACCTCCCACGCGGTGAGAGCGCGCTCATCCAGGCAGAGAGTCTTGTCAACACGCGCCAGCGCGCGCGCGGAATCTGACACCCGCCAACGCCCTCTGACAAGGAAAAACGGAGCCATCAACCCGAAAAATGAAATCGGAATGAACCAGCGGCTGATCAGCGTCTGCAACAAACCATGAAACGGGAGCGTGAACAGCGCGGCTAGCAGCGCATAACAGAAAATCGTGGCGAGAATCTGCTCGCGCCGTTTTCTCCGTTCCCAGCTCAGCACCTCGGTGAGTTTTTTACGGAGGGTTTCTGGTTCGGAACTCAAACGGTTAAATCCTTCCTCAGCGCCAAACGGTAGGCTGCTAAACCGATGCTGCCAATTAGCAGGTGAAATGTAAAATGGACGGCAGTTGCGGGTGCCTTCCATCCGCCAAGGCTGAGCGGCGGCAACTCCTGTCGGCTGAGATAGGCGAGCAGAAAGGCCACGGGGTTAACGGGTAAATAGAACAGAGCCGACAAGATAACCAGGAAAAAAAAGAAGCAGCGGATAAAAACCTGGCGGCTCTCGGCCCGCCGCTCCCACAAAGCCAAGGTTACCAGTCCCCAGACGCCATAACTAAGAGCATAAAATAAAAGCAGCAAAAAAGTGCCGGCTACCCGTGGGAAGGGAGTTCGGGCGATGGCCCCCGCCCAGATCAGAAGCGGGGTGCAGAGAAGAATCGAAAGGGCCACATGCAAAGAAAGAAACGCCAATTGGCCTTGACCCACGGCGGAGATCGCCAGCCCGTTCTCGCGCACCCAATGCTTAATCGGTTTGAATCTCCAGGGTGCAAACTCCTGATTCGCGACGCGTAAAGCAAGATAGACCGTCAGTAACAATGCCGTCACGGCACAAACCTTAAAGAGATTCGCGGAGCCGCTCCACATCTGGGCGTCCAAGGACGGCAAATAAAGCGAAAAGAACTCCACCGGCGCGAGAATAATCAAAAGGTAAAAATAGACGGCAAACCCGTGGCCCTCGCCGAAAAAGATATCGAGACTCTCGCGGAGCACTGGATTATCCTTCATTCATCCTCCGGACCGGCCAAAGGAAAAATCGTGCGAAACAATGTATAGTCGTAGTTACGAATCCCCCGGTCGTCCACCGACACGCGCCGGTCCGGATTTTTCACCCAGCCAAAGAACACGGCCGCCCCCGTGCTCCAACGGACGGAGCCTTCGTCCCGGGGAAAAAACGAGGAGTGGAACAAGATCTCGCGCGTTTTGTCTTTGAAGGAAATATCACGGAAGTCTACCGAATCAGACCGGCGGCCACCGCTTCGTTCTTGGCCTTCGTCCGTGACTAGAGGAAACTCTTTGGTCCAACTCGCACCCCGGGGGATATCGCCGATAGGATAGCGCTGACCCGGCACCACCAACCAGCAATCCACGAGCTCTTTGGCGCTCTGGTTATTCAATCGCATACGCAATTTTCCCGCTTGTTGCTCAAATTCGGTACGCAGCGGGAAACGGTCGACAAAACGGATACGAAAAAGTCTATAATCCCATTCGCGCAACGGCAACTGAAAGCGGCTCGAACCGTCGCCGTCCTGGAAAACCACGGCCGGTTCCGGTCGATCCCGGGAAGGCGCGGCCACGGGAACGAACTCCATCCAGCCCCGTTCCATCTGTAGGCCATAGCGGCGGATCTGGGTAGAAAACATGGCCAGGTTCGACTGGACGTCCACATAACCATCCCCGCTGCTTTCCATAACATTGGAAGAAAGCAGTACGCCGTCCGGGATATTACCGCCGCGGCTGAATAAGAGATAGCCCCCGCCGGTTGAAAGAACGAGAAAGCAAAGGAAAGTGGCCCCCAAGGCGCGTCTGTTAAAGCGCTGGCGTTGCCAAAGCCACGAGAACAGACCGATACTGATTAGATAACCGAGTATGGCGACAAACAAAGAGCCGTGGGAAGGTAGGTGGATATAAACGACGGGCTGACAATGAGCTGTGAGAAAACCGCATCGTCCCACCTCGTGCGCGGCGCGAGTTCGTCACCGCCGGCAGGTGTCAAAAGGTGTTGCAGAAATCGCGGCAGCCCGTCCCATTGGGAAAGCGGCGGCCGCCCGACATCGACGGACAAATAGGTAATCCTACCTTTTCCTCGGCTCGTTTCGACAAGCACCGGCAGACCCTGTGCATCCGCCAGCACTTTTCCGCTGATAACCGTCGATGCCTGCGCCCAGACATCGGCGATGGGTGACGCTCGATCGCTCTCACCGAAAGTTGGATGAAAGGAAATTCTTTTGGTTCCCGTGACACGGACCGGCAGCAAACGGCTGATCGCCGGCTCCTGGTAGAGAGAATAATTGAGGCTGCCGAGAATCAACATTCTTCCGCCGGCCGTCAGCCAGGTGTCAAGCGCAAGGAGTTGCGACCGAGAAAGATCGCGCAACGACTGGTCGTAGAGAATCAAATGCGAGACGCCGAGCAATGCTCTCGGATCGGGCGGCAACTCGGCCAAAGTGAGGGCCACCAGACGATTCGTCAAAGAAGAACCGAGAGAAACCGCCGGAATCGTGTTCCCTTCGCTCACAAGCAAAATCACCGGAGAGGGTGAGAAGTAACGCCGCAGATCGATCTCGCGCGATGCCGTACCGGCCGGGCTTGAAAACATGATTTTCAGGGGTCGGCTGATAAAATCGGGATCGACAGTCAGCTGCACGGTTTTCCGGGATTGGGGCGAGAGAAAAAGTTCCCTCCGGTAATAGAGAGGATAAGGAGCACCGCCCTTCGTTGCTCCCCCTTTCCAAACTGCGATTTCTAGGGTTCCTTCGGCTGGCCGGCCCGAGTTGCTGAGTTCGATCTCGAGGGGGAAGGGGCGGCCGAGTTGGAAAACACCATGAAAGCCGATGCGCGGCTCCATGAAGATTTCCGCGCCGCAAAAAGATGGAAAGAGAAAGACGAAGAGGAATAAAAACATCCCGCCGGGTCCGTAAGTTAGCTCTTTCCAGCCGGTGAATTTCTGGCAGCAAGACTGACGACGATGTAGACTCGGACCCGCGCGCAAGTTTAACGAAGGAATTGGAGAAGGATCGCGACCTGGCGTGTTGACTGAAAAGGACATGATTCCTTTCCCCGTCAGGCCCGCGTCACTGCAGAGGAGAGATCTAGTCGATGTACTCTACACTAAGAATCTCAAATGAACGGACGCCCGTGGGGGTGCGGACCTGAACCTCGTCTCCCTCGCTCTTACCGATCAAAGCACGGGCGACGGGAGAACTAATCGAAATCTTTCCGTTCTTCGGCTCTGCCTCGTGATCACCCACGATTTGATATACCACCTTATCGCCGGTATCACCATCGGCCAAGGACACCGTGGCGCCGAATACCACTTTGTCCCCCGAGAGTTTGGACACCTCGATTACCTGTGCGCGCGCAAGCCGGTCGTCGATCTCGCGGATCTGGACGTCCAATAACGATTGCCTTTCTTTAGCCGCGTGAAACTCGGCATTCTCGGACAGATCGCCATGGTCCCTAGCCTCTTCAATTTCGCGAACGATTTTCGGTCTTTCCACGCCTTTTAAGCGCTTTAACTCCTCCAGTAAAAACTGGTAACCTCGATGGGTCATCGGAACCCGCGCGTCCTCAGTTGCCATATGTTTCCACTCCTATAGAAAATAAAAACCCCTCGGGAATCTCTCCTGAGAGGCTCTTAACTCGGCGGCTGGCCTCACGCTTTCTTTCTCAGCCTGTGAGATCAGCTCACCCGCTTAGTTTACCCATCGTGACCGGCTAATTCAACTCCTCCGATCCAACAAACGCACATTACTTTGCGGCTTGAGCAATGCGATTCTTCCCTACTTCTATGACCTGGTGGGTCCTGCCTTGAAACTGAAAATTAATATCCGTTATAACCTTGCCATCCACTTTAACGGCTCCTTGAGTGACCAAGCGCCGGGCTTCGCTTCGAGACTTGGCGAACTGGAGGTAGTCGGCAATCAGCTCACAAATCCAGACGGATTCCGGCGGAGAAAACTGTTTTCGAATGCCCTCGGGCACCGACCTCTTTTGGTAACGGCTTTCAAAATAGTCAAGTGCAAATTGTGCTGCAGCGGATCCGTGAAATCGCAAAACCAATTCCTTGGCGAGTTGTTTCTTGATTTCCATCGGATGCAGCTTCCCCTCCTCCACTCGGGAGCGCAGAGTTTGAATTTCCCGGAGGTCTTTGTCGCTGAGCAATTCGTAATAGCGCCACATCAACTCGTCGGAGATCGACATGAGCTTGCCGAAGATCTCTTCGGGCGCTTCATTGATGCCGATATAGTTGCCCAGGGACTTGCTCATCTTCTGAACGCCGTCGGTGCCTTCTAGCAAAGGCATAGTCAAAACCACCTGCGGCTCATGGCCATACTCCCGCTGCAATTCGCGACCCATGAGCAAGTTGAACCGCTGGTCTGTTCCACCCAACTCGATGTCGGCTTTGAGCACGACAGAATCGTACCCCTGAACCAGAGGATAGAGGAATTCGTGAATGCTGATGGGCTGCTGGTTTTGATAACGCTGCTTGAAGTCTTCACGCTCCAACATCCGCGCCACCGTATATTTCGCGGCCAATTCGATGAGCCCGACGGCATCCAATTGTTCCATCCAGCGATGATTGAACTCGATAATAGTTTTTTTCGGGTCAAGAATCTTGAAGATCTGCTCTTTATAGGTCTCGGCGTTGGTTACGACTTCCTCGCGTGTAAGTTGCTTGCGTGTCTCCGACTTGCCGGAGGGATCCCCGATCATGCCGGTGAAGTCACCGATCAGAAAAATCACCTCATGCCCCAGATCCTGAAACTGTTTCATCTTTTGGATCAAGACCGTGTGCCCCAGGTGCAGATCTGGAGCCGTGGGATCGAAGCCGGCCTTGATTTTAAGTGGCCGGCCTCGTTTGAGCTTAGTGAGGAGTTCTTCCTCCGGCAAGACCTCGACGGCACCCCGCTTGATGAGCTCGAGCTGTGTATGAATGTCGTCCATGATTCAAGACAACGGCTCATGATGAAGCCGCAGCCGGCGGATTTCGCGCGCTTTACCGTTAGCAGGGTCGACATCAACAATGACTCCCTGGAGCACCACATTTCCCTGCGCAACCTCAAACTTCCGCGGTAGCTGACTGATGAACCCATGGATGACCGTCTCTTTTTCCATGCCGATCACCGAATCGAAGGGACCGCACATTCCCACATCCGTAATATAAGCTGTCCCGCTCGGAAAGATCCGCTCATCGGAGGTCTGAATGTGCGTGTGTGTCCCGTACACGGCGGAAGCACGACCATCAAGATACCAACCCATCGCATTTTTTTCCGAAGTTGCTTCCGCATGCATGTCTACAACAATGACCCGGGAGTGATGACCATGCTCCTTCAGAATCATGTCGACACAACGGAAAGGGTCATCGACATGGTTCGGCATAAAAACTCGTCCCTGGACATTAATGACCAGCGCCTTTAAGTCATCCGGATTCCGCCACTCGCACCAACCCCGTCCCGGCGCTCCCTCAGGAAAGTTCGCCGGGCGAAGCAAATAGGATTGTTCATCCAGAAAGGCGTAGATCTCCTTCTTTTTCCAGATGTGATTGCCCGATGTCAGCACGTGGATACCGGCCGAGAAAAGCTCTGCCGCGCTCTTGATGTCGACCCCCATTCCGCCGGCGGCGTTCTCCGCGTTCGCGATGGCAAGGTCGATCTTCTCTTCCCTGATCAGAGCCGGGACAAGTTCCCTCACCGCCCTCCGGGCAGGGCGACCCATCACATCGCCGAGAATCAGTATGCGCATGGCGAACCCATCTTTTCACTTGGCGTAATCCACCGAGCGCACCTCGCGAATGACCGTAACCTTGATCTGTCCGGGGTAAGTCATTTCAGTTTCAATCTTGCGCGCGATCTCCCGCGCCATACGTGAGGCTTCGTCGTCCGAAACGATGTCATGCTGGACCATTATGCGGATCTCTCTCCCCGCTTGAACCGCGTAGGATTTTTCCACCCCTTTAAACGAGTTCGTAATGCGCTCCAGCTCTTCGAGACGCCGCACGTAGGATTCCATCATTTCGCGGCGAGCCCCAGGTCGCGCTCCCGACAGCGCGTCCGCCGCATCCACCAAAGGCGCCAGAATCGTTTCCGCTTTCACGTCTTCATGGTGCGCGGCTATCGCATTGACGATTTTGGGCGACTCGCCGTACTTGCGCGCGAGTTCGGCGCCGATGATCGCATGGGATCCCTCCACCTCATGGTCCACCGCCTTACCGATATCGTGGAGCAGCGCCGCGCGCCGAGCTTGTTTTTCATTCAAGCCCAGCTCCGACGCCATCATGCCACAGATAAACGCGGCCTCGATGGAATGCAGCAACACGTTTTGCGCATAACTATAACGATATTTGAGCCGCCCCAGAAGCTTGATAATCTCCGGGTGAACTCCATGAACTCCCACGTCGAAAATGGCCTTCTGTCCGGCCTCACGAATCGCTTCGTCTAACTCTTGCTCGGATTTGCGGACCACCTCTTCGATCCTTCCGGGATGAATGCGCCCGTCCGAAATGAGCTTCTCTAAGGACAAGCGCGCGATCTCTCGCCGAATCGGATTGTGACCCGAAATCACTACGGTTTCCGGTGTATCATCGACAATCAGGTCGATTCCGGTCGCCGCCTCGAGAGCTCTAATGTTGCGACCCTCCCGGCCGATGATTTTTCCCTTCAGCTCGTCGTTGGGCAACGGCACCACCGTCACCGACCGCTCCGCGACAAAATCGCCGGCAAGCCTCTCGATAGCCAAAGCGATAATTTTTTGGCTCTTGCGAACCGCTTCTTCTTTGGCTCCTTCCTCGACCACACGAATCCGTTTGGCGGAGTCGTGTTTCGCCTCTTCGACCATTTGATCGATGAGATTCCTTTTCGCCTCCTCACGGGTCATCCCCGCGACTTGTTCCAACTGCTTTCTCGCCTCATCGACTTGGCGCTCGTACTCCGCGGATTTGTCCTCGATGCTTTTTTCTCGAGACTTGAGTGCGGCCTCTCGCCGGCCCATGTCACTATCTCGTTTCTCGACGGAATCGATCCTCTTATCCAAAGCTTCTTCTTTGCCGACCAATCGCTTTTCGGACGTTTGAAGCTCTCGCCGGGTCTCTCGCACCTCCTTCTCGAAATCCAATTTTTCTTTTACCAGACTGTCCTTGGCCTGTATCTCGGCCTCTTTTTTGATTGCGCCCGCGTCCTTTTTCGCTTCTTCAACAATGCGGGCGGCTGCGTTCTCGGCAAGCTCAATTTCTTTGCGCTGTTGCTTGCGCCGCACCCAAACAATCGACAGCGCGAACAACACACCCAGCAGTAAACCTGCAATGCCGAACCAGATATTCTGATCCAACGCCAACACCCCCTTTCGTAATCAATGAACTTATGAAACCTGCCTCGACTGCACCGGCACGGACCGGCAGTCGACAACACTCCTTTCTGTAATCACGTAATGAACTCTTTGATCCCATTCTTCTTCGGGCACTTCGTCTACGATCTGAAAATCGTAGGCTAAAGCAACCAAAATCGCCCCGCCCAACTCCTTTATCAGGCGGTCATACCAACCCTTGCCTCGCCCCAGACGGTTGCCGCGCAAATCGAAGGCAACCCCGGGCACAAAGACCATCAGTTCCCCTCGATCCCGGGCGGCCAGTCGCCCTTCGCCTGTTGGCTCCAGGATTCCAAAACGACCCGGGCTAAAATCAATCGCCGACTCGATCTTGATCAATCCCAGCGAGTCTTCTGGCCCAGATCGCGGGAAGAAAACATTCTTTCCCGTCGCCAGCGCATGATCCCGGATTGCCCCCGTTTCAACCTCGTTTTGTATCGGATTATAAAGTGCCGCTGAACGACTAAGGAGATAGGGGGGAAACTGCAGCACCCGCGCTTGAATCAAGCGGCTCCGGGCAAGGGATTCTGATCGTGACAGCAGGCGGCGCTGGGTCAACGCAGCGGCACGCAAAGAATGTTTTTTCTCTCTCATTGAAAGCCCCACATGCCGGACTCCCAGACAGTGGGTAGAGAGACGAGAGATACAATTAAGCGGAAAAGTTATCTCTAGAGGTCTGATCTACGAGTCGCAAGAGTGGGTCCCCTTGACAGCCGATTTCCACGCACAGAAACAGCCGCCAGTAGGCTTTCGTTTACTAGTGGGATTTCCGTCCAAATATGCCGGCTTTCCCCAAGGGGCCGCCGAACGCTCGTCCAATTTACGAATGCCAGAAACCAACAGATCAGGTCCATTAGAATATGTTTTCCCCGTTCCCTCATCTTTCCACGCCACATCCTTTAAATGTTTCCCCGCATTTGTCCTAGCTCTCTCTCCAAGTACAGCAGAGAAAATCGATCACCTTAAAGCTTCTAACCCTCCTCAGTTAACATCGTTGAAAGTTTTTTGGACAATTGGCTCAACCGGTTGAGAATTGTTTCGTGTGATTCCTTGAGTCGATGATATTCGTCGGCAATATTAAGCGCAGCCAGCATCGCGATGTTGGACTTGTTGGCCGGTTTCTGTGCCCTCGAAAGCGCCTGCATCTTGTCATCGACATAGCCGGCCACCTTCAGCATGTAACTCTCCTCAGCATCGCTACTGATCGTCAGCTTTTGACCCAGAATTTCAACGTCGAGTGCCTTTTTCATCATGCCCTCACGTCAGTCAGGCAGGTCCAGACTCGCGAATTGACCGAGAATCTTGTCCAATTTTTCCCGGAGTTCAGTCCGCTCACGCTCGTATTGTCGGATCTGCCCCTTCAGGTTGTGCCACTCGCTTTCCTTTTGCTGCAATCTTTTTTCGAACGATTCCTTTTCCTTTTTAATTCTTTCGTGCTTCTCAACGAGCCGCATGACCTTCGCTTCGAGCTGTTCGATATGATCGAGCGCCATAGAACCTTGCACCACAAAATCTCAGGTTTGAGTTTAGTTTTAAGCTCATGCCTTGTCAAGCCGACGTTTCGCCGTTCAACAACCTCAAACGCGCACGAAAGGCACAGGCCTGAATTTTCAGTCGGACTGTCTCAAGGCTGTTTCTCCTCCTCCGGCTCGTCGTAACCCAACACCAGCTCCCATGGCACATTGCAGTGAGCCACAACTAGGGTGTCGTATTTTTCCCACCAACTGATGTTCCGACCTTCGCGGCTCAAGAAGCGCACCATTTGAACCATGTCCGTAATTTCGGCAGGACGTAACGCCGGACCAAAGGCCGGCATGATGCCACGTCCTTCAGCAATCGCTCGCCGGATCTGCGGGGTGCTTTTCTTTTCCACGGTCTCCCGGAAGTCAGGCACACGGACGGGCAGTGAAGCCGCCACGGGCCCGTCGCCCCGCCCCGACAGGCCATGACAACCCATGCAGCGCTGGGCGTAAAGCAAATCCATCCGCTCGTTGCGCCCGCAGCCGATCCAAAGAAGGCAAAAAAAGATCAAAAGCCCCGCATGTTTACCAGTCATTGACCGTTCGCTCAACACGCCCGCAACAAGTCTACCGCTAACGCAAACGATTTATAAGTTCTAGCAAGTTCTGGCACCCGCTCGATATCGCTTCGCAAGCCGCAAGAATGGATTTTTCGTGAACGAAAATCTTTAGGTGAAGCAGATCAGAGTGAACGAAAGGAACGGGTTTTCATGATGAGAAACACGGGAGTTTCCTCGACGAGACCGAGCCGTTTGATCGCAGCGACGGTGAGCCGCGCGTAAAACTCGTCTCCGGCGGCGACCGTGACCATCGCCTGCCCCTCGATTTCATCGACTCGTCGAACAGTTCCCGGCAGGACATTGCCGGCTGAGATTCCCTCAGGCCGTCTTATAGAGACGAGGATATCATCAGCGCTGATACGAATCTGGACAGTTTGGCTTTCTGGTCGCGGCAGATAGGGAATGAAAAGCTCCTGCCCGCCTTGCAAACGCACTTTGGTTCTACCGGCTTCGGGATCTGACTCGATAAAAGTGACAGTAAAAACGTTTTCGAACTGCTCTTCCGGAAAGTGCATGATCGCATGCATGGACCTGAGCGCTTCTTTCGGAACTCCCTGGGTCACCAATCGTCCCTGCCGGATCATCAACACCCAATCGGCTAAAGTCAGAACCTCGGTCAAATTATGGGTTACGTAAATCATCGGAATTTCAAATTCGTCACGAACGCGGGCAAGATAAGGCAAAATCTTCTCCTTGAGGCCGATATCCAAGGACGCCAAAGGCTCATCCAGCAAAAGCAATCGTGGTTGGGACAATATCGCTCTGGCCAATGCCACTCTCTGCGCTTCTCCTCCGGAAAGCTTCGTCACTGGACGGTCCAATAAACTGCCGATTTCAAGGACACTCAACACATGTTCCATACTGAGGCTCTTTGACTGGCTGATGTCGGCGGTGCGGCCGGAACCGAAAAGGATATTTTTCCGCACCGAAAGATGCGGGAAAAGCGCACCCTCTTGCGGGACGTAGCCGATGCCGCGTTCTCGCGGCGGTCGATTAATGCCGCGCGCGGAAGAGAAAAGCGTGCTGCCATCGATTTCGATTTCTCCCGCCGTTATGTCCCGCAAACCGGCGATGGCGTCAAGGAGGGTAGTTTTCCCTGAACCTGAGGGTCCAAAAATCGACGCCAGCCGAGCATCGAAGGATACGTCAATATCTAATTCGAAGTGAGCTAGCGGTAGGCGACACCGGAGCAACATTTACGCCTTCTTTTCTGACCGTAACAGCCATTCGGAGGACCAGACGAAAAGGAATGCCAAGGCGACGGTGATGCCTAGCAAGGTATAGGCTTCGGGATCCTTGCCCAATTGCACGAAATTATAGATTGCCAAGGACAGCGTTTGCGTCTTGCCTGGGATGTTGCCTGCCAACAGGATTGTCGCTCCGAATTCTCCCAAAGCGCGCGAAAACGCCAGCAGAGCGCCCGGCAACGATGCCTTTGTAAGCGAGCGGGATGGTGATGACGAAGAAAATTTTCACGGGCGAAGCGCCGAGGGTTGCGGCAATTTGCTCGAGCCGGAGATTGACCTCGGCAAAAGACGTCCGGACCGATCGGACGAGCAGAGGAAAGGACATCACCGACATGGCGATCAGTACCCCTTTCCAGTTGAAAACGATTTCTATGCCGCGCTCGTAGAGCCAATGACCCAACGGGCTACGCCGGCCGAAGATTTTGAGCAGGATCAGCCCGGTCGAAACCGGCGGCATCACCAGCGGCAGAAGCACGACGGTTTCGACGACACTCTTTAGCGGCCACTCTTTGCGCGCGAAGAGCCACGCCAGCGCGATACCAAACGGCAGAATCAGGAGCGTGCTAGCAAGTCCGACGGCAATGGAAAAGAGGGTGATCTGCCAGGTTTCAAAGGAAGGGATCACGAAACGATGAGGCTTCGTCGGCTCAGTCTATCACGACAAAGCCGAATTTTTTGAAAACATCCTTGGCTGCCGGACTAGAAACGTAGTTCAGAAAATCACGGGCGGCATCCTTATGCTTTGATTCTTTCACGATCGCTACGGGATAGGTGATCCTCGGACCTTTATCAATCGGCACCTCGTAGACGATCTTCACTTTCTTGGAGACGGCGGCATCAGTCTTGTAGACGAATCCGGCTTCGACATTGCCGGATTCCACCGAAGCCAGTGTCGCGCGCACATCTTGCACGGGTACAACCTTGGCTTCGACCTTATTCCACAACCCTTCGTCGACAAGGTATTTTTTGCTGTAGACGCCCGCCGGGACGGAGGACGGCTCGGCAAGCGCGATCCTTTTGACGTCGGCTTTCACTAAGTCCTTTGGTGACGATATGGCGAGCTTGGAATCCATCGGCACGATGATCACGAACTGATTTGAAAGCAGGTTTTTGCGCGTGCCGGGTTCGAGCCTGCCTTTTTTATCCAGATTATCCATCTGCGGGAGATCGGCAGAAAAAAAGATATCCGCCGGCGCGCCTTCCTCGATTTGCCGCGCCAGGCCGCTGGACGGGCCGTAATTGAATTTGACCGTATTTTTCGATTTCGACTGATAACCCTTGCTGATCTCGTTCAGTACGTCGGTGAGGCTCGCCGCCGCCGAAACTAAAATTTCATCTGCCCATGCATTGGTCTGGGTCCAGGCCAACGCGATGAATACCGCGACCACGGATAGTGATTTGCGCACATATTGCAACATCTTCACCTAGCTTCCTGGATTGTTTCGCACTGCTTTGCTAATTGCTCGTTCCACGACTTTGCCGATCTCGCGCGTATCGTATCCGCCTAGTCCATCCAGCTCATCCCGGAAATTTTTGCTGACTATCATATCGAGGAGCCTTCTCAAACCTGGCAAAAGGTCGTAATGGGCTTTGGGAATAACCAAGTCGTAACGCTCACGCTGCAAAGCGACGAAATCAAGACCGCAGATCGAGGCTGCCGCTTCTATCCCGAACCCGGCGTCCGCCAAACTGGCTTTGACTCGCGCGGCAACCTCCAGGTGTGAGAGAACCTCCTTGTCATACCCTTTGACCTTGGCCGGCTCTATTCCACAGCTTTCCAGTTGACGATCGAGCAGGCGACGCGCTCCGGAGCCGTTTTCCCGGTTGACGATTGTTATCCCTCGACGAGCCAAATCCTGAACGCCGCGTATCTTCTTGGGATTTCCTTGTCTGACAATCAATCCCTCTTCCCAATGAGCAAAGGTAACAACCAGGCAATCCATCCCGTTGAGATTACGGTCCAGATAGGGAAGGTTCCAGGCTCCCGAACGCTCATCGATCAAGTGAACCCCGGCGACGTGCACCTCGCCTCGTTTCAGCGCGCCAATTGCGGAGCTGCTCCCCATGAGACAAGGCACTAGATTATCCTCGGTTCGCTGTTTGAGGTGTTCGGACGCAAGAAACATTGCCGGGTCACATCCTGCGATAACAATGTTGCGGCTCAGAGCCTGACGATTTTCAAGGAGCTGAACCTTCACGTGTTGGGCGTCGGATCCAGGTTCGAGAATCAGACCGTCGGCGGTTGTCGAAAGCGTGGCAAGCTCTCCCAGACCGACCAGAGGACGAACCAGTATCCGCGCCCCTACTCGACTGACCTGGGCACGGACCTTGTTGAAACCTTTCGGTAGAGGGCCGATCAGCTCCCCTTCCACGACCTCGCCATTGCTTTTCAGATAAAAGAGATCCTCGACTCTGCAGCGCAATACCTGAGCAAGCTTCAAAGCCACCGAAGTCGAAGGCGAGTATTGATTGGCCTCGACTGCGCAAATCGCTTGACGCGTGATCCCCGCCAGTTCGGCTAGTTGCTTTTGCGAAAGGTGCAGCGTTTGGCGCTTTTCTCGCACCCTGTTTTCAGTTTCGATTGGATTTTCTTGGTTCACTGACTCCATCTATATTTGACATTATGTCAGCTATCATGTACTAAGCCCTCGGGTCAAGCACAAACCCCCGGTGAACGACATCGTTCTCACTGTGAAGAAGAGACGTTGATTTTACACTTGTCCGTTCAAACGAAATTAATTCCAATAGCCATTCTCACACACGCTCAAAACGTGAAAGTGGCATCGAATTGACCGCAAAATGCATGCAAAAACTCATGATCGCTCTCGCTTAATGGGTCGAAACACTTTATGTAAGGATCCAAGGTCGATACAACCAAAAAAGGCGACCGGCGATATTCGGTTCCCAAATGGCCTGCGAGAAAGGACAAGAAAATGTGGCGACTTCTGCCGGCGGCGTGTGTGACGTTTCTTGGGTTGGTTCTACTGCATCCGACTCTCGCCGTGAGAGCACAGGAGGTACAAGTCGAGATTGCACAACTTCCGATCCCTTTCTTAACCGCTGATACGGGGAAGGAAGATAAAAAAATTGAGCCATCGGGAGTGGCGACGATTGGGGATGGCAGTATGCTTCTAGTGGCCTGCGATAAAAACGCATGTCTCAGCGTAGTCGAAGCGGCCACCGGACGGATCAAGCAGTCATTTAGCGTGGGCGTCTTTGACAATAGGCCCAAGTGGGAGGACCTGGCACACGACGATGAAGGAGCTTACTACGTCATTGGCTCACGTTTCGTTGAGCAGCCGACTGAAGAGGGAGCCCAAAAGAGACCTATGGCCGTTCCGCGTTTGTTGCGTTTCCGTTTGCGAAGCGATGGCGCGGGCGAAAAACCATTCGTCATTGACTCAGAATCGATCATTGAATGGGATATAGGAGACGCGTTGGCGGCGGAAGGATACCACCGTGATCCTAGGAAAAACGAAGTGAATATAGAAGGGCTGACAGTGCGAACGTTGCGCGACAACGCGGGGCAGCTAACACTACGTGAACTGGTCGTCGGCCTGCGGGAGCCGCATAATCCTATCCGTGTTTACGCCGCTGATATCACCCAATTACCCCTCCCAAACGCCAAGCTCGCATTGAGCCCCCTCTTCAGATTCAATGCGGGTGAACGCCAAGGAAACCTCTCAGGATTGTCGTCTATCGACTACATGCCCGCGTGGAATGGCTTTTTCATTCTCACGTCCACTGAGGATAGGACCAACCGTTATCATGGCAACACACTATGGTTTCTGTCCGACGAGAAAATCTCGACGTCCCGTCCCGCTCAGGTGCCACCCGATAGGATAAAGCTTGGCGATCTACGACTCGTCGAGCCTCAGAAGGTCTGGCTTTTCGGCCATGATGGTAAGGCGGAGGGCGTGTGTGTCCTTTCCGAAGAGGCTGCTTCCAGTGGCAGCCAGGTGCGGAGAGCCCGCCTGGCCTTGGTTTACGACAACGACACAGCGAAAACAGGCAGTCCGGGTGCACTCCAGTTCATCACCTTACTGCGCTGGCCGGATTAGTACCCCGCGCACCGCAGCTACAATATAAAGTTCTCCTCCCTCGGGATTAGTTAGTAAAATTGGACAGAAATCGTGGTTTGACACGGCATTAAAGTTCGTGCTACGCAACATTTGCCTGAGGCGGACTATGCACCACCTTTCCAGATTCGGCGTGTCGCTCGAAGATGATCTGCTGCAAGCGTTTGACAGAAGCATCGGCGGTCAAGGCTATCAAAACCGGTCGGAAGCCATCCGAGATCTCATTCGCGACCACCTCATTCAAAAGAAGATAGGACTGGCAGATACCGAAGTCATCGGCGTTGTCACTCTCGTCTATGACCATCGGGTGCATCACCTGAGCGATCTCTTGGCGGACATGCAGCATAAGGCTCATGTGGCCGTCAATGCCAGCCTGCACATTCATTTGGACGAGCACAATTGTCTTGAGGTCATCGTCATCCGGGGGCGCGGCGACAAAGTGCACGAGATCGCCGGCAAACTGATCGCCACCAAGGGGGTCCAGAATGGCAAGCTGGTAACGACTACCCCCGAAATAGAGAACTAAAATTTTTTGGGGTTGAATAGCACGAAAATGGGATTGATAACATAGTCTCGCGGATCCGCGAACAGACCAGGTTCATGAACATGATCACCAGCACAAGGCCTTTACCACAACCACACTCGGTCAACCGGCTCGCAGAATCGCAGCAAAAATTTTTTGACTTGGGATATTACGGAATGAAAATACGTACTACTCCGGGAGGTAACATGCGCCTCTTATCTATCCTCATCTTGGCAATTGTTGTTTTTTTGGCGCGGGCGCTGGTCGCCAACGGCGGCGAAGCCGATCCGATTGAGGTTTACACGTGGGGCGAGCTGCCGACATCGGCAGCAACGGAGCAAACTCGGTGGTCAAAGGATTTGGAGCTTCGACCTTCCAACACACCCAGCGACGTCATGCGGCTGGTGCCGGGCCTGACCATCAGCCAGCACCACGGAGGTGGAAAAGCGGATCAGATCCTTTTCCGCGGTTTCGATTCCGATCACGGAACCGACTTCCAGGTTAGCGTCGACGGTATTCCGGTCAACATGCCCAGCAATGCCCATGGCCAGGGATACGCTGACCTGCACTGGCTGATTCCTGAAATGATCGACCGGGTGGAAATCTACAAGGGTTCATATTTCCCTCATCTCGGAGATTTCGCCACGTCGGGCGCTATCAACATCGTCACGAAACGCTTCGACAAAGATTCGACTGCCACCGTGATGGGCGGCAGCTATGAGACCGCGCGGTTTCTCGGTATCCTCTCGGCCCCTGAAGGGACCTCTTTGAGGCCTTATATGGCGTTTGAGTATTACCATAGCGATGGTCCGTTCAAGAATCCGAGCGAATATAACCGCTATAATTTCTTCAGCAATTTCAACATCATTTCCAACGCGCGATCGACGTTGGATTTCCTTGCCACTTACTTCTCAACCAACTGGAATGCCTCCGGCGAGATTCCTTCCCGCGCGGTTAGAGACGGAACTCTCGGCCGTTTTGGCTCCGAAGACTCAAGCGAGGGAGGAAATTCCGCGAGGCAAAACTTGAGCCTCATCTACAACTTTGCCGACGCCAATCAATCTCTGAGGGCTCAAACCTGGATGTCGTGGTACCGGCTCCAGCTGTGGTCAAACTTCACCTTGTTTCTCAACAACCCGGTCCAGGGTGACGGCATCGAGCAGGATGACAAGCGTTTTCTTGCCGGTAACAACGTCACATACCGGCGTAACTATTTGTTTGGGGATATACCCACAGAAACGCTTCTTGGCTTTCAGAGCCGGTTCGATCGCATCACGGTCGGCCTCTTCAATCAGGAGAAGCGCCACCGGCTGAGCACTACCAACGACAACGACATTCAGATAACCAACTTGAGCTGGTTTGCCCAGCAGGAAATCCGGCCGACTAATTGGTTTCGAGGTCAGCTCGGCGCTCGACTAGACAACTTCTGGTGGGGCGTGAGCCAGGCCGGACCGGCAACCCAACCCATCGCCGGCACCGCTTCCGGATCCATCGCCAGTCCAAAATTGAACTTGATTTTCAGTCCATTCACCGACAATCAATTCGCTCAAAGGACGAACTTGTTTGTGAACCTCGGCGGCGGTTTCCATAGCAACGATGCCCGTGTAATCGTTCAAGATTCCACCAGGCCGCTGGCCCGTTTCTGGGGTGGCGAGCTCGGCATGAGGACACGATTGTTGGAAAAAATGGAATTCAGCGCCGCCTATTGGAGATCCTATCTATCGAGCGAGTTGGTGTTTGAAGGCGACACGGGAACTTTCGAGCCCCAAGGAGCAAGCCGGCGTCACGGCCTGGAAGCCGAATTCCGCTACGACATCCTGCCCTGGTTAACTTATGACATCGACGCCTCCTACACCTGGGCAAGATTTCTCAACGGCGACGCAGTGCCGCTGGCGCCGCGCGCCCTCGCCTTCACCGGCTTGACGGCCCGCCATGATTCGGGCCTCCAGGCGAGACTTCAAATGCGCTACATCGGCACCCGCTATGCGATCGAAGACCGCACCATCACAGTGCCTCAGTCCGCAATCTTTGATCTGTTTCTAAAATACATTTGGCAGCGCTATGAGTTCTTCGTCGTGTTCCAAAATCTGGCCAACACAAAATGGCGCAGCGCGGAACACGCGTTCGTATCGCGACTGCGAGATGAGCCACCGGAGGGAGTGCTCGGCTCTAACTTCACTCCCGGCGACCCGTTTACGGCGAAGGCTGGAGTCACGATTCACGTCTGGTAAGCACGGAGAAAATCAATGAAAGGATTAACCAAGCTGCTTGCGGTAGTGCTGCTGCTACTTGCAATGGGAACGTGGTCGTTGATTTCAACCGTTCATGCCCACGAATTCATCATCAAACCGGCGTCGTTGCGCGTTAATGCCCGTGATAAAGTGCCTTTGGAGCGTTCTTTCGACCCACGTTTTCATGAGCGGAGAAGAGTTACTTCCCGCCAACACCGTCAAAGCATCGTTGCTTGAAGGCAATAAATCAGTGGATCTGCCGCCGAAAGAAAATAATATTCTGCAAACCTTAGATGGAACGGCGGCCGTCCACACTAAAGGCACGGCTGTAATTGCCGGCCATTTGTTGGAGCCGATTGAAACCTTGGCAGCACAGGATACGGCCAAGCCGCAAAGGGCAAGGTTTGAGAAGTTCTCCAAGACTTTGATTGTTGTGGAAGCTTCCGATAGAAATTATGAGAAAGTTCTGGGCCATCGGTTGGAAATCGTCCCTACCACCGATCCCACCGCAGCGCGAGTTGGAGACGAACTGGTTTTCAGGATTCTTTTTGACAGTAACCCACTGCAGGCCAATGTTTTTGCCACCTATGACGGCTTCAGCCGGTACTACAACACTTACGCCTACGCGACTGAGTCACGCGACGGCATCGCTCGGGTAAAGATTACCCATCCCGGCGCATGGTTGGTTCGTGTTGAGAGAAGAATGACGGTGGCAGAGACGGACTATGATCTCCACGTGCTCAAAGCGGTCTTGGTTTTTCCCGTGGAATAGCGGCGCGCTAAAATTTCAATTGGGAGCCGATCCTGTGAAACCCTGCAATGTGGCTGCATCGGTTAATAAATGAACGAACTACCCATGGTATATTTGAGAAAGAGCAACCACCGTGTTTGATTTTATTGGGATCATCATCAAGGGCGGGCCGGTCATGGTCCCGCTGTTGGCCTGCTCGATCATTTCTTTGGCCGTTGTTATCGAGCGATTCATCTTTTGGCGCAAAACGCGCTCCCGGCAGCCGGTAGAAGAGCTGCTGCAACTGGTGGAACAACGGGAGTTTGCCAAAGCCACCGAACTGGGCCAGAGGGTCGATTTGCCCGCCGCCCGAGTCTTAACCGCCGGTCTCGAACACCGAAACCCTTCGCTTGCCAAAGCCCTAGAAGTAGCGGCCCAGGCCGAGATCCCGGTTTTGAAAAAGCGCCTGACCATTCTCGACACCATTATCACTCTGGCACCCCTTTTGGGGTTACTGGGAACCATCACCGGCATGATCAGTTCTTTCGGCATCATGTCGGAGGCCGGCCTCGGGCAGCCCCATGCGGTCACCGGCGGTGTAGCCGAGGCCCTGATCGCCACCGCCGCGGGGCTTTTGATCGCTATTCTCACCCTCGTTCCGTACAACTATTTCACGAACCGTGCAGAACGGGAGCTCGAAGAGATTGAGTATTACGGCTCGCGCCTGGAGCTGTTGCTGGCCGAACAGGAGGGGAAAAGCTAATGCGGCTTTCGCGCAGAACCATCAAGAAGGCCCGCATCGAGATCATTCCGATGATCGACACGATCTTTTTCCTGCTGGTCTTTTTCATGATCTCGACCTTATCGATGGCCCGCTACAGCGGGCTACCGGTCAACCTGCCGAAGGCCGCCACGGGACAACAGCCCGCCAGTGAAAGCGCCGCCGTCACCATCACTCCGGACGGCAAGGTCTTCATCGATAAGCAGGAAGTCCCGCGCGAAAGCATCCGCACCGTACTCCAACAGCGGCTTGCAGTGAATCCCGATCTACTCATACTGATCAACGCAGATGAGCGGGTCGAGCACGGACGGGTGGTCGATGTGATGGACGATGCTCGCCAGGCGGGCGTCGCTAAGATGGCCATCGCCGTGAAACCCAAGGACCTCCGCCAGTGAGAGATGACTCGCTGAGCTTATCTTTAATCGCCTCCTGCTTCATTCACGGCGCAGTGATTGTCCTGGCGTCCATCATCTTAAAGCACACTGTCAATTTGCGCCGTCAAGATTTCCTGCCCATCAGTCTTGTCGACGTGCCGCGCCAGGAACAACCCAAACCGATCCAAAAAATAGAGACGCCTCCCGAGATCAAAAAGCCGCTGCCTCCACCTCCGAAAGTCGAAAAAACCAAAGAGCCAAAGCCGTTGGCCAAAAGGGAAATTATCCAACCCAAACCGACACCACCGCCGGCTGCTCCGCCCAAAGAGGAGCCGGTCAAGCCCGTCGAAACAAAACCCGCAGAAACAACTAAACCTGAACCCACTCCCGAATTGGCCCCTACCGCGCGAGTCGAAGGCGGCGGCAGCGAAGCCGGCGCCGGAAATCTTTTCGGCAAAGGCGACGTAGCCGTTGTGCCGGGCTCGGGGACGTCCGGTGGCGGCGGAGGCACCGCTAGCTCTGGTTTGGGCAGAGGGTCGGGTGCTCCCGGCCTTCCGGCGCCGACGACGCCCCTGAGAACCAACCGCGAAGCCAAACCAGTACAAACTGTCCGGGCGGTCTATCCTCCAATAGCTTTGCGCATGGGTATGGAAGGCGACGTTACTTTGAGAATCGAGATCGACACTGAAGGAAAAGTTACAAAGGCGGAAATCACCAAGAGCGGCGGCCCCGGTTTCGATGAAGAAGCGCTGAAAGCAGTGAAACTATCCCGCTTCGAGCCGGCCCAAAGAGACGGTAAGAATGTCCCGGCGGAATTTACTTATATCTATCGTTTCCGGTTGCAGAAATAGGGGGAATGACAGGCAATACAATGTTTGATAATCTCTAAACAGCAAAGAAAGGCGGATTTCATATGGCTACCACATCGCACTCCTCACATGAGCACCGTCACGATCATCACGATTGGGATTCTCCCAACTATGTTTCCGATTGGGCATCGGGACAGGACCAAAAAGAGACCGCCCGACAGGAACCCTTCCGCGTGCTGGCGGAAACGATCCCCTACGACAAGAATTCCCCCATTAGAATTCTTGATGTCGGCGCCGGGTACGGCGCCCTGACCCAATTCCTCCTAGGTCATTTTTCAAACGCTACCGCTGTCTGCCAGGACGGGTCCGAGCAGATGGAAAAGCTCGGGCAAGAGCGCATGCAGCACCTCAAAGGACGCTTTGACTACGTCCTCTGCGATTTTTCCAAGCCCGGCTGGAGCCAAAAGCTCACCGGTCCCTTCGAAGCGGTTGTCTCTGCCATCGCGATCCATAACGTCCGTAGCCCAAAAATCATCGAGCGCATCTATGGAGATATCTTTCCCCTGGTCAAGAGTGGCGGTTGTTTCATCAATTTCGACCGTGAGCGACCACCTTTGGAAGATCAATTTAAGTGGCTAAGGGACGCCGGTTTTCAGGACGTGCAACGCTTCTGGACAGGCGAAACCCGGGCGCTCTTCGGCGGCTTCAAGAAATAACACCCCGGGCCAAAGTCGCGACGGAGCCGGTCGGAGATTCTCCAGTACATCCGTTATATCCGTTCGTCGAGTCTCATCAAGATCGAGTTGGTCATCACCCTCCACGGACCAGGGGCCAGAGTATCAATCCGACCAGTCCGGAGATGGTGACGATAATCGGTTCCGAAATCTTATAGCGCCATAAAACACCCAAGCTGACGAGCGCGATAATTGCAGTGAGCAAATCGGTGATTGCTCGTGCGCCTAAGACAATCACTGCGCCTGTAATTGCGCCGGTCGCAGCTGCGGTAGCGCCGTCAACGAACGCTTTAAACTGGGGATTGTCGCGGTGGCGTTTGAACCACGGTGCTGGCACGATCGTAAATACATATACCGGCAAGAAGATACCAATTGATGCCATAACCGCTCCCGCCAGGCCGGCAACAAGAAACCCGATTAGAGCGACGGTTATGACCACGGGCCCGGGAGTGATCATCGCGACGGCGACGGCGTCCAAAAACTGATGCTCATTCAGCCAGCCGAATGCTGTACAACTCCTGGTGCAAGAACGGAATGATTGCCAGGCCGCTGCCGAACACAAACGCGCCAGCCTTGGTAAAGAATAAGAGGATCTCAGTCAATATGTTGCCAGTGTTGCCTCCTGTACCGGCCTGCGCGAGCCACACCTCCAGCAACCAAACGGCCACACCGAGGACCGCGGCACTGAGTGTCATTAGGATGCCGGGGTTCCAACCTGGCCAAGCCTGAAAAACCAGGACGATGAGTCCGGCAGGAATGAAGAACTCTGCCAACTCGCTCTGCGACCATACGGTTACGATCGTGAGGCAAACAAAGATGCCCCAGAGCAGCGGATTACGCTTGTTGGTGCCGCGCGCCAGCTTGTACGCAGCAATCGCGATGATTGCGATAACCGTTGCGCCGATGGTGTAGAAAAGTGCTTGCATCCACCACAACCCGCCGTAGGCGACATAAGCTAGCGAGATGGCGACCACCATCAGAAAAGAAGGAACAATGAAACCGAGACCGACGAGGGTCGCACCGAGAACCCCGCCCTCGAAGTAACCAATGGCGATGGCCGTTTGTGCTGCGAGTGGTCCCGGCATGATCTGAGCGAGCGCTAGGGATAGTTTGTAAGTATCCTCAGTGATCCAACGGCGCTGCTCGACCAGGTCTCTGTGCATGAAACCGACCAGCGCCGCCGGACCGCCGAAGCCGATCGTGCCGAGCTTCAGGAAATAGCCAACGAGTGACCATAGACCAATCGCGGCTGGCGCCATGATTTCGGTCATTTCAGGACGTGGAGATTTCATCTGTGGTTCCCTTCACAGGGCGTTCACAAGTAGTTTTAAATAGCGCAGTTGAATCTTGAATATAACAGTTGTACTTTTAAGTCAAAGGAAGGGCGTATGCAGGAGTCAGAAGGACGATGGTTACTCCTTATTCATCAAATCCCGCCGAAGCCAGATTACTTCCGGGTAAAGATTGGGCGACGGCTTCAGCGTATTGGCGCTGTTGCCATTAAGAACTCGGTGTATGTCCTGCCCAAGAACGACGAGACGCAGGAGGATTTTCAGTGGGTGTTGCGGGAAATTGTTGAAGGTCGCGGAGAAGCGTCCTTATGTGAGGCGCGCTTCGTCGAGGGTCTTTCCGACGAGCAAGTGGAAACTTTGTTCCAAGCGGCCCGCGGCGCTGAGTACGACAAGATAGCTGAGGAGACTCGCCGTCTTGCGGCGAGTCATTTGTCGAGACAAACGGAGGAAACACCAAGTACACAACTGGAGATCGATCTCACCCGACTTAAACGGCGCCTCGCTGAGGTTGTCGCCATAGACTTTTTTGGCGCTCCCGGACGGGAGGTAGCAGAGGGATTGGTTTCCGGGGTTGAGGCACGCATGACTGGTAAGAATTCGATGTTTGGATCCGACAATGCTCGCAGGTTCCGGCGGGAAGACTTCCTCGGTAAAACCTGGGTTACCCGTAAGGGCATTTACGTCGACCGCATGGCAAGCGCCTGGCTTATTCGTCGTTTTATCGATCCGGATGCTCGCTTCAAGTTTGTTCCTCCGAAAGGCTACAAGCCTCTGCCCGGTGAGCTACGCTTCGACATGTTCGAGGCAGAGTTCACGCATGAAGGTGATCGCTGCACACTGGAGGTCTTGATTCAGCGTGTATGTCTCGATGACTCGGCGCTTATCCCGATCGCTGAGATTGTTCACGACATCGATCTCAAGGATTCGAAGTTCGGGCGGCCGGACACGATTGGGATCGAGAGGCTCATCGCCGGCATCGCAATGACTCACAAAGATGACGAGGCCCGCTTGGAGCGAGGGTGCGCGGTTTTCAACGACCTTTATGAGTACTTCAGAAGAAAAAGCTAGTGAAAAAGTTTCGACAATATTTTTGTCTGGCACTTACTCTACTTTCTGACGCGTCACAGGAAATAAGCCAATTAACTTTTATCCGCTTTCCCTGGCGACTCTGTTTTGTGGTTACGGAGACGAGACAGCGATTCCAGAAAAATAGAATTTTCGATGGAACAAGATAGTTACGCGCGAGTGGCAATTCTTTGCTCTGGCAATCGTGAGGCGAGAAGGAATACAACCGCCGAGAATAGCCGATTCTCAGATTTGTTCGGGGCCTTCGCCGCCAAGCGCATTTACGTCGAGCCTGCGATATATCACGATGACTTTTGCGAGGACGTTCGAGAACAGCTCATGCGGGTTGACGGCGTGCTGGTATGGGTCAATCCGATCGAAGGCGGAAGGGACAGGTCCGTTCTCGATTCTATGCTTCGTGATGTCGCAGCCACTGGCGTTTTTGTGAGCACGCACCCCGACGTCATTTTGAAGTTGGGTACAAAAGAAGTTCTGTATCGCACGCGTGACATTGGATGGGGCTGCGACACGCATCTTTACTGCAGTATGGCTCAAATGGTTCAGGAGCTCCCTTTGCGACTAGCAGCTGGCAAGGCGCGAGTACTCAAGCAGAATCGCGGCAATGGCGGAAACGGTGTGTGGAAAGTCCAGCTGCCGGTAGAGGCCTTTGCGAACAGCGAAGGCCGCAGCCTCGCTGTGCTGCCGGAGCCTGAAACCATCGTTTGTGTCCGACACGCCCAGCGTGGTTGCAACGAAGAGCAAATCACGCTGGGCGAATTCTATCGCCGCTGTGAGCCTTACTTTTCCTCCAACGGCCTGATGATCGATCAAGAATATCAAAAGCGGCTTCCGGAGGGCATGATTCGGTGTTATCTCGTGGATGACAGGGTAGTCGGATTTGGACATCAGGCTATCAATGCACTGTTTCCCGCGCGCCTAGGCGCACCTGCAACGGAAGCGCCCCCACCCGGGCCCCGTTTGTATCATCCGCCGTCCATGCCGGAATTCCAGACCCTTAAACGCAAGCTCGAGCACGAGTGGGTGCCGGCAGTGCAGCGATTGTTGGAAATTGAGACCGAAAGTCTTCCGATTCTCTGGGATTGCGATTTCCTGCTCGGTCCGAAGGGAAACAACGGCGAAGACACCTATGCTCTTTGCGAAATCAACGTTAGCAGTGTTGCGCCGTATCCCGAATCTGCTGTGCCTTACGTTGTCGATGCGTCAGTGGCTCACGTGCAGACGACGCGACAAAGACGCGGTCTTGCCCTGTAATCATCTGTCGCGGCAGACGCTGCGCTGCTAAACCGGAGCATTCCCCTAGATTAAGCTCATTCTTGGATAAATCTTTACTTTACATAACTTTACATAAGGAAGCGCCGCAGCCGCGTGTAGCACGATTTGTCAATTCATATTACTCCTGATAAGGTCGGGGTCGCCCAGACTGAAACTTGTTAGGCCGCCAATTCGTTGGTAACCCGAGTACGGAAAGAGCGACTTCCTCTCCTCCCTACCCAGGAATTAGATTTTTGCCAATAGGCTAGCCCTCAGGCCTTCGTGACGTTGGGCAACTTCCGTCTGGACGAAAAGAAAAAGCACGCGCCTTTTACCAAATGAAATTTGCAACCGTCACAACACGGTCGGTTATTTTGGCCGCCGCATTTCTTCTTGCTGCCTGTGGACGCCAGGAACAAAAGCCGGACGCCACGGCGGAGAAGAAACTCAGCGTCGTCACCACCGTCGCACCGATCACGAGCATCGTGGAAAACATCGGCGGTGACAGAATTCAGCTGACCGGCATCATCCCTGAAGGGATCAATTCGCATACTTTCGAGCCCATTCCGTCGGATAGCAAGCTTCTCTCCCGTGCTGATTTGATCATTATCAATGGCCTCGATCTCGAAACACCCACCGTGAATCTCGCCCAAGCCAATCTCAAAACAGGAGCGCTCCATCTATTCTCTCGGCAACAAGACCGTTAAAGAAACCGAATATATCTATGACTTTAGCTTTCCCAAGGAACAGGGTCATCCCAATCCTCACTTGTGGCTCAATCCCGAATACGTGATGCGTTATGCGACGTTGGTCCGCGACGAGCTGATTCGTCTCGACCCCAAGAACAAAGCAGTCTACGAACAAAACACCGCGCAATTTCTCAAAAAACTCGAAGCCCTGGATCAAGCGATCAAGGAAGCGGTTCAAACAATACCGCAAAACAATCGTCGCTTGCTCACCTATCACGATTCCTGGCCCTATTTCGCGCGCCGCTATGGTTTCCAAGTGATCGGCGCCGTCCAACCGTCCGATTTTACCGATCCGAGCCCCCGCGAGGTGGTGCGGCTCATCGAGCAAATTAGAAAGGAAAAGGTCCCGGCGGTGTTTGGGTCGGAAGTTTTTCCCAGCCCGGTGTTGGAACAGATCGCCCGGGAAGCAAAAAGCCGCTATATTGACAAGCTCAGGGACGATGAGCTGCCCGGCAAACCCGGCGATCCCCAGCATTCCTATCCTGGCATGATGGTTGACAATATGACAATCATGGTCGAAGCGTTGGGAGGCTCAACGGAGGCGTTGAGGCAGGTCGATCCCGCGCCGGTGGCGGGGGCTTATGCCGACTACCGGAGAAGAGACTAGCAGGCTGCTGAAAAAGACCCATATGCTTTGTTGCACTCGACCGATTTCGCGTCAACGTACAGAAGAGTACGCCTCCGCTCATCCATCCTTCATGCGCCTCGCATCTGAGGTCCTTTTGAGCAGCCTGCAATCAGAGTGTTTCAGCAACCTGCTAGACTAGACCTTTAACTACATATGAACACACACGATCATCCACATGGGAACGCCCGCGGCAGTCTCCATCCCCACGGAATTGAGGAACCGCCGGTCTCCGGCCTCTCCGGTGTACCGCTCGTCGAGCTTGGCAACGTCAGTAACAGTTATGGACCCACCCCCGCGCTCCAAGATGTTTCCCTCAAGATCTGGCCCGGTCAGTTCCTGGCTATCGTCGGGCCCAACGGCGGAGGGAAAACGACGTTGTTGCGCACTATTCTCGGCACGGTACCGGTGCAACAGGGCAAGGTATTGCTGCGAGGCAAAGACCCGCAACGATCTTTGTTGGAACGTATCGGTTACGTGCCCCAGCTTGAAACCATCGACTGGAATTTCCCGATCACCGTGGAGGAAGTCATCTCCATGGGATTTTTTGGCAAGAACCGCTGGTTTCGCGGCATCCGCGACGACGAGCGGCGCAAGCTCCAGGACATCATAGCACGCTTAAACTTGAGCGGTCTCGGTGATCGTCATATCCGCGAGCTTTCCGGCGGCCAACAACAAGCGGTTTTTCTTGGGCGCGCGCTGCTGGGCGATCCGGAATTGATCCTGCTCGATGAGCCAACCGCAGGACTCGATATTCGTTCGCGGGACGACGTGATCCATTTTCTTCACGAGATCAACCATCAAGGAGTGGCCATCATTATTACCGCCCACGATCTCAACTGGGTGGCAGCGCATCTGCCGTGGGTTGCCTGCCTCAATCGCCGGTTGATTGCCGAAGGACGTCCTCAAGAAGTACTCAACGCCTCCGTCCTCAAGGAAACCTACCGAGGCGAAATGGTCGTCTTCCACCACGACGGCATGGTCATGATCGGCGAGCGACCCCACGCGCCGCACACATAAATGAAGACGCGTTCAAATCGTTCCAGCCGTTCAAAAAGTTCAAAACGTCCAAACACGGATTGAACGGCTTGAACATTTTGAACGATTTGAACTCATGTCCTTGTTAGTCCCATTTGAATACGAATTTTTTCGCAACGGCTTTCTAGCCGCCGTCGTCGTCGGCGCGCTTTGCGGCTTTATCGGCGTCTACGTCGTTCTGCGCCGGATGAGCTACATAGGCCATGGCCTCTCCCACGCCATCTTCGGCGGCGCTGTCCTGAGCTACGTGATGAACGTCAATTTCTTTGTTGGCGCCGGGCTGTGGGCGCTATTTGCCGGTTTTCTCATCCACCTGATCAGCCACCGGCGCTGGGTCGGGGCCGATGCCGCCATCGGTGTCGTTACGACTTCCAGTTTTGCCCTCGGCGTAGCCATCGTCTCGACCTATCGGAGCTTTACCCGCAACATCGAGGTCGCGCTCTTCGGCAACATCCTCGGCATCACTCAAAAGGATCTCTGGATCGTCATCGTCATATCTCTAATCGTTTTCTGTGCGCTTATTATCATGCGCCGGCAACTACTGTTCGCCACCTTCGATCCGGAAGTTGCTTCTGCCTACGGTGTCTCCACCGGCAAAATCGATCTGATTTTCATTACCCTGCTTGCGGTCACGGTATTGGCCTCGACCCAAATTCTCGGCGTCACCTTGGTCGCCGCCGCCATGGTGATCCCTCCGGTCATTGCCCGTTACCTAACCAATCGATTTCAACGGCTGTTGATTCTTTCTCCTCTCATCGGGATCGTATGCGGTGCAACCGGAATGTATTTGAGTTTCTATCTGGACATATCTTCGGCCGCTACCATCGTATTGACCGCCGCGGCTCTATTCTTTGTTCTTGAGATCGTGTTCTGGTTTCGCCGGCAACAACGTACACGATCGCCGCGCTTTTCAGGTTGATCCGGCGAACGAATTCGGATAAAAGCCTAAGCAACCGATGAAGAAATCGCCTGAAAGAGTTTCGGCGTTGCGTCGTTGCACTGCCCTTGCCATAGGGTCGCTGTTTTTGCTCTTCCTGAGTGTTTCCCAGCCACATCGGGTGCATCATTTTTTTGAGGGGCTTGGCCACGCACACGATGAAACTCAAGTTGATCCAGAAAGCCACGAACATGGTCAGAACCCAACCAAGCCCGCTCAAACCGACTGCGCAATTCAATCCGTCGCCCAGAGCTGCCATCTAGGCCAGGCCGCACTGGTTGAACTGCCTTTCGTTGAAGCGCAATTAGAATCATTTCGCCCACAGACAAGACAGTGGGTCGATTTATTCACTGCCTTCCTTTTTTTCCAGAGAGCGCCTCCTAAAGACACACTTCTCTACTAGTTATCGAATCACTCTCCTAATATTGGTTAGGGCCGGGTAACAACCCAGCTCTGATGACTCGTTCTATGGGAGGACTCGATGAAAAAATGTGTCGTCATAAGTTTGTCTTTACTGGTGAGTTTATTCTTCGCCGTCAGATCGACGTACGGTCACGGGGTCATAGGAAAGCGGTTTATTCCGACAACCCTGGTCGTAGATGACCCTTTCGCGTCCGACGAATTGGATCTCCTGAAAGTCGAATGGGGAAGCAACAACAAAGAAGGAAGAGAGAGCAGTGTCGGTTTTGAGTTCTCGAAGCGTCTGACGCCCGACTTCGCCGTAACCGTCGGATGGGACTATCTGTTTTTCAATCCAAGAGAGGCAGGCGAATCTAGTACCTCGGGAGCAGGCAACCCTGAATTCGGCTTCAAATATGTTTCTCTGACAAGTCCTGAGCATGAGGGTATCTTTAGTGTCGGCTTAGGGGTAGAGCCTGGTGGGGTCGGCCCCCAAAGGGTGGCGGAAAGAGTCACTACCATTTCTCCGGCCCTTTTTTTTGGGAAAGGTTTCGGCGACTTGCCTGACTCCTTGGCCTACCTGAAGCCTTTCTCGATCAACGGCCAGTTTAACGTCAATAATCCAGCTAACCGGACAACCGGCAGCGGCGATGATAAGGAGCACAATCCAACCACGCTCGATTATGGAGTCGCCGTGATCTACAGCGTTCCCTATTTGCAATCATTTGTTAAGGATGTTGGGCTCGGTGCGCCGTTTGACCGCATGTTTCCGGTCGTTGAATTTAACTTCACTACGAACGCCTCCAAACCTGATCGCGGCCAGACCGCTGCTTTCGCTAATCCGGGTCTAATATGGGTGGGAAGATACGTCGAACTTGGCTTGGAAGCGAAGCTACCGTTGAACAACGTTGCAGGCAAAAACGCCGGCGTAAATGCTTTAATCCATCTTTTCATCGACGATCTCTGGCCCAATATTTTCACGTGGACGCCATGGGGAGTGATCGGCCCGACGCCGATACCGAGATGAGACCGCTAGAAAAAATGGTTCTGAGCTTGTCATTGGCTTTGATACTCGGCATAACCGCGTTTCAAACCCTCGCCCAGGCGCACGCTTTTCCGGTGCGTTCGGACCCGAGAGTTGGCTGGACGATCCCTGTTGCGCCGCCAAAAGTGACGATCTGGTTTGACGGGGAGCTGGAACCGGCCTTCAGCAGCATCACAGTCTTCAATTCGATGAAACAGCAAGTCGATAAAGGTAACAGCCGCGTAAACGGTCCGGACGCCAGTGTACTTGAAGTCGATCTTCAACCCTTGGCGTCCGGTACCTATCACGTTTACTGGAAGGCATTAGCGAAAGACACGCATGTAACAGAGGGGGATTTTACCTTCGCCATAGCGAAAAAATAACAGGAGCGACTTGTTGGTTTTGAGTCTCAGGAGTCGCCAAACGAAACCATCCTCGCGCTAAAGGGACGGCTATTTTTAGAGGAGAAATAAATGATCCGAATGAGTAAAGCAAGTTTATCACTCTTTGTCGCCTTGCTTTTTCTCCATCCATTCTCAGCCTTAAGCCACGACGGCTGGGTCGAGGTGACTCCGACGATCATTGAAAAAGGACAGGTAGCAAACATCGCTCTCGTCCAAGGCAATCACTCAAATGAACACAAGAGCTACCGTATCGCAGGAAAGTGGGACGGCAAGTACACTGCGCTGGCAGTCGTCGACGCGAAGGGAAAACAAAATACGCTTACGGACCGCATCGTCGATCTGGGGGAGGACGAAGAAAAGGTCGGCCCGAAAGGGCCCAAGGGTTTTTATCTCGCGGTGTATGTCCCAAACGATGAAGGCCTTTACCAGGCCGTGGCTCGTCAGGCGCGAAGTCTGCAGCAGGGAGATGGGCCGAAGCTCGTAACGGTGCGCATCGCCAAGACGGCATTCGGAGCGTTTAAAGTACCGACCATTGCGGCGGCAAAGAACCTAAAGGGTTTTGACCGGCTTATCGCCGGCGAAGACGCTGTGGAATTCATCCCCGTCAATAACCCTCTCGCGGTTTTCTCCGGCGGCAGCATGACTTTGGAGCTGCGCCAAAAGGGAAAACCCACGAGGGGGCAGGTGGTCACCCTGGTTCGTCGCATGGACGGTTCTGCATCGGTGCAAGATCAAACGACGGACGAGAAAGGAAGAGTCACCTTTGCTATCGGCCCCGCGGATTTTTATCTAGCGCGGGTAAAGATCGACCAAGAGAGCCCGCGCCCCGACGGCCAAAAGGACAAAACCAGTTACGAGTCAACTTATGTATTCCAGGTTTTTAATCGCCCTTAGCTCGGCGCTCTTAATCCTTTCACTACAAGACAGGGAAGGGCTTGCATGGGCGCATGCTTATCCGGCGGTCTCCATCCCAAACAACGGCGCCAAGGTCAAAGAGCCGCCGCGGGAGGTGCGCATTCAATTCACTGAAGGTGTCGAGATCGCGTTTAGCCAGATCGCAGTCAAGGGAGCGAACGGTGAAGTGGTCAGCCAAGGAAAGCTGCGTCAATTGGCTGAAGACACTCTAGCCATCGACCTCAAACCGGTGAGTCCCGGAACTTACACCATCGAGTGGCAGGTTCTTTCGGTGGACACTCACGTAACTGAAGGCCTGCTGCAGTTTACGGTGGGAACGGTGGGGAAGTAACGGCTCATGCTCTCGTTAGAAGCAATCGTCTCAGGGATGGGCTACGCCGTCCTCGGGTTTCTGCTCGGCGTTCTCGTCACAGCGGGCTTTCTGCTGCCGGGCGGAGAACCCAAAGAACTGAGACAAACGCTGACGTTCTCAGGCGCGTACATGACCGCCGCTTTCCTAATAATCGCCATGGTCTCCCTAGTGATACAAGGCGCAAAGCTCCAACGGGGTGCTGTACCGTCCCTGGACGTTCTTTCTCGCTACCTCTTCATGACTCAAAGCGGCAAAGTCTGGCTCTTACGGGAAGTCTACGGCGCCGCCTTGGTGGTTATCCTATTCTGGTTCGCGAGAAAGGCGGCGAGCGTAAAAGCAATACGCTGCGTTTTCTTTCTTGCTCTCCCGCTCGTAGCAGGCCGCAGCTTTACTAGTCATGCCGTCGCTGTGAAGGAGGATACGATGGTCGTCGTGGCGGCCGATGCCGCCCATCTGATTGCCACAGGGCTTTGGGGCGGCGGCCTGTTGGCGCTTTTCTGGATTCTCCATCGTGGCATTAAAAAAATGACTCTTCCTTTGTCCTGGACGGCAGAGATGATCCGTCGTTTTTCCCGGCTCGCCCTTGGCAGCGTCGCAGTTCTTGTTCTTACCGGTCTCTACCAGAGTTGGATTCAGGTCGGCAATCTACGGACGCTGTTCGGCACTGACTACGGTCGAGTGCTCTTACTCAAGCTGGTCCTATTCATCACGATGCTCGGATTCGGCGCGCTCAACTTTCTTGCCACAGGTCCCGCGCTCCTTCGAGCCGCCCGTGGAAATGTCAATGACCTTTCCCTGGCGCCCAGAGCTTTGAGGCGGATCGGCGCGGAAAGCTTCCTCGCCTTGCTGGTTTTTTTCGTAACTGGGCTGCTCACCGTGCTTCCACCCGGCGTTCATGCCGTACATCAGAACGCCCTCGCGAACGCATCATCCAGCGCCGCGCCTAGCACCCCGTTACTAAAACCCGCGGAAGGCGCCGGTGTTGAGATCATTTCTCCCAAAGCGGAGCAAGTTTTTACGGGGGACAGAGTCCCGTTACGTTTCAAATTAACCAAGGGCAAACGTGGCTATCACGTTCACGCCTACATCGACGGCGAGTTAATGGGCATGTTCACAGGGAAGCAAGGAACCTTGAATGGTATTGGACCGGGGTCTCATATCTTGGAGCTTCGGGTGGTTACCGAAGATCATCAAACCGAATTGGATGCACGAGACCGCGTTGAATTCATAGTCAAATAAAAAGAAGAGGAGACACAATGAAAAACTCACTTATTACAATCGTCGCGACGGCATGGATTTTTTCCACTCCCATCGCAACAGTGGCTCAAGACCACATGAAAGGCATGGATATGCCGATGAAGCACGCCGATAAAATGCCGGATAAATCCACCCTCCAGCCGGCGGAAGGTGCCAGCGTAAAGATCATCTCACCTAAAGCTGGCCAAATGATCACGGGCGATAAGGTACCGCTTGAATTCAAGCTCACTAAAGGTAAACGGGGCGAGCATGTGCATGCCTATGTCGACGGGGAGATGATGGGCATGTTCCAAACCGAGAAAGGGACCTTAAATGGGATCAAACCGGGTCAACATACGCTTGAACTAAGGGTCGCCACAGAGGATCATAAGACGGAGCTCGCCGCTACGGACAAAGTCACTTTCACAACCAAGTGACAATTCGCCGAAACTAGGAGGCTAATCATGCACACACAATTCACCCGAATTCTTGCCATTATTGCAGGTCCGCTTATATTCAGTCTGATGCTCTTTGGCTGCGGCTCGGATCTCGTCGTGCCGGGCAATGCTCGTCAACCCATCGAAAGCAGCTTCGGACCGGAGCAACGGCTCGGGAAAAACGAGCAGAATCCATCGACGCCTTTCCTGCGGTATGCGCCCGACGGCCGATTGTTCGCCGTCTGGACGGAAGACGACGACCGGCCGCAGCCTCAAGCCAAGCTATCGCCCGCTCATCAGCACGACTCCCGCATGAAAAGGCCTGCCTCACCGATGCGCATGGCTTTGCTGGCTTCTTCCGCCGATAACGGCAAGACTTGGTCGCGTCCCAGACAAATCAACGGCCTCTTGGAAGCGATCGAGGGAGAGGAAGGCGGGCCCAGGGTCGCTTTCGGACCCGACAACAAAGCTTATGTGGTGTGGTCGATCCCCAACGAAAAAGGCGACAAGACACGCGCCAATATTCGTTTCGCAATGGAAGACGGAAAGGGCGGCTTCACGCCAGCCGAGACTCTCAACGAAATCAAAGACACAGCGCGCTTTCCGATCGTCGAAGTTGCGCCGGATAATACGTTGTTGGTGGCTTGGATCGATCGCCGAGTCGACAACCCGATTCCTCGCTCGCTTTATTTGATGCGCATCGGCGCCACGGGCCAACGCCTGACGGCAAGCTACAAGGTAGGCGAAGGGTTGTGCGAATGCTGCCGGCTGGGCATCGCCTTCGCCGATGCCGGCAAGACCGTATATATGGTGGATCGCCAGGTTGACAAAAATCAAATTCGCAACCACGTTTTGCGGCAATCAACCGATGGCGGCGCGACCTTCGGCGCGCCGGTTGAGATCAGCGACGATGGCTGGCAGGTCCCGTCTTGTCCACACTCCGGTCCCACCATCGGTCGGGACGCCCGTGGCTATCTCCACGTGACTTGGTTTACCCTGGGCCGTTCGGTCAGCGAGGCCGGCCTTTACTACACCGTCTCGAAAGACGGCGGTCGAAGCTTCGCGCCGCGGCAACTGATTCATGCCAACACGGCCGCTGAGATACTCCACACGACGATGGCGGTAGCCGAAGACGGTCGGGTCTATTTTGCATGGGATAACTTGGATGGAGCGAGCAAGTCGCAGATTTTCGTCCGCAGTCTCGCTCCGGACGGCAAGACGTGGAGTCCGGTCCAGCAAATCAGCCAGGCGAAAGGTAATGCCAACCGGCCGGCGTTGGCGCTTTCCAATCATCAACTCCATGTCGCCTGGACAGAAACCGATGGAGAAGACTCATGGGTAGTCCTAAAAAACGCGAGAGTAGAGAAACAATGATGCCATCGGTGCGGGAAATGACGAAGCGTTTGATCTCCATCGCCGGATGGTTTGCGTTGTTATGTTTTCCGATGGATCTTGCGCTGCATCCGAGCGCCGGTTGGACGCAAGGTATCCCCCAAGTCGGCCAAAAATCTGCACCTACCGTTGGCAGCACCGCCATCGGTTTTGAGTTGAGAACTCTCGATGGTAAACCCATTGGGCTCGATACGCTTCGCGGCAGACCCCTGATGATGAACTTCTTCGCAAGCTGGTGCGATCCCTGCCGGGAGGAAATGCCGCTGATAAACGGGCTCGCATCCAAGGCGAGCAAGGACGGTTACGCGGTGCTGGGCATTGCCGTCGAAGACACTCGCGCCGCCGTGACGGAATATGCCATAGAAGCCGGACTCGTCTTTCCCATCGCCTTGGACCTGAATAGCACGGTCAAGCGGGCCTATCGTATCTTCGGCCCGCCTGCGACATTTTTCATTGACGCCCAGGGCACGATCCGCGATGTCGTCATCGGGCCGATGACTTCAGAGCGCGCCCGTGAAGGGCTGAAAAAAGCCGGAGCGCCTCTATGAAGAAACAGTCCGCCCTTTTGGACTTGGTGCAGTGTCGCTAGGATCACCGAGTGGGACAAAAAAACAGACCACGGGTAGGTTAGCCGCTGCCTCGGAAGTAGAATATCTAACTTCCCGTCGCTAGCCCAATCACGTTCTCAATGATGTCTAATATTCGCTGGGTGCGGCGGTCGATCAGAACGACATGTTCCTGAAGAATGACTCTTTCCCAATAATCGGGTAAGCGCGGTAGCCGCACTTCCAGATCCCGTGGAAGAGGCTCTAGCCGTTTCTGTAGTCCTGGCGGGAGCTTCCCATTTTTGTCCAAGTGTTTCTGTAACCCAGGTGGCAGCTTGCCTTTCTTCGCCAATCCTGGCGGCAGACCCTTCGACGGCGACCCTCGGTGATAGTACTCGTAAATTATCGTCCTCTCTTCCGGAAGAAAGTGCGCCGGCCGGTCCTTGTCCGACGCCAACGCCGCCGCGACCCCGAACAAATGAATCCAAAGGAAAGCCACGAACAAAAGCGTAGCTTGCATGGTAATCAACGAATTCTTAAAAATTTTCATAGTTTTCTTACCCTCTAATTGCTCTGTCTATTCAACGTGGAGGCAGCATCAGTAAAGATTTCAGAACTTAGGCTGTAGCAGCTGTAACGAATGGAGCTTTTATTTTCATTATGATTTTGCGTGAGCACGTTCAGCTCAGACCCAACACCTTTTCTGTTTGCATGATAATCTCCGCCGCTGTGGCCCTGTCTTTAAAAAATAATCCTTGTTTAGCAACCGTGCGCATTCTCGTCGTCTTGGAACTGACCGCTTCAAATTCGATCTCGATCTGTCGATCGTTTGCGCTGGCTGAGATGGCTTTTCCTTGCTCGGTCTTCGCTGTCGCATCAACCTTTATGCCCATTTGATTTAGAGCTGTGCGTGTGGCGTTCTCGACTTTGGGCAAGGGCACAGTGAACGTACGGTAAGCAATCCCGTCCAGCGTATAGGAAACCGTGGTGCCTGTGGCGACTCCGGCGCCGACACCAAAGAGAGTCAACCCTACGGCCGCGCAACCGGTTAGCAAGGGCAGCAAACAAACAACCAAAAAAAGATTAAGCCGACTTCTCTCTGGTTTCATATGGCAAGTGTCAAGGCAATTTCTAAGCCAAAGCAAAGATTTACCAATCAGGTAAGAAAATGGAGGGTTTCGGTTTTTCTCGTGCCTGTAAAGGCCAGCTAGGACGGTAAAATTGTTAGGGTGTCATTTAATTTTACGGTCTGGATTCTAAGTCAGTCCAGGGAACCCACCACTTAATCCTCACATTTTCACTTGTGACAGGTAATTTTTACTGAGCGGTTTTTAAGCCGGTTCCAGTGTGACCTGGGCAAGATCAGTGAGTTAGCCCCTTTCGGCGCGGTGGCATTTGCGTTGCTCTGCTCGCGATCCAAATGAAACGTTCAAAAAATACGAAAGGAGAAAACATGAACAACAAAAAGAGACTCAACTTCTCGACCTCGATCGTTGCCATCGGTCTGACCGCCATGGCCGCTGCCGGCTGTGCCGGCGGACCCCTGACCGCACGGGAAAAAGGCGCAGGCATCGGCGCTCTCGGCGGCGCAGCCGTTGGCGGAGCTATCGGCAGCGCCAAAGGTCATCCCGGAGCCGGCGCAGCCATCGGCGGGGCGGTTGGCCTGGGGGCAGGCGCGCTGATTGGTAACTACATCCAAGGTCAAGAAGACGACGATTACCGACGCTAGGGGTTTACTTAACTACGGCCCTAACAAGAAAAGGAGAATGGATATGAAAAATCTACGAACGATCATTTTGAGCGCAATGGTTACGGGGGTTCTAGTTATCCCAGCAGTATCTGCGACCGCCGACACTAAGGACGGAAAGGAATATTCTCACAGCAAGTGGAAAGGTGATCACGGGAGGCGCGACGGCTACCACGGACGGGATCATCGCGGACGATATGACAATCACTACCGGCGCGATGTTCGTCATGACAACCGTGGGCATCATAATAAGCCTGAGATTCGACAGGATTTCAAAGATATTCGCAATGCCCGCAATGAAGTCAAACAGGGCCGCCAGGAGTTGCGCGGGGATTATCAGGAGCTGAGAAAAGACCGACGCAATGGCGCCAGCAGAGAAGAGATCCGCGGTGACTTAAGAGAGATCCGCAGCGACCGAAGCGACCTTCGGCAAGACCAAACGCAGCTGGAATCAGCCCGTCGCGAGCTTCATCAAGATCTGCGCAAGAGATAGTTCTCTCACGTCGCAGCCTGACCTCGAGCACCCGGCCGTTCGCATGGCGAGCGGTCGGGCCCTGCCGTTCAACGGCGGCCTCAAAATCATAAACCACTCGGTATCTGACTTCATTGTGGCAATGACATGCGTCTATTCAGTGACTGGAGATCTAGTCCTCGTCGCCAGTCGCTGATTTCACGACCTTTTTTACTCCCTCGCCAACAGCTTTCGCCGCGTCACGGGTACCATGACCTATTTCTCTCGTGACATCCCGAGTCGTGTGACCAATGGTTCGACCCGCCTCTTTGATTTGTGCGCAAGCCGATAGCACGCACACCAGAAGAACAAGTAAAAAGGCGATTTTTGCGCAAGCATTGACCATTTTTTTCAGGTATCTTTATGCCCTTAAGCAGGGGCAGTTCTGTTGGCATTATATCATGGTTGAAAATTTCCGGCGTTTGCTAGCCTTGCCTGTCTTTGTCTTCTGGAATGACCAATCGCCGCCAAAGACACTTTGACCCGGTGTTGTTTGAGCCGGGGAGAATGGGTAGAATCGCGTTGCGATATAATTCTAATACTGAACTCTACGTCAACCCTCATCAAAAAATGATTGAGACAAAGCGCAAAGTTTCCCGGCCGTCGGTTCTTCTCGCCGGTGCTGCGGTTTTCACATTCCTGATCGGAGCGATCCTTTACTTCAATCCGGCCGGCGCAAAGCCTCCTCAGGAAAAACCTTTTGACGTCGTCAAAGCTTATCTCAAGGCAAGCTACGCTCGCGATTACCAAACCGCCTATCGATACATTTCCTCCCGGGACCAACTTGCGTGGAATGAAAAGAGTTATGCTTCACAGTCCGGGGGCTTTACCGGCTTTGCTCTTGAGCTAGCGCAAACGCTCGCCGCGAGCATGGAGGTCTGGGTTATCGAGAAGCAGCTAAGCCCCGACCTCGCTCACTACAAGGTTGGTTACAAAGTCCCCACCGCCGATGAGCTGTCTTCCCTTCTGTTCGATTGGGATCCGGAGAAGCTCAATGCGCTTTCACGGCCGCGCCAAGAACAGCTGCTCCAAACCTTGGGGAAAGTAAAGAAAGATGGCAAGATGATCATGATCGAGGGCCAGGAGACATTTGATCTGATCTCGGATAAGGGTGGTTGGAAGGTATTTCTCGATTGGGCGTCGGGAATCAAAGTCACGTTCAAAGTCGATTCGGCGGCGTCGAGCGAAGTACAAGCTCGATTCGTCCAAAGTGAGCTCATCGTGAAAAAAGACGAGCCCTTCCAGGTCGATCTCAAGATCAAGAACCGGAGTAAACAGCCGATTGTGGCGCGGATTGTCCATCACATAGAGCCGCAGGACATGGAAAATAATATTGACATGATCGCCTGCGGCGCCCTTCGACCACTTGAGCTTCAACCCGGCGACGTTCAAGAGATCTCAAGCGCTTATTTGATCAAAGACGGATTGGCAACCGGTAGCACGATCGGCATTAGCTATGAATTCAAGCTCGAGCCCTTCCCGACGCCCCCTAGCGCATATTCCAAGACAACTACGCCACGACGGAATGCCGCAAAAGCAACAACCTCCACAACACGCGACAACTTATAATGAAACTGCTGGCAGCCATCGTCACAATCTTTCTGGTCGTCGCAGCCGGTCCAAAATTAAAAGCCGCCGAGCAGCAAGCCAACCTCGGCGATCCCGCGCTGGTCATCCAAAGCTATTTGCGCGCGACTTACGCCCGCGATTACATCGAGGCTTACCGTTACATTTCCACCGCCGACCAGCGTGTCAGAGATTTGAGTCGATACGCGCAGCAACGGGGCGCTTTTATGGGTTTCGCCCTGGAAGCGTCAAGAAAACTGGCTAGTTTCATCGAAACCAAGCCGGCTCAAAAACAACTGGCGCCCGACCGGATCGAGGCAGTCACCAAGATTGGCATTCCCGAGCCCGCGCAACTTTTTAATTTGGATCCCCGGCGGTTGAACGCAATATCCGTCGATGAGCGCAGGCAGCTGATCGAGTCTTGGGAGAAAAAGAAACGGGACGGATCTTTCGAGATGATCGAACTTGAGGAAAAACTCGAACTAGTCAAAGAAGGCAATGAGTGGCGGATTTTTCTCAATTGGTCGTCCGGCGTTAAAATACCCTTGCGGCTTGAGCTCGCCGATGCGGCGGATTTGGACGTAGCTTTATCCAAGAGCGAAGTGGTGGTCCAACCTGGAGACCTATTTGAAATTCTTCTTAGGGTCAAAAATCGCGCCCATCAACCGGTCGTCGCTCGTATCGGCCATCTGGTGGAGCCTCAGGACGTTGCTGATTTTCTAGATTTCGTTGAATGCGGCTTTCTTCTGCCGATCACCCTGCAGCCGGGAAAAGAGCAAGAATATTTTGCCAGGTATCTCTTAAGAGGGGGCTTGCCCGAAGGCGTGCACCAGTTAAACCTGACCTATGATTTTAGACTGCTTAAATAAAATGCGCACCCTGCTTGCAGTGCTATTTCTAGTCCTGTTTCCATTAGACCTTCATGCTCATTTGCCCGGCGCTCCACGAGAAGTTCCGCCGACTTCGGCAACGCCAAACACCAAGGCTCCGGCCTTTGTCCTGCTAAACCAAGAGGGCAATCGCTTTGATTCAACGACCTTGCGCGGCAAGGTGATCGTGCTCAATTTCATTTTCACCACCTGTACGGATGTCTGCCCCTTGTTTACCGCCAACTTTGCCCAGCTCCAGCGCACCCTCAAGAATGAACATGCCGGCAACCTGTTTTTGGTCAGCATCACCACCGATCCCGAGGTGGACTCAGCGAAAGTTCTTAAATCCTATGCGCAACGATACGGCGCAGATTTTCAAAATTGGGCCTTCTTAACCGGCAGCGAGTCACAACTGAAACAGGTATGGAAGGGCTTCGATGTCAGAGTGATCAAAAAAGGGCGCGGCCTCGTCCAGCACACCAGCCTGACTACGGTGATCGACCGCCAGGGGATTCGCCGATTTAATTTCTTCGGCGAGAAGTGGCAGTTCAAGGATCTGGTGCGCGATACTTCCGCGCTGTTGGAAGAGAAACCGAAACTCGCTCATTAAGGCGAACTAGAAGTTCAAAACGTTCAAGCCGTTCAAACAGTTCAAGGTCTCACCGCGAGGCCATCGCCAATGGGAATAAGCGACTGGCGACGGTGCTTTTTTTATGATTAACTAAAAGCGTTATCTGGTGGCCTACATTTAGACGTCGTCGCTTGCTGAGGAGGCAACAAAACAAATGAGAGCATTCAACCGCTTCGCGTTTTTCTGTCTGTCACTATTCCTGGCCGTAACTGGACTTGAAGCTTTTGATCCGAGTCCAAGGACTCTCGCACCGCGCTCGGCTCAGGCCCAAGATTTGGAATCCAAAAAAATCGTCCCCTTCGTTCCCACCCCACAAGAAGTCGTGGACAAAATGATCGAGCTGGCCGGTGTTAAAAAAGGCGATGTGGTTTACGATCTGGGTTCCGGTGACGGCAGAATCGTCATCACAGCAGCCAAAAAAGGCGCCCGGTCCGTGGGATTCGATGTCGACGGCGATCTTGTGAAACAATCGCGGGAGAATATTCGCAAAGCCGGCGTACAGGAACTCGCCGAAATTAAGCAACAAGATATCTTGACCGTGGATCTGTCGGGCGCGTCGGTGGTGACGATGTACCTGCTGCCGGACGTGAACTTAAAACTCAAGCCCCATGTCTTGAGTCAAATGAAGCCCGGCTCCCGCGTCGTCTCCCATGCCTTTGATATGGGGGACTGGAAACCTGACAAGACCGAGCGGGTAGACGGCCGGACAATTTATCTGTGGACCGTCCCGGCCAAAAAGTAACAGGGCAGACATGTTCCCTAACGGGTTCTTAAAAGAAATTAACAGATGCACCTCAAACCTTTTATTTTGTTCGTCGCGGCAACGTTATTGCTCGTCCTGCCCGCGTCTTATGTGCTTACGGAGGGACTTCACAAGGCAGACGACGAGCAGTCAGTGCGCATTCTCACCAAGTATTTGAGGGCCATTTACTCCCGCGATTTCAAACAAGCCTACCGATTCGTCTCCTCAGAGGATAAGGGGTTAAAGGAAGAACGGGTTTACGTCCGCGAGCGAGGCCCGTTTGGCGGTCTCGCTCTGGAAGCGGCCAAAAAGCTATCCGAGTTTATTGAATTCAGGCCAGCGCAAATCAAAATAGAGAATAACCGCGCACGGATCACCTTGGCCTTCAAGGCACCGGATATGAACGGCCTGGGGACGTTGCTGTTGGATTGGGATGAGGAGCGGCTCAACGCGCTTCCACTGAATGAACAAAAGAAGCTGCTTACGTCCATCGACGCCTTGAAGCGAAGAAACGGCTTGGAGGTCATTGAAGGACAAGAAGATTTTACCTTGGTCAAAGAAGGTAACAGTTGGCGTCTATTCTTCGACTGGGCGTCCGGAGTGAGAGTGAGCTTTACGACATTGGTGCCGCAAGATAGCGGCATCGAAGCTGGCCCTACGATCAAAGAGACCGTCACCCAACCGAACGAGCCTTTTACCATCGCCTATCGAGTCAAGAACTTGACTGACAAGGAGGTTTTTGCGCGCATTAACCATCGGGTCGAACCTGCGGCTCTGGCCGAGCACCTGGACCTCGTCGAATGCGCTCTGCTTCTGCCGGTAAGAATTCCACCCGGGGAGGAACAGAGCTATTCCAGCACCTACGTGGTTCGCGGCGATATACCGGACGGAACGAAGCATCTCGATGTTACCTACGAATTCAAAGTTGAGCATTAGCCGGCTCCTCGCATCGACTACGATTTTATTGAGCCTTTGCGCCGCTCCGGCGTTTCCTCATTTGCCTATTCTGCCGAAGAAACCTGAAATCGGCCGAAAGGCAATTCAAACGGCGGTGCCGGAGTTTACCCTCGTCGATCAGAACGACAAGCCTTTTCACTTCGCAAACTCCCGGGGAAAAATCGTACTGGCAACTTTCGTCTTTACAACCTGTCCCGATGTCTGCCCGCTTCTGACAGCAAAATTCGCTAGCATCCAACGGACCTTGCAGGAAAAGAAGGTGGACGACTACCTGTTGCTAACCATCACCACCGATCCCGAGCGGGACACTCCCGCGGCTTTGAAAAGCTATGCGGAGCAGTTCAAAGCTGATTTCAATCATTGGCTCTTTCTCACGGGACCCAAGCAAGACCTGGCCAAGGTTTGGAAAGCATTCGGCGTGACGGTACGAAAGAGGCCGGACGGTCAAATTCAGCACACTACGCTGGCCACTCTGATCGACCGGCGGGGGATTCGCAGAGTCGATTATTACACCGACAAATGGCAGGAAAAAGAAATTCTCAGGGACATGGTTTCGCTCGATTCCTCGAACCGGCAATGACCAGCATTTCCAGCCGGTTGCTGCTCCTTATTTTAGTTCTCTTTCTCGCTGCTCCTGCCGGAGCCGCAGAACAGGGGACTTTCGAAGTTCGAATTAAAGATCACCGCGAGGCCATCGGCGACTTCTCGCAACTAACCCTCACTATCGGCGAAATTTTGATTAGCCCTAAGCCTGGATTCAAGTTCTGGCAAAGCGGCTGGAAAGGCTTGGCTGCGGCTCCTGAATCCATCGATCTGACAAAATACGTCGGCAAGAACAGCGGTCGAATCTTTCGCGGCAGCCTCGCTCCGGGAGCCTTCGATGCCATTCATTTGATGCTCAAGGAAGTCAGCGGTCTCCTGAAGAAGGGGCCACGGAGTACTAAGATCAAGAACACCGTCGGCCCCATCAAGCTTTCTTTCGAGATTCGCCCCCAAGGCGAGACCACGATTGTTTTGGACTTGGTCGTGTTGGATATGTCGGACCATCCGCCCCGCGGTTACGAGCTCGGCATCCAAGGCTACGAGCTTTACACAAATGGAAAACTCGTCGACAAGGTGCCGCCGGGGCCGTGAGCAGGCCGGGGCCTGAAATAGCTGGCTCCTTTTTGCTCTTTGTGCCAAAATCGCCACTTATTGAGGGTAGGTGGACAACATGGGTTTGGCAAAAGCCCACGGGACGAGCCCTTCCGCACGTGGGCAATCAGCCTGTGCCTCGTCGGCCGCTACCCGATCCACTCCAGGGGCGGTTATGCCAACGGCCGGGGCCTGAACGCTTCCTTTGCGTTTGGGTGCCCGCGCTCTCCAAGACTCGTCCCTTGGGGGGCGTCATTATGTCTACTAACCCATGAACTCCTTCGTAGATAGGTAAGTGGGTCATGAGGTTTCTCAAACCCCTCATAGCCATTCTGGTCGTTGCTCTTGTGGGTTTTGCCGTCAACGCCTTGATCGAAACCTACCGTTGGGACAAACGCATTATCCAGGAGATGAAAACCCAAGGCTTTGAACTGATCTCTCAAACCATGGGCAGCGCCCCGATTGTTCCCTGGACGTTGTTTTATCCTTATGTCACGAACATCACTCTGGTTCATCCGGATTCGATCAAGCCGTTCAAGGGTTTCATAGCCGCGGATGTCATATCGTTTAACAAGGACGAGAGGGGTAGAGTCGAGTCTTGGCCCAGAATCGTGATTTTCGATTGCGCCTCAAACCTCGTCGCCAATCTTGCCGATCAGCAGGGGAGATACGAAACTCAAATTTTTCGGCCAGACGGAGTGCAGGTCAGGCAATGGTGGTTTGAAATGAATGACCAGATGAACGACTATTTCTGTAAAAATATCAAAGGCACAAGATAAACGCTCTCTCGCTCACCTTCCAATGGCTCGCTTCCTTCTCTGCTCCCCGGCCGTCTCTGCGTTAGGGATTGGCGTCGATCCAAGTTTTGGCTAGATTGATGATAAACTTTTCCGCTTCCTCTGAAGTTTTGAATCGATCCGCCAGGCCCCCGAGGGTGTGCGCGTTCCGCTCGCCATCGCGTTTCCAAGTGATTTCCGCTCCCGCACTCCAGAGTTTGGTGCTCTGGTTTATGGACGCATGCGCGATAATAAGGCGATCGTTGTAGTACAAGTTAGCCATGGAATTGCTCGAGACTAAAACAGCTTCGCTTGTCTCCTCACGCTCTCAGGTCAAGTTTGCAATGATCTCCTCATCCGATGCCGTCAAGTCCACCGGTTTGCCAAAAGGTTGGGGCCAATCCACGCCCGTCTGCCAGTAGACTTCCAACTGGTTGCCGTCCGGGTCTTGAAAATAAACGCCGACGGCGTTGCCGTGGCTGACGGTGCGGATGATGGGGATGTCATGCTCCAAAAAGACTCGATAAAACTGTTTGACATCGGCGAGACTGGCGCAACGGAAAGAAATTTGCTGCACGACTTTGCCGTCCTCTCGGCCCGGCACCAGCAGCAACTCGTGATGTTCTTCCCGCCGGCCCTTGGCCGTCATGAATGTGCTCCCCGTTTTGGGATTCTCGTCGCTGATCTTCAGGCCTAGGATATCCCGATAAAATGCTTTGGAACGCTCGATGTCGCGGACATAAAGACCTACATGACCCAGTGACGTTACCGTGGGCATAAAATGCTCCTTTCAAAGCGAAAGCCTGTTTATTCCCCCTTCAAATGAACGGTTACTTAGTACCATAGAGAAGAGGTGTCAAGCCAGAAAATATTCAAACCTCCTCTGTGACACCTCACCGGCTCAGATCCACGACGACCCTTCCCCGAATGCCGCCCTTCAGCATCAGATCAATCTTCGGGCTCAACTCTTCCAAGGCGCATTCGGAAACGATACCGGAGAGATCCAACTTCCAGTCGTGGGCGAGTTTTTGCCAAGTGCGTGAGCGAGTGTTCATCGGTATCTCCACGGAATCGACCCCAAGCAGGCTCACACCTCTGAGGATAAAGGGATAGACGCTGACAGCCAGATCCGCCGACATCGCGTTGCCGCATGCCGCAACCAGTCCGCCGTATTTGGTCGACTTGATGGCTGTAGCGAGTATGTTACCGCCCACCGTATCGACGACGCCGGCCCAGCGGCCTTTTTGCAGCGGCCTTCCCGAAGTATCGTCCGCTTCTTCCCGGGAAATGATCGTTTTGGCACCGAGCTGCGTGAGAAAATCCTTCTCGGCTGTTTTTCCGGTGGCGGCCACCACGTTAAAATCTAGCTTTGAAAGAATGCCAACGGCGACGCTCCCTACGCCTCCTGTCGCGCCCGTAACAAGAACTTCCCCGGAATCCTTTGTGAGCCCGAACGCCATCAACCGCAGGAGACACAAAGCCGCGGTTAAACCCGCCGTGCCATAGCCCATGCTCTCCTTTAATGTCAGACCTTGCGGCAATTTTACTGCCCATCCCGCGGGCACGCTAATGTACTGGCCAAAGCCGCCGGGAGTATTCATACCCAGATCGAACCCCGTGACAATCACCTGGTCACCGGCGCCAAACTGGGAAGTCGAGCTGGTGGCGACAATTCCCGCGGCATCGACACCCGGCGTATGCGGATATTTTCTCGTCACCCCTTTGTTGCCGGACGCCGACAAAGCGTCTTTATAGTTCAAAGAAGAATACTTGACCTCGACCAGTAACTCGCCTGCGGGCAAGTCTGATAACTCTCGCTGTCTTATCTCCCTGACGAATTTCTGGTCGGTGGTTTCCGAAACGACCATCGCTTTAAAAGCTTGCGGCAACGGCATATTTTCCCTCCCAACTTTCTGTGATGTTTCTTATGTGAAGCGACTACACCTTCTCACGGCAAGCTGTCAGCAATTTGTTGGGTGCGGCCTCGCATCTATCAAGCGATTTAGAACGGCGGCCGGGTCAGACCAAAAGCAACCCATATAACTCGGGCCGTGATCACGGGAGCCATAATGATATCCCTGGGAATATACAAAATTCTCGGTGTCTGGTCCGCTAGATCTTCCGTCAATTCTTTGTTACAGGTCGCAGGATTTTGCGCTGTGGGCCCTATATCTGCCGGCCGCGAGCTCCCCATCATGAAACACCAATCTCGCAGGTCATACGGGGAATGCATCGATGCACATCCACAGAGAACCGAGAAACAGCTGATTGCAACCAGTCTCTTCATGTTGTGCCTTCCCTTTCGAATATCGAATATGACATATTGTCTTACGCTGCTAAACTGTCGGCATTGGTTGTTTCTTTCGTTTATCCCGCACGTAGACCGATATTCCCGGTTGATCGGCAGAACGTCGTTCATCTACATCAAAAAGCTGAGTTGCTCTAACCAGGTCGCCGAGCTTTTTGTAACCATAGTTGCGCGGATCAAACTCAGGAGCTTGATTAGCAATGTGCTGACCCATTTGGCCCAAATAGGCCCAGCCGTCTTCGCTCGCGGAATACTCCACTGCGTTTCTCAATAGATTAACCAGCGTTGTATCCTGGTTCAGATCACTAGTGTTTTTCCTGCCCCGCGGACCGCTCGGTTCATCTTCGCGTAGTATTTCCGTGTAGACGAACTTGTCGCAGGCACCCAAAAACGCTTTGGGTGTCTTTTTTTCACCAAAGCCATAGACAATAAGACCCGCCTCTCGAATCCTGGATGCCAAGCGCGTAAAGTCACTATCGCTCGACACGATGCAGAAGCCATCGAGTTTCTCTGTGTAGAGCAGATCCATCGCGTCAATAATCAGAGCACTGTCAGTCGCATTTTTTCCGACTGTATATCGGAATTGTTGAATCGGCTGAATCGCTTGCTCTAAAAGAACGTCCTTCCATCCCCTCAAATTAGGAGTGGTCCAATCACCGTAGATGCGCCTGACACTCGCAATACCGTACTTTGCAATCTCAGCTAGTAATGCATCGATGATTGCCGGCTGCGTATTGTCTGCATCGATTAACACCGCCAACTTTTTCTGGCTATTCTCTTGCTGCACGCTTAACTCTCCATAGCGCTATTCGAGACGCCTTCGAAGGCTTCGATAATTTCTTGAGCAATATCGGCCGGCGGATTCCTTGAGGCTTTCGTTTTGCTAAGCCCGCAGGAAAAGGAAACAAAGCATTCTCTCTACGGCACCGTCTTGGAATACCCCAAATTTTCGTCAAGGTCACTTGTCCCCCACACGTCGCCCCTCAGTCGTTTTGCGTGTCTCGACGAGTCTTTTCCAGCCTTCCCAATCGAAGAGCAGGATGGCATCGGCTCCGGAAACCAGTTGGTACTGGATTCCCTTGTAAAGAAAAAATTTCTCGGGAAGATCTGCGATCCTCTTGAAGTCCTTGCTCCCCTTGACCTCCGTGGCAATCCAGTACCGGCCGTCGTATTGCTTCGGGTCCGTGACAAAAGGGACATCGACACCCTCCACCCTAAAGCTCACTTTAATCCAATCCGGGCCTGCGGCCGCCACAACTCCGGGAGTCAATCTGGATAGCAGGAGGGACTTCGTTCCCGTAGCATCCTGATATTGAGCGACAACGTCCCTCGAGATATAGAATTGCAACTTTTTCAGGTCTTCTTCGTTGAAACTATAAACCTGCCGGTGGGAATTGTTCTGAAAAGCAATCGGGGCCGCCGACGAGCAGCCAATCAGAAGCGAAAAGAGAGCCACGATCAGCCATCCTCCATTTCCTTGTCCAAGCATCAGACGTCTCCTTCTTTTGTTGCCTAGCGACCGTAGAATCGTCGCGCGTTCTCACCGAGAATCGCGGCCTTGTGCTCTTTCTTGAGATCCTCCCGCTCGAGGACCTCGTCGATCTCTTCCATACAGTTGTTGATCGAGATCTCGTGCGGGAAGTCGGACGCGAACATGAACGGTTTGGACCCCACCCGCTCGATGGAGTAAGCCAGCGCCTTCTCGTTACCCTCGCAGCCAACGAAGATTCGGTCGTCCGAAAAATAATCGGCGGGATGCCGCTTGAGCTTGAGTCCGCCATACTCCAATTCGCGCTCGAGCCGATCGAGCACCAGCGGAATCCACGCCGTGCCGCCCTCCATGAAACCAACCCTTAGCTTCGGGAACCGGTCAAACACTCCGTCGACGATCATTCCGGTCAAAGCAATCGCCAGCGGGAACGGCATTCCGAGCGCGCGGGTCGCCGGAAAAACGGTGTAGGTGTTGAATCCAAGATTGATGTAGCTGCCGCCGTGCACCGCCATGATGCAGTTGAGTTTCTCGGCTTCCTCATAGATCGGCCAGTACTCGGCGTGGCTGACATGACGGGTGAGCCCATTCGAGGGAATCATCGCCCCGATAAACCCAAGATCTTTGACGGCGCGGCGTAGCTCGCTAACAGCGTCGGTGACGGTCTGCATGGGAATCAGCGCCACGGCTTGGAAGCGAGGACTCCGCTTTAAATACCGGTCGTGAATATAATCGTTGTAGCCCTGAGCGTAAGCCAACGCCCACTGCGGATAGGCGACATTGCCGTAGGCCAAGCCCGTGGTTGGATAAAGCACTGTGTAATCCGTACCCGTCTTACCAAGGAACTCCAGCCATTGTTCCGGGCCGGTGTTCGGATCGAATGTTCCGGGAGTGCGCGGGGTTCCATCCGCCGGAGTATGAAAATGATCCAAACTCGGTATCCAGTTCCTCGTGCCCCGGTTATTAAACGGCGCCCGCACGAACTCAAGTATTTCCTCCGCGTCCTCCATCACATGGCCATCAGCATCGACATAACCCCTAGACATAGGACCTCCTTTCCGCACTAAGAATAAACTCGCTCTTAGATCATTTGTTCCTGGTGAAAATTAATGAGCCAGCTTGCGTATAAGGCCGTCGTGATCCTGGTCAAGCCAAAACGAAGCCCGGGCTCCCCCTAGTCCAGACTATCCATGAACCGAAGAAAATGCACGATGCATTGTATACCGAGATGTGAGCATCGGGGCAAGCAGACACAGGAGCGTAGAGTTGCACTGACTTCTAGGCCAGAAGAGGATAGTAAGGTTTTCTACAACGGGAGGCGCTAGGCACGCCTAAGAAGTTCCAGCACGTGCACGGACCCCCCGGGTTGAAAATTGTACTCGCGGCGATAATATAGATTTAGGTGTGGTATTTGCTACCCTAGAGTCGGAACGGATCCAGTGCGGCGTAGACTGTTGAACATGCCCATTTCACAAAGACCAACAACCTGCAACGCTGCTTAGGAAAGACTATGGAACATTCTCTGGATTATCAGAATTGCGGTATCCTTTATGTAGATGACGAGGAAAAATCGCTCAAATATTTTGCCCGAGCTTTCGGGGACAGGTTTAGGATTCTCAGCGCCGCCAACGCCTCAGAGGGTTATCGCCTGCTGGAACAGCATCGAGACGAGATTGGGCTTCTGATGACGGACCAAAGGATGCCCGGCGAAAAAGGAGTCGAATTCCTCCAGCGCGCCCGCCGATTACACCCGAAGGCGGTTTTTATTTTGACGACGGCTTATTCCGACCTTGATGTGGCTGTCGAGGCGATTAACTCGGCCGCCATTTTCAAATACGTGACCAAGCCCTGGGATATTGCTCAGCTCGAGACGATCCTTAACCAAGCGTGTGAGTTCTTTACGGTGCAGCGGGAGCGGGATCTTCTTATTGAAGCCAACTTTTCGGCGCCGCAGAAAATGACAGTTACCGACCAGGATGCTGGGCCCGGGGATCTGCAAACGCCGGAGCAAGTCGCCCGTTACCTAAATGTTACCAAGTTTACTCTTTATCGTCTGGTCACTCAGAAGAAAATGCCCGCCTTCAAAGTCGGTAATCAATGGCGCTTTAAGCAAGAAATGATAGATGACTGGCTCATGGCCAAATCAACCATCCCCAAAAAGAAAACAAGTTAGCCCCGGGCAAGAGTTTCTACACTAAATCAAATCCCGAAGGAATCATGAGGTGAACGCGGTCTCGACTTCGCGTACTTCCATCTTGGCGACGTTCGCTCCCAGCTTAATCCCCGCCTTCGCAACCTCCGCTTGAAACGCCTTACCCTTGGCTTCAAGGTCCGCCTTGTCTTTGTAGGTCCTGACCCAGATGAACTCGTTCTGCGGGCGGTTCACCCACGTGCCGACAATGGGCACGCCGATCCGCTCGTGCACTGCCATGACGTCCTCTTTGAAATGCTTGAGGAAGGCGTCCATCTCGCCCTTATTGATTGTGTAAATACGAATCTGCGATAACATTTTGATCCTCCTCCCGTGTTGCTATCTGTCGCACTCAACGTGAGACAGAACGTATCCGAGGACAACGTGTCATGTCAACTTGGCCCGGTCGAAATCCACGGCGCTCCCGCAATCGTTCGATAGCGGCTGCTGGATCTTCGACTGCAATCGGGCGAGACAATCGGAACACTTAACCCTCACTTTAAGCCCCTGTGAAAGTGATCTTCTTGACCTTTATTGAGGTCAGCAACGGGACAAAACTGATTCCAAGGGCAAACAGATAGGTCACGTTCATCGAAGCGACAAAAACATGAGTGTCCCCGGGGTTGGGGATTGTCCCCGGATCCCCAGAATAGAATCGGAAGGCCAACGTCAAAAAAATCCCGCTCAGCGAAATGCCGAGCATCTGTCCCAGGCCAAAGATCCCATTGATAATTCCTATGGCTATGCCCCAATGTTCTTTAGGGAGTGAGCTCACCATCACCGCCTGCGATGGCGTATTGAAAACGGTCGAACCGATACCCGTAAGTGCGAGCAAGCTGGTAGGCAAGATCCAATGGGAATCGGTCCGAAGATTGGCCCCAATTAGAAAAGCAACCATCAAGATGAGCACGCCCGTGATCAAGAGAAAGCGGGCACCGATACGATCGGTCATGGCGCCGCTCACAGGCGCTAGCACCATGCTGAGTAGCGACGGAACAAGAAAGATAATTCCCATGAACGTCGGTGAGAGATTTAGCACGTCCTGAAGGTAGAAAGGCGTGACAAACATAGTGAGCCCTTGCGTGATGCAGGCCATGAAAAGGCCAAGGGAGCCGTAGCCAAAAGCAGGGATCGAGAAAAAAGAGAGGTCTATCATCGGGCTCGGGGTCTTCTTCTCGTGAGAAAGAAATCCCCAAAGCGTCCCCGCAAAAGTCAAAATGAGCAGCGCTTGGTTGCCTCGGCCGATGACCGCAGTGATTTTTTGATCCAGGAGCATAGTGACGAGAATGGTTAATCCAAGCAAGAGCAACGCTCCCAGGTAATCCACCGACCGGGATCGCGCAGCAGGTTCCGCAACGGAGCGTCCAGTCATCAAGGAGAGCACCAGGCCAATCAGGCTTGGCAGCAACAATAAGAAAAAGATCCCGCGCCAGTTAACCAGATCAATGATGAGACCGCCGATGGGCGGGCCAACAAAGAAACCAAACTGGTGTGACATCGCCATGAGTCCCTGCGCCTTTCCCTCAGATCCCTCTGGCATGGATTTGTAAGCCAGGGTTCGGCCAGAAGACTGAATCATGGCAGCGCCAACTCCTTGCACAAATCGAAACAGAATCAATTGGGAAACATCTTGTGAAAGCCCGCAAAGGAGCGAGCCGACCGCCATCAAAGCCATGCCAATGCCGTACATCTTGTGATGGCTGTATACGTCGCCCAGGCGACCACAAACTACGCCTAACCCTATCGCAGCTACCTGATAAACAATTAGGGCCCAAGAAATCCCGAGAATGTCCGTTCCCAAAGCCGTCGCGAGGGTAGGTACTGAGATCATAAATACCCGAGTAGAAATTCCAGCTGTGGAAACCCCGATGATGGAATTGATGAGGGTAAGTCTGCGAATCCTCTTCGCTTGAGGTTGATCTTGCAACCGAATAGGGGCAATCATCTCCTGTTCTGCGGGCCGACTTTTTCTATCGTGACACGGATGGCGATGCGGCCTTCGGCAAGCGTTTTTTCTCGAATCTCTTGCCAGCTCTCGGGTTCGCCACGAATCTGGCGGTGCCAGTCCAAAACGATATCCATGGCTTGAGGATGTCGGATCACTTCGGCCCGGCCGTCGATCTGGATGTAATTGGAGCCGTTGAACTTCTCGCCGTATACCAACAGGGAAATTTGCGGAATGCGTTGGATATTCTTCACCTTGAAAGTGGTGTCTCGCGCGGTGATCACTATGTTGCCGTCGGCGCCGAGCACCGGCGACACAAGCGTCATTTGCAATGACCCGTCTTTCTTGCGGGCTACCAGACAGCCACGATGGTTATGCTTCAAAAACTCCCGCGCCTCAGAAATTTCCATAATACCTCCGTGCCGGACAGCTTTTCTGAATCCTACAGGAGTTGAAGGTTTTGTGCCAAATGCTGTGATCCTGGTCGCGGGCGAAAAAAGAGCCGCCCATGAACGTGGAACATGATCCTTGCCGAAGACCGCAAAAGAGCCTAGCGCCTCTACACAAACGCTAAATTACTCGGTAGAATTCCATTCGATCCCTGGTTCGCCTTTATGAACTTCTCAAAAGCGCGCTTTCTTCTGCTGGGCGTCTCCGTGCTCGGTTTGGGAATTATCGTCGGTACCTTTTTTTGGCTGAAGCTCGCACCCAGACCGGGATTGACGGGGTGGAATGCCAATCCCCTCGAAGGCATGAGCCGCTATGGAACTGTGCCTAAATTTTCTCTCGTGGAGCGAAGCGGCAAGGCGACCACTCTGGCCGACCTCCGGGGGTCGATTTGGATCGCCGACTTTATTTACACGACTTGCACCGATACCTGCCCAATGCAAACCGCAGAAATGGCGCAGCTTCAGGAGCAATGGAAAGACAAAGCGGGATTGAAACTGGTTTCCTTCTCCGTGGATCCCGAAAAGGATACAACTGAGGTACTCTCCCGCTACGCGGATCGCTATAAGGCTGATTCAATCCGCTGGCTCTTTCTCACCGGCGATAAAGAGGACATCACCCGGCTCGTGCAAGAAGGATTCAAGTTGAGTGCGGTTCCGGTCGCCAACGCGGGCAGCTCGGAAAGCATTATCATGCACAGCCCAAGGTTCGTATTGATCGACAAGCAAGCCGAGATTCGGGGCTATTACGATAGTCGAGACCCGCAGGCATTAGAGCGACTAAAAAAAGACGTCGCAACTTTGGTTAAAGGATAATAGGAGCGTTCCCATGGCCAAGTCAGCCAAGCATAAGAAAACCGACGTGAGAGGAAATAAACAGGGCTTATTGCGCGAGGGCCCGAACTGGCCGCTCTTCATTCTCGCTCTCATCGGCATGGGGTTGACTGCCTATCTCACTTTCAACGCATGGCAAGGAAAGCTGGTGGCCGGCTGTACGGTGGGTAGCGCCTGTGATGTTGTTTTGAATAGCCGCTGGTCGACCTTACTTGGCATGCCGACGTCGTTCTGGGGCTTTCTAACGTACGCTTTGCTGGCCGCCATCGCCTGGAACAAGTATGCCGACAGCCAGTGGAAGTTCGCTTGGTTCGTCACCGTCATTGGACTCCTCTACAGTTTATACCTGACCGGGATCTCCTTTTTCGTGCTGCAGGCCGCCTGCCCCTACTGCCTGACTTCTTTGGGGTTGATGACAGTAATTTTCGTCACCTTGCTTCTTCAAAAGCCCGCCAATTTACCTCACTTTTCTTGGGGCCCCTGGCTCGGCAAGTCGGTTGGGACAGCTCTCGTCCTAGTGGTCGCGTTGCATCTCCACTATGCCGGCTATCTGGGTAAAGCCCCTGGTCCCGAGGATCCCTGGATCCGCGGCTTGGCCGAACATCTCGCGCAAACCGACGCTAAATTTTACGGCGCATCCTGGTGCCCGCACTGTGCCGAGCAAAAGGAGCTTTTCGGCAGTTCCGAGCGCCGCCTTCCATATATCGAGTGTAGCTCAGCGGGCGCGGGATCTCGACAAACTGCGGTCTGCGACGATGCAGGGATAAAAAATTATCCCACCTGGGTAATCAACGGCCAGCGATACATGGGCACCCAGAGCTTGGATGCCCTGGCGCAGTATAGCAACTACAAAAACGATGGAGGCAAACCATGAAGCTCCTTCCTGGTCCACGAGCAAGCTCTTTCTTCATTGTCGGAGTTTTGGCGGGTGTTCTTTTCGGATGCCAGCCGGCCGAAGCCGATCCATCGAAATATCCCCAATTCGCCCAGCAATCACCCCCGGCAAACGTTGTACTAATTTCTGTGGATGAGCTCACGAAAGATATCCAATCGGGAAAAAAGCCGCTGATCATCGACGTGCGCACTGACGAAGAGTACCGTGAGGTGCACATTTTGGGCGCGATATCTGCGCCCCTCACGGAGTTCAATGCTTATGTGCAAAGCATTCCCAAGGATCGATTAGTCATCTTGTATTGAGCTTGTCCCCATCACCTGGCCAGTTTGGCCTATGGCATTCTCTACGAAAAGGGTTACCGCAACATGAAAGTCCTCGACGAGGGCATTGTCGGCTGGTATCAAAAACACTACCCGGTGGAAGGGACAAAAATCACCTCGCCGCAAAAATGATAGGGACAGACGCGGTTATTCTCTTGAGCGGCGGGCTCGACTCCGCCACCGCCGCCGCGATAGCCAAACAGCAGGGCTTCCAGCTTCACGCGCTGAGTTTTCGTTATGGGCAGCGCCATCAGCGGGAAATCGATGCCGCCAAGAAGGTGGCGGCATTTTTACAAACGAAAACCCACCGGGTGACCGATTTCGATCTTCGCTCCATCGGCGGCTCCGCGCTTACCGACCAAATAGACGTGCCCAAGGGGCGAAGCACAAAAGAAATGGCCGGCGATATCCCCGTTACCTATGTTCCGGCGCGGAATACGATTTTCCTCGCTTTTGCCCTGGCTCTAGCGGAGCGCATTGAGGCCGGAGATATTTTCTTCGGCGCCAACCAGCTCGATTACAGCGGTTATCCGGACTGCCGAGAGGAATACATTCGCGCATTCGAGGCGATGGCCAACCTGGCCACCAAGGCAGGGGTCGAAGGCAAGAGCCGGATCAAGATTCATGTGCCCTTGATTGCAATGAACAAGGCACAGATCATTAGAAAAGGCATCGAACTTGGCCTAGACTATGGTCTCACCTGGAGTTGCTATGATCCTGCACCCGACGGACGCGCTTGTGGGCTGTGCGACAGTTGCCAACTCCGTTTGAAAGGTTTCAAGGAGGTCGGGCTCGACGACCCGATTGCTTATGTCGGTCTTTGACCCCAACGTTTAAATGCTGCCTGAGCCATTTACGCCCCAATTTCTCAGCCAATTGGAAACTCTCAGGTTACGTACGAGAAAGGAATTCCTGGGCAGCCACACGGGCAACTACTCCTCGCCCAAACGGGGCACCAGTCTAGAGTTCGCCGATTATCGCAGATACGCTCCGGGGGATGATCTTCGCTATCTGGATTGGGGTATCTATGCTCGTAGCGACCGGCTCTACATAAAACTATTTCGCGAAGAGGTCGATCTCTTTGCCTACATCTTCGTCGATGCCAGCGCATCGATGGCCTTTCCATCGCCCAAGCAAAAATTTCTGCCGGCGAGCCACATCGCGGCAGCCCTTTCCTACGTCGTCCTGGCCAATCACGATCACGTCAAACTGCATCTGCTCGGCGACTCTTTCACCCATGCTGCCTCGCCCTTTTTTCGCGGGCGGCGCCGCATCACCGATTGCATCCAATTCATCACCTCATCGACCCCGGAGGGGCCTTTGGAGCTGGCCCCGGCACTGGCAGAGCACTTAAGAAGACTGCGCCGGCCGGGAAAGGCAATCCTGATTTCCGACTTCTTGATGCCCGCAGTCTCCTATCAACAAGGACTGAATCTATTGCGCGCCTTCAATCTCGATATCGCGGTTATTCAAGTATTGACCCGCCAGGAAGTCGACCCCCCGTTCTCTGATGGCAGTCTGAGGGTCGTTGACAGTGAAACCAACGCAGAAATTGGATTCCAGTGGGACGCCGGCGCGCGGCAAGACTACCAAGCTAAGTTGTCCCAGCACAATTCACAAATTCGCAGCTTCTGCCATCAAAGCGGTATTCATTACTCACTCTATGTGACGGACCTCGAGCTGGACAATTTCGTCTTTGCAACCCTGCCGGCCATTGGGCTTTTCAAATAGACTATGGAATTTCTAAATCCAGGGGCTTTGTACGGGCTTTTGGCGCTGCCACTCCTGCTGATTCCATACCTGATCAGAAGGAAACCACAGCGAGTCATCTTTTCGAGTCTGCTCCTGTTCACGGATCCGGGTAAGCGCGCCGGCGGCCGGCCCCTGGGCAGACTTCGCCTCCCGCTGATTTTCTTTCTCCAGCTCTTGTTGCTGACTCTATTGATTCTAGCGATTGGAGAGCCTGTGTTCTCCCTCCGGGCGTCGAACATTGCCATTGTGCTGGACAATTCTGCAAGCATGCAAACGCTCGAAAACCAACAAACGCGGTTCGCTCTGGCACAGGAAAAAGCGCGTGAGCTGCTGGCCGATCTGGGCTCCACGGGCAAGGTAGATCTTTACCTTACCGCACCACGGCTGGAAAGAGTGCGCGGAGCCACCTTTGAACCAGCCGAAGCAGCCGGTGTCCTCACCGCGCTGGCGCCCTACGATTTGTCGGATACCCCCATCGACTACCAGAAGAGCCTCAGCGAATTGGCAAAACAGCTGAAGTATGACCGGGTCTTTCTTGTAACCGACCACCCTGCTGCGGGCCAAACGGATACGTTACGGGTGATCACCGTAGGACAGCCAAAAGACAACTTCGCTGTGAGCGCTTTTAGTATTTCCCATACGTCCTTGGTCGGTTCGCAACTGGAAGCCACGGCCGAGGTCGCCAACTTCTCAACCAAAGATGAGCGGTTGAGAATCACGCTCCTAGGTGGCGGTGCAGCGATTTCCAGCCGCGAACTGTTGGTCGCCCCGGGAAAGACCGCACAGGCGACCTTCGCGGGCTTCCCAGCGCACCCTTACTACGAAGTCGAAATCGATGCCCGTGACGATTTGCCCCTCGATAATCGCCGTTTTGCCGTACCGCCGGCGGCGCAAAACCTACGCATCCTTGGAATATCCCCCCGACCCCAAGCGCTCAATAGCCTGCGCTCTATTGCCGGGGTGAGCTTAGACCTCATCGCTCCTCAGGAATACGATAAAATCGATCGCACGGGATACGACTTGGAAATCTTCCATTACGCGGCGCCCCCCGTATTACCCGGAAATCCCGCGCTTTTTGTGCTTCCGCCCGACAATAACCCCCTGGTCGCTTTGGAGAAGCCGGTTTCTCGACCAGTCGTTTCAAGTTGGAGCGAGCCCCATCCGCTGACCCGCTATGTCAATTTCGCTCTTTTTCGGCCTGCGTTTTCACGCCCATTGAAGCCGAGGTCATCCGGGCAGACAATCATTGAGAGCACCGCGGGACCGATCGTTTTCGCAACCGAGCGGCGCGGGCTTCGCCAGCTAGCCCTGGGGTTCGATATTTTCCCTTACCTGGGGCGAGAGAATCTACCGGTCTCAGTCTTTACCCTCAATCTGCTGGACTGGTTCTTTCACGCTTCGGAAAGAGGGGACAGAGCTACCGGCGCGTCCCTTACCTTTAGCTCTATGCAGCAAGGAAACTTTCTCCTTACTCCGAGAGGCGATAAGATCACTCTTAACCCAGGCGCAAATAACTTTCCCGACACCTATTTCCAAGGCCTATACCAAATCGATCGCGGCACCCGGAGGGAGCTTTTTGCCGTCAACCTTGAAAACACAAACGAATCTGATCTCCGCACGCCAACTCCCATTGAACTCCGGGAGGCAAGCAGCAGCGGCAGCAGGGCGTCGGCGCTATTTTCCATCTGGCCTTACCTATTATTGGCTTCGTTGTTTCTCTTGCTGGTGGAATGGTTCGTTAATCCGCGTCTGCTTCGAACGCGTTCCGGCTAAGACAACAACCCTCAGAGCCCATGAAAGAACTTCTCTCGGAGATTCAATTTTTTAAGCCGCTGTTTCTCTGGCTGCTGCTCGGGCTACCGCTTCTCTGGATACGCGTCCGTGATCAGAGATTACTTGTCATTTTCACAAGAACCATTATTTTTTTGCTGCTGATTTGTGGTCTCGCCGACCCTCAGTGGGTTACTCGACAGACTAAGCAAGAAGAGCGAATTTTCGCTTTCGATATCTCACAAAGCGTAACCCCCGCCATGCGCCGCTGGATGGAAGCCACGGCTGACGGGGAAATCGCTCCCACCGAGCGAGACCGCGTCTTCGTTTTCGCCTCCGATACGAAGGAAGCTCCGGACTGGCGTGAATGGCTCAAGAAGGACGGTGCCCACCTAGAGCCGATTCAGCCGGCCAAGACCGACCTGGAAAAGTTGTTCGCGGCGTTGCTGGCCCTTCCCCCAGCGCCGCGCAGCCTCTTCCTGTTCACCGACGGCTGGGAAACACAGGGAAATGTGGAGCACTTGTTACCGGCAATCGCGGCCTCTAGGCTTAAGATTTTCCCCGTTCTTCCGACGGAGCAGCTCAAGATCCATAACGTGGCCGTAAAAAGACTCGTGATCCCCAACCAGGGGAAAAGTGGCGAAGCCGCAAATCTAAGAGTGGTTCTCGAAAACCAAAGCGAAGATGAAGTCGAAGGAACTTTGATATTGACACGGAACAATCAGAATCTAAAGTCAGAGAGCATTAAGCTCAAACCGGGAAGCCAAATTTACACCTACCAGACGATACTTCCCGACAATCCGGTCGTCTCTTATCGGGCCCAGTTCATGCCACGACAGGCCGAACTGGATATTAACTTGGCGGACAACCAAGCTGTCGCGTGGGTGGCAGTGAAAACGAAGGCGAAGGTTTTGTTGCTGAGCGGGCAAAATAATGGCGGTCGCTATTTAGAAGAAATTCTCAAACGGCAAGGATTCGAGGTAGCCTCATATCCTGCTGGCAGCCCACCGTCACCGGCAGGCTATGGAGTTGTAATCTTCAACAATGTCGAGCGCAGCAAATTTTCCCCTAACTATCTTTCTGCCGTCGAGCGGCACACCGCTCAGGGCAATGGTTTTTTGATGCTGGGAAGCGATGCCAGCTTTGCCCCTGGAAGCTACAGCCGCACGCCAATCGAGGCCTTACTGCCGGTGGAGCCAAAGGAACCGAAGCGGGAGGAAAGGAACCGGGCCATTATTCTTGTCATCGATAAGTCCGGCAGTATGCGCGAAGAAAACCGTATCCTGTACGCTCAGGAAGCTGCTAAGGCCGTGGCCCGCCAGCTCAAGGATAATGATCTTCTTGGGATAATAGGCTTCGATGTTACCCCGTTCGTAGTTGTACCGCTGGAAGCCGTAGGCAAGCTTCGGGGGATTATCGATGCTCAGATTAACCGTCTGAAACCGGGAGGACAAACCTATTTTTATCCAGCCCTCATAGAAGCCAAACGACAGATCGAACGAGCCAACGCGGCGCGAAAGCATGTCATTTTGTTGAGCGATGGAGAAACCCGAGGGACGCAGGGAGAGCTGGTGGATCTCGTAAGCGTGATGAAGAACGAGATGAAGGTCACTGTTTCGGCTATCGCCATCGGCGCAGAAGCCGATATTCGAATCATGAAACGGATTAGTCAATATGGCGGCGGCTTATTCCATCAGACGATTAATCCTAGTTCCCTGCCACAAATCGTCCTGCAGCAGCTCCAAGAAAATCCTCCAGAGGAACCGAAGGGCGAAAGGGAGTTGACCCCGGTTCAAGAAAGAGGTTCGGAGGTACTTGCAAGCTTTTCTGCGAGATCCTATCCAAGGCTGTTCGGTTACATGGACACCGAGCTAAAGCGAGGGGCTCACCTAGACCTCATGCTCCCCAGAGACGACCGAAAAATCCCCATACTGGCCTCCTGGCGATATGAGAAGGGAAGAGCCGCCGCTTTCACGACCGACCTGGAGGGTCGTTGGACCAAAAACTGGATCCAGTGGAGCGCTTTACAGACGTTTTGGGATAAGGTCCTCGGTTGGCTGCGCCCCAGCGATGAGCGTGATCCGATACCTGTTCACGAGACGCGGGTTGGCATTTCTGCAAACCGACCTTTTCTGGATTTGTTTCTCTACGAGGATATCGGTGTGGATAGCCAATTCCGGTTCTCTGTCAATGGAAAAGGCGGCAAGGCGGAAGGAACACTACGAAAATTGGCGGCCGGCCATTACCAGGTTGCGCTGCCTTTATCCGCTCCGGGGGATTATCACGTTGAACTCACAGAAGAGCGACGGGGCCGGCGAGTAACCTATCCACCCGTTGGCTACAGCTTGGCATATGAGCTCGGCAGTGAACTTCCACGACCCGATTTTAACCTTTCGTTGTTGAATACACTGGCTCAAACCAGCGGCGGCGAAATTAATCCAGAGTCTCTAGAGTCGCTGCAAAAACAAGACCTTACGAACATCTATCGACCCTTGCGTCAGGCCTTAATTATGTGGGCAGCAGCTCTCTTCCTTCTTGAGATTGCTGCTAGGAAGCTGCTTTTCCCCGGGACTTAGGTTACCTCCGCCGCCTGGACATCGATCATCTCCCAAGTGCTCGAAATCGAACGCTTACCTAAAGAATTTTTTGTTTGACACGATCAGCAAAACGGTTTATTCAGTGGGGACTTCTTGCTATGGGCCTGGAAATCAAACATACAGGCACCGGGCGAACGTTTTCCGGCCAGTGGCACTCTTCAGCGTTCCCCTCTGTTTTTAGAACCTTAATCTGGCTGTGGGTTATCAGCTTTGTTTTCGCAATGAAACCCACGGTTGCCCAAGGGGCTAGGGAAAAGACTCTCCGCAAAGAAGACCCCAAAAGTAAAACTAAGACAACTGCTCCAGCACCACCGATCCGAAGACTCACTAAGACCCAAAGCGACATCCCCGCGGACACCATGGAAAGGCGGGAACATGTCATTCAGCAGACAAAAGCGGGTGATACCCTCCAAGAGCTTTTGAGCCGTTTTGGCTTGTCGTATACCGAGCGACAGCTTTGGACACGGTCGATTCAGCGCAACATTGGACCTCGGGGGCTGTTACCGGGGGGCAAAGAAGTCCATTTCTATTTTAGCAAGTTAACCCCTGGCATTCGGGGTCAAAGGCCGCAGCTGAAAGCACTGGAAGTCGACGTTTCCGATACCTCCACGCTCACCTGGGAAAAAGGGATCAGAGGGATTCTCTTTCAGAAGCGCGAAAAACCTTATGATGTCGAGATCAAAACTGTCAGCACATCTGTGGAAAACTCACTTTTTGCGGACGGGCAAAAGGCAGGCATCAACCCAACTTTACTCTCCCAACTGGCTGACATTTTTACTTGGGACATCGATCTGGAAAAAGAAGTTCGCAAAGGGGACAGCATCAAGATCTTGTATGAGCAGAGAAGCCGAAAAGGGCAGGAAACCAAGGCCTCCCTCCATATTCTTGCGGCCGAGCTGGTGAGCGCCGGCCAGAAATTGACCGCCATCTACTTTGAGAAACAAAAAGGACAAGGAAACTACTATGATTTAGAGGGCAGAAGCCTAGCTCGCTCGTTCCTCCGGTTCCCGCTGGAGTTTACCAACATCACTTCTCACTTTGCCCACTCCCGCTTTCATCCCATCCTGAAAGTGAATATACCCCATACGGGGGTGGACTTCGCCGCGAAAAGGGGTACTCCGGTCCGCTCGATCGGTGACGGCATAATTACGCTCGCTGACTGGAATGGCTTTTACGGAAAAACAGTCGAAATCCAACACGATTCCACATACACCACCCGTTATGCCCATCTCGATAGGTTTGCCGAAGGCGTCCGAAACGGCACCTCTATCACGAAGGGACAGATCATCGGTTATGTCGGTTCGACCGGTAGAGCAACCGGCCCGCATCTACATTTCGAGCTCTACAAGGATCAGCAGTACATCGATCCCTTGAGCGTTGATTTCCCCGCCGAGGATCTGATCGAACCTACTCTCCAGACGGTATTCGATAACCAAAAGCATATTTTTCTCGTCGAACTTACCTCTGTGCCTCATTCCTAGACGCATTTTATTGCCAGGCTGCCTGCGGGCAATGAGCCAGTGTCTGGCCAGTTAGGCGAGCGTACTTCTTGCCCTTCCACTTGTATTGTTTCTTTTTTTTGATATCGGAAGGGGGTGTTCCAATGGCAAAGACACGGAAGCCTATGATTGAACGGGCAGTCATTCTGAGCACCGGCGATGAACTCACCACCGGCAAAGTTGTCGATACCAACTCCTCCGCTATTGCCGATCGACTTTTTGCGATCGGGGTTGAAGTGGCTGCTGTTCTCACGGTCTCTGACAACCGAGAAAAACTCAATTGGGCCCTGCGCCAAGGACGCGAGCTTGGGGATGTGATCATCGGCACCGGGGGACTTGGGCCAACGGCGGACGATCTGACCACGGAAGTCGTGGCCGAATTCCTTGGGTGTAAGCTGGCACAAAACGAGCGTATCGCTGGCTCGCTGAAACGGCGCTTCGAGGCCCGCGGCATCTCCTGGACACCGAACAACCTGAAACAAGCTCTGTTCCCGGAAGGGGCGGTGATCGTTCCTAATCCCATTGGTACGGCCCCGGGGTTCCGCGTTTCCATTGGGCCCGGTAAAGCCCTCATTTGGCTATCCGGCGTGCCGCAAGAGATGACGGCAATGTTGAGCGAGACCGTTATTCCCTGGATCGTGCAACAAAGAGCCGATGCGGAGCAGATTATCGCCTGTACTTTCAAGATCTATGGCCTAACTGAGTCAAAGCTGGACGATCTGGTGAAGCCCATAAAGCTCGGATCAGCGGCCAGACTTTCATTTCGCGCCCATTATCCAGACCTATCGCTGCGTCTGACGGTGAAGGGAGGACAGGAGATCGATGAGATTTTGACCCGCCTCAAGGATGAAATTCGCGGGGCTCTCGGCTCATTTATTTATTGTGAAGGCGACATGACTTTAGAGGAAGTCGTCGGACAACTCCTTTCGGCAAGGCTGCAAACCCTCGCCCTCGCTGAGTCCTGTACCGGCGGTTACATTAGCCACCGCATCACACGAGTTGCCGGCAGCTCAGTTTATTATTACGGCGGCGCCGTAACCTATTCCAACGATGCAAAAATGAGTTTTCTCGGCGTCAAGCCGGCAACACTAGAAACCTATGGAGCTGTCAGCCGTGAGACTGCCCTGGAAATGGCCCGGGGGATTAGAGAACGAACCGGTGCCAGTATCGGCCTCAGCGTTACGGGAATCGCCGGTCCATCGGGAGGCAGTCCGGAAAAGCCCGTGGGCACCGTCTGGACAAGCATCGCCCACAAGGGTAACCATGAAGCTAGACTCTTCACGTTTCACGGCGACCGTGAGCGAATTATCATCGGCACGTCGCAAGCCGCCCTCCACTGGTTACGCACTACACTCCTGGAAGAAATCACTGAGCCGTAGTCTGTGATTCGCGCCTTTATCGCCGTTGATATCGACCCGCAAACCGTCCGACAAATCTCTGCGGTCCTCGCCGATCTCAAACCCGGTATTCCGGGTATTCGCTGGGTCGCACCGACAAACTTCCATTTCACACTCAAGTTCCTGGGCAACATTGAGGAAAACAGAATCGAACCCATTGCGCAGGCGCTCGAGCGTGCGCTTCACCCCTTTCCGCGCTTCACCATAAATGCTAAAGGTTTAGGAGTATTCCCGGACCTAAAACGGCCGCGAATATTGTGGGTCGGACTGGAAGGCAAGGGGTTGACAGCTTTGGCCTCAAAAGTCGAAACGGTCTTGGTGTCCTTGGACTTTGCGCCTGAAAACAGAGAATTCAAACCGCACTTAACGGTGGGGCGTTGGCGGCAATTTGATCGTTCCTCAAGAAGAAAATTCGGGGAAGAACTTGAAAGATGGAAGGGTCACGAATTCGGCGAATCGATGGTGGCAGAAGTGATCTTTTTCCAAAGCGAGCTCAGACGAGACGGCGCTACATACCACCCATTGAAAGTCGTGGCTTTGGCGTAGTAAACCAGGCGCACAACGGGATTTTTGAAGGAGAAGGAAGATGGACGTAAATCGGGAGAAAGCACTTGATCTCGCCGTAAGCCAGATCGAAAGGCAATTTGGCAAGGGGGCGATCATGAAGCTCGGCGAGGGGGGCGTAGTGAAAGACGTCCCCGTAGTCTCGACCGGTTCTCTCGGACTCGATATTGCCTTGGGCATCGGCGGTGTGCCGCGCGGCCGCGTCATTGAGATCTATGGGCCCGAGGCCTCCGGTAAGACGACCTTGGCGCTGCAAATCGTAGCTGAAGCGCAGAAGCAGGGCGGCATGGGAGCTTATATCGATGCAGAACATGCGTTGGACTTGGGATACGCGAAGAAACTCGGTGTTAAAACCGACGATCTTTTGGTCTCTCAGCCGGACCATGGCGAACAGGCACTGGAAATCGGGGAAACCCTGGTCCGTAGCGGCGCCATTGATGTATTAGTCGTCGACTCGGTCGCCGCGCTGGTGCCGAAGGCGGAAATCGAAGGTGAGATGGGCGATGCTCATATGGGGCTCCAGGCCCGTCTCATGTCACAAGCCTTGCGTAAACTGACTGGAACCATTTCCCGTTCCCAAACCGTCGTCATCTTTATCAACCAGATCCGGATGAAGATCGGCGTTATGTTCGGCAATCCGGAGACTACGACAGGAGGAAACGCGCTCAAATTTTACGCCTCAGTCCGCATGGACATCCGCCGCATCGGCGCGCTCAAAGACGGTGATAATATTGTCGGCGGTCGCACGCGGGTCAAAGTCGTCAAGAACAAGATGGCCCCACCGTTCAAAGAAGCGGAATTCGATATCCTGTATGGAACCGGAATATCCCGTGACGGCGAAATCGTCGATCTCGGAAGCGAAATGGGTATCGTCGAGAAGAGCGGTGCCTGGTATTCATTCGGCGGTGAGAGAATCGGCCAAGGCCGTGAAGCGGCGAAACAATTTCTCAAAGAGCATTCGGAAACGGCCGAACAAATTATGGTCAAGGTGATGGAAAAAGTCGGGTTGAAGCGGCCTGAACTCGAGGCGCCGGCCGCCGAGAAAAAGGAAAAGAACAAAGGCAAGTAACAGCAAAGGTTTCGTTGAACCCTGAAGCGAACAAGTTCCAAGTCCAAACCATCCGACTCGCAGGAGGAAGCGCTTCAACGCGCTCTGCGATTTCTCGGTTATCGCCCGCGTAGTGAAGCAGAACTACGAAATTTTTTACTCCAACGAGGTTATTCCATTGTCATCGCCGAAGGGATGTTAGAGAAGCTTCGTTCTCTGAAGTATCTTAACGATGAAGCGTTTGCGGAAAACTGGGCACGGTCCAGGGCTGAAACGCGTGGCTACGGTCCAAAAAGAATCGAGCAGGAGTTAAGAACCAAGGGTATTGGCCAGGCGCTGATCCGGGAAGTTATGCGCGAGACCTTTGATCAAGTAGACGAATCAGCAAGAGCAAAATCACTTTTGGAGAAAAGATTTAAAAGCAAACAACTTGATGACCCGAAGATGCTTCGTCGGGCGGTGGGCTTTCTAAAACGCCGTGGCTACAGTAGCAAAGTGATATTCGATTTGCTCAAATATCCTCTCGAAGACGATTGAAAAGAGCATGATCACCGGAAACGAAATTCGCAAATCCTTCTTGGACTACTTCGTCAAGCAAGGCCACACCGTAGTGCGGAGTTCGTCCCTGGTACCCGACAAGGACCCGACATTGCTGTTCACCAACGCGGGGATGGTCCAGTTCAAAAACGTCTTTCTCGGTCAGGAACGTCCGCCCTATGTGCGGGCTACCAGCTCGCAGAAGTGCCTGCGCATTAGCGGCAAACACAACGATCTGGAAGCCGTCGGCCGGGATACGTACCACCACACCTTTTTTGAAATGCTCGGCAATTGGTCCTTTGGCGATTACTACAAAGCCGAAGCCATCCGGTGGGCCTGGGAGCTGCTGACCAAGGAATGGGGACTGCCGAAAGATAAGTTGTGGGCGACCGTCTATCTAGACGATGATGAGGCGGAGCAACTCTGGGCCAAGATCAGTGGTCTTCCGGCGGAAAGGATCAAACGCTTCGGCGAAAAGGAAAATTTCTGGGAAATGGGCGAGACCGGTCCTTGTGGTCCGTGCAGCGAGATCCATCTCGATCGTGGGCCAGAAGCCTGTGACATGAAGGGACAGCCGGGCCATATCTGCCAAGTCAATGGCGACTGCGCGCGTTATATCGAACTGTGGAATTTGGTTTTTATCCAATATAACCGCCATGAAGATCGGAGTCTGTCCGAGTTGCCGTCCAAACACGTCGATACGGGGATGGGATTGGAACGGATTACGGCGGTGCTGCAAAAGGTCCTGTCAAACTACGATATCGATTTCATGCAAGCGCTCTGACTGCGACCGACGGAAAAGCTAACTGGCAATCCCAATATACAGAGTTACGGGACTCCGAGCGGCCGACATTTCATTCCGAGTCATCGACGGATCACGCCCGCGCGGTTAGTTTTCTCATTGCCGACGGCGTTATGCCCAGCGAATGGGAACGGGCTACGTGCTGGACGCCGATTGCTCCGAAGCGGCATCGACACACGGCCGCTTGATTGGCCTGGCGGAACCGTTTCTGCATGTGGTCGGCGGCTAAGCAGTTGGTCAACCTTATGGGCGACGCCTATCCTGAGCTCCGTACGGAAGAGCAGCAGATCCGCGACAGTGATTCGGGGAGAAGAAGAACGATTCGGGGCAACCCTGGTGATGGGAGAGCGGCTTCTTGTAGATGCAATCCAACGCATTCGGCTCACCGCGAGGATTCCTTGTCCAAGACCGGCATAGCCGAAGTGCTGGCCTCGTACTGCCTGGCGAAGTTGCCTTTCGACTCCACGACACTTACGGCTTTCCGCTCGACTTGACCGAAGACATTCTGCGGGATCAGAAAATGACCGTCGATCAAGCCGGTTTCGAAACGCTGATGGACGAGCAGCGGACGCGAGGCCGGGAAGCGCGCACGATTTCGATTGACATTATCCGATCAGATTGGCGTTTCGGATGCGATCAAGCTTTCGACAGGCCGGTCTATCCAATTCATCGGCTATGATCATCTCGAGGCGAATCCGAAGTGCTAGCGTTCTATTCGGCTGGCGAAAGTAAACCCGAGGCTGTTGAAGGCGATGAAGTCGACCTTCATTACAACCGAGACGCCTTTTTATGGCGAATCCGGCGGCCAGGTGGGCGACCGGGGAACCATCAAGACTGCTCGCGGTGATATTATGGAAGTCACCGATACCCAACACCCCGCCCCTCAGCTTACCGTCCACCGGGGGCGGGTAAAAAAAGGGCGGATTCAGGGTGGCGACGCGGTGCAGCTCTCCGTAGACGGTAAGTTTCGCCATAGAACGATGCTCAACCATTCAGCGACCCACATACTTCACGCGGTGTTGCGCAGGGAACTAGGCGATCATGTTCGGCAAGCAGGATCGTTGGTGACGCCCGAGAGACTCCGCTTCGACTTCAATCACACGGGGGCCATTCCTGAGGAAAAACTCGCGGCCATCGAGGCTCATGTAAATCGGCATATCCGCGAGGATGCGGGCGTCTCGACCCAGGAGTCGAGTTACGAAGACGCCATTCGTCACGGCGCTCTGGCGTTCTTTGGCGATAAGTACGGTGATCGAGTACGCGTGGTTAAAATCGGTGATTTCTCAACGGAGCTTTGCGGCGGGACCCACGTTCATCGCTCGGGGGAAATTGGCATCTTCAAGCTTCCATTCGAGGGCGGCGTAGCGGCCGGTGTGAGACGTGTCGAGGCCTTTACGGGTGAGGGAGCCCTGGATCTCATACGAAGCTATGAACAAAAGCTCAAAGAGATCGGCAACCTGGTTCGTGGGAGCACCGACGACACCGTGGAGAAAGTTAGGAAGCTGTTAGAACGCCAGAAAGAATTGGAACGAGAGATCCAAAAACTGCGCGGGCAGTTCGAGAAAGATCAAATTCCCGAGCTGCTGGCCAAGAAGCAATCTTTCGATGGCACAAATTTTCTAGTAAGCCACGTGGACGGGGTTGACGCCAAACAGTTGCGCGACATCGTCGACCAATTGAAGGCAAAACTTGGGTCCGGCGTGGTCGTGTTGGCCAGCGCCGGCGAAAGCAACGTTAATCTGGTCGCGTCTGTCAGCTCGGACTTGACGCACCGTTATCATGCGGGAAATATTATTAAGGAATTAGCGCGCATGGTGGGCGGCGGAGGCGGCGGCCGGCCGGATTTCGCCCAGGCGGGCGGCAAGGAGCCCGCGAGGATCGATGTGGCGCTAAAGCGGGCCGAGGAACTCATCCGACAGCCAAAATGATTGCAGCGATGGGACACAACCGCCAGTTTCATCACCTCTCACGCTCTTGCTGGCCTTTCATTGCCAACTTCACTCGCAGCGCCCGACTAATCGCGTGATCAAGATTCACACCAAGAAACTTTCAGAGAGAACTTCCGGTTTCTGCGACATCATCGACATCACCGCCAAAGTCCGGGAACAGATCGAACAGGCAAAGATTGAGCGCGGCCTAGTAACTCTCTTCGTCTCGGGCTCTACGGCCGCATTGACCACCGTGGAGTATGAGCCCGGTTTAGTCCGCGATCTTAAAGAATTCATCGAGCGGCTCATTCCGTCGGACCGAAGATACCACCACGATGATCGCTGGGGCGACGACAATGGTTTTTCTCACCTGCGCGCTTCTCTTTTCGGTCCGTCGTTGGCCATTCCCATTGAGAAAGGCCGCCCCCTGCTTGGCACGTGGCAGCAAATTGTTTTACTGGATTTTGACAATCGTCCTCGTACAAGGGAAATCATCGTTCAACTGATAGGAGGAGAGACTCCGTGAAAGACGAGCAAGAACAAGTGGTCAGCGTCACAACAGACATCGAGACCAGCCATCTGGAATTCAACGACCCGCGCCTTCTCCGTGATCTTTTGGGGCAACACGATCAGCACATCAAGATCCTGCAGCATGCGCTCGGGGTCAGGATCCGTGTCCGCGGTTCCGATATTGAAATCGAAGGTGATCCGCTTGAAGTGGAGCTCGCCAACCAAATTATCCGCCAACTCTACGGTCTCCTGGAAAAAGGCTATCCGGTTTATGCCAGCGATGTCGACTATGCTATCCGCATACTAAGCGGCGACGGTCGCGCCAAACTTCAAGACATTTTCCTCGACACGATCTACATTTCGGCGCACAAGCGCACGATCACGCCGAAGAGCATCGCCCAGAAGGCATACATCGATGCCATCCGCCGCTATGACATCGTGTTCGGCATCGGTCCGGCCGGCACCGGCAAGACCTATCTCGCTATGGCCATGGCGGTAGCGGAGCTGATGAAGAATAGTTATGTCCGCATCATACTGACCCGTCCCGCAGTGGAAGCCGGAGAGAAACTCGGCTTTTTACCGGGGGATCTCGCCGAGAAGGTCAATCCTTATCTTCGTCCTCTGTACGATGCCCTGCATGATATGGTGGATTTCGACCGGGCCCGGAAGCTGGTGGAGCGGGGGACCATCGAAGTCGCGCCCCTCGCGTTCATGCGCGGTCGAACCTTGAATGACTCCTTCGTTATCCTAGATGAGGCCCAGAATACGACGCCGGAGCAGATGAAGATGTTTCTTACGCGCTTGGGCTACGGCTCAAAGGCCGTCATCACCGGTGATGCAACTCAGATCGATCTTCCAGCCGGCAAACCTTCAGGCCTGAAGGAAGCCTCGCGGATTCTTAGAGGCGTGCACGGGATTCGATTCGTTACCTTCACCGAGAAGGACGTTGCCCGTCACCATTTGGTCCAGGAGATTATTGCCGCCTACGAGCGCGACGACAATCAGTCGAACCTAAAAGATGTTCTAGAAAAAGCTTAGCCGCGATTTGAACGAGGAGTTAGCATCGAAGCGAGCGGGCATAGGGGCGCGGAGCCGCAATGACTTTGATGGGCTTAGTTATGAGGTGGCATTTCCCTCGACGCTACGCTTCGCCACTTGAGTTTGCAGGCTCCCTCGAGCCAGAGGCCCATTGCCCGCGACCGGAGAAGCTTGCTCCTCGTTCGCTGCCACATGAAAAATGCAGGCAGCCAACTATTGGACCGCCTCCAGGGTTACTTTCGTCTGGATGTTTTTCCCGTCGCGCAGCAAGGATATGTTGACGACGTCCCCGACTTTATAGTTCTCGAGCAGAATGAAAAGCTCATTGGGTGATTCTATCTTCTTACCATCGACGGCGGTGATCACGTCGCCCAAGCGGACCCGACCTGAACCTTCCCGGCGAGTCGGCCGAATGCCCGCCTTGGCCGCGGCGCTCCCCGGCACCACATCAACAACCAAGATTCCCTTCACTCCGAGTCTGTCGGCAATCTGCTCCTCCGCGATCTGGACGCCGATTCCCGGCCGCGTCACCTTTCCATAACGGATAAGTTCAGCAACGATGCGGTTCACCGTATCCACCGGAATCGCAAAACCGATTCCCGCAGAAACACCGGAGGGGCTATAGATTGCCGTGTTCACGCCGATCAGGCGGCCCGCGCTATCGAGCAACGGGCCGCCGGAGTTTCCCGGATTAATGGCAGCGTCGGTCTGAATGACACCCTGAATGGGCCGCCGCGTCACGGATTCAATTTCTCGGCCCAATGCACTGATGACGCCTGTGGTGAGCGACTGGTCAAGCCCAAAGGGATTACCGATAGCGAAGACGCTCTGTCCTACCTGCAGATCCTTCGATGTACCGATAGGAATGGCCTGAAGCCGATTCGCCGGTGTATCGATGCGCAAGACGGCGATATCCTTATCCGGGGCCACACCGACGCGACGCGCCTTCCACGTAGTTTGATCTCCCAGCGTCACTTGCGCGACATCAGCGTTTTGAATCACGTGAAAATTGGTAATGATATTTCCGCTATTATCCCAGATGAAACCGGAGCCCGTGCCTTCGGGTATTTGATACAGATTGAGAGTAAAAAGATCCCGCTGGACCGAGATCGCCGTAATATGCAAAACCGACGGCGAAGCTTGGCGAAATAGCGCGATGGTTGATTTTTCTCCCGGCGCGAGTTCGCCGCGTGGAGACACCGCACGGGCGGTCGCGCGAGGGTCATTCAGGGAAGCGCTATCGACCCATGACTGTTTCACGAAGACGAAAACGAGCAAAAAAAGCGCCGCAGCGGCCCATCCGTAAATCCGGATGGATTGGGGCGTGTGGCGTCTAGCGCCTAGCTTTTGCATTGTAACTGGATCCCGATTAACACCTAAGAGACCCTACTCGAACTCCCGCCACCCACTTTAAAATGCCCGCGCATTTCGACTCCGACGAATCCTCCTAAATTCATACCATTTCCGGAACCGATTTCCAAAAATTTCCAAGACCCGCGCTGTGGACTGAGAGTGAGCATCGAAGCGGACACAGTAGTAGGGGGCGGGTTGAAACCGCCCGGCTTTGACGACCAACCGTTCTCATTTTCAAAGGGCTGTCGACAATCTCCACCAAAAAAAGGGCGCCTGATTTCTCAGGCACCCTTTCTCATGCACGTAATGGTCAAATGCCTCAGTAGTCTTCGTGGTCGTGCGGCATTGCCGGAGCATCCCTCTTCTTCTCCGGCTTATCGGCGATCATCGCCTCAGTCGTGATCATCAAGCCGGCAACCGACGCCGCGTTCTGCAGCGCGATACGGACGACTTTGGTGGGATCGACGATTCCTGCTTTGACGAGATCTTCATAATCCTCGGTAGCCGCATTAAAGCCGAAAGCGCCTTTTCCGTTCTTGATCTTGTCGAGAACAACAGCGCCATCCGCCCCGGCGTTGCTGGCGATCCAGCGTAGCGGTTCCTCGAGCGCCTTTTGAATGATTCGGACGCCGACTTTCTCATCCTCAGAAACTCTGAGATTACCGAGACCCGCAGACGCGCGGATCAAAGCAACTCCACCACCTGGAACAATCCCCTCTTCCACCGCCGCGCGGGTAGCGTGCAGCGCATCCTCGACACGGGCCTTTTTCTCCTTCATTTCGACTTCAGTGGCTGCGCCCACCTTGACGACCGCAACACCGCCGGCGAGTTTCGCTAAACGCTCTTGCAGTTTTTCGCGGTCGTAATCGGACGTCGTGTCCTCGATTTGAGTGCGAATTTGTGAGATACGGCCTTCGATCGCCGACTTCTTGCCGGCACCCTCGACCACCGTGGTGTTGTCCTTGTCGATGATCACCCGCTTCGCGCGGCCGAGATCTTTCAAGGTAACGTTCTCCAACTTGATGCCCAACTCCTCGGCGATCATCTTTCCATCGGCCAAAATGGCGATATCTTCCAACATCGCCTTGCGCCGATCACCAAAGCCCGGAGCTTTAACGGCCACGACTTTCAGCGTGCCGCGGAGCTTGTTAACCACCAGGGTTGCCAGCGCTTCCCCTTCGAGTTCCTCGGCGATAATGAGCAGGGGCTTACTGGTTTTCGCCACGTTCTCAAGAACGGGCAGAAGATCCTTCATGCTGGAGATCTTCTTCTCATGGATCAGGATGTAAACGTCTTCGTAGACGCACTCCATCCGCTCCGGATCCGTTACAAAGTAAGGAGAGAGGTAGCCCCGATCAAACCGCATGCCTTCAACGAGATCGAGGGTTGTTTCCAGTCCTTTAGCTTCCTCAACCGTGATGACACCCTCTTTTCCCACCTTGTCCATGGCCTCGGCCAGAATATCACCGATGGTCTTGTCATTGTTGGCCGAGATCGTCCCGACCTGGGCGATCTCATCTCTGTCGCGGGTGGGTTTGGACATCGATTTCAGCTCGTCCACTACTTTCGCTACCGCCTTATCCATACCACGCTTGATACCCATCGGATCGTGCCCGGCGGCAACCAACTTTAGTCCTTCGCTGAAGATCGCGCGGGAAAGAACCGTCGCCGTGGTCGTGCCGTCACCTGCCACATCCGAGGTCTTACTCGCAACCTCCTTTACCATCTGAGCGCCCATATTCTCGAATTTGTCTTCGAGCTGGATTTCTTTGGCAACGGAAACTCCATCCTTGGTTACCGTCGGGGCCCCCCAAGACTTCTCAAGAATGACATTACGGCCTTTAGGGCCGAGTGTCACGGTTACGGCATCAGCCAATAAGTTTACACCGCGCAGAACTCTGCTGCGCGCCTCTTCACTAAAGCGAATATCTTTCGCGGCCATAGTTCCTTTACCTCCCTTTATTCAATTACTCCGAGGATGTCATCTTCTTTCATAATGAGATGCTCCTCACCGTCAAGTTTGATTTCGGTGCCCGAATATTTTCCGAACAGGATCTTGTCTCCAGCTTTGACACCCATGGGGACAACCTTTCCGTCATCCTGTTTCCCGGGACCCACAGCAACCACACGACCTTCTTGCGGTTTCTCTTTAGCGGTATCCGGGATAATGAGTCCGCCCTTGGTTTTCTCCTCCTCTTCAATTCGTTTTACTATCACCCTATCGTGTAGGGGACGAATTTTCATTGCCATAAAACCCTCCTAAAATAAAACGTAGATTTAGATATCCCAAAACACAGGTTGGATGGAGCAAATATAATTTCGCTTATCCAATCGTCAAGGGGGGAACTGAAAAATTACCAAAGTTTTATTTACCTGAACCTTTACGGGGGGGCTCGGCGAGACTGCGCACATAGGCCACAATGTCCCGGAGTTGATTTTCTTTGAGTTGACCTCCCCAGGCCGGCATCATGGGTGACTTCCCGACCGCGCTTCCGCCTTTTGAGATGATCTCCAACAGGAATTTGTCAGTAAGCTGGTTCATTACCGCCCCATCGGTATGATTAGCGGGTTTCACCGGGAGAGACTGTGCAGCCGGGCCGTCTCCCTTGCCGTTGTCCCCGTGGCAGCTGGAACAATAAGTAACGTAGAGTTTTTTTCCCTCGGATTGATTCTGCGCCCCTGTGGGCATCGCCTCTAGCAGCAAAACGCACAAAGCGAATATCCAAATCGATTTTCTTCTCATACAAGCCGCACTTTCTCTGTGATTATGCTCTTCTTAGCAGATAAAAGGACAAGATGGTAGTGTAACAACTTGGTTGCCAAAATGGGACGAATTGCCACTGTCTATGAAGCGCAAAGAATGATAAGAGCTGCAGAAGAAAAAATTGAAATTCGACGGAGGGAACAATGATCAAGATATGGGGCAGAACGGATTCATCCAACGTGCAGAAGGTTCTCTGGTGTTGCGGCGAACTGGCCCTCGATTTCGACCGTGTCGATTTCGGCGGTAAGTTTGGCGGGAATAAAGAAAAGCCGTATCTCGACATGAATCCGAACGGGCTGGTTCCGACGATCCAAGACGGGGATTTTATCCTGTGGGAATCGAATAGCGTCATGCGGTATTTGGTCGATAAGTACCGCCAGGGAAAGTTGCTTCCGTCCACACCCGAGGGTCGAGCCGATGCGAACCGATGGATGGACTGGCAACTCACAACACTGGGGCCTTCCATTGTCCCCCTGTTTTGGTCTTTAATCCGCACGCCCGCCGACAAACGAGATCCTAAGGTAGTCAGTACTGCATTGGAGAAAACCAGCGGCGCATGGAAAATGGTCGATCATCAACTTGCCAATAGGCCCTATGTCGCCGGCGACGATTTGACTCTCGGCGATATCCCCTTGGGAGTGTGGGCTTACCGCTGGTTCAACCTACCTATCGAACGACCGAAATTCGCGAATTTTGACGCATGGTATAAGCGTCTTTGCGAGCGACCAGCGTACCAGAAGCACATCATGATACCGCTGACATAGCCACGGCCATCATCGCGCGAAAATCCCTGGGCCAGGAGATCTCCTGGGACTCAGTTTGATCCGCCCACAGGAAACACCACATCGAACTTTGCGCCGCCGGAAGTTCCGTCGGAGACAATGATCTTTCCCCCATTCCGTTCGACAAATTTTCTCGCCAGGGGCAAGCCGATGCCGGTTCCGTCAGGTTTGGTAGTAAAAAAGGGGTCAAAAACTCGCTCTCTGCCATCAACAGGGATGCCTTCTCCCGTATCTTCGATGGAAATACGAACGTTGGTGGCGGATCCGTTGTCCTTAAGAGTACTTGTCCGGATAGTTACGCGACCCCCACCGGGTGTGGCCTCCAGCGCATTGGTAACCAGGCCCATGAAAATCTGTTCCACATGATTGGCGTCAAGCTGCACCTCGGGGAGGCTCCGGTCTAAGTCCAACTGCGGACTCACGCCTGCTTCAGCAAATCGCGGCCGCAAGACATCAACAATGTCGCTCAGGAGTGAGTTGATTTCTACGGGGGCCGGACGGGGTTCCATGGGTTTAGCAAAGTTCAATAACCCTCGCATCCGTTTCTGCACCCGGTCGACTTGTTGGATAATTTCATCGAGCGTGGTTAAAGTTTTCTGCTGCAGATCCGGTCCCTCACACTCGTCACAGTCGAGCTTTGCCACCTGGGCCGCCGCCCGGATGGAAGATAGGGGGTTACCGATGCCGTGGGCTACCGCCGCGGCTATTTCCCCCACCGCCGCCATCCGCTGCGAAGCTACCAGATCCGTTTGTACCTTGAGAAGATTCTCCTCTTGCTCTTTAATCTTCCGCGCCGCTTGCCGGACGATCGCGAATAACGAGAGATACAGGAGCAAGCCGCCACATAGCGCTCCCAACAACACCACGATTCTTGCTTCTCGAATATCTCGATCGATGGGATCCGAACGTTTATAGATCTCCATCACACCCAACAGCTCTCGGGTTGCCTCAGAATAAAGCGGAATAAAGACTTCCACCGCCCGCTTAGGAGAGTCGCGCTCGGAAACATTCTCTTGCTGGCTCAAGGAGCTCACATCCGCAACCACCTTTCCCTGAATCGCCTCCTGAAGCTTCTCGTTATCGGCAAAAGAGCGACCGACCAATTGCTTGTCAACCGCCGCCCAGATCGCGACTCCCTGAGGGTTGTAAACGTTGAAGCGCAGGATATCGGGCATGAGGGTAATGTGACGCAAAAGGGCAGTGAATTTCTTGCCCACCGGTTTTCGATCTTTGGTCGTAAAGTCTTCCGCGGTTAAAAATTCTCTCACTTCCGTTCTAACGAACTGAGCGGTCGTCTCCCACTCCCTCCGTAAGATCCCATTGATCAGATAGTCGGAAACTAGGAACCATAGGGCTACCGTCATAATACCGATACAAATAAAACTGTGGACGGCAAACCGTGTGGTAAGGCTCGCTTGCTGAAGTAAAAACGACTTGATTTTCATCAAAGCAACGGCGCCTCCAGATCGGCTCTTAAGCTAGCACTAGCGTGGCGAGAGGGTCAAACCGAACGAAACGATTGAATAGACCCCAGAGTAAGGCAGATCAATCGCGGCGCCCAATACTATTTCATGAAGAAACGCAGAGATTGACTGGTGTAATAAACCAGGGGTGAGAAATAAACCCCGAGAACAATCGTGAGTGCCGTCAACGGTATGAGGAGCGTGAAATTATTGGCGGCAATAGTCAACGATTTGTCGCCAGGGTCGGGCGTGTCGAGAAACATGGTCTTGACGATCTTGGCGTAATAGTAGAGCGATATGACACTGTTCAAGATGGCCACCACTGCAAGGATGACGAACGTTCCGCCTTGATTGATCACTACGGCGAAGAGTAGGAATTTGCCGATGAAGCCGGCGAAGGGCGGGAGTCCCGTCAAAGAGAAAAGGAAAACCGCCAAGCAGGCGGCTGGAAGGACCGCACCACGCCAAGCGAGTCCTCGGTAGCTCTCGATCTCTTCGTTGCCGGTGGCGTTGGCAATCATCACCACCACGAGAAACGCGCCAAGATTCATGATCAAATAAACCACGACGTAAAAAAGGATCGCCTGCAGACCGTCATTGTTCAGGACCGCAAATCCCATCAACATGTAGCCGGCATGAGCGATGCCCGAATAGGCAAGCATCCGCTTGAGATTCCTCTGATTCAGGGCGCAGAGGTTGCCCAGGGTCATGGTAATCATGCTGACGAACAGCAGCACCTGGGGCCATTCGACTCCTGAGACAAAAGCCCAATCACCGCCCGCCACCAGGCGCGAAACGCCGGGAAAGAAAAAACGAATCATGATCGCGGCGCCCGCTGCATTGGAAGCGACAGAAAGAAACGCTGTGAAAGGCGTCGGCGCTCCCTCATAAACGTCAGGCGACCACATGTGAAAAGGAACAAAGACCATCTTGTAGCCAAATCCTGCCAGGATAAAGACAAAGGCCATGAACAGGGCGACTTTGCTCACTGCATTTTGCGCCAGAGCCGACTGGATCGCGGCGTAGTCAAGGCTGCCGGTCATACCAAAAATCCAGCTCATGCCGTAGATCATTGTCCCAGAGGCAACGCCGCCGTAGATAAGATATTTGAGGGCCGCCTCGCTGGAGCGTCGGTTGTGCGGCAAAAAACCGGTCAGGACATAAGAGGTGAGGCTCACCAGCTCCAGAGAAAGATAGGCTGTCAGCAGATTGCTCGCTGACGCCATAAAAAACATGCCCAAGGCGCACGTCAAAAGCAGTGTGTAATACTCTCCTTGATGGACCTGGCGAATCTCGTTGCTCCCCAGTGACATCCAGATGGTCAAGATCGTCGCCACCAGGGCGAAGACTTTGAAGAACAGGCTGAAGTTGTCCAGGATGATCATCCGGTGAAAGAGCCAGCCCTGTTGCGCACTGTAGAGATCAAAGGTGGCCAACAGAGACCCGATGCAACCGATCACGGCAATCGTCGCAAGAGTTCGTTGGCTTCGGACTAGCAGATCCACCACGATCAACAAAAGGATCGTTCCCGAGAGAATGATCTCCGGGTAAAAGAAGCTCAGGCTTTCGAGGTTCTTGAGATCCATGGCTAGCTGTGGAGATGGGGCAAGACGATCTGGTTAATGTGATCTAAAGATGCGCGCAGGAGATCAAGCACAACGTTCGGATAGACACCGACGAGAATCACGATAGCTCCCAATGGCACCAGGGTGAACATCTCTCGGCCATTGATGTCGGGGAGTAACTTGTATTTGTCGTTGACAGGACCCAGGTAAACGCGCTGAATCGTCCACAGGAGGTAACCTGCGGTCAGGATGACACCGCTTGCGCCGATAATGGTAAGCACCGGAAACTTTTGCCAACTTCCGAGTAAAACCAGAACTTCGGAGATGAATCCGGAGAGACCGGGTAGACCCATAGAGGCGAAGAAGGCGAGCGCCGTGACGCCCGTATAGACGGGCATGATCGTAGCCAACCCCCCGAACCCTTCGATGTCACGATGATGAGCACGGTCGTATATAACACCCACCAAAAGAAAGAGCATGCCGGTGATGGTTCCATGGTTGAACATCTGGAGCACCGCGCCATTTATTCCTTGAGTGGTAAAACTCGCCATGCCCAACATGACGTAGCCCATGTGACTGACGCTAGAGTAGGCCACGAGTTTCTTGAGATCCTTTTGCGCCATGGCGCAAAAGGCGCCGTAGATAATGTTCCAGGCACCTAACGCGCCCAGGAACCAGAAAGCGAGATCAGCCGTCGCCGCCGGCAGCATCGGAAAATTGATCCGCAGGATCCCGTAGGTACCCATCTTGAGCAATACGCCGGCCAGGATGACGGAGATCGCGGTGGGCGCTTCGACGTGGGCGTCCGGCAACCAGGTGTGAAACGGAAAGGCCGGAATTTTGATTGCAAACCCTATGAAAAGCGCCATCCAAACAACGTGCTGGAAGCCCCAACCCCACTGATTGAAAGGCCAAATAGACAAGGTTTGAGTACCGAATTTGTCGGCTTGAGAAATCAACACCGTCATATCGAAAGTGTGGGGTTCGCTGGTAAAGTACAGCGCGAGAATAGCAAGCAACATCAAGCCGCTGCCAAAAAGAGTATAGAGAAAAAACTTGATGGCGGCATACTCCCGCCGCGGGCCGCCCCATACGCCGATGAGAAAGTACATGGGAAGGAGCATCACTTCCCAAAAGATAAAAAAGAGGAAAAAATCGATGGCAACAAAAACACCCATCATGCCGGCATCCAACAGCAGAAAAAGTGCGAAGTATCCTTTGACTCCCTTATCGATGCCCCAGGAGGCAAAGATACATAGAAAACTCAACAGAGCGGTAAGCAGCACCATGGAGATACTGAGGCCATCGACACCGACCAGATACTGAATGTTGTAGGCGGGAATCCATGAAGCTCTTTCGATAAATTGCAAACCAGGCTTAGACCGATCGAAGTTCGCTAACAGCCAGCACGCTATGAGAAGCGGAGGGACGGTAAAGGCGGCGGAGACCCAGCGGATCAGGTTATAGCTCTGGCTCGGCAGCAGTAACACCACAACCATGCCGGCAACGGGGATAAAGGTCATGTAACTGAGCACGTGTTCCATCTTTTACATTCTCCCGTCAGAATCAGCTCCAGTAACGCAACTTGACGATGATGGCGACGACTACCGCGATTAAAATCCCGTATAGATAACTATTGATATTGCCCGTCTGAATTCTGCGGAAGCGGTTGCCCATCCAGAAAGTGATATTCGCAACGGCATTGACGATCCCGTCGATGATGTAGTTATCGAATAGACCGTTCAGCCATGAGATAAATCGGGTGAGGCTGGCGGAGCCGTCAACGATGCCGTCAATGACATACTGGTCGAACAGAGAGCCGATGCGCGCGAGAAGCAGCGTTCCATTGACAAAGATCGCCTGATAGATCTCATCCACGTAATACTTGTTGTAGGACAAACGATAGAACAAACCGCCGGCGAGCGAAGAGAAACGCTCCGGAGCAAGGCTCTGCCGGTAGTACATAAGGTAAGCCAACGCAAATCCCGCCAGCGCCACACCGACGGACACCACGGTAAGCAATATGGCGGTCTCGTGCGAAAGGTGGGCTGCTTCCCCGTGACCGTGACCGAAGACAGGCTCCATCCACTCTACGAACTGATGATGGCCAAGAAAAGCCGGCAATCCTAGAAAACCCACCGGAAACGCGCCCAGGGCGAGGATTATCAGCGGCCAGGTCATAACACCGGGAGACTCGTGCAGATGATGCTTGGTGTGCTCGTCGGCGCGGCTTTCGCCAAAAAAGGTCATAAAAACCTGGCGCCACATGTAAAAGGCGGTCAAGCCGGCGCCGCACAGTCCCGCTAGCCAGAGCTCCATTCCACCGCGGGCGTACGCCTCCTCGAGAATGCCGTCCTTTGAGAAAAATCCCGCGGTTCCTGGAAAACCCATGATGGCAAGCGTCGCCAGCAGGTAGGTGATGAAGGTGCGCGGCATATGCTTTCTGAGACCGCCCATCTTTGTCATGTCCTGCTCGCCGCCCATCGCGTGGATGACGCTTCCGGCGCCGAGGAACAGGCAGGCTTTGAAAAACGCGTGCGTCACCAGGTGAAAGATCCCTTGCGCGTATGCGCCCACACCCATCGCTATAAACATGTAGCCAAGCTGGCTCACCGTGGAATAGGCAAGCACTTTCTTGATGTCGTTCTGGGTAACGGCGATGGTCGCGGCGAAAAGCGCGGTGGCTGCCGCGATGACGGCCACCACATGCAGTGTCGCCGGCGCCATAGCGAAAAGGAAGCCCAACCGTGCGATCATGTAGACGCCCGCCGTCACCATCGTCGCAGCGTGAATCAGCGCGCTCACAGGCGTCGGTCCCGCCATGGCGTCGGGCAGCCAGACATGGAGCGGAATCTGTGCTGACTTACCGGTGGCGCCGACAAAGAGAAACAGGGTCGCCAGGGTTACGACTGGCACGCCCCAGATCATCTGACCTTGGAGAGCCGGCGCCCACTTCGCTATCTCGCGGAAGGTCACTGTGCCATGGCCCTGCCCGTCGAGAGTCCAGAACAACAGAAATATGCCCAAGACAAAGCCAAAGTCGCCGACTCGATTGACGATAAATGCCTTATTCCCGGCCCGCGCATTGTTGTGGTCCTGGTACCAGAATCCGATCAGGGCATAGGAGCACAGCCCCACTCCCTCCCAACCCACAAACATCAGAAGCAAGCTATCACCAAGGACTAGGGTGAGCATGGCGGCGGTAAAGAGATTGAGGAAGGCGAAGAAGCGCCAGAAGGCTTTGTCATCATGCATGTAGCCTATGGAATAAATATGGATCAGACCGCCGACGCCCGTAACGACCAGGATCATCACCGCGGAAAGTGGATCCACCAAGAAGGCCATATCAACCTTCAGCGATCCTAAGGTGATCCAGGAATAGAGGTGATCGATGAGAAACCGCTGCTCCGGGTTCAATCCCCTAAGTTGAAAAAAGGCACCCAGCGAAATCCCGAAAGCGATAACAACCGGCGTACAGGCAATGAAACTGATTGCTCCCTTGCCCAATTTTTTTTGTATGCCCGCGCCCAGGAGACCGTTGATGATTGCACCGATCAAGGGCAAGAAGACGATCCAGCGAAGAGTGTCTGTCTGTATCGGATGATCCATATTTCGATTTCGGATTTTAGATTTTAGATTTTGGATTAATGAGAAATTGACGGTTAGAAGAATTGTGTCTCCTTTATTTCCCTTGAACCTGAAACCTTGAACCTTGAACTAATCTCTCAGCGTCTCCACGGCTTCAACATCGATGGTATGGAAGATCTGGAAGATCGCCAGGACGATCGCTAATCCAACCGCGGCTTCGGCCGCAGCGAGCATGATGACAAAAATGGCGTAGATCTGGCCATCCGCGTTGCCGCTGCCGAAATGCGAGAACGCGACATAATTGATGTTGGCGCTATTTAATATCAGCTCGACTCCCATCAAAACGCTGATTGCGTTGCGCCGGGTGAGAACGGTAAACAGGCCAAGGGTGAAAAGAATAGCTCCGATAATGAGATAGGAAGAGAGCTCGTTGGGTGAAAATACTGGCATGGCTACTCTTTGATCTCCTTGCGGGAGATAACTACGGCGCCGATAAGAGCGGCTAACAAAACCAAAGAGGCCAGCTCGAACGGAAGCAGGTAGCTGTCGAGGAACAGGTCGCCGATTTTTCCCGTCGTCGGTTGGTAGATGATCTCTTTCGCCTTGACCCACGAGGTCTCACGAACGGTCTGAATGAGGAGATAAATGAATACGCCGGTAACGATGAGGGCCGGGATGCGCCCCGCTGCCCGGTTGGTGATTTCGACATCCGTGATGCGATGAGTGAGCATGACGGCAAAGAGGATGAGCACCAAAATACCACCCACGTAAATCAGTAGCTGCACCGCAGCCACAAAGTCGGCGCCGAGAAACACGTAAAGCCCTGCGGCACCTGCGAACGCTCCGAGAAGCGAAAACGCGGAATAGATGATGTTCCGCGAAAACGCTACCATCAGCGCAGAACCCACCGTGATCAGAGCGACCAGATAAAAAACTGCCGTCGAGAGATCCATAGCTCTACTATTTTTGGGGGTCTTGGAAAGCCAAAGACTTTTTGGCTCAAATACCGGAAGATCGGTCTGGGATCAAGAGGTGCTGAGAGTTTTTACAGATCTCGCCCCGCTTTTGCTGCCTACCCCTCCTCGGCGGCTGCCCCTCCGTCCGGCGTGGCGAATTCATCCAAATACTTCATCCCAATATCGACTTTCTCCGCCAGCTTCGAATCTGTTTCACCGCCCTTCTTGGGTTTATAGAGCGGTTGAGGTTGAGTTACAAAATGACGGACCAGCCCCGCCGGATTGTAACTCGCCCCCTCGAATTCCTGGGAGTGGCGGATGGCTCCGGTCGGACAAGCTTCAGAACAGAGTCCGCAGTACATGCACTTGCAAATATCAATATCGAAATGAGTAAAATTCCTCTGCTTAGTCGCCTTGTCCATTTCGATGCCAATCGTGATGCAAGTGATCGGACAGTCTCTCTCGCAAGCCAGGCAACCGGTGCAGATATCCATATCGACTTCGAGAATCCCCCGGTAGCGCCGCGGCAGAGTTTCCTGGATCGGCACTGGAATCTTATCCGGGTACTGGATCGTCATCGGACGTCGAACCAGGTGTGAAAAGGTAATGGACATTCCCTCAAAAACCGAAGTTATCGTATCCTTGATATCTTTAGCGTAACTCGCAATACCCATAAGTCCTCAACTAAAAACTAAATATGCGGCTTAAAGTAAAGCTCCGGCCGCGCATGACGAATTTGAAAAACCACCCGCTTGAAGAAATACGCCAAAATGAGCAACCCCAAAACAAACATCGCGACGCTAAAAATCTGGTTACCCTTCGGGAAGGCCAGCATCCAGCAGATAGTTCCCAGTAAACAGATAAACGATAGGGGAACCATGTATTTCCAGCAGAGCGCCATGAGCTGATCGACTCGAACACGTGGCAACGTCGCCCGCACCCACATCGCAATAAACACCCAGAGATAAGCCTTAAGGAAGAAAACCACAAACTGGAGCACGCCAAGAAGAATCGGATCGCGGGTGATGGGCGGAACGTGCCAACCGCCTAGGAACAGGGTTGTCGCCACGGCGCCAATCACATAAAGGTTGCCCCATTCGGCAAAAAAGAAAAACAAGAAGCGCATGCCGCTATATTCAGTGACGTAACCGGCGACGAGCTCCGATTCGGCTTCAGGAATATCGAAGGGTGTCCGGTTACCTTCGGCCAAGGCCGCCGTGAAGTAGAGGAAAAACGCTGCAAACGTAAACGGATTGTTGAAGAGGAACCAGTCCCACGGCGCCCAACCTTGGGCGTTGATAATTCCCTGCATGCTCATCGTGCCCGCAAGAAAAACAATGGTGAGAATCGATAAACCCGCGGGAATTTCATAGCTCACGATCTGCGCCGCTGAACGCATGCCGCCGAGCAAGGACCATTTGTTGTTGGAGGACCAGCCGGCCATGAGAATCCCGACGACGACGAGGGACGTCACCGCCAAAATGTACAGAATGCCGATGTTGAGGTCCGCTACGATGAGGGCGCTGCCGAAAGGAATGACCACAAAGGTGCAGAGAAATCCCATGAAGACGACATAGGGTGCCAGCGAAAAGAGCTTGGCGTCCGCCGCAGATGGGATCAGATCTTCTTTGAGTAAATTCTTGATGCCGTCCGCCAGCCACTGAAGAATCCCCTGGGGTCCAACCCGATTCGGGCCTACACGGGATTGCATTCTGGCCCAGACACGCCGCTCGAGCCAGCTTGTCACTCCCGCTAATGGAGCAACGAAAATGGAGAGCACGATAAACGCCGCCAGTACCATAGCGATGGCATAAACGATTTCTTTGGGCACCCCCGTGAAGTAGCCATCTCGTATCAGCTGATCGATGAGAGCTTGCATGATGGACTCGAAATTCTATTACCGATCGATTTCCGGAGCGTCCACGTCGAGGCTGCCGATGAGAGCGATCAGATCGGCGACCATGATTCCTTTGCTGAGCTTGTCAATAATGCTCATGGCCGTAAACGAACCGGTGCGGATTCGTACGCGATAAGGATATTCGCTGCCGTCGCTGACGACGTAAAAACCCATATCGCCGCGGGGCGCCTCGACGCGGCATAACATTCTCCCACCGGAGGTTTGAATTTGCGCGGCACTTTGGCAATGGCCGGTCCCTTGGGCAACATCTTTAAAGCTTGACGCAGGATCTTGCAGCTTTCCTGTAACTCGCAGATACGTACCCAGTAACGGTCATAGCTATCGCCGAGGGTACCTACTTGACCGGTTCCAACCGGAACTTCGAACTCCAGTTCGGGATAAACGGAATAGGGAATATCGCGGCGGATATCCCATTTTATCCCGCAACCGCGTAGGTTCGGCCCCACGAGATTGTACGAAAAAGCCTCTTCCTTACTGATCACCGCAACGCCCGCAAGCCGTTCGATAAAGATTTTATTATTCGATAGCAGACGATTGAATTCATCGACAATAGGTTCGAAGTGCTCCAAAAACTCGGAAATCCGCGTGCAGGTCTCCGGCAGGATGTCGTAGCCGACCCCCCCGATTCGAATGTAATTGTAAGTTAACCGCGCGCCGCAAATCTCCTCCATCAGGTTATTGATGGTCTCCCGCTCCCGGAGCGCGTGGACGAACGGTGTCATGGCACCGATGTCCTGGCCGAAAGTGCCGACAGAGATCAAGTGGCTGGCAATGCGGTTAAGCTCGCACGCGATCACCCGGCAGAACTCTCCCCGGCGCGTAACTTCCGTTTTAGCGAGTTTTTCCGCCGCCATACAGAAAACTTGGTTGGCGAACATCGCTGCAAGATAATCCGCCCGATCGGTATACGGGACGTATCCATGCCAGGTGACTTTCTCGCCGATCTTCTCAATGGACCGATGCAGGTAACCGACATCGGGGATCGCTTCGCTGATCACTTCGCCGTCGGTCTTAACCACGAAGCGCAACACGCCGTGGGTGCTGGGATGTTGCGGCCCGACGCTGATGGTCATCTCTTCGGCGTAAAAGCCCTGGCTTTCAACCGGCGCAGTTTCGTTCATGTGCTCTTTCTAGCGGAGTAGTTTTTCTACCAGTGGCGCGCGCTGGGTACTGATGCCGTCGTACTCCTCCTCCTCGACATAGTCCTTACGCAGCGGATATCCAACCCAATCCTCCGGCAACATGATCCGTCGAAGGTCACTGTGACCTTCAAAGATCACCCCGAAGAGGTCGAAGACTTCACGCTCGAACCAATTCGCCACTTTCCATACCCCTTCCAGGGTTGGAACCTTCGGGTTATCTCGGGGCAAATCCGCCTTCAAGACGATCTGTGATTTATTGGAGTAGGAATAGAGGTGATAGACGACCTGGATTTTCTCTTCCTTGGGCCAATCAAGCGCGGTGAGATCGGAGAGGACTTCAAACTTTAATTTTGAGTCATCTCGCAAGAAGCGACTGATTTCCACAATCGCCTCTGGATCTACCGAGCAGTAAGGCTCCGGCACCTCCCCCTTAAAGTCACCGACTTTGCCGGGAAACTGCTTCTCCAGCTGTTGATAGACCTCTTTAGCCTCCATCCCCCTAAGCCTCGGCCCCGTTCCCCTCTTGGCGCGACGGCTTGACCAGCCAGCGTTCCCGCATCATTTTATCCTGAATCCGGAGAAGCCCCTCTGTTAGCGCCTCCGGTCGTGGCGGGCATCCCGGCACATAGACATCCACGGGGACAATTTTGTCGACGCCCTTACAAACCGAGTAAGCCAACTGGAAAAGGCCGCCGCAGTTCGAGCAGCTGCCCATGGAAATAACGTACTTTGGATCGGGCATCTGGTCGTAGAGAAGCTTGGTCCGTTTGGCCATCTTATAGGTCAACGTCCCGGCTACGATCATCAGATCCGATTGACGCGGCGTCGCGCGTGGAACCGCGCCGAAGCGGTCCAGGTCAGCCCGTGGGCCTCCCGTCTGCATGAGCTCAATGGCGCAGCAGGCCAACCCGAATAGCATGTACCATTGTGAAGAGGCCCGCCCCCAATTGAGCAGGTCATCCACTTTAGTCGTAAACACTGTTTCCGGTAATGAGTTAAGCAATGGCTTCATGAAAGACCCTCACGGATCAAGGAATCAAACCTTGACTTTCTTCACCCACTCCAAGTCGCCCTTGGCCCATGCGTAGACCAAGCCAAGAAATAGAATCCCAATAAAAACGAGAATTTCCACAAAGGCAAAGAGCCCCTGTCCATTTTCGATCCAACGCCGGAACACGGTCGCCACCGGGAAAATAAAGGCAATTTCTACTTCGAAGATGATAAAAATCAGCGCCACGAGATAAAACCGAATATTGAAATTCACCCAGGCGCTACCGCTTGACGGTTCACCGCACTCATAAGTCGATAGCTTGCGAACCTGGGGATTCGACGGCCTCAGCAGTTTGCCGATCAAGAGGTTGACCCCGACGAATCCGAGGCCGAGCACGGTAAATACCAAGACGTTGGCAAAATCAAATAACATATTGATTTTTCGTAATTAACCCACAAAAAGCCTATGCTTCCTTATAACCACAAAAGTTCTTAATAATCAACCAGGAACGAGCGTTCGATTGCCCACTGGCGTATTTGCCATCGTTACGTTTTTTGACTAAAGTCAGCGCCACCTGTTAGGTAGCTCTGCTTGCCTTGGACCGGTCGGAAGGAGATGGGTCTTATATCGGTCGTGGAGGAGAGAAAAATGAGAGTTGAGACTGAAAAGAAGATGAAACGCTGGCGCGAGCAGCGCTGGTTACTGGATCAAATCATTCAAACCCGCGGGCTGGATTGGGATCAGGGACGGACGGGGAAGATCCTGCGCAACTGCGGTCCCGGCGTGCAAGGGGACATTCAGGAGATTACCCGCCGGGTGCAAAAGTTCGTCGATATCCCTCGTGAGTTCGCGCGCGGCGCGGTACGGCGCGAAGAATTGGCTCGCGAGGCCGAAAGGGCCGGGCACTTCGTGGACGCCCGCGAGCACTACTACATCGCGGCGACCTTTTACACCAACGCCATGTGGGGGGTGTACGAAGATGGCAATGAGAAGCGCATCGCCTGGGCCGAACGCAAAAGAGCGTGCTATGATAAGTTTATTCAATATGCCGGCCGGCCCATTGAACGGGTCGAACTTCCATACCAATCCAAATCCATCGCAGCTCTGCTGCACCTGCCTCCCAACAGGAAATCCGGCGAGCGAGTTCCTTGTGTTCTCTACATTCCGGGTATGGACGGCGTCAAAGAGGACAATCCGATGCACAACGATCCGCTGTTGGAACGGGGCATTGCTGTGCTTGCCATCGACGGGCCCGGCCAGGGCGAAACAAGGGAGCGCGGTATCAAATGCACCGCCTCCAACTACGAAGACGCAGGAAAGCTCGCCTGCGATTATTTGGCGAAGCGCCAGGAAATCGATCCCGACCGCCTCGCGATCATGGGCTCCAGTATGGGCTCCTACTGGGGTCCCCGCGTCGCGGCTGTCGAACCCCGCTTTAAGGCCTGCGCGGTGAGTGGGGTCAACGTCGAACCCGGCCAAAACACGATTTTCAACTCGGCCTCGCCCACCTTCAAGCTCAATTACATGTACATGGCCGGGTATGACAACGAGACTGACTTTGATGAGTTCGCAAAAACGTTGACCTTGAAGGACGTGGCCCCCAAGATCCGCTGTCCTTATCTCATCGTCGGCCGGCGAAGACGACGACCTGTGTCCCATCGAGTTTGTTTATCAGTTCATGAATGCCATTCCCGGTCCCCGAGTGCTGGTGGTTTATGAAGGAGAAAAACACTCCATCCGCAACCCCCGCGCCCGAACCTTGCTCGTCGACTGGCTCGCCGACCGGCTGGCCGGCACGCCGTTCAAATCGGAAAAGATTTACGTCGAGATGAGTGGCAAAGAAACTCCGACATGTCGTGGTGAAAAACGAGGATGGAAGATAGAGGATCGAAGATGGCGATTGCCGATCCTCAATCCTCGATCTTCAATCCTCAAGGAGGGGTCGGAGGGTGAGGATTGCCTACGGCGACCTCATCGGCGGCATTAGCGGCGACATGTTTGTCGGCGCCATGCTGGATCTCGGTCTGCCCTTAAATAGGCTCAAGTCGGAACTCAAGAAAATCCCCACCCTCAAATACAGGCTCGCAGTCGCCAAGAAAACGATTCACAGCATCCGCGCGACTCAGTTTCACGTCATTTGTCCCCATCAGGAGTCCGCGCGTTCCTGGAAACAAATTCGAAGCTTGATCAGGCGGAGCAGGCTTCGTCTCGCGGTGAAGGAAACGGCCATTAATATCTTCTCTCGCCTCGCCGAAGCCGAGGGAAAGATCCACGGCGTCGCCCCCGAAAAAATCCACTTTCACGAAGTCGGCGCAACGGATTCAATCGTCGACATCATGGCCGCAGCGGCAGGCGCGGATGAACTCGGCATCGACGCCTTCCATTTTTCCCGCATTCCCTTAGGTCGAGGCGTGATCCGTGCTCTACACGGTCCTCTTCCGCTTCCGGGACCAGCGACGCTTGAAATGTTAAAGGGATTGCCGGTTCAGGGAATCGATCTCGATGGCGAAACCGTAACCCCCACGGGAGCTGCCATTGTGAGCACCCTGGGCAAGAGCTTCGGTGCACAGCCGAGCATGACGATGGAAAAGATCGGCTACGGGGCGGGACAGAAAGATTTCCCAAATCGGCCCAATGTGTTCCGTTTGGTGATCGGCACAGACGTTGCCCCATGGAGCCAAGAAGAGATGCTCGTCATCGAAACCAACATCGACGACATGAATCCCGAGTTTTACGATTATGTTTTCGATCGTCTCTTGGCCGCCGGGGCGCGCGATGTGTTCCTATCGCCGATCCAAATGAAGAAGAACCGGCCCGGGACACTGCTCCGTGTCATTGCCGAGCCGAAGGATCGAGAAGCGCTAGCGCGAATTATTCTGAGCGAAACTTCGACCATCGGTGTTCGCTACTATCCCGTGGGCCGGGTCATCCTCAAGCGCAAATCAGAAAAGGTTAAGACACGCTACGGAACAATCAGAGTCAAAATCGTTGGAGCACCGGACGGTGCAAAACGAGTCGCCCCCGAATACGACGATCTGAAACGAATTGCCGCCGCCAAGAAAATCCCTCTCAAGCTTCTTTACGACGAGGCCGTCAGGAGCAGTAAGAAGTAAAACCTTCCCACCCGCTCCAAATGGCCGACGATCAATTGGATAGCACCGATTTGCCCAAATCGCGGTCCCCCTGGGCTTCGCTCGGATATCGCGACTACCGCCTGCTTTTTTCCGTTGCGCTTTTTGCCACCACAGCGCAACAGATGCGCCTGACTCAGAACCTCTTTCAGGTTTATGAATTGTCGGGCTCTGCGCTTCAGCTTGGGCTGACGGGCTTGGCCCAAGGAATTCCTCTATTCGCATTCGGACTCTTCGGCGGTACGCTGGCGGACTTTGTTGATCGTAAAAAGCTCCTCATCATCACTGTGGCCGGCAACTTGCTCGTTGCCGTCGCCTTGGGGATCTTGACCCTGGCCGGCTCCATTCGCGTTTGGCACATCCTCCTCGGTACCGCTCTGACTTCAGCTCTGAACATCGTTCTCAATCCGACTCGAATGGCGTTGATCTCGAAGCTCGTGCCCCGTTCCCATCTCACGAACGCGGTGTCGCTAAACTCCAGCGTGTCCCAAGCGGCCCATTTCATAGGTCCCATGATAGCCGGCGTGAGTCTTGAATGGATGGATATCGGCAACTCGTACCTGTTCAATGCTTTGTTCTACCTTCCGGCAGCAGCCAGCATTATTCTCATTCAAACGCCGGGAGCGCCGGATGGCAAAAGAGAGCTATTTTCCGCTGGGAGTTTTTTGGGCGGCCTGCGGTTTCTTTTTTCGGAGCCCATTGTTTTGGCCATGGTCATGCTCGACTTCATAGTCGCCGGAGTGGGCTATTACCGGCCGCTGCTGCCGATCTTTGCCAAAGATATTTTATACGTGGGACCTGCCGGCTTCGGCGTATTATCCTCAGCTCCAGCGGTAGGCGGGATTATCGGAACCGTCCTCCTGCTTGTGATCGGCGATGTCGAGCACAAAGGACTTTTGGCACTCTGGTCGTTTTTTTCTTACGCGGTGGCTGTCGGAGTCTTCGCAATATCCACGAACTTCTGGCTGTCAGCTTTTTTGCTTGGAATCCTCGGACTCGTGAACTCATTGCAAGCGGTTATGCGCCAAACCACTTTCCATCTTCTAACTCCCGACCAAGTTCGCGGCAGAGCTTTCGCCGTCTTTAACATGTTTTCCCAAGGCGCCAACTCGGTTGGAGCCACTCAAGTCGGCTTTATGGCAGCACTAATTGGAGCTCCGGGCTCACTCCTCTTCGGCTGCGCCGTCGGTTCAATCCTCACACTCGCCTGCTGGGCCGCGTTGCCCGGGTTGCGGCGGTTCGGTTCTGAAAAACCGATATAGCGAAGCTAAGAGATTGCATCCGGGTAATCGGTAAACTTGATACACGCCGCCACGTCATCCTGCCAGCGCTCGAGGCTGCAACCGGGAGCGCCGTCATAGCCACGACCGGGCCTTTGGGTATCGTGATTGACGGCCAGTGTATTGAGCGGCGGCCAGCCGTTGTCATGACACCACTTTGCGATTTCCCGCAAGAACTTACCGATTTTCGGTTTTAAATGAGATATGCCGGCCCGCTCGCACAGATCTCCATATGCTACAAGACAGGACTCCACGCTCGGGCGTGTCTCACTCTGAAGCTGGCAAGCTTTTCTACGGTGATCCAACAGCACTTGGGCAAGCTTCTGCGCTTCGGGGCTCATCGAACAGTCGTTTACTGAGTTTGTTGTAAGCGCAATTCCTTTTGTACTTCTCGGAGCAGAGAAATGTCCCGCACCTGGGAGAGTGGAATGACTTTGTCCGCTTTGACGGTCGCCTTGCGCGCATCGATGGCAAACTCGTAAGTCTTGTCCACGGTGCCACCGTCGGGACTGAATGACGGAAGGATCAAGTCGTATGAATCCCTGGCTACCTCTGGGGTCTGGTTCAGCCACTTGACCATGATGGGAATCACTTCTTCCTTTCGCTCGTGGATGAAGCGCAGCCCGCGCACAACAGCTCGCAGGACCCTCTTGGTTTCGTCCCGGCTGTTCTTGATCTGTAAATCCGTAGCCGCAACGGCGGAAATGGGGCTGCCAATCTTCAAGTCCTTTGGCCCGCCGAGGACATTGAAACCTTCCCGCGCCAGTCGATTTGGCCCGGGAGGAGCGACACAGATGGCATCGACGAGGCCCTTTCTTAACATCTCCGCCCGTACGGGCTCGTCGGCTCCTAACGTAACGAATTGAACCTCTTTCAGGTCCAGTCCCTTCGCTTGAAGAATCGCCTCAGCCGCGAGTTGATCCGACCCGCCGATCCTTTGAGCACCGATACGCTTTCCACGCAAGTCGGCGATGGTTTTAATTTCCGGCCGCGCCACAATGTGATGGAGCGGCTTATCCGTAAGAACCGCCAGTATTTTAAACGGCATGCCCTGCATCGCGCCCGCTATGATGTTGCCGAAACTCAGAGTGTAATTGACTTCCCCACTGAGCAAAGCTGGCACCGTCACCTGGCTTCGCATCTGGATCAATTGCGGATCGAGGTTTTCATCTTTAAAAAAGCCCTTTGGCGACAGCGACCTGAGCTGGGAGAAAAGCGTAAGTCCGGCTGCTGTAGGAAACCGTGATTTTTTCCGCTGCATCGGACGTACTGGATACGATAATGGAAAAGAGAACCAACAATGTTGAAATTATGCATTTAAGCTTCATGTCTGTGACTTCTCCAACTTATGGTTCACAACCGCTTCAAGGATCCGCAAATCGAGCTGCTCGTCAATCAAATTCAATGGTGGCGCCTTTTGACTTTGCGAATCCTCAATGTACGGCAACTCTCCTATGCAAGGAACTCCGGTCAGCCATACCAACGCCTCCCGGTTCGTCTCGGCAGCAAGCGATGGCGGGCTCCCGATTTGATTCAGCACGTAACCCAGCACACTCAGCCCTTGGCGGCTTGCATACTCTAACGTCAGAAGCAGGTGGTTGATCATACCGAGCTTGTTCGCAGCGACGACGATGAGTGGAAGTTTCAGGACTTTTGCGAAGTCGGCGTAAGTATAACTCGGCAGCAACGGCACCAATAGCCCGCCGGCCCCTTCAACTATCGTAATGTCGTGAGCCGCGCTAATCTCACCGTAGACGCTCATCAAACGGTCGATATCGATTTTGACACCTTCTCTCTCGGCGGCGACACTAGGCGCCAAAGGTTCCCGAAACTGGTAAGGGCAGATTGTTTCTAATGAAAGCTGGCAACGTGAAGCTTCTTTGAGCGCCAACGCGTCTTGGGGCACGAGTTTGCCCTCACCCTGATCGCAGCCGGTCTCGGCAGGCTTCATCACACCGACCTTGTAGCCGGATTCTTTCAGCAGCGCAGCCAAACCACAGGCGAAAAACGTCTTGCCGACACCGGTGTCCGTACCGGTGATGAAAATTCCGCTACCCATGCTCTTCCACTGCCGAGGATGGAAGATCGAGGATTGATGATCGATCCATCCTCTATCCTCGATCCTCGATTCTCGACCCTCATCCTCCGTCACAGCCTGAATGCAATCGTAAGTGACATCCAGAAGGGTCTTAAGTTCCTCATCGGCGATGCTCAGCGGCGGCATGAGGATGATCACATCCCCCAGAGGCCGAATCATAACGCCTCGTTTGCGTGCCTCCAGGATTACCTTGTGCCCCAGTTCTTCTTTCCGGCGGATAGCTTCCACGCTCGTTCTTATCTTCCACCAGCTCGATGCCGACCATAAAACCCCACTGGCGGACATCGGCCACGTGTGCGAGGGGTAGAAAATCCTGCTTCAGCCTGTGCCTTAAATAGTCGATCCTGGGTTGCATCCGGCCGATGATATTTTCCTGCTTGAACAAATCAAGGCTCGCGAGAGCGACGGCGCATCCTAACGGATTACCCGTGTAGGTGTGACCATGAAAGAATGTCTTGAATTCCTTGTACTCCCCGAGAAAGACGGAAAAGATCTCCTCGGTCGTGAGGGTCGCAGCCAGCGGTAGATAACCAGCGGTGATTCCCTTTCCCAAGCAAAGAACATCGGGGCGGACATCTTCATGCTCGCAGGCAAACATCCTTCCCGTCCGGCCAAAGCCGGTGGCTACTTCGTCAGCAATAAAAAGAATCCCATTCCTGCGGCAGATCTCCCGCAACGCCCAGACATAACCCGGCGGCTGGGACCACATCCCGGCCGCTCCCTGCATCAAAGGCTCAACGATCAGCGCCGCAAGCGAATCCTTTTCTTGCGTGAGTTTTTCTTCGGCCTCGCGGATCGCGCTCTTGAGCGCTTCTTCATCGCTCAAACGCTTCAAGTACCGAAACCCGTGGGGCGGCGTTATGCGCACTACCGGGAAAAGGAGACTCTTGTGAAAACGGTGGTAGGTCTCCGAGTAGCCCATGCTCATGGAGCCCACCGTATCGCCGTGATAGGACTCGGCAAGTGATGCAACTCGCGTGCGTTTTGGCTGGCCCTTCAGTTGCCAGTATTGGACTGCCATTTTGAGTGCGATTTCGACCGCGGTGGCGCCACTGTCTGAGTAAAAAACCCGTTGCAGACCCTGCGGAGCAATCTCGATCAGCTTTTGCGCCAACTGAATGCCAGGCACGTGACTCAATCCCAGAAAAGTGGAATGAGCAATGCGATCCAGCTGAGCCCTTATCGCATCGTCCAGCTCTTTTTTTCGATGTCCGTGAACATTGCACCAAAGCGACGAAACGCCGTCCAGGTACTTTCGGCCGTGCACATCGACAAGATAATGGCCCTCGCCGTGGCTGATGATGCACGGCTCCTCACCCACCCACTCTTGCATCTGCGTGAACGGATGCCAAAGGTAAGTATGGTCGAACCTTTTGAGATCTTCGTAGTTCACAGCGACCCAAGGTTATCGATCTTCCATCCTCATACTTCTTCTATCTTCCATCCTCTATCCTCGATCCTCGACTCTCATCTCCCGCGCGACTTCCTTGAAAACTTTCAGGGCTTGGTCGATCTGCTCGCGTGTATGCGTCGCCATCAGTGTGATGCGCAAGCGAGACGTGCCCGGCGGAACCGTTGGGGGCCGAATTCCTTGGGCAAATACTCCTCGTTGCAGCAAATCTTCGGATAGTTTCATGCATTGAGCCGCATCGCCGATCATTAGCGGCAAGATTTGGCTCTGGCTATCACCAAGTGAGTACCCGAGTTCTTTTAGTCCCGTTCTAAGCTGTTCACAGTTCTTCCACAAAGCCTGCCGCCGTTCGGGTTCTCGCTTTACGAGATCGATAGCGGCTATACCCATGGCCATCACTGCTGGGGGTAACGACGTTGTAAAAATGAAACTACGGCAACGGTTGATCAACAGCTCGCGCAACGCTTCGCTGCCGGCGACGTAGGCACCGAAGCCGCCGAGAGCCTTACCCAACGTCCCCATTTGGATCAGCACGCGATCGCCCAATCCCGATTTCGTAACCAAACCCGCCCCGTTGGGCTCGTACACGCCCGTTGCGTGCGCCTCGTCGACCATGACTATCGCGCCATACTTCTCGGCCAGATTTACAATATCCGTGAGCGGCGCTTCATCACCGTCCATGCTGAAGAGCGACTCGGTAACAATGAGCTTGCGGCTGTGATGTGCCGCATCTCTTAGTCTGTCGCTCAAGTTGTTCTGTGTCGCAGTGACCGTAAACCGCAATCTTGGCCCGCGACAGGCGGCAACCGTCGATGATACTGGCGTGATTGAGCGCATCGCTCAGAATCACGTCTCCTTCTCCCACCAAAACGGGAATGATTCCCGTGTTTGCCTGAAAGCCGGAATTAAATATCAGCGCGGCTTCCGTTCCTTTGAGCTCCGCGATCTTGCTCTCCAGCTCTTCGTGCAGGGTCATATTCCCTGAAATCAGCCGCGACGCCCCAGAACCGCAACCGTAGCGATCGATCGCCTCCTTCGCCGCTTCCCGTAGCGCCGGATGAGTTCGCCAAGCCCAAGATAATTATTGGAAGAGAAATTAATCACTTCTCGCCCATCCAGCAGCAGCGTCGGCCCCTGGTCGTTTTCGACCTGCCGGAGTTTACGATAAAGCCCCGCCTCTTAAGTGTTTCGAGTTCCTCGGATAAGAAATCGGGACTCATAATCGACGTAAATTTATTGCAGGGATGAGCCAATTAGGCAACCACTGAGGCCTTAATCGTACGCTTTTCAAAACGCTCCCATGTCACGTAGAATTGCTGAAATTTCAGATCCATAGAACCGTCCACTATCCACATGGCAAGGAGAAAACTAATCCGGCCAATGAATTCTGTTCTTGGGGTTCGAGTGGACCGGAAGCCGATTGGGCATGCTAAACTCCGTTCGCCTTGAGCCCGGTCGAAGGGCTTCGCAATGATGCAGATGATCGCGCAAGAAATCTGCCACTTCTCGCTTTAAGGCACCATGCCCCGCATCTTCGACAATATTGACCAACAGCTTCTACCCGCTCTTCGTGAGACGCTGGAGTTGTCTACTCGATCCGACTTCTGTGTGGGCTATTTTAATCTCCGCGGCTGGAAGCAGATCGATTCTCACCTTGAACCTTGGCCGGGCGGGGAAGGTCATTGTTGTCGCCTCTTAATCGGCATGGCGAAACTCCCTCAGGATGAGCTTCTGAGCGCGCTGAGCCAACATCTCAAAAAAATGCCAAAGCTCTTCGATCGCTTGATGCGGGATTATGACAAGAACTCGTTCATCCGTGAACGGCAGGACTGCAAATTTCAAGAGTTTCGGCCAAGCTTGTCCAAGCACATCATCGACGAAATCGACCGGGTGCTTGCGGCACACTATGAATTCACGGATGAGGAGTTGGACTTCATCATCAACTACGACATCAAGTATAGGATGGGACGGGAAGCGGAACTTGACGAGGAAAGCTGATGCCGCGTAAGACGACGCGATCTATCACGTTCAAGCGCAAGCTCGACTTTACTAGATTAGTCGACGCGGTGCGGCAGGTATGCGAGCGGAGCGCTGCCGTTGCCAGTCGAGCAGTGAACGTGAGCCTTACGCTGCGCAACTGGCTGGTCGGCTTCTACATCGTCGTTTACGAGCAAAACGGCACCGACCGGGCGAAATATGGTGAACGGTTGCTCGAAAATCTGTCTGCGGCACTCGGGGAGAAGGGCGTTCAGCAGGGTGGAGGAACGCGAGTTACGGCGTTACCGCCGCTTTTATCTGGTCTATCCCAAGATTCGGGAGTCGTTGACTCCCGAAATGCGCCCGCTCCATCCAGTTCCTAGCCGCACACAGCGAAAGATTCGGGAGACGCCGTCTCCCGATTTCGGATCGCCCGGTAAAATGCTGATCTCAAGGCTGTCGTTTAGCCACTTCGCCGAACTGATTCAAATTGAGAATCCCCTCAAACGGGCCTTTTATGAAATCGAGTGCATTCGTGGAAACTGGTCGGTGCGCAGTTTTGAAGCGCCAGATCGGTAGCCTATACTTCGAGCGATCGGGCCTGTCACGGGACAAAAAGAAGCTCGTGGCCCTATGCGGGCTGGTGCCGAACAAGCCGAACCGAACGTCGCTATCCGCGATCCCTATGTCTTCGAGTTCCTCGGCCTTAAACTGAAGGAGGTGATGAGCGCATATCGCGGCTGGAGGATGCTCTTCTCGACAATCTGCAGAGTTTCTTCTGGAGCTAGGCCACGGTTTCTGCTTCGAGGCGCGACAGAAAAGCATACTCATCGGCAAGACGCGCGGCTTTGTGGATCTTGTCTTTTACCACCGCATCTTGAAGTGCCACGTCCTCGTCGAGCCTCAAGGTGGACGAGTTCCGCCACGAACACCTGGGTCAGCTTAATACCTACGTCACTTGGTGCCGTAAACACATGATGGTCAAGGGCGACAACCCGCCGTTCGGTCTCTTGCTCTGTGCACAGAAAGACCATGCACTGGTGGAATATGCGCTGGCGGCGATGAACAACCGTCTTTTTGTCTCCAAGTACCAGCTCGTGCTGCCCTCGAAGGAAGACCTCCAACGATTCCTGGAGCGGCAGCGACGAGAGTTGGTCGATCAATGACCTAGAATTGGGAAATGGGGATATTGGGGGGAAATGGCGATAAAATCCTTTAAGATGCTCGACCGGTGCTGGCGGCGCACTACGAATTCACGGATAAATAGTTGGACTTTATCCCTTCGGCTCGGCTCAGGGCAGGCAACTACGACATCAAGTACCGGATGGGGCGAGAAGCGGAGAACGAAGAGGAATGAACAGTCGGGTCCAGAACGAAAGGAAATTTAGAAGCTGGGAAGAGTTACCGGGCGGCGGAAGGCGCTATTGGTTGGATGTGCTGGGACGTCTTGGTTGGCGGGCGGGTTACCTTAAAGCACGTAGACGCTGAGGCCGAAGGGGCCTCGAGTCTTTTCCTGAATATATTACGCAACCATGAAGATCATCCGCGACTGTTTCGGTCATGACGTGAGGCTCACCGACGAACGTCTAACTCACATTTTACAGCACGTGGAGATGGCCGGGATGGAGAACGAAATCGAGCGAGTCGTACAAGCACCTGCGGAGGTGCGGCTATCGCGATCCGATGATAGCGTAAAGCTATTCTATGAGTTCTATGCACGAACACATGTAGGTGGGAAATGGCTATGTGTCGTGGTAAAGTACCCAACGGATGATGCCTTTGTGATAACCGCGTATTTGACAGATACTATCAAAGCCGGAGAAACCGTATGGCCGAGAAAGTAAAGGTGTGGTTCGATCCCGAGGGAGATTTCCTAGAGGTGCAATTCAGCGACGCGCCGGGCTACATGCGCGGGACCAACCATGACGCGCTTATGGAACGCGTGGACGAGGATGGGCACGTCATCGGTTTCAGTATCCTGGGAGTAAGCCGGTTTCGCAGGGAACGACCTTTTGAGGCCGAGTTGACACCTTACAAATGACTATCACGAAGCAGACGGTCGCAAACAGGATCGCGGCGTACTTGCGCCATGACATTTCTCTCGCGGAGTTAGTCAGTTGGGCAGAAGAAGCGATGAGGGAGGGCGATTTCGCGGAGCAAGATGCAGATGTCATAGCCGATGCGGTAGCGCGACTTGGAGTTGCCGATGTGCGCGCCTTCGGTTTGACGTGGGAGGACTGCGAGCAATTGCTGCGAAAACTCGGTTACGCTGCCCGTGTCGATATCGTCGCCGCGTGACCAGGAAAGGCTGTAGGGCCACTACGAAGGCCCTGAACTAAAGAAGATCCAACCCATTCCCGCTTAGCCAATCATGGATGGACTCCACGGTTTTGAGATCTACCGATGTCGGTTATCCCGTAAGTTTGCGCGAACGCTTGGGCGATCATGCTCCAAAGACACTGGCCGCGCTGGGGAACCTCGGTTCGCTATCACAACTTAAGACTGCGCTGTTCTGCTCTGTCCGTTGCCCGGGTGACGCTATCCTCGCTGCATACGACACTGCCCGAAAGCTGCGCGATGAAGGCGTGTCTGTCATTAGTGGTTTTCACTCTCCTGTAGAGAAGGAATGCCTACGGATTCTGCTGCGAGGGAAGCAGCCGATTATCATTTGTCTGGCTCGCTCTCTGGTCAAAATCCGGATCCCGGTCGAATGGCGGCAAGCCTTGGACTCTGGTCGTTTATTGGTACTTTCCCCATTCGAAGGGCGCCCGCGCCGGCCTGACGCGAAATCTGCCCGTCGTCGTAACCAACTCGTCGCTGCATTGGCCGACGAGATCCTTATCATTCACGCCGAACCAGGCGGCGCGACCGAGCAAATCTCTAAACTGGTGAACCGTTGGAATATGCCCCAGAGGAAATTGGGCTGAAATCTGGAGCAATGAATAATAATTAAGAATCTTATTGTGGCCTGATAAAATACTGACCGATGGCTAAAGCCAAAAATCGTCTACGCCTGCCAGAGCTGCGGTTATCAGTCGCCCAAATGGCTGGGGAGCTGCCCGGACTGCAACCAATGGAATACCTTTGCCGAAGAGAAGTACGAGAAGAGCCGCCCATCCGCGCGGCGAACTGAGTCTCGGCACCAGTGAAGCCCCTTCATCGATCCATGAGATCGATATTGCCGAAGAAGGTCGGGTACTTTCAGGCATCGGCGAGTTCGACAGAGTTCTTGGCGGCGGGCTGGTCGCAGGCTCCGTCATTCTCATAGGCGGCGACCCCGGCATCGGCAAATCGACCCTGCTCCTGCAAGCCTTCGCCGCCATCAGTCAAACGGGTCTTACTTGCCTCTATGTTTCCGGCGAGGAATCTCAGCGACAAATCAAGATGCGCGCGGAACGGCTCGGCATTGCAGCGCCAAACCTGCTCGTTCTGAGCGAAACCTCTCTGGAACGAATCATCGAGCATGTGAAGAAGCTCAAACCTGGCGTCCTCGTCATCGACTCGATTCAAACGATCTTTACTTCTACTCTTCCGTCCGCCCCCGGCAGCATCGCGCAGGTGCGCGAAAGTTCCGGTTCCATTATCGTGCTCGCGAAAAAAACCGGCTTGACGACGTTTTTAATCGGCCACGTGACCAAGGATGGCGCGATTGCCGGGCCGCGGGTGCTCGAACATATGGTCGATACCGTCCTCTACTTTGAGGGCGAGAGCGGCCACAGCTTTCGAATCCTGAGAGCCGTTAAAAATCGATTTGGCTCAACCAACGAGATCGGCGTTTTCGAGATGAAGGAAGCCGGCCTCAAAGAGGTCACCAATCCTTCAGAGATCTTTCTGATGGAGCGACCGCTGGAAGTACCAGGGTCTGCCGTCGTTTGCAGCATGGAAGGAACGCGGCCGATTTTGGTGGAACTGCAAGCCTTGGTAAGCCACTCATTCTTGGCCGTGCCGCGACGCACGACCATCGGCGTGGATCATAACCGTGTGGCTTTGCTGGTGGCGGTTTTGGAGAAAAAAATGGGCGCGAAGCTCTTCAACCAAGATATCTTTGTCAACGTCGCCGGCGGCGTCCACGTCGATGAACCCGCCGTGGACCTCGGGATCATCGCGGCGGTCGCTTCAAGTCACAAGGAAAAAAACATAGATCCGAGAACTGTTTTTTTCGGAGAAGTGGGACTGGCTGGAGAAATTCGCGGCATCTCGCAGGCTGAAGCCCGTGTCAAAGAAGCGGGAAAGCTAGGCTTCGAACGTTGTATCCTTCCCGCGAGCAACAGCTCCCAACTCACGCATATTAAGCATCCAAAGCTCGCCGGCGTGAGCTCTCTAGCTGAGTGCTGGAAATTACTTTTCTAAACGATCCGCTCATCTCCGTGCAGATCTGCTGCCGCTCTTGTATCCCAATCGACGCTTCGTTATTAATAATATCTCTCGTGCCGGAGTGGTGGAATGGCAGACGCGCCGGACTCAAAATCCGGTAGGGGTAACCCTGTGAGGGTTCAAGTCCCTCCTCCGGCACCACTTGATCCTCAGGCTCCATTGACTAAACGAACTGGAAACAGTTTTCTCGTCCCCTCTCCATCCGCGTTATCAAGAGGCAATCGAATCACTAAGCGGCTCAGTGGCCAATCACCAGCTTTTTACTTTCCGCTGACACTGTCCCGGGAATTATTGATTTTCCCCTTAAATTGGACTCTTGAATCTTTGGATAAGCTTGACTCATGCTGGTCGCCAACTTGCGCAAGGCTGGTGCAAGTGAAGATTTCTTGCGCCACACCAGACCGATGGTCCGAACCGCCTCGGGATCAGCGAAACGGCGCACACGCAGATTATTAATTCGTACCTCGCTGCGCGCCGCGAGAGTCGGCAACAATGTCACTCCTACACCGCCCGCGACCATGCTGATGATGGTGGCGAGACTCGTTCCTCGGAACTGATGGTCTTGCGCTTTGGCACGAAAACAGAACTCCAGAGCCTGTTTGCCAAAGCAATGTTCGTCTTCGAGCACCATCACGGTTGCTTCGCGCAATTCGGCAGCCTTGGCGGGTGTGCGTTTCGCCACGAGTGGATTTCCCGCCGGCGCCACCAAGACAAATGGGTCTTTTGCGATCACCTCGCGCTCGACATCGCCGATTTCCGCTTCCAGCGCCAGCAGAGCCGCGTCGATAGCACCTGATTGAAGGGCGTGCACAAGTATATGAGTCTTATCTTCCAACCAGATCACCTTCAGATGCGGATAGGCCTTCTGCAAGGCCGGTGTCAACTCAGGTAACCAATAAGGCGAAATTGTCGGAATGACGCCGATGCGTAGCGTGCCGGAGAACGGATCGATGCAACGCCGGGCAGTTTCCGCCAGTGCGTCGGCCGCGTGCAATACCGCACGCGCACTCTCGACGAATTCCCTGCCCGCCGCGGTCAAAGCAACACGGTGAGGATCGCGCTCAAATATTGTGATGGCCAATACACGCTCGATCTCAGCAATTTGTAAGCTCAGCGACGGTTGAGACACGTGACACTCATCGGCGGCGCGATTGAAACTCAGTAAATCGGCAACCGCGACAATGTATTGAAGCTGCCGAAGGGAGAATGCATGAGGACTGAAATTCACGATAGTCAGATCCTATCATAAAGATTTAAAGAATGTATTGGTAAACACTGTAAGATTTAAAGAATGTATTGGTAAACCGTGTTCGCAGGTGTTAGATTCCCCATGCAGTAATCAGCGATAAGATAGTACTTGTCATCTGCCATTAGTTGACAACCAGAAAGGAGAAAGATCGATATGTCTAAAAGCGAAAGCGAAAACCCAGTAATCCCCTCCCCGACTCCCAAGCGGACTCGACCCAGGACGAACAAGGACTGGTGGCCGGATCAGCTGGACCTCTCAATTCTCAACGCGCACTCTCCCGTCTCCGATCCGATGGGCAAGGATTTCAACTACGCGGAGGAGTTCAAGAAACTTGACGTGGAAGCGCTGAAGCAGGACGTCATCAAGGTGATGACGACGTCGCAGGACTGGTGGCCGGCCGACTACGGTCACTACGGGCCGCTCTTCATCCGGATGGCGTGGCATGCCGCGGGCACGTACCGCATCGCCGACGGCCGGGGCGGTGCCGGCGGCGGCATGCAGCGCTTTGCTCCCCTCAACAGTTGGCCCGACAACGCGAGCCTCGACAAGGCGCGGCGGTTGCTCTGGCCGGTCAAGCAAAAGTACGGCAACAAGATCTCCTGGGCCGACCTGATCGTCTTCGCCGGCAACTGTGCTTACGAGTCGATGGGCTTCAAGACGTTCGGCTTCGGCTTTGGGCGGGAGGACCGTTGGGAACCCGAGGAGATCTTCTGGGGCCCTGAGGACACCTGGCTTGGAGACGCGCGCCACGCCGGCGATGAGCAGATCAAGGGGCCTTTCGGCGCCGATCACATGGGCCTGATCTACGTGAACCCGCAAGGACCGGGCGGCAACCCCGATCCGGCCCTTTCAGCAAAGTTCATTCGAGAGACGTTCCGCCGCATGGCGATGAATGATGAGGAGACGGCTGCGCTCATCATCGGCGGCCACACGGTCGGCAAGGCGCATGGTGCTGCATCTGATGCCCAGTACATCGGTCCCGAACCGGAGGGCGCCAGTCTGGAGGAGCAAGGCTTCGGCTGGAAAAACCGCTTTGGCAGCGGCAAAGGCGACGACACGATCACCAGCGGGCTCGAGGGCCCCTGGACCAATAACCCGACGAAGTGGGACAATGGGTTCCTCGACAACCTCTACAACCACGACTATGAGCTAACGACGAGCCCGGCCGGCGCGAAGCAGTATGCTCCCAAGCCGAATGCCGCTGGCGTAGTGCCCACCGCGCCCGATGCTCATGATCCATCGAAGCGGCAGACCACCATGATGCTCACGACGGATCTTGCGCTGAAGCAGTCTCCGATCTATGCCGCGATCTCGAAGCGCTTCCACGAGCATCCAGAGCAGCTCAACGATGCGTTCGCCAAGGCGTGGTACAAGTTGTTGCACCGCGACATGGGACCGGCCTCGCGCTACCTCGGCCCGTGGGTTCCGCCGCCGCAGCTGTGGCAGGACCCCGTCCCCGCGGTCGATCATGAACTGATCGGGGAGCAGGACATCGCTGATCTCAAGGGCAAGATCCTCGCCTCGGGACTGTCCGTGTCCCAGCTGGTCTCCAGCGCGTGGGCATCGGCGGCGAGCTTCCGCGGCACCGACAAGCGCGGCGGCGCCAACGGGGCCCGGATCCGCCTCGCGCCACAGAAGGACTGGGAAGTGAACAACCCGGCCGAACTGTCGAAGGTGCTGCAGACACTCGAGAAGATCCAGCAGGACTTCAACCGCTCACAGTCCGGCGGGAAGAAGAAGGTCTCGCTCGCCGACCTGATCGTCCTGGGCGGGTGCGCGGCCGTCGAGCAAGCGGCCAAGAACGCCGGGCACAACGTGAAGGTTCCATTCGCGCCGGGGCGCACGGACGCGTCGCAGGAGCAAACCGACGTGGAGTCGTTCGCCGTGCTCGAACCGACCTTCGACGGATTCCGCAACTACGTCCAAGCCGGAGAGGAGCTGTCGCCGGAGACTCTGCTGGTGGAGCGGGCGTTCATGCTGAATTTGACCGCTCCAGAGATGACGGTTCTGGTGGGCGGAATGCGCGCCCTGAATGCCAACTCCGGGCAATCCAAGCACGGCGTCTTGACCAAGCGGCCTGGGACGTTGACCAATGACTTCTTCGTGAACCTGCTCGACATGAGCACGGAGTGGAAGGCATCCGGTTCGGACAAGAACGTGTACGAGGGTCGCGATCGCGCCACCGGCGCGGTGAAGTGGACCGGCACCGACGTCGACCTCGTCTTCGGCTCGAACTCCCAGCTCCGAGCCCTCGCCGAGGTTTACGCACAAGAGGACTCGAAGGAGAAGTTCGCGCGTGACTTCGTGGCTGCGTGGGACAAGATCATGAACAACGATCGCTTCGACCTTGGGCGGAACGGCGCGGGGGCGCGAGGGGCCAAGGCCCGCGCTTAGGTTCGTTACCAATACTATTGCAGCAAAGCGCGGGCTACCCTCTGCGGTTCGCCCGCGCTTTGCTGTTGACGGGGTGGTGCCAAGTCACCAGGCTACGAGCACATTGTGATAAGAGGCGCCGGTCTGGCCTAAAAGAAGGCTGCCCTGATAGAGCGGATGGCTTCCGCAACTACCAAGTCCCTCCTCGGGCGCCACCAAATCACTTTCCAGCTCAAACTATTCCAGCTTGAAAAGCTTCTTGGCATTTCGCCAGAGGATATTTTGCATATCCTCGTCGCTTATTTTGGCTGCTTTGACTTCCGCGAGTGTCGAAGAATGCTCATAACTTGCGGGATGAGAATAGAAAAGGCTGCCGAACAATAAACGGTGAGATCCCACGGTCTCGACGAATTGCCGGACGTAAGCCTGAGCTGCGAACGTGCGCTGTGTCAAAGAGGATATTCGGCGTCCGCTTCGCGATGTCCAGGACGAGCTGGCTATTTACATTGGTGGTTAAGGCATCCAGTGACACCAAGGTGAGCTCCGGGAATTCCAGCGCCAGGCGCTCCAAGCGCCATACCGCTTCCATGTTCGACTCCGCGTTTGTGTGAACGATGGGCACGAGTCCTAACTCGCTTACCTTTTTCAGCAGTGGCCGCATAAGCTGATGGTCGATGGCAACGCCCTGGAAGCGGTTGTGCCACACCACTCCCTCTAGATGGAGCTCATGGTTCATGCGTTCCAGCTCGCCTAATGAGCGCGCGCCGTGAAGCGGCTCGACCGTCCCGCAGGCCACCGGAAAGCGTTTGGGATCTCGCTTTCGATAAGCGGCGACCGTATCGTTGGAACGCATCGTGTCCTTGATTCCGTCCGCCTGGATGTACCCCGTTGCCGCGAGGATTGCCGACATCGTCACGCCATTCGCCTGCATGATCCGAACACGATTACCGTAGTCCCGGTCCTGCCACCCCGCTTCTTCCTGCAGGCTACCTCCAGTCAGAGAACCCAGATGGTGATGGATGTCGAAAATTTCCATGGTGTCCTCCAACTCACTTCACGCCACTTCGAAGGGCACCTGAGTCGGCCCTTGGCTTTGATTGTACTCGTCGGTTTTCGCGTCATAACGGCCCTGAAGGGTCCTGCCAACGAGCCGCTCGGAGCGAACTATCAACTCCAACCGATCTTGTAGGCCCGCCTTTTTCGGAATGGATCGCAAAGGGCGGCACGAGATCAACCTTGCCGGGATAGCCCTCGTTCAGGCTTTCCAATTCGATCAGCGCGTATCCTTCTTTTTTCCCTTCGTCGACGCGCCGGTAACGTTCGAGCCGTTCCGTACCGTCGAGTACGCCGTAGGCTGTCCACGCGTGCGCGTGATCATGGATTCTGCCGTCGCGCCCCGGGGTGCGCACAACGGCGTTAACCACAAACTGATAGTCGGGATCTTCATACAACAACAAGTTTTTATGTCCCTCGGTGGATGGCCAATGCTCAGAATGCTCCTTCATCGTCGAATCATTCACGAGTCCTTCGAGTAAGACTTTTACCCTTTTCATGCGTTTCTCTGTATCAGGCAACTCCGCCCAAGCCGCTCGTACATCTTGAATAAATTTTTCAAATGCCGGAAGGCGTTTCGTGGTGGTCATAATGCGTCTCCTATCTTTCTCCGAAAAGCACTTCAGCTATATCGCGGCAAAAAATAGAATGCCAACCTCTTCGGCTATAAGCATGCGGGAATGACGGACTTCGGTGAGTGAGCTTCTACCCAGCAAGCCGCGGGGAATTGACCCGGAACTGGAATTCAAACTTTGGAAGACGAAAAAGAATACACGAAAAAGAACGGAGAGAGTTCTACCGTTTATCTTATCGCCCCGGCCGCTGGCGCAGCTCATCGTAGCGGCGACGCAGATTGTCGCGTTGATCCGGCGGCAGACTCTTAAAGCGATTCCACTCTTCGCGGAGGTGTTCTTTGTCTTGCGGCGGCATATTTTGCCAGCGTTGATAGTTGCGCTGGACGCTCTCTTTTTCTTTAGGACTGAGACGGCGCCAATTGTCGCCGCCATCTCTTGCCCAGGCAAACCCTGGCAGCAGCAAAACTAAGCAAAGACTAAGAGATCCTATAGTTCGCTTCATCACTTCGATCGCCCTAGCTGTGGCTGCTTCCCGCTTCCAACTTTGTTCCGTCCAGCGCTTCAAGCTTACCGAGAGACTCCAACATGTCCATGGATTTGAAGAACTCAAGCTGATTGGTGTCCGCTAAAACCTCTTGGGGAATCTTTTCCGCAGGTTGGCTCAGTGGGAAATGCCAATTACCCTTGCTGACGACCAGAGCAATCGCCAACACGGCAACCGCGGCGGTTCCAAAAGCCGGCAACATCCACCTACGCATCGGCGCAAAGAGATTTCGCCACCAATATTTGCGCTCTTCCAACGCGGCGAGCTTTTCTATGGTTTCCCGATAGTAACTATCCCAGAACGTTTGAGGCAGTTCGCTGGGCTTCGCCATCTGGGGAAGTAACTTCCGCAGGTCGTCGAGAAATTCATGACAAGAAGAGCAACTCTGCAAATGGTCTTCAACCCGCCTGCGTTCGGCCTCGGAATCGTCGCCGTAGTAATAGAGCACTAAATCTTCTTCAAAATCCTTGCAGGCGACTCGCAATGTATCGGTAGGTTCCGTCATAACCATTCTCCCTAAACAAATTCCACCAGACTCTGTCTCAGTGCCGCCACGGCACGATGGAGATAAACCCGAACTGTTCCTTCCGTGGTTTTCATCACCTTGGCAATATCCGGAATTGATAACCCTTGATGATTACGCAACAAGAAGGCCGTGCGTTGTTTGTTGGGCATCGCCTCCAAAGTGAGATCAGCCTTACGTTTCGCTTCCCCGGCAATCGCCTCCTCATCCGGCAATGAAGAGCCATCGGCTATTTCGACAGTCTCCGTGCTACCTTCCGTTTCCCTTTCAAGCCTTTCCCAAATTACCCGTCCTTTACGGCGCGTATGGTCCAGGCACAGGTTTACGACCAAGCGGTAGAACCAGGTATAAAAACTAGATCTGCCGTCAAATTGTTTAATCCGCGAGAAGGCCCGCAAAAAGGCCTCCTGAGAGAGATCCTTGGCCTCTTCAGTGTCATGCGTGAAATCGAAAGCGATCCGGAATGCCTTCTCCATATACTTCCGCACGAGAACCTCGAAGACTTCGCTCTGTCCCTGCTGACACAGCGCCACAATCTCTTCATCCCGAAACTCCTGTTGAGCAGTCTGGTTCATTTAAAATCCGTGGTCACCGAACCTGCCTCGGGATGGATTTCGAGGTATCCCGACAATCGTTTAGACGCTCGCGAAGTCGAAAAGTTAACGAATGCAGATGAAAAGAAGGTTTGTTGAATAACGTTTGTAAAAACAGTAAGTTAACCTCGCCGAGAAGCCAGAGTTCTACGGGTGGTGGCTGAAGAAGCTGGCGCTACTCAGTCGCCGATTCCGACGATTTTGATACTGCCGTGTTTGGATTTGTACTTACGGTTGAGATAGATGATTACACCCGTGAGTCCTTCAATGACGTAAGCATTTCCAGCCGGACCTCCATCGAAAGGCCGCGCGCCGATTCGCTGAATGATTTGCATTACTTTTTCTTTGGCGTCTGCGTTGTCACCGCAAACCAGCACGTCTCCCAAAGGGGCATTGACGTCCCCCATGTCGACGGCTGAAATATTATGGAGCGCACCGACTACCGGGGCCTCTTCAGCCAAAATTTGCTGTGCTTCCTGTAAGGCGGATCCCGCCGGCGGCACAAAGGGCTTGCCTTTGTTGAGGGGAACGACGGCATCGATGACAATCTTCCCGATAAGCTGCCCTTTGAGGTCGGTGACCATCTGAGCATGTCCTTCGTAAGGCACTGCGATGACGACGAAGTCGGCGCTCTTGACGGCCGCTTGATTTGTCGTTCCTTCGATCTCTCCTGCGGGCAAATTTGGCTTGAGAGTTTCAACCGCTTTTTTGGCCTTCTCCGCATCGCGCGATCCGATGATAATTTTGACACCTGGCGCGCCCAGACGGAGGGCCAATGCCCCGCCCAGGTTCCCCGTTCCACCCACAATAGCTATCGTAAACGAATTCTCCATAAACTTTAGAAATGGCGAAAAAGGTCTTCCGCCTCGGGGCGGAGAAGCTCCCTCACCGATCCATCCTCCTTGTCGATCTCACAGCCGCGAACAATGACGACGGGAACGCCATTTCGCTTTCCCATGACCAATTCCGCCGCTGCGGCAATTTCGTCGGCAACGGCGGCAACGGCGGCCTTGAGCTGATATCCGTAGCGGTCACTCAATCCTCTTTCGTCTTTGACGGATTTCAACCCGGACACGCCCACGGCGACATCCACGGTGCCGACTCGCCATGGACGGCCGAAACTATCGCTGACAATGACGGCAGGTTTCTGTCCGGTCCGCCGTTGAATTTCGTTCCGAATCTCCTGCGCAGAGCCGTCAGGGTCTTTTGGCAACAGGGCTACTTGTCTTAGGCCCACGTTGGACTGATCCACTCCGGCGTTGGCGCAGATAAATCCGTGATGAGTTTCCACGATGAGCGCCCGTCCGCCCATTCTGACGATTTCACGGCTTTCGCGCAGAATAACTTCAACAAGCGCCGGCTCTTTATCGAGCTGGCTCGGCCAATTCTATGGCGCGCGCGGAGGGTTTCACGTCATCCAAACAAATTGATTCGTCCCTCCGCCTTGGACACAATCTTCTGGGCGATAACCAGGACATCATCATCCAGCAGCGCAACCTTTTGGCGAGAGCAGGCATCGCAGATCAACGCGCCGACGCAGTCGCCTCTGCTAATTTCGCCAATGCCCTCGAGACCCATCAACTCCAGCCGCCTCATAGGCCTCCAAAACTGCGAAATTTCTCCGCGACCTGAGCCGCCAACATCGCCCGCGCCGTGCGCGTCGACTCGCCGTCTTCAAAACCAAATGAAAGAAACCGCTGAAGATCCTTCGGTTCATCGATATCCAGCGCAATGTGCTCATTTTCAATGAATCGCACCGGCAATCCCCGAGCTGAAACCTGGCTCAGATGATAGCTAAAGCTGTCGTATCCAAAGCGAAGCTTGATAATATCCGGTGGAACCAAGAGCAAAGCGTTCGTCCCCATGCGGTCGTGAGACGGAACCAGCAGAGCAAACGGGAATGAAGCTCTTTCAGGAGCTTGCGCCAAAACTTCTTCGATGTCAGCGCTACGAACCAGGGGCAAATCGCCGGGAATGATCAAAACTGCCTCACGACCTAACTGCTTTAGCTCGAGGCGCGCGAAATCAACGGCGTCTGTCTCGCCTCTTTCCACCTTTTCACGGATCACTTGGGCGCCAAGACTCGTGGCGATATCGGCCACCTTGTCATCCCCGGTCACTACAAGAGTTTCGGCAAGACCTTGGGCCTTTAGGACTTGGTTCAGAACATCGCGGAACATGACTTCCGCGAATAGCTCCCGGTCGCTGCCATCCAGTAGTGGGCTCAGCCGCTGCTTGGCATTGCTGAAACCTTTTACCGGGATGAGTGCAGATACTTTCATGGTTCGGTCAGAAAGATTTTTCTAACACTATTTTTCGATCAAGGCCAAGACCTGGCGCGCCAGCCTCTTCTTATCGGCAAGGGAATTCATGCGAATCGAAGTGGCCGCGACTTTAATTCCCAATGTTTCGAGTTTGCCCCGCAAGTTTTCGTCCTCCCGATCGACCACAAACCGATCGAGGAAATCGGAATAACTCTTGGCCGCGCCAAGCGCTGACGGCTCCACACCGTGTGCCGCCATGAGCTTGTGCGCGGGGCCGCTAATCGCCGTTTCGCCCATGATCGGGCTCACCCCGACGACAGGAACGGTTACTTCGTTGAGCGCGTCTCTAACTCCAGGAACTGCCAGGATAGGACCGATACTGGTTATCGGATTACTCGGGCAAATGATAATAGCCGCGGCGCCGCGAATAGTCTCCAGCACACCCGGCGCTGCACGGCTGCTTTCCACACCGGCATAGAAGATTTTTTTGACCTCCGGTTGCCAGCGTTGTTTGACGAAATATTCCTGGAAAGAAATTTCACCATCTGGAGTTTCAACTCTCGTCTCGATGGCGTCATTTGACATGGGAAGAAGCCTGGCTTTGATGCCGAGATCGTTCGCAAGTCTAGCTGTGACATCGGATAATTTAAGACCGGCGCGCAAGAGTCGCGTTCGCGTGATATGGGTGGCGATATCCTTGTCGCCGAGCTTGAACCACGCCTCACCACCGAATTTTTCCAACTGCGCCAAAACCGTAAAGGTGTCGTTTTGGATGCCCCATCCCTTTTCGCCGTCACTCAGACCGGCGAGGGTATACATGATCGTGTCGAGGTCCGGTGAAATATTGAGCCCATGCAAGATGAAATCATCGGCGGTATTACAAATGATGGTTAACTGAGCAGGATCAATTTCGTAACTGAGGCCCTCGATGAGCTTAGCACCGCCCGTACCCCCGGTAAGAACGACTAACATGAAGAACTCTTATAGTGCTTGAGAATCGGAACGATGGAGCGGTCTCAAGCAATCGAGTGGACCGCCGCCCTTTACTAATCCATCGGCATCAGTCACCCGTTCCACGTAGCCAAGCAGCGACGCAGGAAGAAATTTTTGAGCTTGCGCGATGAACTCTGGATAAATCGGCAGACGTGCCTTGAGCTCGAAACCCGCCTCGGCACTTTTTTGCCTTAGTGTTTCCAATGCAGGCCACGGCGCCTCCGGGTTAATGAAATCGGGCGTCAGGGGAGAAACGCCACCCCAGTCATTGATTCCCGCGTTCAGATAAAGTTCATATTTTTCCGGAGTCAGGTTTGGCGGAGCCTGAATGTTCATATCGCCGCCGAAGACCAGCCGCGCAATCGCAATGGTTTTCAGCATGTCATTGTAACTGGCGTTAGGATGATCGCGCATGGGAATGTCCGGCTTGGCGCGAAAGTTCTGCACGATGACTTCTTGGATGTGACCGTAGCGTTGATTTAAGTCCCGGATAGCAAATAGAGAATCGATTCTTTCCTCCCATGTTTCACCGATCCCGATGAGAATACCTGTCGTGAAGGGAATGCGGAGCTTGCCGGCTTCTTCCATAGTACGAAGTCGTACTGCGGGCCTTTTGTCCGGCGCATTGAAGTGAGGCCCGCCCACCAACATGAGCCGGTCGCTGACATCTTCCAGCATGAGTCCCATGCTGACGTTGACCTCTTTTAATCGCCGGAGATCCGCTCTGCCCATCACACCGGGGTTGGAATGAGGCAAAAGCTCGGTTTCCTCCAACACGGTCCGGCAAGCTTCATAAAGATAACCCAAGGTACGCTGGTATCCCTCCCTTGCCAGGAAAGCCTTCATCTCCGGATAGATCGCCTCCGGCTTGTCGCCGAGGCTGAAAAGCACTTCAGTGCAACCCAGAACCTTTCCCTGACGTACCACTCGAAGCACTTCCTCGATGGTCATGGTTTTCGCGCCGGGCTCATCCGGCGCCTTACGGAAAGTGCAGTAGCCGCAAAAGTCGCGGCAGAGATTCGTCAGCGGGACAAAAACTTTCGGTGAAAAGGTAACGATTTTCCCTTTGTAGCGGTCTCGCAATGCGGCTGCAGCTGCCAGCAAGGATTCAAACTCATCGCCTTCAGCATCCGCCAGCGCTAATGCTTCATTCCGGATCAGCGTTTTTCCATCGAGACAATCTTTTAGAGCATTCTGCATTTCTCTAGCTTGAATATCGGATCAGCGCCTGAGGGTCAACGGCAACAGCCTGCACAGTGATTTTAGATAACTTGAATTGCGTGAGTTCATCACCAGCCGTTGGCAAAGGGGCTCCGTTTCCCCCTCTTCGCGCCGCAGGCAGTTTTATCGAAACTCCGGTTGAAACTAGCTTTAGCGATAGCCTATACTCCGACCAAAATGCAGAGACTGCATAGGAGGACCGCGTGATGGAAAATTTCGATAATGTACTCGTCATCGATGCCGATGGCCATGTGTATGAAGGCAATGTCGATCTGACAAGCCGGATGCCTGAGAAGTGGCGTTCGCAGGCACCGGTGCGTTTAAAGGACAACGAGGGGAATTCGCGTATCCTGCTGGAAGGACGCCTCTGGTCGGCCTCCCAGGGGCCCGGGCCGGGTGTCAGTGGACCCATGACTGAAAAGGCCCGGGGCTATCGCCCCGGCATGGTAGACCCTGTCGCACGGCTCAAGGACATGGACCAAGAAGGCATCGACGTGGCAATTCTCTTCGGCACCCAGATCGCCCTCACCGTCAATGGTTTGATGAGCAATGAGCTTGCGACGGTGCTCTGTCATGCGGTCAACGAGTGGCTGGTGGAATATTGCTCCGCCGATCCCAAGCGACTGCTGGCCGTCGGCTTGATTCCTTGCCAGGCTCCCCAGGCAGCCGTGAAGGAGCTTGAATTTCTTGCCAAGGCCGGAGCGGTTACGGCGATGCTTCCGACCAATGTCTATGGCCGCAATATGGGCGACGCCATGTTCGACCCGATCTACGATTGCGCGCAATCCCTGGGCATGACATTGAGCGTTCATCCGCAAACCGGCCATGATGGCGTCCCCGGGATTTCCGGTGTCATGGGTGCCGGCAGCGAACGCTTCTTCAAATATGTTTACGTGCATATGACCGCCTTCCCCTTTGAGTTGATGATCGCCATGATGCACATGATCGGCGAAGGGGTCTTCGACCGCTATCCGAAACTCAGAGTCGGTTTCATGGAAGGGGGCGCCGGCTGGCTCCCCTTCTGGGCGGAGCGGTTCGATGAGCATATTGAGAAACTGGCGCCGCAAATGCCGGAATTGAAGCGTCGGCCGAGCGAGATCATCAAGAGCGAGCAAATCGTCCTGACCTGCGAATCCGAGGAGACTGGCCTCGATCGCGTATTTGCAGCCAACGGTGAGGATACGGTCCTCTATGCTTCGGACTATTGCCACTGGGATTGCCATTTCCCTTACTCCGTTAAAGATATCATCGATGGGAAGGATCTCTCTTTTGCGCAAAAGGAAAAACTGCTTAACCGAAACGCCACAGGTTTCTTTGGCCTAAAGAATCTTCCTCAGCCCAGCGCTTTGAAGATTGCTCGTCAAAGCTGGGAAAATGGCGGCACACAAAAAGCTGCGAACGCTTAGGAGTATCGGCATGAAACAAAGTGCAGCTAAGCTGACTCCACGCCTTCTATCCTCTTGGCTTTCGACGCTTACTTTAGCCCTCTTCCTGCGAGGGAAAGGGAAAGGTGAGGGTGTCGTCATTGGTCTGGCTCTGCTCCTGTTTTCGGATTTCGCTTCGGGAGCCGAGAGTCTGTCGAAAATACGCATCGGCTTCCCTTCCCTGGCGTTTTCTTACATGCCCTACTACATCGCTCAAGAAAAGGGATTTTTTAAGAAGCACGGACTCGAATCCGAGTTCATCCAGATGCGCACGCCGATCCAGGCCCAGGCCGTGATCAACGGCAACATTAACTATTTGACCTCGGTTTCCAACGGCATCTCGGCAGCGGTGGCCGGCCTGCCATTGGTCATCCTCGTCAGTTTCTGCGATACTTCGCCGTGGGTTTTAGTCACGAACAAGGACATTAACAAGCCGCAAGATTTAATTGGCAAAACCATCGCGGTCTCGGGGATCCGCACCTCGCCGTACTATTTCTTCCAAGCGTTCTTGAAGAAATTCGAAATCAACGAGAAAGATGTCGGCGCCATCAGCACCGGCGGCACAGCTGATAGTTTTCTAGCCCTCACCACCAATCGCGTCGCCGGTACGGTTCTGACACCGCCCTTTGACGATAAGGCGGTTTCCCTGGGCTACAAGAAATTCATGCAACTGGGCGATTTGGCAGACATTCCCTATGTCGGTTTGGTGACATCGCAGGCTGAAATCAAAACCAACCGCGAGTCGGTGCGACGTACGGTCGCAGCGGTATTTGACTCTCTTGATTGGTTGCGTGCCAATCCTGCTGAGAGCACCAAGATGATCGTCGAGAAGTTCAAGGTGAAGCAGAATGAAGCGGAAAACACCTATGCAACGCTCATCAGGCTTTTGAATAAAGACGGGCGGCTAAATCCCAAGGTCGCCCGCGGTTACATCGATATCCTGCGCCAGGAGCGGCCCATACCGGCGGATTTCGATCCGATGAAACTGGTGGACTTCTCATTTCTGCCGGGTGGTCGCTGAGTTTGACCGGGGAAACTATGCCAGCAATGAAACCGTGTCTTGGTGTCCGCTCCATGGTCGCTCTGGTGTGCCTGATGCTAGGCATGCTGCCCATCGGCAACGCGCAAAACCGCCGGCAAATAAAAGTATTTGTTGAGTCCCAACAGTCCGGAGCCCAGAGCCAGGAATCGCTTCAGGGATCGGGTAGTGTCATCATTCGAAAGGGAAACGTGTATCCTTCCGGTCGTGTAACCGGAGGCGACAGACAGACGACAGTACAGCGCTCCACCGGTATTTTCACACTGGTGCAGGATGGCGGCGAGTCGATTCTTTCGGTCGCTACGCAAGTGCCTTACAGCCAGACCGCTTACTACTATAATTACGCCGTTGGCAGCGGCTATATCCAGAGGCAAATCGTGTTCACGAATGTCGGCACATCGCTTCGTGTCAATGCCGGCATTCTTCCCGACAACCAGATCAGAGTGCGCTTAACTCCAAGAATCAGTTATTTCTCTGGCGAGCGCTCCGGCGCCATCGATTTCACTGAAGCGACGACGGAGCTAATCGTGCCCAGCGGGCAACCGGTTTCCCTAGGCGGCTCAACGACTAATGTGCACGAAGTAACGCGCCAGATCCTAGGGTATCGCGACCGTTCCACCTCCAGCGAAACCAACCTTGTGCTAACGGCGACGCTTCAGTAGCCTCGCAGAAAGGCTCTTTTTCCTAGACGAGCCGCTCACTCTTTGTATAGGAGCTAGCTGAGTCTTGACAAGCGGCCACGGCTTGGTGACATATGAATTAGCAAATGGAGCAGGAGGAATGATCTATGCCATTCAAAGGCCACACCATCGTCGATGGCGACGGACATGTGATTGAAGATACCAAAGCGATCGTTGAATTCATGCCCGCGGTATATCAGGAGAAATACGATACCCATCCCTTCTTCAATCCATTCCCGCCGCTTGACCATCTTCATTCGTCGAACCTCCATGACTTTCCGCCGGGTGCCTTCAATAAGGTCGGTCCTGACGGCTGGATAGACTTTTTAGAAGACGTGGGGATTGAGACCTCCGTTCTTTACACCACTCTCGGTCTCGCTTTCGGCAAGATCGTCAGCCGCGATTGGGCCATCGACGTCGCCCGCGCGTACAACGACTGGTTGCACCAAACGTACATGAAGCGAAGCCCGCGCTTTAAAGGCATGGCCTTGATCCCCTTGCAGGAGCCGGAAGCGGCGGTGGAAGAACTAAAAAGAGCCGTGAAAGAATTGGGTATGTGCGGCGCGATGTTGCCTTCGACGGGAATTCAGGCAAACCTAGGCGACAAGCGCTACTGGCCAATCTATCAAGCGGCAAACGAACTGGGCTGTGCCATCGGCATCCACGGCGGCGCCCACGAGAATTTGGGTCTCGATGACGTGACTCCTTATGCCCCTGTCCATGCCCTCGGCCATCCCTTTGGCCAGATGATTTCTTTTGGCGGTATCGTCTTCAACGGTGTTTTCGACAAGTTCCCGAACGTGAAGTTTGGCTTCATGGAAGGCGGGGTTGCTTGGTTGCTCGTCTGTTTGGAACGCTTCGACCGCTCCTGGGAGACCCACATTCAGCACGATCCGCGTAAGCGCTTTTTGGAGCTTCGTCCCAAAGAAAAGGTCAGCGACTACATCGCCCGCCATGTCGACGAAGGGCACATTTTCGTCGGCTGCGAAGGCGACGAACCCGATGTCGCCCATGCTGTCAAGCGAATCGGCAACAAGCCCTTTGTTTATTCCAGCGATTTCCCACATGAAGTCAATAACGAGTTCTGCAAGCATGAAATCGACGAAATGTTGGAGAACGAAGGATTGACCGCCGCGGACAAAGCCGCCTTCCTCCACGGCAATGCTCGCAGGTTTTACAACCTCGGAGCGCCAGGACTTATGAATACCCAAGCACGCATCGGTTTGATCATTCCCTCCGGCAATCGGCTGACCGAGCCGCAATTCAACCAATATGCGCCGCCGGGTACGGGGATCTACATTACCCGGCTCCGCATGACCGGCCAGTGGCGCAAGCCGCCGGGCGAGCTGAAAAAATCTCTCACCGAAGCAGCGGAAGCACTATCGGACACCAAGCCTGATTTGATTGTTTTTCATTGTACCGCCAATTCAATGGAAAATGGGCTCGCCCACGAAGCCGCTTTGGTGGAAACGATTCAAAGCGCCAGCGGCTGCCCGACGATCACGACGGCGCAGGCTATCCGGGAGGCATTCGCGCACTTTGGCATCAAGAAACTCGTGCTCATCAGTCCCTATGTGAAACAAACCAACGAGCACGAGGTCCAATACCTCACCGAAGCCGGATTTACGGTGCTCCATGAGCTGGGACTCGGGCTTGAAAGCGACGGCTACAGCGCTGTCACGCCGGAACAATGGATCCAGGTTGTTAAGGAGAATACTCGACCAAACGCCGAAGGCTATTTCCTCAGCTGTACGAACACACGCATGATCGAAGCAATCAACGACTTGGAACAGGATCTCGGCAAGCCTGTAATCAGCAGCAATCAAGCTACCCTCTGGGCTTGCTTAAAGAAGCTGGGGATTACCCACACCAATAAGGCGCTGGGCCGGTTGTTCCAACAGAATTAGAAGAATCGGCTCGCTGTTTTGGAGATCTCGATCAGCTTCTCTTTTAGTCCGGTATTTCTCCTCTCCAGCCGGACGTTACGAATCGCCATTGCTAGCGCCTTTCTGCTACCCACCAGAACAACCAATTTCTTCCCTCGGGTCACCGCCGTGTAGAGAATGCTGCGGTGCAGCAGCAGGTAGTGCGAAGTGTGAAGCGGAATAACGACAATCGGGTACTCGCTTCCCTGGCTCTTGTGCACCGACGTCGCATAGGCGAGGTTGATCTCGTCCAGCTCGTCGGATTCGTACTCTACCAGCTTGTCGTAAAAGTCGACTTTAATACTATTCTCTTCCCGGTTAATGGTGGCGATGCGCCCCAAGTCGCCGTTGAAGACACCTTTGTCGTAGTTGTTGCGCAGCTGCATCACTTTGTCGCCCAGACGCAGGGGCGATCCACTTCGTTCCAAACTTTCGCCGACTGGGTTGAGCAGGTTTTGCATCTCGCGGTTGAGGTTGATCGTACCGAGCAGACCGCGGTGCATCGGTGTAAGAACTTGAATGGCTTGCGAGACTTTCTGCGATTCCAGTTGCAGCGAATGCGGTATGTGCTTTACCAAAAGCTCTTTGACCGCTTGGAGAATTTCTTCCTCTGATTCTCGTGCCATAAAAACGAAATCCCGTTTTTCGCCTTGTTCGCCTAAAACCAAGTGATGGCCCTGGAGGATTCGATGGGCGTTGACCACGATCAAGCTTTGGCGGTCCTGCCTGAAAATACGACGCAGCACCACCGTGGGAATAATCCCGGAATCGATCAGATCCCGCAGCACACTACCCGGACCCACCGACGGGAGCTGATCCACGTCCCCGATCAGTATCAAATGAGTGTGTGGATCCACTGCCCGCAACAAGTGATCCATAAGCACCAGGTCCACCATAGACGCCTCGTCCACGATCACGAAATCGACTTGCAGCGGATTCTCTTCGCTTCTCTGAAAGCCGCCTTCACGAGGATTGTATTCCAGGAGCCGGTGGATCGTCATCGCTTCTTCGCCAGCGCTCTCGGTCATCCGCTTTGCCGCACGGCCCGTGGGCGCTGCCAACACGAAGGATACTTTGGCCCGCCGGAGAATAGTCAGGAGCACCGTCAGTAGAGTCGTCTTGCCGGTTCCAGGACCGCCGGTGATAACCAAGACCTTTTCACGCAAGGCCTGCTGCGTCGCGTGAACTTGATCTTCATCCAAGGTGACCGTGGAAGGTCCGAACAGCTCCGGGCTCGCCAGATCAATAACGCCGCGTGATGTTCCGCCGGAATTATTCCATGGACCGGAGATTTTCTCCTTTTGCAAAGAAGAAGGCGTCGAGAGCAAGTTGCGCAAAGCAGCGGCCACCCGACGCTCGGCGTGATACAGCTCTTCCAGAAAGACCTGTCTCACTTCGCCATCGCCGGCTTCTTGGATAACCAACTTGCCCGCCGCCGCCAGCTTTTCGACTGCAGCCTCCACAGGATCTTCTTCCACACCTAGAATCGCCGCCGCATTGCGCTTCAAGGTAACCAGAGGCACAAAGCAATGACCCTGCTCGGCAAACTCTCTAAGTACATGGAGAACTCCGGCGTAAACTCTGAGGGGGAAATCGCCACTGATGCCAATGCTGTTAGCGATTCTATCTGCGAGCAGAAATCCAATGCCGTGAACTTCCTGCGCTAACCCGTACGGGTTCTCTCTGATGCGGTCTATAGTCGCGGAACCGAACACACGATAGATTCTGAGTGCCATCGACGCGCCTACGCCGTGTCCTTGGAGAAACACCATGACGTCCTGCATGCCCCGCTGTTCTTGCCACGCTTGCATGATGCGACGCGCCCGAACCTCGCCGATGCCGTCGACCTCCAGAATGCGCAGGGGCTCCTCAGATAAAACCCGCAAGGTGTCGAGGCCGAAGGCAGACACCAGCCGCCTCGCGTAAGTAGGACCGATGCCTTTAATCAAACCGGAGCCCAAATATTTTTCGATGCCTTCGATGGTCGCCGGATCGATCTTCTCCCAATGATCGACCTGGAATTGCAGTCCATAGCGGGGGTGCGTCTTCCAGAACCCCGTGACTTTGATCTCTTCGCCTTCAGAAACTGGAAAGATCACACCTATGACCGTCACAGCGGGGGCCCCGTCGATCTCGATCCGTGCAACCGTGTAGTGCGTGTCGGGGTGCTGGTAGGTAATTCGACCGATGGTTCCCTGCAATACGGTGCGCTCATTGCGTTTTTCTGCGCCCTGATTCTCCACGGCGCCATCCTACTGCAAAGATGCAAGAATCCAAAACGAAGATTTTGGTTGCGTTGGGCGTTGCTACCGTATCAATGGAGCCCTTTGCGTGGAGTCGTAATTCCGATTAGCTAGCGCAAAACACGGGCCTTGCCTTTTGAAGGCGTAGAGCTAAAATTCCATTGATGCCTGGTCACAATTTCAAGACTTGGCCCGCCCACTTCGAAACCCTTTGTTAAAGCAGCAAAATCGCCGCCGTTTTCTCCGGTTCGAGAACCGGAGAGAAATAGGAGACGCAATTCATGATCCGTCAATTCATTTGGCTTGAGCCCGGCCTCATATTCGCTTTGATTTTGGCGAACGGTTTTTTCGCAGCGGCTGAAATTGCCATTATCGCCACCCGCAAAAGCCGCATCGATGCCCTCCTGGAAAAGGGCGTAAAAGCCGCCGGTGCGGTGGCGCGGCTGAAGAACGATCCCGATCGGTTTTTAGCTACGGTACAGATCGGCGTGACCGTAGTCAGTTCTTTGGCCTCAGCTATCGGCGGCGCCGCCGCCATCGGTTATTTGCAGCCAAAAATTGCGGCTTTGCCCGTCCCGCTCATCGCTCGGTGGTCGGAACTCATGGCTATTCTTTTGGTCGTGTTGCCCATTTCTTACTTGTCGTTGGTCCTGGGCGAACTCGTTCCGAAGTCACTAGCGCTGCGCTTTTCAGAACGCGTCGCCTGTCTCACCGCACCGCTCATTGATTTCCTTTCTCGGATCAGTTCGCCGTTGGTGAAGGCTCTGACGATGTCCAGCAACGCCGTGCTCAGGATTTTCGGCGGCAAAGAAGCCGAAGGAGCCAGCTTTATCTCGGTCGATGAAGTGAAGTCCCTGATTCGTGAGGGCGCAGCCAAGGGAATCTTCAACGAATTGGAGCAAGAACTCATCCACAGTGTCTTTGAGTTTGCAGACACGCCGGTGAAAGCTGTGATGGTGCCGCGTACCGAAATCCATGCCCTCGAAGTCCACGCCTCGCTGGAGGAGGTTGCGCAAAGTTTTGTCGAGAGCGGCTTTTCTCGGATTCCCATCTATGAGGGAGAACTGGACCGCATCATCGGGATTCTCTACAACAAGGACGTCTTCAAGGCCTTGCAAGAAAAAACCGACTTCAATATTCGCGACCACCTCCACCCGGCGTTTTTTGTTCCCAGCTCGCTCCGCATCAGCGAGCTGCTCAAGCAACTGCAGCGCCGCCGCCTTGCCATGGCTCTGGTGGTTAACGAATTCGGCGAAGTGGAGGGTCTGGCGACCTTGGAAGATCTGTTGGAAGAGATCGTGGGAGAAATTCGCGACGAATATGATCGGGAAGAGCGGGGCCCCGTGGAGCGCCTCCCCGATGGATCCATGGTAATTCAGGGATCCGCTCTGCTAAAGGATCTAAAGTCCGATTTTAATCTACCCTTCGACGAGTCTCCCGATTATCACACACTGGCGGGTTTTGTTTTGGCAAAGCTGCAACGCATCCCCCGCGGCGGGGAAAGAGTTGAGCACAACGGCTACCGGCTTACGATTGTCGATATGGAGGGAAGGCGGATCGTAAAGATCAAACTGGAAGAAACCAAGCACGCCTAGAATTCTTGCCAGCCACAACGGGAGGCTCGAATTCACCACCTGCCAGTAAGTCTTCTAGTAACAACGGATCTCGACCTCATTCCCGTCGGGGTCGAGAAAATAAACAGAGGTCGCCCTGCCACGCGCGCCCCAGCGTGACACGGGGCCTTCGCGTACAGCAACTCCATATTGCGCCAGATAATCAACAATTCCTGAAAAATCCTGTCGATCCACCACCATGCAAAAGTGATTGAGGTTTCCCTGTCGCTTCTCTGCCTGGTTTTCTAAATCCTCGGCGCCTTGAATCGGAAACAGGTCAATGATCGTGTCGCCGTTGATCCGGACGGAGGGAAAACCAACCTTCCCTGCCTTGAAGTCATCAAGGCGCTCCGCCTGCAACCCTAACACATCGGTGTAAAACTTGAGCGAACGTTGGATATCACCGACGTTCAAAACGATATGGTCCAACTCCGTTACTTTGATTCGCTCCATTTTGGCCCCCCTTTTGTTACAGCAAAACAATTACGTCGGATTGTTGCGGATGGCCTTCAACTCTTTCAACAAGGACTGGATTTCCTGGGGCGTACCCACGGTGATGCGAAGCGAGTCGTGTAGACCGGGTACGTCAAAATACCGCACTAAGATCTGCCGACTTTTTAACCTCTCGTAGACCCCTTTTAAATTTTGCTCTTTCTTTCGCGCCATGACGAAATTAGCATGCGACGGATAAACGTAAAAGCCCACCTTTCTGAGTCCGGCGGTGAGCCGTGTTCGGCTGTGCTGGATCCGTCTGACATTGCGCATCATCCAAGGTATGTCCTGCAAGGCTGCGGTGGCCGCGACCAAGCTCAAGCGATTCAAATTATACGAGTCCTTCACTTTTATCATGCCGGAGATAATTTTCTCGGACGCAAAAGCGAGTCCGATACGCATCCCAGCAAGCGAAAACGATTTTGAAAAAGTTCGTAACACGACGAGATTGGGGAAATGTCGAATCAACGGCAAGGTTGATGCCCCCTCGCTCTCGGCGAAGTCAACGTAGGCTTCATCAATCACGACGATGCCCGACACTGCGCGCGCGAGTCGTTCAATGTCCTGGAGCGAGACGAGAGTTCCCGAAGGAGAATTGGGGTTGCACAAAAAAGTGAGCGCCGCATTTTGCGATATCAATGCTTCGGGAATGGAAAAATCCGGCGGATAAGCCACCGTGATCCGCTCTCCCTGCTGGATCGCAATCAAGGTGTCGTAGAGAGAATAAGTTGGGACAGGAAAGGCCACCCGATCCTGTTGCCCAACAAACGAGCGCATCAGGATCGAGAGAATCTCATCCGAGCCGTTACCAGCGAGAATATTTTCTGGCTTCACACCGTAGACGCTCGCGGCAACGGCGCGCAGACTATCAGCCAGTGGCTCCGGATATAAACGCAACGAGCGATTGATCGCTGTCCGTAGTGCCGCAAAAACCCTCGGGGATGGAGGGTACGGATTCTCGTTGGTATTGAGCTTGATAACGTTTTCGTCGCGGGGTTGCTCTCCCGGAACATAGCCTGCGAGAGCGTCAATATTTTTTCTAAAATAGGCTGGCATGACGTTGAATTTTAGCCCTGGCCTCGGCCCGTTTCAATTACGCTCTGCCTGACAGTGCCGGGCCATTTTTGAAGTAATTTCCTCGCCCTTCAAATATCGTTGTGTCAATGCCTCAAGACATTTTTGTCAAACGATTTTCGATTTTGTCCAGAATTCTGCTTTTTGTCGTCAATACTACCCTGATTCTCCAACAGAATAAAACCTAAATAGCCGATTTCATGGAGCTTTATAAATATAGGGTGGCACGCTTTTAGCACTCGGTCATTGCTTCGTTTCGCCGTGTGCGTCGGGAGCGACAGTAAGGGCCCGCTAATGGATTCCAGCAAGCAGAATATGCATCCCTCTTTGATCGTTATAAATGACGAGATTCTCTCCACTCAAGTGCGCTTGATGGAGCTCTATGTAAAGCAAGCCCAGGCGACGGCGGCGAACGAGGCTGCAAGAGCTCAGGAACGCTTTCAAGCAGAGTTAACCGCACTCCAGAAAGAACTCAAGCAAAAAGAACTAGCTCTAGAAACGCAACAGACGATTTCCCATCAGGCGGATCAAGATCTAAGAGCAGAGGCTTCAAGAGCTGCAAGCGCTCAGCTGTTACGACTCAGTGTTTGTTGCAAGTTCGGCAAGACGGAGCTCGATTCTGCCAGATCCGACGCACATGCGCTCCAGCAGCGCATCGCTCAGTCTGGAATCAACCGTACAAAAAGCCTATGCAGCATCGAGAGTCGAAGTAGCTCGCACTAAGAAACCTTGCAAGATGAACTGGCCGCTCTAGAGGGACAACTCGAGTAGGAAGGAATCGGCGCTGCAGGCTCCTTCAGACTTCAAGTCAAAGAAGTTGAAGGATAAACTGCGCGCAGAAATCCGAGATTTGCGCGCCAGCTAGCCGCAAAAGCTGAACTTCTGGAAAACCGCACGCACGGAGCTGCAGAGCACTCAGTCGGCACTCGGAGCTTTGCTGCGGCAGCACATGCAACAGCTCGCACTAACCGGGCGCAGACAGAGGCGGCAGACCAGCGAAGCAAAAAAATCCAGGAAACCCTGCAAGCTGAACTGGCCTGCTCCGCACGGCACTTGAGCAAAAGGACTTATCGCTACAACAAAATCAGACGACGACGAGGGAGCTGGAAGAGCGGCTAAGCGCGCAGCTGCAGGATCTGCAGAATCAGCTGGCGGAAAAACAGGAGTTGCTTAAAACCCGCAGCCAAGAGGTGGGTGAGCTCGCTGCAAAGACAAACGATCTACAGGAGCAAATCACCTGCCTCGAACTGGCCAACAAACAAACTGTCAAAGAAGCCAAGGCCGCGGCCCGGGCGATAGAAGACGGCCTGCGGGCCCGTGTCCAAGAATTAGAAGCGACCGCTTCAGAAAAGGCCCAAGGGTTACAGAACCGCACGGCCGAGCTTGAAAGCGCGCAATCCGAGACCGCTCTGCTGCGGGAGCACATCCAGCGCCTGGAACTGACCGCCGCACAAACCGAAGCTGCAGCAAGTGAAGCAACACAAATCCGAGAAACCCTGCAAGCCGAGCTGGTTATGCTGCGCACAGCTGTTGAAGAGAAGGATTTTTCTTTACAACAAGATCACGCGGCTACGAGGGAATTGGAGGAACGTCTCACCGCGCAGCTGCACGATTTGCAGGGAGAGTTGGCAGAGAAGCAGGGGCTGCTTGAGACTCGCAGCCAAGAGGTTGGCGAACTCACCGCAAGGACGAGCGACCTACAGGAGCAAATCACCTGTCTCGAATTGGCCAACAAACAAACGGTTAAAGAAGCTAACGCCGCCGCCCGGGCAATAGAAGACGGCCTGCGGGCCCGTGTCCAAGAATTAGAAGCGACCGCTGCAGAAAAGGCCCAAGGGTTACAAAACCGCACGGCCGAGCTTGAAAGCGCACAATCCGAGACCGCTCTGCTGCGGGAGCGCCTCCAGCACCTGGAGCTGACCGCCATACAGACCGAGGAGGCCAAGAACGAAGCGCACCGCAGAAGCGAAGCGTTGCAGAACGAATTAGGCGACGTTCACCGAGCGCTAGAGCAAAGGGACCAGACGTTCGCGCAACGGGAAGTCGAGTTCAGCCAGTCCAACGAAGGCCTCCAGGCGGAACTACACAACCTTCAAAGCCTGCTGGCGGAAAAACAGCAACTACTGGACGCAAAAGATGGAGACCTAGGTCATGTTGCCGAGCAGGTTGCCGGACTGAAGGAACACGTTACCCAGCTCGAGTCTCTCCGCGCCGAGGCCGAAGCAGCTGCGGCAACCGCAGTTGAGCGCGTCCGCCAGGAATCTCAATTCCGGGTAACGGCGTTAGAGGCGATCCTTCGAGAAAAGGAGCAGGCACTCCAGAAGCGCCAAACCGAGATTGTTGAGTTCGAGGCGAATCTTAACGGCCAAATTCAAGATCTCAGAAATCAATTAACGCAAAAACAAGAGCTACTGGATCGTCGCGACCAGGACTTTCAAACTATTGGTTCCGAAACGGCGGTGCTCCGCAATCGCGTTGCCCAGTTGGAATCAGCCGCTTCTGAAGCGGAAATGTTTGCCGCAGCAGAAATAGAACGCATTCGCGGCGAGCTTCAGGGCAAATTGGCTGTGCTTCAAACGCAGCTGGAAGAAAAAGAACACGGGTTAGCCGAAACCCGCTTGTTGGCTCGGGAATCTGAGGGCCGACTGCAGGCCCAGATCCGCGACCTAGAAATCCAAATAACCGAAAAGCAGTTACTGCTGGAAACCCGCAACATTGAAATTGCCACTCTGCGAAATCAATTAACTTCCGTCTCGGAGCAGTTGGCTCAGCTTGAAGCTAGCCAGCACGAAGCTACAGCGGCCGCCAGCAATGCGGACCTCGCTCGCCAAAGATTTGAAGCGGAACTGGGTGCGGGGCAGGAGGAACTGAAAAATCTGAAGCGACTCCTGGCGGATCGTGAGGCACAATCTTACGACTTGCAGCAAACCTTCACGGCGCAGCTAGGGGATTTGCAGAGGGAGTTGGCGGAGGAGCATGGTCTGCTTGAAGCCCGCAGCCAAGAGGTGGGTAAGCTCGCTGCAAAGACAAGCGATCTACAGGAGCAAATCACCTGCCTCGAACTGGCCAACAAACAAACCGTCAAAGAAGCCAAGGCCGCGGCCCGGGCGATAGAAGACAGCCTGCGGGCCCGTGTCCAAGAATTAGAAGCGACCGACTCTGAAAAAGCCGAACTGTTACAAAACCGCGCGACCGAGCTTAAAAACGCGCAATCCGAGACCGCTCTGCTGCGGGAGCACATCCAGCACCTGGAACTGACCGCCACGCAAACCGAGGAGGCCAAGAACGAAGCGCAGCGCAGAAGCGAAACCCTGCAGAACGAATTAGGCGACGATTCACCGAGCGCTAGAGCAAAGGGACCAGACGTTCGCGCAACGGGAAGTCGAGTTCAGACAGTCCGGCGAAGGCCTCCAGGCGGAACTGCGCAACCTCCAAAGCCAGCTGGCGGAGGAGCGTACGGTACTTGAAATCCAGAAGCGCGAACTCCAGAGTGCCAAGCTCGAAGTCATCGCGCTCCGGGACCGGATGCACGAGCTAGAGTCGGCTAAAACGGCCGCGGAAACAAACGCTTCGGTCGGGATAGAGCATTCAAGAGAACAACACCAGATTGAACTTGCCGGTCTCCGAGCAGAACTCGACCAGAGGCAGCTCATCTTGGAGGAGCGTCAGACAACGATTCGAGCCTTGGAGGAAGATCTCAACAGCAAGATTCACCGACTCCAGGCTCAGCTGGTAGAAAAGCAAACACTACTGGATCACGGTAACGCAGAACTCCAGGAGAAGAATTCGGAAATATCTACTCTTCGGGAAAACGTAGCTCAATCGGAGTTCACTCGCAAGCAGACCGAGATGCTCGCTGCAACGCAGGCGGAACAAATTCGCGAGCAAGTCAAAATAGAAATTGGTGTGCTCGACACACAACTTAAGGAAAAGGAAAACGCTCTTAAGGTCGTGGCTGACCGGACCCGTGCGTTGGAATCGGTCCTTAATGCAAACATTGCCGATCTGCAGCTGGAACTCGCTGAAAAACAGTCGCTCATGGAAGGCCGAGATATCGAGCTGACTGAGCTTCGCCACCAGGTTAGCGGTCTGCTCGCCCAGGTCAATAATCTGGAACGCACCAACACAACGGCGCTGGAACACCAACGGGTCGTCGCCGGTCGCTTGGAGCAAGACCTTCGCCTTCAGGTCACTGACTTGCAAACGCAATTAGCAGAAACCCGGGTCGTCCTCGGGACCCGCAACGATGAGATCCAAGCTCTTGAGTCCAAGATCATTGGTTTACTCGATCGCATCGGTCAAGCAGAAAGCGCGCTTACGCAAGCAGCAGCAAGGTCGGCTAGAGAAATAGAGGAAATACACCGGCAGTCGCAAGCAGAGCTGGCAGCGCGGCTACTGGAAAACAACCAGAAGGTTGAAGCTCTGCAGCAACGCGAAGCGGAATGGCACTCTACGGAACAAAATCTTCAGTTCGAAATCACCGGTTTGCACGCGGAAGTCGCAGAGAAGCATTCTTTGCTCCAAAACCGCAATGATGAGCTGCTCCGCGTTAAAGCAGAACTGGATGCCATCCAAGAACGGATCGCCTATTTAGAGTCGGCACCCAGGGAGGCTGAGCAAGAATCTCGGCATGCGACTGAGCACGAAGGAGAGCAACCCAGGATCGAGCTAGATAAACTCTGGGAGGAACTAGGTCAAAAGGAACGGGTATTGGAGGAGCGGCAAGCGGCGGTCAACGATTTGGAGGAAAACTTTCAAGCACAGATTGATAGTCTACGTAGTGAATTGGCAGAAAAACAAGCCCTGCTTGAGAGTCCGCACAAGGGCTTTCTTTTAGGAGAACCAACTCTAACCGAGATCCAAAAAGAAAAATTGAGCCGGCTTGAACAACTGGTCGAAACCATCAAAGCCGACAACGAGCAAACATTGATATCGCCCCAGAATCGAAGATGGCGCTTCAGCCTGGGCCGGAAACGTCGATGGAAGTCGTGAAGCCAATACGCCAAGCAAGAGCATTTGATTTTGAATGATTTGAAGGCCGGAGAATGAGATAACAAATATGATCCAGATAGAACGCGTACCGAGTGGCATTTCGGGCCTTGATCCGCTCTTCGAGGGTGGTTTTCCTAAGGGTCGATCCATTCTCGTCACTGGAGAGCCGGGAACGGGTAAGACGATTTTTGCGCTGCAGTTCCTCGTTGAGGGGCTGGCCCGTGGAGAAAAGGGAATCTATGTAGCCGCGGATGAAGGCCCGATGGATATTCTCGAACAAGCGGCATCCTTAGGATGGGATTTGGAAAAGCGTATCGAGACTAAGGAACTAGCGATTTTGAATGCCGGCACCTATTTGAGTTCTTTGCCGGGCGCCGGAAAAGATCGACATATAGATGTGCATAAGGCGATCGGCGATCTTGCCGGTTTCGTCAATAGGTTGGAAGCCAAACGGCTAGTATTGGACCCTGCGGGACCTTTCGTTCTAATACGCGACACGACGACTCGCATACAAGATCAAACGCGTCTGCTTATGAAACTGCTACGGACCACGATGTCCACAACCAATATCCTGACCTCCTACGCCGTGCCGCGCACCGGCGAGCGGTCTATGCATGGCGTCGAAGAATATCTTGTAGCCGGTGCCATTGTTCTCGAGATGATCTGGAAAGAAGGGCAATTGGGCCGTAGTCTCGTGATTGAAAAAATGCGCTGCACGGATGTAAAGCCGGCGCAGTATGATTTCGACATCGTCAAAAAGCAAGGCATCGTCCTTCAACCCCTGCCGTAGGCGCGCACATTCACTTTGGCTCAGGGATTTTAAGTTTGGGGCTTATTCCTATTGTATTGGCACGAGCTGGTACGAATTTTTCATTGGAGTGAATTTTGGCTAAAGAACCGCCTTCCGAACCTGTGAAACGGGTCTCCACCGGGATCGCTACTTTGGACTCTCTATTACAGGGAGGTTTTCTCCCGGGTCGTTCTTATCTCGTGACCGGCGACGCTGGCACCGGAAAGACCACCGCTTGCATGCAGTTTTTGCAAAGCGGTCTGGCACAGGAGGAAAAGGCGGTTTATGTGACGGTGGACGAACGCCCAGCGGAAATTCTGCAAGCGGCCGAGTCGCTGGGCTGGGACCTACAACAATACGTACAGGCAAAGAGCTTCGCTATTCTAGACGCGTCTCCTTATTTCAGCGGTCGAGCCGCCACCGTAGGAGATAAAGGTGTGGATCTGCAAAAGATTGTGTCGGATCTTGCGACCTACGCAAAGAAGTTGGAGGCGACACGACTGGTGATCGACCCTGTCACGCCGCTAATCTTGTCCGGCGATTCACCGACGCGCGTGCAAGAACACGCTAGGATGTTGATCCACTTGCTGCAGTCCAATCTCGCCACGACCAACCTTATTACCTCTCATCTCCCGCCGCGGGCAAGCCACGACCTCACCAACGGGATTGAGGAGTTTCTTGCCGCGGGTGTTTTGATCCTGAGGGTGACTCACGATAACGACAGGCCCGTGCGGACTCTGACCGTGAAGAAGATGCGCGGCACCGCGGTAGAGCCGAACGAATATCCTTTCAGCATCGTTAAGGACCATGGAATCTTTCTCCTTGGGTCGGACAAACAACCCATTCCCATCGTGGTCGAGGAACCTGGTTTCCAGGGACTCGAATTTTTTCAGCTTCCCAAGGAATAAAACTTTCGCTGTCTTCCTTGACAGCCATGGCAACGATGCTTAACTTTTAGGCATTCGTGAGGAGAAGCCATGCGTCTCGATAAATTGACTACGAAATCACAGGAAGCGCTGCAGCACGCTCAATCGCTAGCTGAGAAACGCAACCACCAAGCCATTGATGTAGAACATCTTCTTTTTGCCCTATTAGGCCAGAAAGAAGGGGTGGTCTTATCACTCTTGCAAAAGCTGGGTGCGCCGACGGGCTCGCTTACGGAGCGGCTGCAAAAGGCACTCGACCGCGTCCCGCAAGTTACCGGGGCCACCGGTCAAGCATTCATTACCCCGCGTCTAAAGAAAACCATCGAAGCTGCGGAAGCGGAGGCAGAAGCACTCAAGGACGATTACGTTTCGGCCGAGCATTTGCTACTCGCGATGCTCCAGGACAGCGGTGAAACCGGCAAGATCCTTAAAGAGCTCGGCATCTCGCGAGATAAGATCTTAAACGCGCTGGTCAGCATTCGCGGCGCGCAACGCATCACCGATCCGAACCCCGAAGAGAAATATCAGGCTCTGGAGAAATACAGCCGGGACCTTACGGATCTGGCCCGCAAAGGAAAACTGGATCCGGTCATCGGACGCGATGATGAGATTCGCCGGGTGATCCAGGTCCTGTCACGGCGAACCAAAAACAATCCGGTGCTGATCGGAGAACCCGGTGTGGGAAAAACCGCCATTGTCGAGGGGCTCGCGCTCCGAATCGTCAACGGCGACGTGCCTGAAGGACTAAAAGAAAAACGGCTTGTAGCGCTCGATTTGGGAGCGCTGGTTGCAGGCGCAAAATTCCGTGGCGAATTTGAGGACCGTCTAAAGGCAGTTCTAAAGGAAGTGACTGACGCCAGCGGACAGATTATTCTCTTTATCGACGAGCTGCACACGCTGGTGGGGGCAGGAGCGGCCGAGGGGGCGATGGACGCCTCGAATATGCTGAAGCCCGCCCTTGCCCGTGGCGAGCTGCGGTGTGTGGGAGCCACCACCCTCGATGAGTATCGTAAACGCGTCGAGAAAGACCCCGCCCTGGAACGCCGGTTTCAGCCGATCTACGTTGGTGAGCCCTCCGTTGAAGATACGATCGCGATCTTGCGGGGTCTCAAGGAAAGGTACGAAGTCCACCACGGCGTTCGCATCACCGACGGTGCCATTATCGCCGCGGCCACCCTGTCCCATCGCTACATCAGCGATCGTTTCTTGCCGGATAAAGCCATCGATCTAATCGACGAGTCGGCGTCAAGGCTGAGAATCGAAATCGACAGCATGCCCATCGAGATCGACGAGGTGGAGCGAAAGATTCTCCAGCTGGAGATCGAAAAACAGGCCCTCAAGCGAGAAGAAGACAAGGCCTCCAAGGAAAGACTTACTCAATTGGAGCGAGAAATTCAGAACCTACGGGAAACGTCCGATGGCCTGAAAGGTCACTGGAAAAACGAAAAAGAATCGATTCAGCGCATTCGTGAGCTCAAGGAGAAGATCGAAGCGACCAAAGTGGAGGAGCAACAGGCACAACGCAAGGGAGATCTGAACCGGGCCGCGGAGCTGCGCTACGGGACTATGACTCAACTGCAAAAAGAGCTGGAAGACGCCAACCGCAAACTCGCGGAGTTACAAAAGGACCAGAAGATGCTTAAGGAGGAGGTGGACGCGGAAGACGTAGCCGAAGTGGTGGCGAAGTGGACCGGGATTCCGGTTTCGAAAATGCTCGAAGGCGAGATTCAGAAGCTCCTCAAGATGGAAGACCGGCTGAAAGCTCGCGTCGTCGGGCAGGAGAGCGCGATCCACGCGGTTTCCAACGCCGTCCGCCGCGCCCGCGCCGGGCTCCAGGATCAGAACCGTCCCATTGGGTCGTTTATTTTTCTTGGTCCCACGGGTGTCGGCAAAACGGAACTCTGCCGTGCCCTGGCAGAATTCTTGTTCGACGACGAACAAGCGATGGTTCGCCTCGATATGTCCGAGTTCATGGAAAAGCATTCCGTCTCGCGGCTAATCGGCGCTCCTCCGGGCTATGTCGGCTATGAAGAGGGGGGATACTTGACGGAAGCCGTCCGCCGCCGGCCCTATTCGGTGGTGCTGTTCGACGAAATTGAAAAAGCTCATCCGGAAGTCTTTAACGCTTTGCTGCAGATCCTCGAGGACGGCCGGATGACTGATGGTCAAGGTAGAACCGTCGATTTCAAGAACACGGTGATCATTATGACATCGAACCTGGGCAGTCAGTACATTCAGGATTTGGCCGGCACCAACCGCAAAGAAATGGAGCAGCGAGTCATGGCGGGGCTGCGTGACGCGTTCAAGCCGGAATTCCTGAACCGGGTCGATGAGATTATCATCTTTAACAGCCTGGGGCGGGAAGAAATCAAGTCGATTGTCGAGATCCAACTCAGGCGGCTGCGCCAGAACTTGGCGGGCAGAAAAATGGCCTTTGAAATTACCGATCGGGCCAAAGCATTGCTTGCGGACAAAGGTTATGACCCCGTCTATGGCGCGCGGCCATTGAAGCGAACCATACAACGATTGATTCAGGATCCGTTGGCGGTCAAGATCCTCGAAGGGGAATTCAAAGAAGGCGACCGCATCACGATCGACTCGGATGACGACGAGATGCTGTTTCGTCACAGCGGTACAGTAGCGGACAACGAAGGCCGGGAAGAGAGGACACTCCATTGAGCGCGGTGGCGAAAAAGAAGACGAGAAGAATTCCTCAAGGACTCGCCCGGGTGAGAAAAGAGCTTCCTCCTCCTGGTAAGATCTTCAAGAGCAAGAAAAAAGATAGTCGCAAGCAGTCAAAAGAGAAAGTCCGCCGGGAATTGCAGGACACCTCTTCTGGGCAAGTCTGGTAAGTCTTTCTAATAAACCTCGGTGATCTGACTTCAAAGGGGCAGAAACTTCATCTGCCCCTTTTTGTTTTTTCAAATTAGATAACCGATTCAACACCGGTTAAACGAAGAACCCCGCCTTTGGGTTCTTCTCACACCGGTTTTTCTCGCGGCGTTGAAGCCCTGCTGGGGGCGCGATAAGATAGGGTTGCCGCAACGAACAACACGCAAGTCACTTTCTGCTGACAGTTCCCTTATCCACGAAGTGTGCCTTCGCCTTGGTGGAGCACCGTGTCGTGACCACAGCGGCAGAGGACACTTTAACGGCCCATGGAGTTAGACGTGAAACCAGTCGAAATTTCCAAAAGAAACGCGACGTTTATTCTGATGAACGTTTGCGTCGGGCAGTTCATCGTTGGGCTGGATCAGCGCGCGCTTTTGGTGGCGCTGCCCACCTTGAGCGACATCTTTAAAACCAGCCTTACGACCATCCAGTGGGTATTGCTCATCTATGATCTGCTACTCATCGGCACAGTGATCACCCTCGGCCGTTTGGGCGATTTGTTCGGCAGGCGGCGGTTTTATGCCGGCGGGTTTCTCGTGTTCGTTTTTAGCTCCGCTCTTTGTGGCGCTGCTCAGTCCGCATCGCAGATCATTCTATTCCGCGGTTTGCAAGCCATCGGTGGCGCCATGATCTCGGCCAACGGTAGAGCCGTCGCTTCCGTTGCGTTGCCGCCCGGTCAGCGAGGCAAAGCGATGGGCATTGCTTCTATGGCCTTCCACATCGGTTTTCTAACCGGTCCAACCCTCGGGGGATTCTTGATCGACACCGTCGGCTGGCGTTGGATTTTTTACCTCAATCTACCGGTAGGTATTTGGGGCGCCTATCTCGCCTGGAAGCTTTTGGAAGAAAGCAAAGAGGACGTGAGAGGAATATCCATCGACTTTCCGGGAGCTATTTTGCTGATGCTGACCTGCAGTCTCTTCATCTATGCCATGAATCAGCTGCCGCACGTGGGTTGGCGGGATCCGACGGTCCTGAAAATGATGTCCCTTTTCTTTGTGGCACTTGTGCTCTTTGTATTTGTTGAACTGAGAGCCCGGACCCCGATCTTGAGTTTTTCGCTTTTTCGCAACCGGCTTTTTACCGCTTCGATCTTGAGTTTGTTTTTCATCACCTCCACCCAGTCGGCCATCAGTTTTCTCATGCCTTTCTATCTTCAAAACATCCTTCATTTTTCTCCGTCGCAAATGGGGTGGATCATGATCGCCGGCTCAGTCGTCATCGTCATGGTCGCCCCCATTGCCGGCTGGATGTCCGACCGTTTGGGCTCGCGTCTTCTCTGCACGGTAGGTTCCGGCCTGATCGTTATCGCACAATTTTTCATAGCATCGTTGGGTCTGGATTCTTCGATCCCGCGCATCATTTTTCCTCTGATACTTTCCGGCCTGGGTTGGGCGATCTTCAATTCACCGAACCAGAGCGCGCTCCTAGGGTCTGTGCCAAGAGATAAAGTCGGAACGGCGTCTGGAATGAACACCACCGCGGCCCGCACTGGCGGAGCGATGGGTGTCGCCGTTTCCACCACCCTGTTTACCTACGGTCTGACGGCGGCAGGCCTGTCGTCGTTGCAGATCGAGTCGCCGCAAAGTTGGGGCGCATCGCCAGAAATTTTTGTCCGGTCATTTAACCACACCGTGCATATCGTCAATTTCTTCACCCTCCTCTCGATTTTTTTCTCTGCAGTGAGGGGTTCGCGGCAAGAGTAAGCCAACGCCTGCAGATCGAGTTCAATGACGCTATCGGGTGAACAAAGAGAGATCGCGACGAACCTCCAGGCTCATTTTGTTGAGCGTTTGCATCGGCCAGACCATCGTCGGTCTCGATCAGCGCGCCATCACGGTGGCCCTGCCCACCCTGACGGCGACCTTTCATACCTCTTTTACAACAATTCAATGGACGATCCTGGTCTACGACCTGGTTTTGATTGGGTTGATCATCACGATGGGCCGGCTCGGCGATCTTTTCGGCCGGCGCCGGTTCTACAGCCTAGGCTTTTTAATATTTGTGATTGGTTCCGCTGTTTGTGGTCTCTCTCAGACTCCGGGCCAATTGATTTTTTTCCGAGCCGTTCAGGCCCTGGGTGGCTCCATGATCGCCGCCAATGGTCGCGCCATCGTCTCGGTGAATTTACCGCCGGAGGAACGGGGTCGCGCCCTGGGATTGACTTCGACGGCGTTTCACATCGGTTTTCTGATCGGTCCGGCGCTTGGCGGTTTCCTGATCGACACCATTGGCTGGCGCTGGATCTTTTATATGAATTTGCCTTTCAGCCTCTGCGGTGCTTATCTCGCGTGGAAGGTCGTCCCAGAAACCAAGACTAATGAAAAAATTGTCATCGATGTTCCCGGTGCTTTGCTACTGCTTCTGACCAATGCCCTGTTTATCTACGCCATCGACCAACTGCCACGCGTCGGCTGGCACCATCCCCGGTTTTTTTTGACCGTGTCGCTTTCCGTCATCGCGCTATTGTTTCTGTTACGTGTAGAGGCCAAAACGACGACGCCGATCTTGGCTCTATCCATGTTTCGCAGCCGGCTCTTCAGTGCTGGAATTGCGAGCCTCTTTTTGATCGCCGGGACTTTGTCGGCCATCAACTTTCTCCTTCCCTTTTTTTTACAGAACCTGCTCGGCTATTCGCCGTCGCAAGTCGGTTGGATCATCGTCGCCGACTCGGTCATCATCATGGTTATGGCGCCCATTGCCGGCTCGCTATCAGACCGTTTTGGCTCCCGCCTGCTCTGCACCACGGGTTGTGCTATCGTCGGTGTCGCCCAATTTTTCTTGGCGACCTTAGATCTCGACGCATCGTTGCTCAGAATCATGCTTCCTCTGGTTGTCTGGGGCGTCGGCTGGGCGCTGTTTAATGCGCCGAATCAAAGCTCGATCCTGGGCGCCGTGAATCCGGACAGAATTGGCGCTGCCGCGGGTATGATCGCGACAACCGCGCGAACCGGAGGCGCCATGGGAGTGGCGTTGTCGGCGACCTTGTTCGGCTACCTCTTGTCGGCCGCAGGTTTAAGCGGGAGCCAAATCGAATCGCCCGAAAGTTGGCGCGCCGCGCCGGAAGTGTTCATGGGCGCTTTTTCAACGACGATTTTTGTTTTGAACTTCTTTACCCTTATCGCGGTGCTCTTTTCTGCAGTCAGAGGCACTCGGCAAGAAAATTGAGCTCTTGAACTTTTTGAGCTGCTTGAACCGTTGGAACAACAACCTCTCGCCTCTTGACAGGAACCGGCCTGCCTCACTACTCTCCGCAATCGAGCGACGGACGATCAATAATGGCCTGGTATCTCCATATCGACATGGATGCGTTCTTCGCCTCCGTGGAGCAAGTGCTTGATCCAAGTCTCAAAGGCAAACCCGTAATCGTCGGCGGCCGCAGCGGCCGCGGTGTCGTCACTTCAGCTTCTTACGAAGCGCGAAAATTTGGTGTCCATTCAGCGATGCCTGGCTTTCAAGCCAGGAGACTTTGCCCCGATGGCATTTTTCTGCCGAATCGCCGCCGAGTCTACTCGGAATTCTCCGCAAGGGTCTTTACAATCTTGGAGCGATATTCCCCCGCGGTCCATGGGCTCTCCATTGACGAAGCCCTGGTTGATCTCACCGGCACCGACCGGCTCTTCGGTCCGCCGCTCAAGACCGCTGATGCGATCATTCGCCGCATCGAAACCGAGGTGGGATTGCCGTCATCCGCCGGCCTCTCCACGAGTAAAGTTACGTCAAAAATTGCTGCGACCCTAGCCAAACCCCACGGACTGATTTATGTCCCAGCCGGTTCGGAAGAAGATTTTCTTGCGCCGCTGGCGGTAGAAATGATTCCAGGCGTCGGCCCAAAAACACACAAGGCGCTCAATCAGAAGAGCATAAAAACCATCGGTGATTTGTTAGGACGTGAAGAATTGACCGCGCGCTATCTGGATTTGGGCGCGTCGTCCGAACGACATCGCCCCCACGACCATTCCATCGGCAATGAGACGACTCTGGATAAGCCGGTTATCGAAATCGCCCAGATGGAAAAAATCCTTTGGGAGCTGGTAGAAGAAGTAGGCGGCAGATTGCGCGGTGAAGGGCTTTTCGCTCGCTGTTTAACCGTAAAGATCCGCTACGCCAACTTTCATACCATCACACGCTCCCGTACCCTGCCCGCTCCGACCTGCTTCGACAAAGAGATCTTCGAAATCGTAAGCGATCTGTTAAGGCAAAATGTCGGTCGGGCGAGAGCCGTGCGGCTCCTCGGGGTAAGCACCAGCGCGCTGCAAAGCTCCGGTTGGCAGGAGCCGCTCTTAGATCGGGATAAACGTAGCGCCTACGAGCAGCTATACAAAGGCATCGACGAGCTGCGCCGTAAATATGGGGATGATGCGATCGGGGCGGCCACGCCGCGCAATCGTGCTGGTTGATTTTCCCTTCAAAGCTCCTTACTGTTCTGACAATCCAGCATGGCGACCCCAACCCCTCATCCTTTTCTCGCTGCCTGCCGCCGCGAGAAAACTCCTTATACGCCCGTATGGCTCATGCGCCAGGCTGGACGCTACATGGAGGAATACCGCAAGCTGCGGGCGCAACACGATTTCCTCGAACTCTGCAAAAGACCCGACCTCGCCGCCGAGATCACGGTGACGCCGGTTGAGCGTCTGGGAGTGGACGCGGCGATCCTGTTCGCCGACATCCTGCTCTTGCTCGAACCCATGGGTGTGGGGCTCGAATATACAAAAGGCGATGGGCCCGTGATCCACAACCAGGTTAGCAGCAGAACCCATGTTGAGCAGCTGATTGAATTTGATCCGCGGGAAGCTCTTCCGTTTGTCTTCGAGGCCGCGCGCAAGGCTTGCGCCGCCCTGAACGGCAAGGTGCCGCTCATTGGATTTGCCGGCGCACCCTTTACCCTCGCCTCTTATCTCATCGAGGGCGGCGGCTCCCGCAACTATTTAAAAACCAAGAAACTCATCTATTCGAATCCCGGTGCCTGGCGCGGATTGATGGAGCGACTTTCCTCTCTCACCACCCAATATCTAAACGCTCAGATAGCGGCGGGAGCCCAAGCCGTGCAGCTTTTCGACAGCTGGGCGGGTTGTTTGTCCCCCGACGACTACGAGAGATTCGTTCTTCCCCATACGCGGGCCACTATTACGGGCTTGACTCCGGGCGTTCCAGTCATCCACTTCAGCACCGGGACCGGCGGATTCCTCAAGTCTGTCCGCGCTGCCGGAGGCGATGTCATCGGAGTGGACTGGCGGGTCAACCTTGATGAGGCCTGGGATTCCTTGGGACATGATATTGGGATCCAAGGAAATCTAGACCCGGCCGCGCTTCTTGCCGCTCCCAGGGAAATCCGTCGGCGGGTCGCTGAAATTCTTCGGCGCGCCGGTGGCAGGCCCGGGCACATTTTCAACCTAGGTCATGGCGTTTTACCTGAAACGCCGGTGGAGAATGTGATCGCAATGGTCGAAGCGGTGCATGAGCTCAGCTCCGGGTGAAGAACTCAATTTAAACCTTCCTATTTCGAACCCTCGCCCGTTTGCGGGAGAGGGTAGGGTGAGGGTTGTCCAGCAATGAGTTTGTTCTACGACGCCGTTCTGCTGATCGCCTTCGGCGGCCCGACTGGACCCGAAGAGATCCGCCCGTTCCTGGCGCGCGTCACGAAAGGCGTTCCTGTCCCGCCCGAACGCCTCGAGGAAGTCGTTAATCACTATGAAGCCGTCGGCGGCAAATCGCCCCTCAACGAAATCACCTTTCGCCAGGCGGAAGCTTTAGAGAATGCTCTGAAGGAAAACTACCGACCATTGCCGGTATACGTGGGCATGCGCAACGCCAATCCCCTTTTTGTCGAAACGCTCAGACGAATGGCGAACGATAAAATCCGACGGGCTTTGGGATTTATCCTCTCGCCCCACCGAACCGAGGCGAGTTGGGATCGCTATCAGAAGAATATCGCCGATGCGCTCGTGGAATTGGGTCCTGAAGCAGCGCAAGTCGATTACTGTCCCGGATGGCACGATCATCCCCTTTTTATCCAAGCCTGGGCAGAGCTCATTCAAGCGACCTTTGCTGACATTCCGGCCGACAAGCGCTTGAGCACAGACCTCATTTTCACCGCGCACAGCCTTCCCACGGCGATGGCATCTCGTTCCCCGTATGTCGAACAGCTTGAGGTTACGGCGCGCTTGATCGCTGCAAAGCTTGGCCATGAACGCTGGTCAATCGCCTATCAAAGCCGCAGCGGCAAACCCACCGACCCTTGGCTCGAACCCGACATCGGTGACGCCATTCGAAAACTAGCCGCCGAGGGGCGCAAAGAAGTTATCGTCGCGCCCATCGGTTTTGTTTGCGACCATGTCGAGGTGCTCTATGACCTCGACATCGAGGCCAAGAAAATCGCTGAAGATCACGGCGTGCGTTTTCTGCGAGCAAGTTGTCCCAACGATCACCCCATTTTCATCCGGATGATCGCTGAAGTCATTGAAGAAGGAATGAAAGTCGAGGATCGAGGATAGAGGATGGAAGATCGCAATCCTCTATTCTCTATCATCCATCCTCGATCGGTCGAGTCATGAACTCGCCGCATCATCGTGGTCGGTGGCGGCATCGCTGGGCTCGCCGCAACGCACCGCCTCATCGAGCTGAAAAAAGACAGAATTCTCTTGATATCGAAGTGCTGCTGCTCGAAGCATCCGCTCGACTTGGCGGGACCATCGCGACGGAGCGCGTTGGAGATTTCATCGTCGAAGCCGGCCCGGATTCCTTCATTACCGAAAAGCCTTGGGCGCTTCGTCTGTGCGAGCGCTTGGGCCTCACTTCACGCCTGGTATCAACCCAAGCGGCGTATCAAAAGATCTACGTTGTCCATGACGGCAGATTGGAACCTCTTCCGGAAGGCTTTTTCTTGCTCGCGCCGACGCGCTTCTGGCCTTTCGCACGGACGCCACTTTTTTCATTGGCCGGCAAACTCAGAATGGCCGCCGAGATTTTTCTGCCGCGTGGCGCTCTGAACGGTGATGAGAGCCTGGGAGCTTTCGTCCGGCGGCGCTTTGGCGCAGAAGCTTTAGATCGAGTAGCGCAACCCCTCGTCGGCGGCATCTATGCGGCGGATCCCGACAAACTCAGCCTTAGCGCCACCCTGCCGCGTTTCAAGGAAATGGAACGTGCCCATCGCAGCATTATTCTCTCGATGGTTTCCGAGCAAAGGCGGCGCGCTCGCAATCGCGAGGCTGGCAGTGGCGCCCGTTGGAGTCTGTTCGTCACCCTCGCAGGCGGCATGCAGGAATGGGTGGACCGGATCGTAAGCCGGCTTCCCGAGGGATGTGTGCGCTTGAATACTCCAATCGCGGGACTGATCCGGGATATAGATAAGAATCTCTGGAAGGTTACGACCGGCGGGAACGAAAGCCTTGAAGCGAACGGTGTCATTCTCGCAACTCCTTCGTTCCAAACCGCAGAGTTGCTTGGCGGCTTTGCTTCCGGCGCTGCCGATGATTTGAAGCAGATCACCTGTGCATCTACTGCAACGGTCAATCTCGCGTTCCGGCAAAAAGACTTTCCCCGCCCGCTCGACAGCTTTGGCTTCGTCGTGCCAGCGGTGGAGTCGAGAAAAATCATGGCCTGCACTTTCAGCAGTTTGAAATATCCCGGTAGAGCGCCGGAAGGCCATGTACTGCTGCGGGCCTTTGTCGGAGGGAGTCTGCAACCGACAATTATTTCAAGACGACGACGCCACCATGGAGAAAAATGTGCGTGACGAACTCGCACGCTTGCTGGGCGTCGTCGCTGAACCCGTCTTCTCGCGGGTCTGGCGTCATCCAAACTCCATGCCGCAATATCATCTTGGGCATCAAGCCCGCATTGAGCGAATTGAAGCGCAGCTGGCTGAGTTCCCAAATCTCGCTCTCGCCGGCAATGCCTATCATGGAGTCGGCATTGCCGACTGCGTCCGCACCGGCGAAGAGGCGGCGGAAAAAATCGTCAACTAGCTTTCAGTGCAGGGGCGGGTTTTAAACCCGCCCCTACTTCTTGACGCCTGCAGGCCAATCGGACTATCAGTCAAGCATCGACGAACTCGTCCAAGCTTTGGGATTCAGGAGACCATAATATGGCTATGATCATCATCGACTCACAAGTCCACATCTGGGGACCGGAAACCCCCGATAAGCCCTACTTTACGGAAAATGCTTCCAAGCCTCATCGATCCGTACCGCTGCGCCACGAGGAACTGCTGCAGGTAATGGATACTAATGGCGTCTATCGAACGGTCTGCGTGCCGCCGACGTGGGAAGGGTTTAGTAATGAGGAGTCACTCCTAGCGGCGCGATTGTATCCCGATCGGTTTGCGGTTATGGGTCGAATAGCCATCGACAAACCGGAAAGCCGCGAGTTGTTGCCCAAATGGAAAAACCAACCAGGCATGTTGGGGATACGTACGGCTTTTCACCAGGGCCGAGCGTCCTTGTGGCTGGAAGACGGTACTGCCGACTGGTTTTGGGACGCAGCCGAGCGCTATGACGTTCCAGTGATGGCTTTTGCGCCCCAAGCCGTGCCGAAGCTCGGCGAGGTCGCCGAGCACCACCCGGGATTGCGTCTCATTATCGACCACATGGGTCTCAGCTCAGCACTCCGCGGCAAGCCGCTGGATGGCGCCGTGGAGAACCTGCTTAAGCTGGCGCGTTTAAAAAATGTCGCGGTGAAAGTCTCCGCCTTGCCCTGCTACGTCGACGAACCCTACCCGTTTCCGACTCTTCACGCTCTGATTCGTCGTGTGGTCGAGGCTTTCGAACCGCGCCGCTGTTTTTGGGGCACGGATCTCTCTCATTTAACTTGTCCATACAAGCAATGCCTGACTTTGTTTACCGAAGAGCTGAAATTTCTCTCAGACGGCGACAAAGAATGGATTCTTGGGGCCGGCATCGCTCGATGGTTGGATTGGCCGCTGCCACCACAGGGTTGAAAGTGGCGAGCTTCCTGAAAGAGTATGATCATGTTTTCCACTGGGTTCAGCATCACGCGGTTGAGTTTTTACTCGAATCGTAATAACAGGTGCGCTGAGGTGACTCGCAACGGAGGACTGAGAAGATGAAGATCATTAACCGCGACCTTTCGCCCGAGCACGATGGCATCCCCGGTTACATAGCGCACCCGGAACGCAAAGAGCCCGGCCCCGGCGTGTTGATCGTGCACCATCATTTTGGGGTTACAGGAAACATGAAAGTCAATGTTTGTAACTACGCCAAGCTCGGTTACTCAACAATCGTACCCGATCTTTATAAGATGCTCGGTGAATCTGACGGTGTGCACGAAGCGCAAAAGAAAACCACCGACGGACAATTCCTCGAAGTGCTTAACAAAAGCTGGCGTTATTTAACGACCAGACCCGAAGTCGACAGCAAACGCTGCGCCGTGGTCGGCTACTGCATGGGCGGGCGCATCGGCATCCATTTCGTCGCCGCTACCCCGAGCGTTCGGGCTTTCGTCGGCTATTATCCGTCAGTCCGCGAGGAAGGACCCAGCCCGTTGAGACCACGCCACCCCAATGACGCAGTTAAGGATTTCAAATGCCCATCGCAGATATTTTTCGGCGCGCACGATCACGTAGCCAGTATAGCGGTGCAGCAACAGTTAATGGCGAGTTTGCAATCTAACGGCCAACCGCTGGATTGGCACTTCTTCCACCGCGTCGGCCACGGATTCGCTATGGCCGACGGCGAATGCTACGACCCTCTGCTAGCCGAATCGGCCTGGGGCCTTACGGCGAATTTCTTGGCGAAGGAACTGGACAATCAGTAACGTAGCCCACTAACTGGTTGAAGTACACCGGCACTTCCGTTTCAAAAGTAAGCCGCTCGCCACTAAAAGGGTGATTGAAAGAAATCGATTTCGCGTGGAGGGCCAAACGCCCATGGCCGCCATCCCTCTTTCCGTATTTCCTATCGCCGACGACCGCATGCCCGATACAGGCGAGATGGACGCGTATCTGGTGCTTCCTACCCGTCAACAGAGCAACTTCTAGTAGAGCAAAGTCTTTCGTCTGCTTGAGTACTCTATACGCTGTCCGGGCCAATCTTCCTTTTGTGGCGTCGGACGTAGAGTACACGATGTGGGCTTTGTTTTCCCCCAGGTATGTCGTTATCGTCTCAGCCTTTTTATCACATCGACCATGAACGACCGCCAGATACTTCTTCTGCGTTTCCTTCCATTGATCCTGTAAACAGACCTTCGCCTCTGGGTTCTTCGCAAAGATCAGTATCCCTGATGTCTCCCGATCCAGCCGGTGAACGATGAAAATACGGTTCCGGGACTTGCTGTAACCCTTACGGACATAATCTGTCAAAATAAAATAGGCCGTGCGTGTTTTGTCGCTATCCGTACCCATCGTCAAAAGGCCCGCTGGCTTATCGACCACGAGAATATCCCTGTCTTCGTGAAGCATCACGAGCCCTCTCGGAAGGAACGTCGAGCTTGGACGGGTATGTTTATGCATGGCAAATATCGAATCTGGCATTGACGGTGGACGAACAGTCATGGTTGGACATCAATTGTCCACTACAAAACTGTTACATGCTCGGTCAATAACCATCCGAATTATTTATAATACCGGATCGACATTACATTTACCGAATTGCCGTAGAGATTCTCTTGCCCCGGCGAAAGCTTGCAAAATATATAAACTCGAGCATCAAACCACCTGCCCAGCCGCATGACCGGAGGCCCAGGCCCATTGGAAATTGAAGCCGCCTAGATGGCCGGTCACATCGACCACCTCGCCGATGAAATAGAGACCTCGCACCTTCTTCGACTCCATCGTCGTCGATGAAAGCTCGTCGGTGTTGACCCCGCCAAGCGTGACCTCCGCGGTGCGATAGCCCTCGGTGCCGCTGGGGTAAAACTTCCAACACCGCAGGCGTTCAGCGATCGCCTGCAATTCCGGCGCGCGATATTGGCGCAGCGGCTGGTTGCCTAATGCCAACTCGCATAGATGCTGCGCCAGCCGCTTTGGAAACGATTCGCCGAGCACGGTCTTTAGCTCCGCGTCGGGACGGCCACGCTGTCGATCCGCCAGCCATTCAAAGACATCTCTAGCTGGCATGAGGTTTATTTGGAGATCCTGTCCCGCCTGCCAATACGAAGATATCTGCAGGATCGCCGGGCCGCTGATGCCACGATGAGTGAAGAGCATGGGGCCGGCAAAGTGGTGGCCGTTCGAACCGGCTTCAACCGGCAATCCGATACCGCTTAGCTCACGATATCTGGGCAAGTCATTGTCGCTGAGTGTCAATGGTACCAGTGCAGCTCGCGTAGCCACGATGGTGTGACCGAACCGCTTGGCAAGCTCATAGCCGAAGCCGGTGGCGCCCATCTTCGGAATCGACAAACCGCCGCTGGCGACGACCAATGCGTCCGCATCCACCGGACCCCGGTTGGTTTTCAAGGCGAAGCCATTGCCGGTTCTGTCTACTCGGCTTACCACGCAATCCACTTCGATGCGGGCGCCGGCCTGCCGGCATTCGTCCACCAGCATCTGCACGATCAACTTCGCGGACAGGTCGCAAAACAATTGTCCGAGTTCCTTCTCGTGATAGGCGATCCCGTGGTGCTCGACCATCCTGATAAAATCCTCCGGGCTATAGCGGGCTAGCGCGGATTTAGCGAAGTGCGGGTTGGTGGAAATGAAATGATCCGGCGCTACATGGAGGTTGGTGAAGTTACAGCGCCCGCCGCCGGAGATCAGAATCTTTTTGCCGACTTGATCGCTGCGCTCGATGACCAGCACGCGCCGGCCGCGCTTGCCCGCCTCGATGGCGCACATCAGGCCCGCGGCGCCGCCGCCGACGATAATCACATCATAGCGAGTCATTATTCAAAGCTAGACGAGTAATGACTCGGGAGATCACAGTGAACGCAATTCAACCCGCAGCGGAAATACATTTCAATCAGCCTAAATACCGGAGAAGGACTTACATCATCTCAGCGCGTCCGGATTGATGCCGACGATTTTCGCGACCGCCTTAGAGCAGGGGTTCGCCTGAGTCTTCTCAACGCAAATCCCTGAAAACCAAACTTCACCTCGGCCGATCATCAATCCTCGAGAGTCGGCGAAGAGATGTTTGTATTGTTGGGATTTTACGGCTTGGGTACACTCTATCATTGATGATCTGACCGTATCTGGCGACAAAATCCCTCTCCGATTTCACTATCAAGTTTTGGCTTTTATGGATCACGTATAGCGGGTAGCTCACCAGCTTGGCTACCATAGCTTTGTCCCGGCCGACAATAGCCTTTTTTAGGAAATTGAAAAACTGACGATAAATTTGATGCTCGCCATACAAGACATCCAAGCGTCTATCGACGGCGGCATCCGTCTGTTGGTTCTCTGCAGCCAAACCAACGTTAGAACAAAATAGGAGAAGAAAAACAGCAATCCATCTCATGCGTTTGCCAGGAGAGGTTTTGCCGAGTCGCTGTGGAAAAGATTTCCCGGAGCTGCAATCTATTTTTGATGCGCCTTCTTACCTCAGATTATACCCTTTTCCTTCAACTCCTCCATCCTCTTCTGATCGTAACCGAGAGACTTCAAAAACTCGCTGTTGTGCTCGCCGAGCTCGGGCGGCGCCGCAGGATGTTGAATCTGATCGTCGCTGTACTCCACCGGGAACTTTACGGTCTTAATAGTGGGCTTGTTTTTACGATCGATTTGAATCTCCAGGCCCATGTGTTTGATCTGGGGATCCTGGAAAACTTCCGCCAAGTTATAAACCGGCGTGTGGGGAACATCGTTGGCCTCAAGCTGTTCCATCCAATACGTACGAGGCTTTTCTTTGAAAAGTTCCGCGAAGGTTTTACTCAGCTCGTCGTAATTTTTTCGGCGGTTCGGACGCGTGTTGAAACGGGGATCTTCGATCAATTCGGGGTGTCCAACCGACTTGCACAATCCTTCCCAGAATTTCTGCGGCGACGATAGATGGATGGCGAAGGGCAAACCATCCGAACCCGAGAAAGCATAAGTTTGAGACTGTCTTGGACGCGTATAAGGGCCGGGAGGCCGCCCGTGGGCCAGTGTTTCGGTCGCCGGCGCTCCGAGAAAACCGAGCACTGACCCGGCCATCGTCGCGTCTACCTGTTGGCCCTTGCCGGTCTTCGCGCGAGCAACCAAGGCCCCGAGGACGCCGAGAGCGGAATAGAGCCCACTTAGGTGGTCCGCATAGGCCGGGCCGATGGGGCGGGGATCCTTGGGATCCATTAAGACGCTCAACATCCCGCCCAGTCCCTGTCCGACGGTGTCATAGGCCGGACGATGCACGTAAGGTCCCGTTGGTCCGGTGCCGGTAATCGAGCAGCAGATAATCCGCGGGTTTATCTTTTTCAACGTCTCATAATCTATTCCCAACTTTTTCGTAACCCCCGGCCGATAGTTTTCTATGACAACGTCCGCGTCTTTTACCAATTGATAGAAAACTTTTTTTCCTTCGGGAGTTTGAAGATTTAAAGTTACGCTTTTCTTCCCGCGATTGAACGCCCAAAAGTTCGGCTGGTCACCGCCCAGATCCCAGCCGCGAAAGGGATCGCCACCCTTGGGATTTTCGACTTTGATCACCTCAGCCCCCATGTCCGAAAGCAACACCGCCGCGTAAGGTCCCGAGATAAAATTGCCAAGCTCCAAGATTCTGATACCCTCTAGAACACCCTTCATGCTTTTCTCCTCAATTTCTTAGATTCTTACCTTTGAATTGTTTAACAAAACGACTTTAAGAAAATTTATCTCGCCAAGCATGGCCTGAGCAAAGTCGAAGGGACGCCAAGCACGCAAAGTGATGGGCCAAGCCCGTCATCCCGAACAAATGTGAGGGATCTAAGAAAGATTTCTCCCTTCGGTCGAAATGACAACGCTCCCCCTTGGCGCCTTCGCGTCCCTTCGGCGTTACTCAGGGCATGCTTTGCGCGAGTCACAGGTGTCTCCGATTGTATTGTTCTGAGTTGGTTCATAGATTTCAAATATGTTTGGCCAATTTGCCTGCCATCTTTTCTATCACAGATAGACAGGCACTCCTAATTCAGATAATGGAGTTAGCAAATCTTCGAACGCTAAGGAAGAACTATGGCTCAATCGCCGCCCGTCACCGACACGCTCGCCCGCTTCGTCGCTGAAACCGATTTTGCGACTATCTCCGAAAAAGTCCTCACCAACGCCAAAATGCATATCCTCGACACCCTCGGCGCCGCACTCGTAGGAGTTACAACGGAGACTGCCGCCATCGCTTTTGATTATTGCAGGAGAGTCGGCCATAGCGACGAGGCGACAATTTGGGGAACACGCCAGAAATCATCTGCCCCCATGGCGGCGTTCGCCAATGGACTCCTCGGTCACGCCATCGACTTCGACGATTGGGACGCCTTTATCCATGCGGGTCATCCGACCTGCATGGTGGCCGGAGCCGCGTTGAGCCTGGGGGAAGTCATCGGCTCCTCGGGAAAAGATCTATTAAAAGCCTATGTATTGGGTATCGAAATACTCACCAAGATAGCTGCTAACGCGCCCAACGTGCAGGACCGCGGCTTTCACAGTACGCCCGTCTTAGGCAGCATCGGCGCCGCCATCGCCTGTGCCAGCCTTATGCGACTCAACCCTGACAAGATCAAAGCAGCCCTCGGCATTGCCGCGTCAGGGGCAGGCGGCATCCACCGCCAGCAAGGCTCGATGGTCAAGCCCTTTCACGCCGCAAACGCCGCGCGAAACGGCGTTGAAGCGGCGCTGCTGGCCGAAAAAGCGTTCACCGCCGACGCCGCCATAATCGAAGCTCCCAGAGGATTCTGCGATACTTTCTTCGGTCCCGGAACCTGTGATTACGAAAAGATGATGGCCGCTCTTGGCCAGCCTTACTTTTTGGAGTCTCCCGGCCTCGGCCTCAAACTCCATCCGTGCAGCGCGCCGCAATTTCTCGCCGCCGACGCCGCGCTGCACTTGAAACGGGAACACCATATTCGCTTCGCTGACGTGGAGAAGATAAAGGTCAGCATCCCACCGTTACGCTATCAGCGCCACTACCATGCTGAAGTGAAAACCGGCCTGCGCGGGAAATTCGCCATCAATTACGTCGTCGCTCTCGCTTTTCTCGATGGCAAATTAGAAATCGACACTTTCACGGACGCCAAGGCCAACGAGCCTGAAGTTCAGGATGCCATCAGCAAAGTTCAAGTGATTGTCGATGATACTATTCCCGAGCCGGGACCCTATTGCCCGGTAAGCGTCGAGTTGAAAGATGGAAGCCGATTTACTTACACGGCCAGGATTGCTAAAGGCCATCCGGACAATCCGATGACGGAAGAGGAAGTTTTGGACAAGTTTCGCAGCAATGCGAAGAGTGCCATCTCTGAAAAACAATCCACGGAGCTGGTTCATCACGTGCAACACCTCGAAACGATCGGTAGTGTCCGGGAGCTGATCGAACTCCTTGTTCACAAATAACTCCGAATTTAGTAGAAGCCCTTGCATGCAGATTGGACTCAGGGTTAAGGATATTTAGGCGAGAGGTTTCGCAAATGGCAACCTGTGAACGTTGCGGACTTTCCAAATGGTTTCTTTCCCTTTCAGACAATGGGCTTTGCGAAGCTTGTGCCGATGCAGAGCTCAAGGAAGCTGCTGAAAAATCTCATGCTCTGGCTCGAGATGTTGATAAACCCGCTGAAACCGAGAAACTTTCTTCTGATTCTCCATCTGCCGAACCCGTCGAGCGTATCCCATCTTGGCAAGACACTAAAGCCAGTCCTCGCTTTGATGACTATGTGGGACAAGAAGAAATAAAGAAAGACGTCCTGCCTCGAATGGAAGCGGCTGTCCATCATCCCAGACCGTTCCCTCATCTCTTGCTGTCCGGCCCTCCTGAAATGGGAAAGGCTACTTTGGCTTGCATGATTGCTCGTGAGATGAAGGTGAACATCAATAGAGCTTACGGGCCGGTCGCTGCAGAACCCGCGGATCTTGCCCGCTTGCTGACAGAACTTGGAGAGAGAGATTTTTTCCTTATTGAACAAATAGAATCGCTAAAAGAACCGGCGTTAGAGGCTCTGATGGCGGCCATTGAAGATTTTACTCTTGAACTTCCTGCAGACCAGGAAACAAAGGTGCGGAGTCTCAGGCTTCCGCTTAAGCGGTTCACCTTAGTTGGAACGACATCAAAGCCCTGGCAGTTGGACCAACGTCTCCGTCGCTGGATGATTCGCTTTGATTTCGCACCCTACAGCGTGCAAGAAATTGGCGAGATAGTAAAATTAATTGGAAACCTCACCTTCGATCCCGAGGCTGCAACGCTGCTTGCCCAACACTGCGAAGGGACCCCCGGTAACGCAAGAGTAATGGTCAAGAGACTGCGCAACTACATAAACGACTATGCAACCGACCACGTAACAGTTGATCTTGCAAAAGAGGCGCTCGTCTCATTTGGCTACATTGGCAACCCTTCCACACAGGTAGACATCGCGAGCAACGTGTGCAGCATGAATGCCGTAGCTTTCAAAGAGTTTACCGTGAGTCTGTTCCGTGAGATCGGATACACGGTCGAGATTACGCCGGAAACGGGTGATAACGGGATAGACTTGTTGTTGCGTAAGAACAATCAATTGATCGCCGTTCAATGCAAGCGTTGGAGTGCTCCGGTGGGGGAACCTGTGGTCCGGGATTTCTACAGTGCGCTTATGAGCTCCGGCGCACAATCCGGTTACGTCGTCACGACGAGCACGTTTACTTCTCACGCGTACGCCTTTGCGGAAGGCAAACCGATTCATCTCGTCGATTTGGATGCACTCGTAGATCTGGCGACTCGTCGAGGCAATAAAGCTCCGAGGAGTGGCAAACAGAAAGCTCGATGATTTTATACCCTTCTCTTCTAGTGCCCTGTCTCAGACGTTCGTTACATATCATAATTCAATCGTCATTCTGGGCAACCCCGGATCACGGTCCGGGGTATCGCGACCCGGAATCCAGGATAATCAAATGCTTCTGGATGCTTTCGGGGGCATGACGGTGGGGATACCACCGACTTCTTTTGCCAACTTCTGGGACAAGATAATCCAAGGAATCGTGTTCACCGCTCGACATTTCGTCTCGGTACCAAAGTTCCACTGCTCGCTTCCTGATAATCGCTCCAGCCTCGCATTGGACATCCATTTCCAACTGGGATAAGTCAGATCTTCGAATCAGACTTCCCGTTTTTCACGGAGGCTTCCCTTGTCTACGGACAGACCTTTATCACCGCTCTTCGAGGCAGATCGTCTTGCCATTATCGGCGCCAGCGACCGCAATCACTACGCGGTCAATATATTTAAGAATCTGCAAAACATGGGGTTCGACCTCTCTCGCATCGTGCCGATCAACCCCAGCCGTCCGGAGGTTTTCGGACTGAAAGCCTATCCGAGCATTCTCGATGTTCCAGGTGAAATTCCCCTGGCAGTGATCGCCGTCAATAACAAGGCAGTAGCGTCCGTCGTCCAAGAGGCCGGGGAAAAAGGCGTCAAGGCCGGAGTCATTTTTGCCGACGGATTCGCCGAAGGCGGCGAGGCGGGAAAACAACTGCAGCAGCAGTTGACCGAAGCCGCCAAAACGGCACGGATAAAACTTCTTGGCCCCAATTGTATGGGGTTCGTTTCGGTCCGCGCCAAGCTGGGAATCTGGGGCGGCGAACTGCCGAAGAATCTCCGCGCGGGAAACATCGGCTGTATCTTTCAGAGCAGCGGCATGATGAATCTGTTGATAAACGCGGGCGCTAAGCGCGGCTTAGGCTTTCATCTCTGCGCCAGCGGCGGCAACGAGATCATCCTCAACGCCGCCGATTATCTCGCTTACGAGGCCGAGTGCCCGGAAATTGACGTCATCGCCACCTATATCGAAGCAGCGCCCAAGGAACCGCAACGTTTTGCCGCAGCGTTGGACCGCGCCGTCGCCAATGGCAAGGCGGTCTTAGTGCTCCGCGCGGGCCGTACGGAACGAGCGAAACGGAACGTCATTGCCCACACCGGTCAACTCGCCGGCGCCGTGGCCGCATGGGACGCGTTTTTCGAGCAACACGGCGCCATCATCGTCAATGATCTTGATGATCTCATCGACACGACGGCATTGTTCGCCGGTGCAAAGATGCGCCTGGACAAACATGATCGAGGCGTCGGTCTGATCACGATCTCCGGCGGCGATTGCACCTTGCTTTGCGATATCGCCGATCAAGAAGGCGTGCCCGTGCCGGAGCTTAGTCCGGAGACCCAGCAAGTCATGATCCAGAGCCTCGATAAACCGACCTTGCTTGGAAATCCCCTCGACGTTGAAGATCTGCAGCGGATAAAGCCTGAAGGCTTCGATCAGTGCTTGGAGAGATTTTTTCAAGAGCCCAGAATCGATATGGTGGGCCTGCGCTTGAATTTACCAGAGTCCCTCACGCCTGCATCAGAGAAGCTTTATCAAAAGCTTTCCGACTTGAGTCTCGCCAACGATAAGCGTGTATTCGTGCTTACGCGAGCCACCGAACCGCCGGCCGAAGTTTGGTACACGCGGCTCAACGAGCTGGGACTGACGTTTACCGGCGATTATCGCAAATCGTTACGTGCCATGGGCCGGCTGCGCAAGAACGAACGCGACCGTGCGGTGGGTCGCTTTGATTCAGTTACACGGGCGGGTTCGGCGCCCGCGCGACGAGACCTTGGCAGCGGCGTTCTGCCGTACAGCACCACGGAAAAACTGCTGGGCGCGTATGGCATTGCGCTGGCGCCGGCAGCGATGGCGCAATCAGTCGGCGAAGCGGTAAGCGCGGCCGAGCAACTTGGTTATCCCTGTGTGGTTAAAATCGTATCCGTCGATATTCCGCATAAGACAGAATTCGGCGCGCTTCGGATCGGATTAGAGAACAAAGAGAGCGTTCAGAAAGCCTACGATGAAATACTTGCGGCTGTAAAAGCAAAAAAGCCAAATGCGAATATCGAAGGTGTTCTGGTTCAGAAGCAAATCAAGGGCGTCGAGTGCCTGCTTGGGATCTCGCGCGACGAACAGCTAGGACCGACTCTGGTCGTGGGCTTGGGCGGTGTCTTCGTCGAGATCTTGGCGGACGTCGCGATTCGCATTCCACCCATCAGTGCTGCCGAAGCACGCCGTGCTTTGGAAACTCTCAAAGGCGCAAAAGTATTCTCCGGCGTGCGTGGTGCGCCGCCAGCGGATATCGACGCGCTGGCCGAAATGGCTGCCCGGCTCTCTTGGCTGGCTTACGACCTCGACAACGACATCGCTGAAATGGATTTGAATCCTGTGGTTGTGCTGCCCGTGGGTCAAGGAGCATTGGCCGTGGACGCCTTGATAATGATACGCTAAGACGTGGATATCCATATTGGATTGGAGTAAGTGGATTTTTGAGTGAGAAAGATCGAGTTTCAATGATAGCTGGAGCTCTCGAAGGAACTGTTTGCATTGAGGTTAGCGGCCATGTGGCCGGCCCCTACGCGGGCAGTTTACTCGGCGACCTGGGCTGCGAAGTCATCAAAGTCGAGTTGCCCAACGGCGGCGACACTCACCGCGGGCGCAACCCGAAATACGAAGGCTACGGTCCGAGCTTTCGCGCGCTGAACCGAAACAAAAAAAGCCTGACCCTCAATTTGCGGGATAAAAAGGCGCGCGGGATCTTGTTGCAGCTGCTCGCAACGGCGGACATTTTACTCGAAAACTTCCGTCCCCCGACGCGAACCCAGTTGGGCCTAGACTATGAAGATCTCGCGAAGGTCAATCCAAAACTGATCCATTGCTCGATCTCCGGCTATGGCCAGAGCGGTCCCTACCGGGACAAGCCGGGATTCGATACCATCGGCCAAGCGTTGAGCGGCATGATGAGCCTGGTCACCGACCTGGATGATCCAAAGGTCGCCGGCGTCTCTTTCGTCGATCACGCGGCGGGAATTTTTGCCGCCCATGGGGTCATGGCAGCACTGCTTGCGCGCGCGAAAACCCAGCGCGGTCAATTTATCGACGTATCACTACTACAAGTGAGCATTGCGTTTATCGAATCCCATGTAGCGGATTACCTGAACGGCGGTGAAGCGGTGTCCCGCGACAATTTTCCCAAAGGAAGAATCTACAGCCTGCTCGATTGTGACAAGAAACCGTTCATGGTTCATCTATCGGGACACAACCAAGCCTGGGAGGGACTGCTGCGAGCGGCCGAGCTCGATCATCTGATCGGCGACCCGCGCTTTGACACGCGCAAACAGCGCAGCGACCGTCACGACGAAATCGTCGACATACTGCGCGCGCAGTTTCGCGAAAAACAGCGCGAATATTGGTTGCTCAGGCTGGACGCCAACAGCATTCCCAACGCACCTATCAACACGATCCACGAAGTTTTCGACAATCCCCAGATCAAGCACATGGGCATTCCCAGGCAGATAACCCATCCCCGGATGGGCAAAAGTAATTTGGTCGGGAGCCCAATCAATCTCTCCGACACGCCGGCGCAATTTTTCCGGCCGGCGCCTCTGCTCGGAGAACACACGAAAGAGATCTTGACGCGGCTCGGTTATGGTAGCGAAGCGATTGAGGAGTTGCGCACAAGTGGAGTAGTATGAAAAACAGTTGAGAGTTGAGAGTCTAGAGTTGAGAGTCTGAGAGTCTAGAGTCTGAGTCACGCAGACTGGAAGAAAAGGAGCAATATATGGATTTTAATGTTTCGGCAGATCCTCCCCATGTAGCCGAGTTTCGTAAAGAGGTCGCCGCCTGGGTGGCCGAGCAGATGAAAGGGCACGAGCACTTGCGCTGGTCGGCTTCCTGGTCGACCCGTGAGGACGAGGAGGAATATAAATTTCGCCGCGGCCTGGCGGAGAAATTGGGCGCGAAGGGCTGGCTCTTTCCGTTGTTTCCAAAAAAATATGGCGGCGCCGAGCTAACCGTAGATCATCAGATGGTGTTGGAAACCGAGCTTTTCAAATACGGCTTGAACCTGTCGCATACCTTCTACACTCTCGCGCGCATCGTCGCGCCGGTGCTGATTCGCTGGGGAACCGACGAGCAGAAAGCCGAATTCTTGCCGCCGATAACGCGGGCGGAAATCTGCGTTTGGCAAGTTTTGACCGAACCGCATGGCGGCAGCGACATCGCCAACTGCCAGACCAAGGCGATCCGCAACGGCGACGACTATGTCGTCAACGGCCAAAAAGTCATGGTCGGCCATCATCTGCCGCCGGACTTTCTTTGGACCTTGGTCTGCACCAATCCGCAGGGCAAACGACATGAGAATCTCGCCTGGTTGCATATCCCGGCGAACCTGCCCGGCATCACGATTCAGCATATGAATCTTATGATGGGCATCAAGAATGCGGTCTTCTTCGACAACGTGCGCGTGCCGGCGAAATATCTGATCGGCGGCGAGAATAACGGCTGGAAAGTCGCCAGCACCCACATGGAGCTGGAACACGGCGGCGACGGCAGAATCGCCGCAGACCCCTTGATCGAGCGTGTCGTCCACTATTGCCGCAATACCTATATCGGCGGCAAGCCGCTTATGGAAGACCCGCACGTACGCGAACTCATCGCGGACATGACGCTGGAGTTGAACACCCTTCGGCGTTTTAACCAGCTTATCTACTGGCGCCGGTTCGCGAAAAAGCCCCACCCGTACGGGGGCCCGCAGCAGCGCTACTTCCAGCGCATGATGCGCTTGCGCAACGGCGAGCGCCTTCAGGCGATCATGGGCGCCGATGCTTTGGTGCAAGACCTGTCCGTACATGAAGTGGTGGATTTCGAATACGCCGTGCGCTCGGGGCCGGGGCAACTACACGGCGGCGGCACATTGGACACCGACCGCTTGATTTTCGCCCGCCGCTTGGGCCTCGGCAGGCCGACGACAGAGAAAGCGCCGGAAACGGATTAAACGACACGGGAAGCGATGGAGCTAAATTGAACGACTTGAACGATTTGAACATTTTGAACCAATCGGTTGCTGATCGTTCCAGCCGTTCAAGCAGTTTAAAAAGTTCAAGCCGTAGGAGAAAGATATGGACTTAGGACTAACAGAAGACCAAGAGATGTTGAAAAAAGTTGCGGCGGATTTCGTCAAGGCCGAAGTTCCCGCGCACCAGATGACCCAGTGGTACAAAAACAAACAAACCTTCCAGCCGCAGCTTTTGAAAAAAGCCGCGGAACTCGGCTGGCTAGGCATGATGCTGCCGGAAGAATATGGCGGCGCCGGCGTCACGACCATGGATTGCGCCGTGGTTTTTGAAGAGCTGGGGCACGGACCGGTGCCGGGGCCGCTCTTCACTTCGGGCGTGCTCAGCGCGCAGATAGTTTTCGAAGCCGGCACACAACAACAAAAAACCGCATTGTTGCCGCGCCTGTGCAACGGCGAGATGATCGTCGTTCCCGCCCTTACGGACAAGGCCGCCTACTGGGGACCGGAAGCCGTTGAAACGCGTCTTAGCAAGACTCCCAACGGCTATATCATGAACGGCGCCAAGCGCTTTGTCTTCGATGCTGAAGCGGCAACGGATTATCTTTGTGCTGCGCGGACCGAAGAGGGCAAAGTGGTTTTCTTGCTGGTGGACGCCAAGAGCCCCGGAATCACCGCCACGCCGCACATCGGTTTCCTCGTTTCCGTTGCCGAAGTCCGCTTCGACAACGTGGTGGTCTCGACCAGCAACCTGCTCGGCTCGAGCGGGGCGAGCTGGGCAACATTGGAAGCCGCGTTGGACAAATCGTTGCCGATTCTATCTGCCTACCAAGTCGGCGCCACTCAGGAAGTCTTCGACCTCACCTGCGAATACACTCGCACCCGCGTGGTCTTTGGCCAGCCCATCGGGCGCTTTCAACGCGTGCAAGATCACTGCGTCGATATTTCGATTAATTTGGACATGGCACGCTGGGCGACTTACGAGGCAATCTGGCGCGTCGACAGCGGCATGGACGCGCGCGCGGGCGTTCACGAAGCCAAAGCGGCCGCCAGTGACGGCTACTATCACGGCACCAACTATGCGCACATGGTCTGGGCGGGACCGGGCACGGACTATGGCCACCCCATGATGGCCCATAGTGTACTTGCCCACACGCTCTATCAATATTTGGGTACGCCCGGGCACCATAAACGGTTGATGATGGATGCGCTTTATC